>NZ_JBDTTH010000030.1:0-43861 GCF_039930745.1 Polaromonas sp. | reverse complement strand
ACGGATCAGGGCGAGCGATTGTCTGAGCGTAGCGAGTTCGAGCTCGACCCCGGCTAGACCGAGCACCGCAGGCTGCCCGCAGCGAAGCGGAGGGACGCAGGCAGCGGGGTCGCCTTTTCTTTGGTGACTTTCTTTTGGCGACGCAAAAGAAAGTTACTTGCCGCCGGGCAACCCCCGGCTTGCTGGCAAACCACAACAGCCAGAACAACGCACGTAATCAGCACACATGGATCCCAGATCAAGTCCGGGATGACAGCCTTTTAGGCAGCTTCCTTGTAGAAGAACCCACGCTGGATACCACGCGGTGCCAACGGTTTAACGGCTTCGTGAATCGCCCCAATATGCTCAGGCGTCGTCCCGCAACAACCACCCACGATATTGACCAGCCCCTCGTCGGCAAACTCGCGCAGCAGACGCGAAGTCACGTCGGGCGTTTCATCGAAACCGGTGTCGCTCATCGGGTTGGGCAGGCCAGCGTTCGGGTAGCAGCTGATGTAGGTGTCGCCGGCCGCACGTGCCAGTTCCTGGATGTAGGGGCGCATCAGCGCTGCGCCGAGCGCGCAATTAAGGCCGATGGCCAGCGGCTGCGCATGGCGCACGCTGTGCCAGAAGGCGGTGACGGTTTGCCCGCTCAGGATGCGGCCCGAGGCGTCGGTGACCGTGCCGCTGATGATGAGCGGCAGGCGTTCACCGCTGTTGTCGAAGTACTCGTCGATTGCAAACAGCGCAGCCTTGGCGTTGAGCGTGTCGAAAATGGTTTCGACCAGCAGCACATCAGCGCCGCCCTTGACCAGCGCTTCGGTCTGTTCGTAATAGGCCTTGCGCAACTCTTCAAAACTGGTGTTGCGCGCGCCGGGGTCGTTCACGTCCGGGCTGATGCTGGCGGTCTTGGGGGTCGGGCCGAGGGCGCCAACGACAAACCGCGGCTTGTCGGGCGTGGAGAACTTGTCGCAGGCTGCGCGCGCAATACGGGCGGACTCGTAGTTCATCTCGATGGCCAGGTCGGCCATGTCGTAGTCGGCCTGGGCCACGGTAGTGGCGCCGAAGGTGTTGGTCTCGATCATGTCGGCGCCGGCGGCCAGGTAACCCTCGTGGATGTCCTGGATGACGTCGGGGCGCGTCAGGCTCAGCAGCTCGTTGTTGCCCTTGACGTCCTTGTGGAAGTCCTTGAAGCGCTCGCCGCGGTACTGCGCTTCATTGAGCTTGAAGCGCTGGATCATGGTGCCCATCGCGCCGTCGAGGATGGCGATGCGTTTTTCCAGGATGGCAGGGAGCGCAGCTCCGCGGGTGTAGATGGCTTGCTTCATGCCTCGATTTTAAGGCGCGGGCCATAGACGGACAAACACTGAGTCTATTTTCCAACCGGTGGGGATTTTCCCCTTCAAGCAGGGGCCGCGGGTCCGGCTTGCCGGCCCGCAGGCGCAGCGCCCCCTCGGGGGGCAGCGCATTACACGAAGTGAAAAGCGTGGGGGCCTCATTTACCCCTGACAATAGCGTTTCCGTCCGAGTCCTCACCATGAAACACCTCCAACCCAAAGATGCCTGGGATTACCTGCAGCAGCACCCCGACGCCCTGTTCGTCGATGTGCGCATGGAAATCGAGTCGCTGTACGTGGGCCGTCCGCCCGGCGTGGTGAATGTGCCTTGGTACGAGTACCCCGACCTGACACCTGACGCGCAGAAGTTTGCGAAAGCGGTGGAAAGCGAAGCCAGCAGCAAAGCGCAGCCGGTCTTGCTGATCTGCCGCTCGGGTCAGCGCACGCTGGCCGCAGGGCAGGCGCTGGAAGCGGCGGGGTTTCGTGAAGTGATCAATGTCGTGCATGGCTTTGAAGGGGAGCTGGACGAGCAGTTCCAGCGTTCCACCCTGAGCGGCTGGCGCTTTGACGGTTTGCCCTGGGAGCAGATGTAGCCGATTTTCGAGTGAAATCGTGCCTCAGCCCTTATTTCACGGGCACAAGCAGCTACTCTTTTCATAGCACTCCTTTGGCCGTCTTTAACGCTCCTACCTTGCCGCATACAACGCCTCACCCTTCCCCACTGGACATCCTGGGCCAGGTTTTCGGCTATTCGGACTTCCGCGGCCCGCAGCAGGCCATCGTCGACCACGTCGTGCAGGGCGGTGACGCGCTGGTGCTGATGCCGACTGGCGGCGGCAAGTCGCTGTGTTACCAGATTCCGGCGATTGCGCGGCAAAACGCCGGTCACGGCGTGACGGTGGTGATTTCGCCGCTGATCGCGCTAATGCATGACCAGGTCGGCGCGCTGCATGAAGCGGGTGTGGCGGCCGCCTTCCTCAACTCAACGCAGACACAGGAAGAAAGCAGCCAGCTCGAAAAACAGCTGCTGCGCAATGAGCTGACCCTGCTCTACGCTGCGCCCGAGCGCATCAACACGCCACGCATGAAAGGGCTGCTCGGTTCCTTGCACGAGCGCGGGCTGCTGAGCCTGTTTGCCATCGACGAAGCGCATTGCGTGAGCCAGTGGGGCCACGATTTCCGGCCCGAGTACCGCTCGCTGAGCCTGCTGCACGAAACCTTTCCCGACGTGCCGCGCATCGCGCTGACGGCCACCGCGGATGCGTTGACGCGCCAGGACATGATAGAGCGGCTCAAGCTCGAGGACGCGCGCGAATTTGTCAGCAGTTTCGACCGGCCTAACATCCGCTACACCATCGTCGAAAAAACCGACGCCACGCGCCAGCTGCTGCGCTTCATTGAAAGCGAGCACACGGGCGAGGCCGGCATTGTGTATTGCCAGTCGCGCAAGCGGGTCGAGGAAGTCGCCGGCATGCTGGAAGACGCCGGCCTGAAAGCCATGGCCTACCATGCCGGCCTGGACAGCGCGCTGCGCCAGCAGCGGCAGGACCGCTTCCTCCGCGAGGAAGGCATGGTGATGGTCGCGACGATTGCTTTCGGCATGGGCATCGACAAGCCGGATGTGCGTTTTGTCGCGCACCTGGACATGCCGAAAAACATTGAAGGTTATTACCAGGAAACCGGCCGCGCCGGCCGCGACGGTCTGCCGGCCAACGCCTGGATGACTTACGGCCTGCAAGATGTGGTGAACCAGCGCCGCATGATAGACACGAGCGATGCGTCCAGCGAGGAGTTCAAGCAGGTCATGCGCGGCAAGCTCGACGCCCTGCTGACGCTGGCGGAAGACACGCGCTGCCGCCGGGTCAGCCTGTTGCATTACTTCGGCGAAGACAGCCAGCCTTGCGGCAACTGCGACAACTGTCTGAGCCCGCCCGTGGTCTGGGACGCGACCGAAGCCGCACGCAAGATGCTCAGCTGCATCTACCGCGTGCAGCAGGCCAGCGGCATCAGTTTCGGCGCCGGCCACCTGATGGACATTCTTCGCGGCAAGGCGACCGAAAAGGTACTGCAGCACAGCCACGACAAACTCAGCACTTTCGGCATAGGCGCCGACCTGGCCGAGGTGCAGTGGCGCGGGGTGCTGCGCCAGCTGATTGCCAAGGGCATGGTGCGCGTCGACCCCGACGCCTTCAACACCTTGCAGCTGTTGCCCGATGCGCGCCAGGTGCTTAAAGGTGAAGTCAGCGTGATGCTGCGCGAGCAGCCCGCCGGCGGCGCGGGCGAGCGGCGCAAAAGCAGCAAGAAAGGCACCAAGACCTCGGCCAAAGGCCTGGCAGAAGCTTCACTCAATGCAGGAGCGCTGGAGCGTCTGAGCCGCCTGAAAGCCTGGCGCGCCGAGGTGGCCCGCGAACACAACCTGCCTGCCTTCGTGATTTTTCACGACGCGACCTTGCGCGCCATTGCCGAGCGCAACCCGCAGGGCATGAGCGACCTCGAAGGCATCAGCGGCATCGGCATTAAAAAGCTCGAAGCCTATGGCGCCGAGGTACTGCGGGTATGTGCTGAAACAGCCTGAAACCCGCCTGCATCGGGAGCGGGGCGTCTGCATCAAGGTGCATCCCGGATCTCGATGCTGTCTATGGCGGCGCGCGCGGGGCGTTGCGGCGTCAACAGCCCGCGCACCAGGCCGGCGGCGTTGAAGCACCACGACACCACAGAAAACACGGCCTTTGTAGCGCTGCGCTTTCGCCAAGCCATCAGCAGCACCGGTGCCGCTGCAATTCCCGCAAAGACCGCAATTCGCAACATCCACGGCGTGGGCACCACTAAAACGGCGAGCAACACAGCCCACCACCCCAGTACCGCCACATACAGGCGCAACTCGCGCACCCTGGCCAGCACCAGGCCAAGGTGCGACTCTCCCCAAGCCGCACGCAACACTTCGCCCAGGCCGCAGATGTAGCGGCTGCGCCAGCGACGCACCAACAGCTGGTAAGGAGGCGCATCGTGGCCATGGTGCCGCACGGAATCGATGCCCAGGCGCCACAGCTTCCAGCCCCGGGCATGCAGGCGCATCGCCAGGTCAAACTCTTCATAACTGTGCAGGTTGCGGTCTGAAAAATAGCCCGCCTGCTCCACGGCCGCCCGGCGGTAGAGGCCGCCCATGTCCAGCCGGTCCACCTGGCCGGCCTGCATGTGGCCTAAACCGCGCTCCACACGGGCGACATATTCCAGGCTGCTGGTATTCATTTCAACCACCTGCCCACCCACTCCGGCCACGTCAGGATGCGCCTGTATGAAGGCCAGCGCTTCCGGTAAAAAGCCGGGCAGCATTTCCATATCGCCATCGAGGATGTACACAAACTCGCCCGCCGAATGCTGGTAGCCCAGCTGGGGGCCGGCACCGCAGCAGCGTTCATCGGCACGCGCCAGCTGCACGATACGGATGGGATAGGCAGAGGCCAGGGCCACCGTGCGGTCGCTGGAACAGGAGTCCGCCAACACCACCTCGCCGCCGACCCGCCGGACGGCCGTCAGCGCACTTTCTACCGCAGCCGCAATGCGCTTTTCCTCGTTCAGGGCCTTGATGACAATGCTCACCCGGCATGCAGCGGCTGGGGTGTCAGGGGGCGGCATCATTTCCCCCGCGCAAAATGATGCGGGCCGGCACGCCCACGGCGAGGGCGCCCGCAGGCACATCACTGAGGACCACGGCATTGGCGCCAATGTCGGCATCGTCGCCAATGTGCACAGCGCCCAGGATCTTGGCGCCGGCGCCGATGTTCACGCGGTTGCCAATGTGCGGCGCCTCCAGCGGCCTGTCCATGCGCCGGTTACCGATGGTCACGCCCTGCCGGATGACGCAGTCGTCACCGATCACGGCCTTGCCATGCACCACAATCGCACCGGAATGTTCTATCACGAGGCGCCTCCCGATCCGGGCCGAGACGCCGATCGTGACGCCGCAGAACATTTCAGCCAGCTTGGCGAGTACCAGGTGCAATGCAGCCAGCGGGTAGCGCACCAGCCTGGACTGGAAGCGGTAACGCAGATGCCCCAGCCGGTACACCTGAAGTGCCCAGAAGCCCAGAGACAAAACGCCTTCCTGCGCCGCACGCATGTCCTCGAAAAAAGCCATGGTTGTTGAGCTTTCATTCACACGGTACCGGTACTGACAGGTGACAAGCACTCGCCCGGTGCGGGCTCCAGCTAGTGGCTATTCGGAGTTCCCGGGAGAAGTCCGCGGCAGGTGCATGGAAATCACGGCCAGGATCGGAAGGCACCAAAAGGGCACCCGATTCAGACCCTGTTGGGATAAACGCAAAATCCATACCACTGAAACTGGTAGATGGCAGCCGCTCAAACGCCACCGCACACCGCTGGTCCAGCCCGCGCAGCGCAAGGGCTGGGCGTTCAAAGTCGCTGCGGCACAATAGCCGCGTGGAAGTCATCAAAAAGTTTGCTGTCGGGGGAGGGCTAACGGCTTTTGTACGAGCGGTGCTGGCCCTGCTCTGCCTGCAAGCAGCGCTGTCTGCCAGCCCCGCGTGGGCGAAGGCCGAGCTGTTGACCTTGGGCGATGATCATGGGCCGGTCGCCATGGCTTCCTCGCTGGAGTTCTGGATCGATGCCAAGGACCAGACTCCGGTGGAAAAAGTCGAGGCCGGTGTCGGCAGCCTGCCTTTTGCGGCGGTCAAACCCGGCCAATCGCACCTGATCGACAACGCCGCTCTCTGGCTGCGTTTTGATGCCGTGGTCCAGAACCCGCAAATCCTTTGGAAGCTGGAGCTGCCCATGTCCGGCGTCGACAAGATCACGTTGTATTACCGGGACAGCCTGGGCCGGTGGGTGGTGCAGCAAGCCGGCGACGCCCTGCCCATCAGCGCATGGCCGCAGCCCGGCCGCTATCCGGTACTGTCGCTCAGCCATGAGATCGGGCAAACGATTCGCTACTACCTTCGCGTCGAGCATGCCCGGATTCCCTTCTCGGCGCTGCCGCGCGCGGTGAGCGACACCCAGGTCACCACGGCGCGCCAGCTGGACCACCTGCTGCTGGGTGCCTATTTTGGACTGGCGGCGCTGGTGACGGTCTTGGCCCTGATCAACGCCATGGCCTATCGGGATTGGGGGTTTGCCACGTATGCCCTGTACATGGCCACGTTTGCGGGGTCGCAGGCTGCCTTCGCCGGCGTGGCGGGCCTGTACTTGTGGCCGGAGCTGCCGAAGCTGAACAATATTTCCATTGTGCTGCTGCCATTGACGGCTGCCGCCGCCGCCCTCTGGTTTGTCCGGACCGTCACCACCCCCAAGCGCTTTTCGCGGGCGCTGGACTGGTTCATCGTGGCATTGATGGGGCTGCTGCCGGTGATCGCGCTCGTCGATGCGGCTTTTCCGACGATTGAAAGCTTTGCCCTCATCAATATCCTGATCAGTGCCAGCATGGCGGTTTTGCTGATGGTGGTCGGGGTATCGCTGTTCGAAGGCGACCGCCATGCACGCTGGATGGCCCTGGGGTTTTTGCCCATCATTTTGGCCACCCTCTTTCCCTTGCTGAGAAATTTCGGCGTGCTCGCGTCCAGTTTTCTCACCCAGAACGCGCTGATGCTGGGCTCGGCCGTAGAAGCGCCCATTTTGTTTTTCGGCTTGTTGCACCGCGTGACGCAGCGCCGCGAGTCCGCGACACGGGCAACAACCCTGGGCACCACCGACCCGCTGACAGGGCTGGGATCAACCAGGCTGATGCTGGCCAAACTGCGCCAGGCCTTGCGCACGGCCGAGCGTTACCAGCAGCCCTGCGCCCTGCTGGTCGTCAACCTGAGCAATCTGGCCGAGCTGCAGCAGCTGCATGGCCGGGAGACCGGTGACCGTGCCATGGTGCTGGCCGCAGCGCGCATCCGCACCGCCGCCCAGGCCACGGACACGGTGGCCCGGGTCGGCGACAGCCATTTCGCCTTGCTGATGGAAGGGCCGATGACCAGCGACGGCGTCAACCAGGTGGCCACCAAGATCCTGGCCAGCGGCTTGCGGCCCTCCAGGGAGTTGCCCGAAGCCGACCCGCTGCTTTTTCATATCGCCATCGGTTACATGGGCGAGCCCGCCAAGCTCGCCACGACCCAGCCGCAGTCCTGCCTGGACAGGCTGATGAAGGTGGTGAAGGAGATGAACGACGGCTCGCGCAAGGCGATCCGCATGGTTCAGCTGTGATTTTTATTGAAATTTGCCACAACCCCTCGTCAGTCGTGCGCAATCAGCTATAAATTCAGGAGCAATTCGACGCTTTTTACTGGATGAACCCCATGCCCCGGATGTCGCGCACATCCGGTTTGATGCGGTGCTCGGCTTCAAGCTGGCTTAAAAATTCATCCGCTGTGAATTCGGCCGAGAGAATGTCGGTCTGGCGCTTGACGGCGGCAAAATCGCCCGGACAAAGCTGGCTCAGCCGGCCCAGGCGCTCGCGCAAAGCGGCAGTCAGCGCTTCCCGGTCGCCCGCCAGCGCTTCAGTGACAAACATCTGTTCGCGCTGTACCGGCGTCAGGGGCATGAACTTGATCTTGAAGGTAAAACGCCGCAGGGCCGCCTGGTCCAGACTTTCCAGCAGGTTGGTGGTGCAGACAAAAATGCCGCTGAAGCGCTCCATGCCCTGCAGCATTTCATTGACCTCGGTCACCTCATAAGTCCGCTGTGCGCCTCGCCTGTCCTGCAGGAAACTGTCGGCTTCGTCGAGCAGCAGCACGGCTTTCTCGGTTTCAGCCTCGGCAAACATGGCGGCCATGTTCTGCTCTGTCTCGCCCACGTATTTGCTCATCAGGTCGCTGGCCTGCTTGATGATCAGCGGGCGGTCCAGCGCCTTGGCCATGTGTTCTGCCAATGCCGTCTTGCCGGTGCCCGGCGCGCCGTAAAAGCACAGGGTGCCGTGGCCCCGGGTCTTGAGCGCCTCCACGATGCGCGACACCTCGAACCGGGACTCCACATTGAGCATGGACAGATCGTAGGTCGTGACGTTACGCCGCCCGCCGGGCGCGTCGGCCTTGTTACCCAGGGCCTGGTCCGCATTCTTGAGCTGCCGCTCAATCAACGACTCCATCAGCGCCGCATGACCGCCTGACAGCACGGCCTCCATGCCCGCGGCATCGGTGTTGGCGCCCGGAGTGCTTGCCAGCTTGGCGAAACGCACCGCCGTACGGATCTGCGCCGGCGTCAGGCCTTTGCGTGCCGTGAGCCTGGCCATGAAGGCATCGCTGACCGGCACGCCTTCCAGCGTCTTTCGTACCAGCGTCTCACGGGCGCCAGGCGGCGGCGACTTGAGCTCCAGGTGATAGGCAAAGCGGCGCCGGAAAGCAGGGTCGATCTGCTCGATGCGGTTGGTCACCCACAAGGTAGGCACCGTGTTCGATTCCAGGATCTGGTTGACCCAGGCCTTGCCGTTGACAGAGCCGTTGCCGGGGGCTGCCATCTGGTCGGAGCGCGCTAGCAACTGCGCGGCTTCGCTGGAGAGGGCCGGAAAAACATCCTCCACCTCGTCAAACAGCAGCGCGGCATGAGCGCTGCCCTTGAGGAAGACCTGCGCGATCTGCAGCGAACGGTAGCGGTCGCGGCCACTGAGAGAGTTGCCGTCACGGTCGGCATATTCGACTTCGAACAGGTCGAGCCCGGCCGCCTGCGCCACCACCTTGGCCAGTTCGGTCTTGCCCGTGCCCGGCGGGCCGTAAAGCAGCACATTGACGCCCTGCTCCCTGGCGGCAACGGCATTGAGCAGCAACGACACCAGCACCTGAACGTCCTCACGCGCAAAAGCGAAGTCGGCCAGCCCCAGGCTGCTGCGATCCACCGGCCGGGTAAACACAGCCATCAACTCATTCTGGTCACGGTATTCGCGCATCAGCACCGGTGGCAGTTTTTCACTGACCTTCATGAGATCAGCCAGGTCGGTGATGTTGTGCTCGGAAATCAGGTTTTCGACCATGCCGATGCGCTCCAGCCGGGACCCCGCACGCAAGGCTTCAGCGACTTCATTGGCCTTGACACCGGCGACCTCGGCGATTGCGGCATAGGCTTCGGGCGCGTTGCTGACCTTGAACTCCACCAGCATGGAACGCAGGTCGCGCTGGTAACGCGCCAGCGTGCCGTACAGCAGCAAGGCGCGTTCGGCCTGGTTGAGCTGCAGCAGATTGGCCAGCGCATCGATGTTTTTCTCCACCAGGGTCGACTGCTTTTTCAGCGCGTTGGTCAGCCACTCACCGGTGGCTGACAGCACGGAGAGCAGGTCCTTGGGCTGGTCCTTGGCGTATTCGTCGAGGTAGAAGAACAGGGTACCTTCTTCATAGGGGCCGCGCCATGCGCCGTGGCGGCCCATGAAGCCGGTGTCGCTCAGGGCTTCGTGGCCTTGCCAGAATTCATTGTCCCGGCAGCGGCGGCCCAGGAATTCCCGCAGGCGCTGCAGGGCAGGCAAAGGCCACACCAGATGGCGGCCCGAAAGCGACAGCAGGCTGTTCAGATCGCGCCGCACATTGAACTTGGCACCCTGCCGGGCCGCCAGCGTCAGCACAAAATGCGAGCACATCAGGTCCAGCACAGGCGCCTCTTTCAAGCCGGGAGAAAGCAGCAGCGGACCATGCCTGTCAGCACTACCCGAACGCTTGCTCATTGAGACACCTCCGGCCCGGAAGAAGGCCACAGCAGTTACACATATGCACCCTGATGACGTACGCCTAACCATAACGCAGCTTTATGCCCGATGGAAGACGCCAGGGCCTTTTCACGCTATTTATGCAAGTGCGAACGTGGTGAAAACAGCGCCAATCAAGACGCGCGACGACCGCCAGACCGGGCGTCTGGCGTAGGAGTGCAACGCAGAGTGGTGCTGTTTTCACCACGTTCCCTCCGGGTTGCGGCCAGAAAGGCCATGCGCAGCGTTGCAAAGCCTTGCCGGGCTCCAGCCCGGCTGCATTTTGCGCCTCACGCATGGCCTTTTTGACTCGCAACGCATCTTGCATAAATAGCGTGAAAAGGCCCTGGTTGAGTACCCCCGTGTGAATTGCGCCACAAAACCGCGCCACAATCGGCTCTTCTCCGGAGGCCTTTCCAATGCTTGCTTTGACCGATATTGAGGCTGCAGCGCTTCGCCTGCAAGGCCAGCTGCTCGACACGCCCTGCGTGGCATCCAAAACCCTGTCGCAAATTACCGGGGCGGACGTTTTCCTGAAATTCGAGAACCTGCAATACACCGCCTCGTTCAAGGAGCGCGGCGCCTGCAACAAGCTGGCGCAGCTCTCGGCCGAGGAAGGCCGGCGCGGCGTGGTCGCCATGAGTGCGGGCAATCACGCACAGGGTGTGGCCTATCACGCGCAGCGCCTGGGCTTGCGCGCCGTCATCGTGATGCCGCGTTTTACCCCCGGCGTCAAGATCGAGCGCACACGCGGCTTTGGTGCAGAGGTGGTGCTGCTCGGTGACACGTTGGATGAGTCACGCACCCACGCGCTGGACCTGGCCGAACGCGAAGGCCTGGTGTTCATCCATCCCTATGACGACGAAGCCATTGTGGCCGGCCAGGGCACCGTCGGCCTGGAGATGCTGCATGCCGTGCCGGACCTGGACACGCTGATCGTGGCCATAGGCGGAGGCGGCCTGATCGCAGGGATGGCCACCGCGGCCAAGGCCATCAAACCGGGCATCGAGATCATTGGCGTGCAGACCTCGCGCTTTCCGGCCATGGTCAACGCCATCAAGGGCACACACCATCCGCAGGGCAGCAGTACTATCGCCGAGGGCATTGCCGTCGGCACACCCGGCGTGATTCCGCAGGCCATCATTGCGCGCCTGGTGGATGACCTGGTGCTGGTCGAGGAAGGGGACATCGAGCAGGCCATGGTCATGCTGCTCGAAATCGAGAAAACCCTGGTCGAGGGCGCGGGCGCCGCCGGCCTGGCCGCGCTGCTGAAATACCCGGAGCGGTTCAAAGGCAAAAAAGTCGGCCTGGTGTTATGCGGTGGCAACATCGACCCCCTGCTGCTGGCGGCCATCATCGAGCGCGGCATGGTGCGCGCCGGGCGCCTGGCTCGCATCCGCGTCAGCGCGCGGGACGTGCCGGGTTCGTTGGCCAAGATTACCGCCACGGTGGCCGAAGCCGGCGCCAACATCGACGAGGTGCATCACCAGCGGGCCTTTACCATGCTGGCTGCGCAAAACGTGGATATTGAACTCGTCATCCAGACGCGCGGGCGGGAGCATATTGCGCAGGTGCTGGCTGTCCTGAAGGCGGCCGGCTTCGAGGCCATGGAACAGCAATGACGAAAACCGAAATGAACATCGGCACCCTGCAGGCCGCCCTGCCGGAGTATTTCGCACCCTGGGTGCAGACACTTGGCCTGCAGGTCGAAGCCTTCGACCTGGAAAGTGTGACTTTGCGCCTGCCGCAGAATGCGCAACTTTCGCGGGTAGGCGACATGTTGTGTGGCCAGGCCATGATGGCAGCCGCAGACACCGCCATGGTGCTGGCATTGATCAACCACTTTGGCGAATTCAAACCCTGCACCACGGTGCAGATGAACAGCAGTTTTCTCAAACCCCTGTCCATGCAGGATGCACTGATCGAAGCGCGTGTGATCCGTGCCGGCAAGTCCCTGGCTTTTGGAGAGATTGATATTCGCGGCGCTGGCGACGGCAAAAGCGTCTGCCGGGCTACCACCACCTACGCCTTGCTTTGATTTCAGAGGTCGGTTTATCCAGCCTGCTACGACCTCAGTTCCAGCCAATCACATCAAAGCCCTTCTCACCCAGGCAGCGCTGCACAAACGTGCGGTAAGTGCTGCTGGGCCGGTCATTGCGAAACGCCCCCTGTACAGCCCCGGCCGAACCTCCGACGGCCGCACCTCCCACGCCAGCGCGAACCACGCCTTCGCCGCCCCGGCCGGTGATCAGTGCACCCACGGCGGCTGCCACCCCACCGGTGGCAGCACCTACACCGGCGCCGCGTGCAACGGCGTTGGTGTTCTCGGCCGGCGTCAAGCCTGCCGAAGCCGCCCTGGCCATGCATGCGTCGGCTTCGGCGCGGCCCTGCGCTTCACCGACGCGGTTCAGGGTGGCGTTCGGATACAGCACCGGCCGAGCAGCAGGGCTGGCCGAGCCCGTGCTGGCGCAACCTGGCAACACGCCGAGCACCAGCACCGCTGCACATAGCCCACGCCATTTAATTAAAAACCCATGCATGCTGACGCCATGACTAAAAGAAAATACCGGCCAACCCATCGAGGACAAACCGGCGAAGGCCCTGAATGCAGATTGGCAGCGGCCCGCACATGGTTTGCCGCCCCCGGGGCCAAGAAGGTAAAATCGTCCAAGTCCCCATCAGTTTTCAGGAACCATCATGTCAAGCCCCGCCGACCACTCTACCAACGCCACTCACAACAGCCCTACCCACGCCCAGGAACAGGACGCCGTAGAAGCCATTGTGCCGCTGATGCCGCTGGTGCTGCCTGCGGCAGGCGGTGTGCTGATGTTTTTGCTGGCCTTTATTGCCATTTACATGGCTTGAGCCTGGAGAGAGCGGCGCCGCTTCGAGCGCCTGATCAGCGTGGGCCAGAAATTCCATCAATCTGGCCGCCCTTCGGGAGGGTGGTGATACCCCCATTCACGCCGTCTAGGCCAAAGGCAGGTCACCCATTTTTTGGGCTATCACCTGAATCTGGGCAAGAACATTTCCATGCGTCTGATCGATGGGTACCCCTTTCCGGAACAGGCTCCGCCGCAAGGCTTTCACCACAGGCCTGTCATAACCCAACTTTTTCTCCAGCTTCAGGTAGACCCTGGTCAGCAGCCGGCTGCTGCCGATACGGTCGCCGAATTTGAACTGAAGGGAAAAATCATAGTTGTCGCTCTGCAATTCGGCGGAAATAATGCGTGCTCCAGGCAGTCGCGAAACCATGCTTTCAACGTCATGGGACACCGGGCTCCATGAGTCCGCTTTTCGGAACCGGAAGGTCTCCTTGTGATCCGAATTGAACCGGCTTGGAAAAAATCCCTGCTCGTACAGGTCTTCGTCAGGTACCGTCAATAGAAGGTAGCCACCCGGTTTGACCAGGGCCCACCATTCGACAAGCGCATCATCGGCATTGAACATATGCTCGAGGCAATGTGAGCTGCAAACAGCGTCATAAGCACCGGCTGGCCTGAATTTCGTAATATAGTTCGCATCGCCCTGCGAAACATCGAAGCCCTCGGCCGAAGGGCAGATCAAATCATTGCCCGCACCAATGTCAATCACGCGCCCCTTCAGAAATTGTTGAAGTGGGGCGAACCCGCGAATAGTTATAGTTTTGCTCGACTCTTTCATCCGCGCGAAGGATAACAGACCCGCTCATGGCGCAGGGGCCTGCATTCGACGCCGGCGTGTACCTTCCACCCAACCGGCCAGAGCCGCTGAACTCCAACGATGAAGCAGATCCTTCAACGGGTTTCCAATTTTGCCTATCCCGCGGCAGGCTGGTTTGGCCTGATCATGATGTTTGGCGATCCCTGGTCGCACGCCTTTTTTTACATCGGGCTGGTGGGAATGCTTGCCTGCCTGCTTGCTTCGCCGACCTACTACAGGCTGCTCATCACGGTCTGCCGGGAGAACATCGCGTTGCTGGCAATTTTGCTTTTTGCATACATCGCGGTAGGACTGCTCTATACGCATGCGCCGATGGACCTGGCCATCCATGACGTCAAGAAATACCGCAAGCTCCTGCTGATCCCGATATTTTTGATGCTCTATCGCGACAGTAAATGGGCGTACCGTCTGGTTGTGGCCTATGGCTGCGGCGCCTTGGTTCTAATGATGCCCACGATGCTGGATGGAACCGGTCTGGCAAAAATCTTGTCGCTCGACTTGACCAGGTTCCAGAACATCGGCTATTCCCCGGAGACGCTGGTCTATTGGCGTAACCACATTGTTCATGGTTTCCATGCATCGATGCTGTTCGTCATTTGCATCCTGTCGGCAATCCGCCATCGACGGCTGGCGTGGCTGTTCCTTGCCGTAGCTGCAATTTGTGTTCTCAATATCCTGTTTTTCATCAGTGGGCGAATTGCCCTGATTACTTTGCTGGCAGTCAGCCTGATGATGGCCATCAGCTACATCTCCAGTCTGCGCCTTCGTGTTGGCTTGCTTGTTGCCATCTTTGCAGCCAGCATGTGCGCTTACCACTTCTCGGGAAAAATACATGCAAGGATTGATTCTGTGACGCAGGAAGCGCGCGTCTACATGACAGATCCAGGCGTCAAGACAAGCGGTGGCATCCGGCTGAATTACTGGAGCGCGAGTGTTGGCATGTTCGTCGAGGCACCTCTGTTCGGCAAGGGTCCGGGAGCCTTCCGCGAGAACCTTCTGCGGCCTAACAATCCGCTGCGTACCGAAACACACAAGCATGCCCACAATGAGTACCTGACCCTCCTGTCCCAACACGGCCTGGCCGGCCTGATCCTGTTCCTGCTTCTGGTCTACCAGATCCATCGACAGGCCGGGCGGCACGACCCCTGGCTGAAGGGTGTGGTGAGGTTTGGGTTGGTCATTTTCCTGATCAACGCCATGACCGATTCGTCGCTGAACAACGAATCGGAGGGCTGGACTTTTGTATTGTTGGCATGCCTCGCCAGCATCCGCCCGGCGGACGCGAACATTTCCTGAATTCATGCTCAAGACGTTTTTCTTCGCACTGGATCGTCAATTGAAGCAAGTGGCCCTTGCAACAACAACGCCGCAGCTGAAGAAACCCGTCAGCGCCGCCTCTGCGCAGGAATATATTTCTGAAGTGGGGCACCGCAAACTCGGGTGGCGTGCCTTGAGAAGGCGCCTGGTGTTCATGATGTCAGGCCAGGCCAAGGTAAAAATCGATTCGCTGAAAGATGCCGGGAAACGCGGGCTGTGGCTTTATTTTGGCGAAGGGCAAATCGGCGACGCCCTGATGGATCTGGCGCCGCGCTCCCTTTTGCACGCGCATGGATTCAGCATGGACCTGCTGACCGATACAACCATTGCCCGGCTGTTTCAAGACGACCCCTGGTTTACCCGCGCCACCGATGACATTTCCGCAGTGGCCAAGGTACCCTACGATTTTGTAATTATTCTGAGCCACAAGCGGCGCTCCCTTCAACCCAAGATCCGCCACTTCCGGGCATTGCCTTGGGTATCGATCCTGGAAGACTTCACAGGACCCAATTTTGACCGAGCCGCCTATGCCACCCAGCGTCTTGCCGACTTGCTGGAGCTGGACTTGAAACCGGAGGAGTTTGCCCGCCACGCTCGCCAGAAACTTAGGCCCAGCACAGCGCCCACCGGCCTGACGCAGAATGCCGCAAAGGTGGGACAGGCTATTGCCCTTTCGGTCGGTGGCGTGGATACACTCCGCACTTACAAGCAGTGGCCGGCGGTGATGGCACAGCTTGCGCTCCAGGGCAAAACCGAGTTCATTCTCATCGGTAGCGACAATGGCCTGGCGGAGGCCCGTCGAATAGAGCTGGAATTAGGCAACTCAGCGCTTGTGCACAACTACGTGGGCAAATGCTCCCTTGCGCAAAGCCATAAGCTGCTGGCCGCTGCCCGCGTCATTGTTTGTGTCGATGGCGGGCTGATGCACCTGGCAGCCACCACCCAAACGCCCCTGGTCGGCCTTTTCAGCTCCGTCATCCGGCCGGGGTGGCGGCTTTCTCCTTCGCGACCGCTCACATTGTTTGCCTGCTCCAGCTCGGCGGACGTCAACGACATATCGCCGGCGGAAATCACGGAAAAGACCCTGTCGCTGTACGAAGCGACAGGGGACAGGAACGTCTCGCATTCGGCATTCCCTGCCTCCTCGTTATGACTGCCTGAACCCGGCCGCCAATGATGCATAACCTCATGCAAGTTTTGCATGAGTTTCAGCTGTAACTCGCAGGTAACCCGCGCCGATGTTCTTAGAATGAACTTCT
This sequence comes from Polaromonas sp., assembly GCF_039930745.1. Lineage (GTDB taxonomy): Bacteria > Pseudomonadota > Gammaproteobacteria > Burkholderiales > Burkholderiaceae_C > Polaromonas. The sequence continues at coordinate 27,605 of NZ_JBDTTH010000030.1, read as the reverse complement.
GGCCGTCCCGCGAAAACCCCGGAAAAGCACCTACAAACCGCTTTTCAGCGCCCGCACCCGCAGCACATCCTGGCTGTGAGCCCCCGCCCGCCGACCAGACGTGACCCGCTATTTCAAGCCTTATTCCGGCAAGCGTCCTGATGCCACAGCCTGCTGTCCATCGCCCGACGTTTTTCGAAATGACGCTTTTTAACTTTGGAGTATTTCGATGAATCACCCCGCGATGCAAGGGCTTAACCTTCACACGCCCAGCTACGTCAAGAATGCAAAACTGATTGCCTGGATTGCCGACATGGCGGCGCTGTGCAAACCCGACACCATTTACTGGTGCGATGGCAGCGATGCCGAATACCAGCGCCTGTGCCAGCAGCTGGTCGATGCGGGTACCTTCAAAAAACTCAACGAAACCAAGCGCCCGAACAGCTTCCTGGCCTGCTCCGACCCAAGCGACGTCGCCCGCGTGGAAGACCGTACCTTCATCTGTTCCGCAAAAAAAGAGGACGCCGGCCCAACCAACAACTGGATGGCGCCCGCCGACATGCGCGCCACGCTGCAGCCCCTCTTTGATGGTTGCATGAAAGGTCGCACCATGTATGTGGTGCCCTTCAGCATGGGCCCGCTCGGCTCCCCGATTGCGCATATCGGCATCGAGCTGTCCGACAGCCCTTATGTGGCGGTCAACATGAAGATCATGACGCGCATGGGCAGGGCTGTATTCGACGTGCTCGGCGTCAATGGCGATTTCGTGCCCTGCGTGCATACCGTGGGCGCACCGCTGACCGAAGGCCAGAAGGACGTGAAATGGCCCTGCAACCAAACCAAATACATCGTGCACTATCCCGAAACACGCGAGATCTGGTCCTACGGTTCGGGCTACGGCGGCAATGCGTTGCTGGGCAAAAAGTGCTTTGCACTGCGCATCGCCTCCAACATGGGCCGCGACGAAGGCTGGCTGGCCGAACACATGCTGATTCTCGGTGTGACCTCACCCGAGGGCAAGAAGTACCACGTTGCGGCCGCGTTCCCGTCGGCCTGCGGCAAGACCAATTTCTCGATGCTGGTGCCGCCGGCAGGCTTTGAAGGCTGGAAAGTCACCACCATCGGCGACGACATCGCCTGGATCAAACCCGGCGAGGACGGGCGCCTCTACGCCATCAACCCGGAAGCCGGCTACTTCGGCGTGGCACCGGGCACCAACATGCTGACCAACCCCAACTGCCTGCGCAGCCTGGACCGCGACGTGATCTTTACCAACGTCGGCCTGACCGACGATGGCGACGTCTGGTGGGAAGGCATGGAGCAGGACGTTCCGGGCAAGGCCTTGCCGCCGCACCTGATCGACTGGCAGGGCAAGGACTGGACACCGCAGATCGCCAAGGAAACCGGCGCCAAGGCAGCCCACCCGAATTCGCGTTTTACCGTCGCCGCCATCAACAACCCGGCGCTGGACCCGGCCTGGGACGACCCCGCCGGCGTGCCGATTGACGCCTTCATCTTTGGCGGCCGCCGTTCCAATACCGTGCCGCTGATCACCGAAGGCCGCAACTGGGTGGAAGGCGTGTACATGGCCGCAACCATGGGCTCGGAAACCACGGCCGCCATCACCGGCCAGGTCGGCGTAGTGCGCCGCGACCCGTTCGCGATGATCGCTTTTGCCGGCTACAACATGTCCGACTACTTCCAGCACTGGCTCAATGTGGGCAAGAAACTGGAAGGTTCGGGCGCCAAGCTGCCCAAGATCTTCACCGCCAATTGGTTCCGCAAGGGCGAGGACGGCAAGTTTGTCTGGCCCGGCTATGGCGAGAACATGCGCGTGCTGAAATGGATGATTGACCGCATCGAAGGCAAGGGCCAGGGCGTGGAACACATTACAGGCGTCAGCCCGCGCTACGAAGACATGAATTGGACTGGGCTGGATTTCAGCGCCGAGCAGTTCCAAGCCGTGACCAGCATCGACAAGGCCGCCTGGCTGAAAGAGCTGGAACTGCACACCGAGCTGTTCCAGCAACTCGAACATCACCTGCCGAAAGAGCTGGGGGAGACAAAAGCCGCCATTGAGCGCCGACTGGCTGCCTGACCGGTAGCCGAAAGAGACCGCAGCACGACGCACGATCTGCGTAGTGCCCTGACGTCGCGGGCAAACCGTCCAGACGCAAAAAAGCCACCCGACCGGGTGGCTTTTTTTTGCCGTTCTGGACGGCGGTGAGCGCGTCCAGCGCGCCCGGAAATTTAAATGTAGTAGCTTGGGTTGGCGCGCAGCAAGCGGCTACCCAAGTCTATCGGGCGGTCTTCCTCAGACTTGGCAACTACGGCCGGAGAGGCACAAACCGCTTCATTCGCAGCCTCATGACGCGCCATGGCAACCTGCAAGTCGGCCATCACGCGCGGATCGGCTTTGGCGGCTTCCCACAGGCGGACATCAGCACGGGCCTGGGCAATAGCTCTGGACCATGCATCCAATGCCGTGACCGCGCGCGCGGCCAGCACGCGGGCTGTGCCAGCGAACAGGGCGATCACTGCAAAAGCCACGGCCCACAGGGCGACCCAGCCTACCAGCAAATGGCCATCGGCCCAGTTAACGACCAGCTGGTCGGCCACCACCACCATGGCGGCAACAAGAGCGGCAAGCAGCATGGCTGCCAGGCCTTTGACGCCGTCGAAGCCACGGCGCATTTGACGTGCCGTGCCCAGGGCCGACTCGAAGCGGGCCACGCCGGGATGTTCGGCTGGATGTTTGACGTTGACAAAGCTGGTCATGATGGTTCCCCTATGAGTGCCACCACCGGTATTGGTTTGGGCACAAGGAGATATTAGGGTTAATACCCATGCTGCTCAACTTTATCTTTATGATTCTGATTATTCACAACTGTGATGAATTAAGCTTTTGCAAGGAAATCATCCCTTGAACCCGCCCAATTTCCGCACCCTGGACCTGAACCTGCTTCGCGTTTTTGACGAAGTCATGGCTGAGCGCAGCCTCACGCGGGCGGCGCGCAACCTCTCCCTCACCCAGCCAGCCGTCAGCAACGCGCTGCGGCGCCTGCGCGAGACACTCGGTGATGAGCTGGTCCAGCGCAGCGGCCAGGGCATGGCGCCGACCCCGCGTGCCCTTGCCATCTGGCCGGCGGTGCGCGAAGCCCTGCAGCAGCTGCAGGAATCGCTGATCCCAAGCGAGTTTGTGCCCGCCACGGCCAACACCACCTTTGTGCTGGCCATGGCCGACGCCACGGCCGCCGAGCTGATCCCGGGGTTGGTCGACATCCTGGAGCAGGAAGCGCCCGGTGTCACTGTCCGGGTCGTGCCGCTGACAACGCGTGATCCGCGCCGGCTGCTGGATGAAGAAAGTTGCGACCTCGCCGTGGGCTACTTCCCGGCGGTGCTGGCCGACCTGACGGCCCGGGCGCAAAGCGGTGAACCTCTGCCATTCAGCCACCTGCGGCTTTATGACGGCGAATACGTGTGTGTGATGCGCGCCGGCCACCCGCTGGCCAGCGGCCCTTTCAATCTGAACCGTTTTTGCGCGGCACGGCACATGCTGGTGAGCTTTTCGGGCCGGCCTTATGGCTTTATTGACGAGTCACTCGCCTCGCTGGGCCGGGAACGCAAGGTGGTGCTGACAGTCAACCAGTTTTTCACTGCAGGCCGGGTAGTGGCCAATTCCAACCTGCTGACGGTGCTGCCGCGCCACTTTGTACGCGTCACCGGCATTGCTGACCAGCTGGTGCTGCGCCCATTGCCCTTTGACGTGTCGCCGGTGCACGTGGACGCGGTGTGGCACCGGCGCTCACAACAGCGCAGCGCCCATGCCTGGTTGCGCCAAGCGATCGTGCGTGCCTCCGACAAGGCATTCTCGGCCTGAAGCCCGCAAGCGCCTTCAGCGCTCCTGGCGTCGTGCATTTCCGGTAAAAACGGCCTCTAGCCCTTTATACACGGGCGCCTCAAGCTACTGTTTCAGTAGCAACGCTTTACCAATCCCGCATGAATTTGCGAGCTTGGCAAATGAAACCGGCACGCGCTTCAGCGAACCACGCTGAGGTAGGCGCGCGCTGCACCGCGCAGTTCCTGCGCCTGTTGCGGGTTGCGGCCAGCACGCGCTTCGGCACGTTCCATCAGGTTGCGCGCCACCCCATGAATGGGCGCCAGGGCCGGGCGCAAAGGCAGAAAACGGAAGATTTGCGAAAAAAGCTTGTACATGACGGAGGCGTCCGGTGAAGGACGAAAGTGGCAATGCATCTAGAGTAAGGGTTTTCCCTAGGGTTGCAAGCCCAAAACAGCACCCTGACCATGCATAAAACGCATATCTTGCCCGCGAGCCTGCATGAACCCTTACGGATCCTCCTTTCCGTCAGGGAGGTCCAGACCGCAGATCAAGGCAACATGACAAGGACGGGTCAATCCCGGCTTCTTGCACAATCGACGGGGTGAACATCCAGCTCCTGTCCGACCTGCACCTTGAGTCCAACCCGCATTTTGTGGCCCGGCCTACGCCGGGCGCCGACCTGCTGGTGCTGGCGGGGGACATTGGCTCCTACCAGCCCGGTTCGCTGCTGGCCGAATTGCTGCATGACCCCGATTTCGGGCTGGCCCGCTTTTCGCCTCTGCCGGCAGCGCAGGGCGGTGCGGGCTGGCCGACACCGGTATTTTTCCTGCCGGGCAACCACGAGTACGACGGACTTGAATTTGCCGAGGCACACGCCCGCCTGCGCAAAACCTGCGAGCGGCTGGGCCTGGTCTGGCTGGAGCGCGAGATAGTGGAGTTGCAGGGCGTGCGTTTTGTCGGCAGCACCTTGTGGACCGACTTTGACGCGCTGGGCCTGGCAACGGCGGCAGGCTCCACCCCGAACGGCGAAGAGCTGCTCAAGGCACGTGAGAAGGCCTTTCGGGCCGCGAACTTCTACCTGGGCAAACACCACTCATTCCAGAACGGCCAGCCCATGCTGGCCGAGGCCGTGCGCGAGTTGGGCCTGCAAAGCCAGGCCTGGCTGCGGCAGGCACTGGCCAGCCCTTTTGACGGCCCGACGGTGGTGGTCACCCACTTTGCACCCAGCCTGCTGAGTGGCGATCCGCGGTATGGCCTGGCACCCGGCACCGCCGGTTTCTGCAATTCACTGGATGATTTGTTGGGCCAGACGCAGCTTTGGCTGCATGGCCACCTGCATTGCCCCAGCGACTACGTGAAAAACGGCTGCCGCGTGGTGGCCAACCCGCTGGGTTATGCGCGCAAGGGCGAGCAGGAAGGCTTCAAGCCGAATTTATTGATAGAAATCGGCTTTTAGCCCTTACACAGCGGGCGCAAGCAGCTATAAATTCAATAGCAAATTGCGCAGAAAACCTCACAGCCCGGCATGGCCCAGCGTGAAGAAAAAGCAGGCGCCTTCGCCCTGGGCCGATTCCGCCCAGATCCGGCCCCCGTGGCGCGCAATGATGCGCTGGATATTGGCCAGTCCCACGCCCGCGCCGGGGAAATCCTGAGCTGCGTGCAGGCGCTGGAAGCTGCGAAACAGCTTGTCGGCATGCGCCATGTCGAAGCCTTCGCCGTTGTCCCTGAGCACATAAACGGTTTCGGCGCGCGCGTCCCCGGCCTGTGCAGGCAACGCGGCAAAGCGGATGTCGGTGCGGTTTTGCCGTGAGGTGAATTTCCAGGCGTTGCTGAGCAGTTCTTCCATCACCAGCCCGAGCAGCATCGGATCGCCCTGCACCACCAGGCCGTCCTGAATGCTGATGTCGGCGGCACGCGCCGTATCTTCCTGCTGCAGGGTGTCCACCACGCGGCGGGCGATGGCACTGAGGTCCACCGGCTGCACGCGCAATTGCACACGCGACAGATTGGCCAGGGCCAGCAGGGCTTCGGTCAGCTCGCCGGCCTGCCTGACGCCCGCCTTGATGCGCTGGATGTAATGCTTGCCGCGTTCGTCCGTCACCCACCGCTCCAGCAATCCGCTGAAACCGCCAATGGCAATAAAAGGCTGACGCAAGTCGTGCGCCACCGAATAGGCAAATTCCTGCAGGTCCCGGTTGGAAGCTTCGAGCTCGGCGGTACGGCGCCCCACCCGCTGCTCCAGCTCGGCGTTGAGCTGCACGATGCGCGCCTCCGATCGTTTGCGCGCGGTGATGTCGCGCAAAACAATGTTGGCGCAGGGTGCATTGTTCGGGTCCAGAAAAATGGACGACGACACCTCGCATTCGAAAACCGTGCCGTCCCCGCGCACCATGCGCAGCTCGCTGCGGGCCCGGCCTTCGCGCTGGCGTTCGTCGAGAAAAGCCTTCAGACGCGTGTCCTGGGGGTCCACCAGCCCGCGCGGCCCGCGCTGGCGCAAGGCTTCCACCGTCATGCCAAACAACTCGCAGGCGGCCGGGTTGGCATGGGTGACCTGCCCGTCGGGCCGGGCCTGCAGGATGCTTTCGAGGCTGGTTTCAAAGAGCTGGCGAAAATGTTCCTCGCTGTTGCGCAGGGCCAGCTGGGCCGCCTGGCGCTCGGTAATGTCCATCAGGGTACCGGCCATCAAGGCGGCCCGGCGCTCCCTGGTCCAGGCGCAGACGCGGCCGCGCGACAAGACCCAGACCCAGTGGCCGGTCTTGTGGCGCATGCGCATCTCGCAGTCAAAATAAGGCGTCTTGCCGGCGAAGTGCCGTTTGAGCAGCAAGTCAGCGCCGACCAGATCCCCAGGATGCATGAGCGAGCGCCAGGACTGGATGTCCAGGGGTTGCAGCTCATTGAGCGTGTGGCCGGTAATGGTTGCCCAGCGTTCGTCCAAACGGGTTTCGCCGGTTTGTATATTCCATTCCCAGGTGCCGACATTGGTGCCTTCCACAATGCTGAGCAGACGCTGCTGCTCGCGGGCCAGACTCAGCGTCATGTGCTGCGCAACCGACAGCGCCCGCGCCCGGCTGCTGCCCAGCAGCCAGATGCAAAAGGCCAGCAGCAAGCTCAGCGCCACACCGCCCAGGCCGAGCAGGAGCGGCAAGGGGCTGACAACCCCCGCTTCAAAAGCAGGCGTGGTACTGACACGCAGGCTCAGGTTGCGCCCGCCCACAGCGACCAGACGCGACGCGGAAAAAAGGCGGCCTGTGTAGTGGGTAGTCATGATGTTCCCGCGCGCCACCGCCAGATGCCCATCGAGGTCATACACCAGCGCCTCCGCGCTGGCTCGCTCGGCGTCAAACAGTTCAAAATCTGCCTGCCCCTGGGTGGCCAGGGCCGCCCCCTGCAGCGCCTCGCTCACCACCATAGGGGCAAACAGCACCCCCAGCAAGGCGGCCTTGCGCTGCGCAGGCGTGGCAGGGGCCGACCCTACGCGATAGACCGGCAGCAGGTAGAGCCACCCCGCTTGTTGTTGCCGATCCTGCACCAGGGTGGTTTTTTTGCTCAGGGTGGGCTCCCCCGTGGCGATGGCATGCTCGATGGCTTCGCGGCGCAGGGCGTCGGCCCCCGCATCCAGCCCCAGGCTTGCCTGATTGCCGGCCTGCGGCTCCAGGAACTGCACCACGTACAGGTCGGGCGCGTGGTCGGTGGCGGGCCCGCCGGACATCGCGTGGACGGCAAAAGCCGGCTCGCCGTCGGCACGCACGGCCGCCACAAAACTGTCGAGTTCACTGCGCATGACCCGCACCATGAAGCCAAAGCCACGCACCCCGGGGAAATCGCGGGCCAGCTCACTGAACTGCACATAGGCGCGGAACTCGTCCCGCATAACCGCGCTGCTCGCTGCGTATACACCGGCAGCGCCATGCAGGCCTTGCAGAGGAGCGTTCAGGTGCTCCTGCACGTCGGCCCGTACGCGCTCCACCAGCAGCTCAAAACGTTCCCGCGCCTGGCGCTGAATGGTGCTGTGCACCCAGAAAACGCCCAGCCCGGTAAAGACCAGGCCGATGACCAGGGCCAGCCCCGCCATGGCCACGGCAAAGCGCTGGCTCCGCAGGGACTGCAGGTCTGAGGAGGCCAGGTGCCGGCTCATGGCCTGGTGAGCTTCATGTGCAGTACAGACGACTTCATGGGTTCATGGCCTCATGGAGGTTGGTTGAGACGGATTTTCCCTTGCAAAAAAGAACCTTCTGCCGCGCGTGGCGGCAGGAAAAGGGTTACGCAATGTAATGCAAATTCCGCTTTTGGCAACAGCAGCTGGACGTGAAGCCTGTGGAAGTTGGTGCTGATCATGCCGCTCATGATTTCTTCGCTGCTTTGCCGGCCGCCCACGCGTATCGAACCATCGAAGCACGCCCTGTCGTTCTGTGTGCGGCAGCTCCCAGCGGGCGGATCGGCTGATTGCGCTGGCTTGTGCGTTGCAATAAAGCACTGTGGCCGCGAACAATTTGTTCCCAAGAGGTGCGCCAGTGCCATGGCCGTCCATGTATCTTGCGTTATCGGCTTCTTTGGCTTTTTGTTTCTCCTTGACGGAGCGTGCACCATGAAAACCACCTGGACCAGCACTCTGGCCTGGCTGCTGGCAGTTTCTGCAGCGCTGGCGCTGGCCGTGGCAGCGCCCAATGAAAGAAGTGTCATGGGTCAACTGCCGTCCTTCATGGCTCGAACGCTGGCTCAGCAACCGATCACGGTGCCCGGCGGCCTGCCCGCCGAGCGCACTCTGGCCCTGATCGCTTTTCGCAGCACCCAGCGCGCGCACATCGACGGTTGGGTTCGGGGCCTGAACCTCGATGCCGACCCGTCCATTGCCTGGGTGCGCATGCCGGTTCTCAACGATCCGGGCAACACCGCGGCGCGCAGCGCCATCGAAACCAAGCTTCTGCATATCTACCCTGCCGATGCCGAACGCGCCCGTCTGGTTCCGGTCTTTACCGACCGCTCCCGCTTTGTTCGCTCTGCCGGCCTGAACGGAACCGACCAGGTTTATGCCGTGGTGATCAACCGCGAGGGGGACGTGCTGGCGCGCGCGGAAGGCGCGTTTGATGCCGACAAGGCCCACAAGTTGCGCGAAACCCTGCTGCAGCGCGACCTGTAGGGGTGGGGCGACTGTCACAGCGGATCGCCGGAAGATGTGTCACCCAGTGTGAAATAAAACGTTGCCCCACGCCCCGGAGCGGACACAGCCCAGACCCGGCCGCCATGCCGCGTGATGATCCTGTGTACCGTCGCCAGGCCGATGCCGGTGCCGGCAAATTCGGAGGCGGTATGCAGCCGCTCGAAAGCGCCAAACAGCTTTTCTGCATAGGCCATGTCAAAACCGGCCCCGTTGTCCTGCACCAAATACATGGTCTCGCCGTCCGGGCCGGTCTCCCGCCTGAATGAAATCAGGGCTTGGGGCTGCTGGCTGCTGAACTTCCAGGCATTGCCGAGCAGGTTGTCCAGCACCTGCTGAAGCAACCGCCCGTCGCCATGCGCCAGCAGTCCCGGCTGGATATCGAGCAAGACCGCCCGGTCTGGCTCCGTTTCCTGGTAGCCATTCAGTATCCGCTGCGCCATCGCGCTCAGGTCCACTTTGTCCCAGCGCAGGCTGATGCGCGAAACTTGAGCCAGCGAGAGCAAGGCATCAATCAGTTCGCCCATCTGCCCCACGCCGGCGCGTATGCGGGAGAGGTAGTGCTTGCTGCGTTCGCTCACCATGCTGGCCTCCAGGTCCCTGGCAAGCAGGTTGCTGAATCCGTCGATGGCGCTCAGCGGCGTGCGCAAGTCATGCGACACGGAGTACGAAAAGGCTTCCAGCTGCTTGTTGGCAAATTCCAGCTGTTCCGTGCGTTGCTGCACCCGCTCTTCCAGGTTGGCGTTGAGCTGCAGGATTTCCTCGCGCGCCCGCTTGCGTTCGCGGATGTCGGTATTGATGCCGAGCACGCCACTGACATGCCCGTTTTCATCACGCACCACGGTCCAGCGCGCCTCGATGCTGATGACCGAGCCGTCCCGGGCCACCTGTTCCAGCTCGCCGGTCCAGTCCCCCTCTTTGGCCAGGGTCTGGTTCATCGCGTCCATGAGCACCTGCGGGCCGCGGTACATGTGCGCGTCCATGGTTTTTCCGAGCACCTCGTCGGCTGTCCAGCCGTACAGGCGTTCGGCGCCCTTGTTCCAGAACCGGATGGTCCGGTCGAGGTTGCGCACCATGATGGCATCCTGCGCGCGGTCCAGCAGCGACGCCTGTTCACGCACCTGGGCCGCCGCTTGGCGCGCGGCCTCCTGGCTGCGCAGGCGCTCAAGCCGGGTGCGCAGGCTGCCAATGCCAAAGGCCAGGTTGTCGGCCATGTCCTGGAGCAATTTGATTTCATCTGCGGCCAGTTTTTCCAGCGCGCCGGAGTACAGGCCCAGCAGGCCGAAAGTGCGGTTTGTATCACGCAAGGGCAAGAACACGGCGCTGCGGTAACCGCGCTCCGTGGCGATCTCGTGCCAGTGAAACTGGTTGGCGCCCTGGAAGATGTTTTCGCTGACCCGGACCTCGCCGGTGCGTATGGTCTGGCCGGCCGGTCCTCGCCCGGTCTGCTGTTCTGCGTCCCAGGTGAGCTGGATGGCGGACAAATAGCCTTCCTCGTGGCCCGCATGCGCCATGGGCACGATGGTGAGGGCCGCATCATCCCGCGCGTAGCCAACCCAGGCCATGCGGTAGCCGCCCACATCCACTGCCAGGCGGCATACCTGGGAGAGGAGTTCCGTTTCGTCGTCGATGCGGGTCAGCGCTTCGTTGCAGCGGCTGAGCATCTGCAGCGCCCGGTTGGTACGCGCCAACTCACGGTCCGCACGTTTGCGCCCGGTGATGTCGCGCGCCGTGCCGACAATACGCTCCACCAAGCCAGCTGCATTGAAAATCGGGTAGGAACGGTCGCGGATCCAGCGAACCTCGCCGTCAAGGCGAACAATCCGGTATTCCAGGTCGGTGGTGGCGCCTCCGGCCTGCAAGTGCTTGGTTGCAGCCTCCGCCGCCCGGTCCTCGGAATGGATGGTGTCGCGGTAAGCATCCGGCGCGGTATACAGCTCTTCCCGGCGGCGATGCCACATGGTTTCGTAAGCCGGGCTGATGTACAGGAAACGCCCGCTGGCAAAGTCGCGGTTATAAAACACGTCCTCGATGTTTTCGGCCAGTTCACGGAACCGCGCCTCGCTGCCCAGCAGGGCTTCCTCGGCACGCGAACGTTCGATGGCAATACGCGCCAGCCGGACGGCAGTTTCCACCAGGTCCTGGTCTCCCGGTTGCGGCTGGTAGGGGGTCCGGTGATAAATGGCAAAAGTGGCCAGCACTTCGCCGCTGCTGGCCAGCACGGGTGTGGACCAGCAGGCGCGCAGGTCATACTCGTTCAGCAGGTCACGGTAGTCGCGCATCAGCGGGTCGCCGACCACGTCCACCACCACCACTTCCTTTTTCAGGAAGGCCGCCGTTCCACAGGCACCCCTGCCCTCACCGATTTCCAGTCCGTCGATCTCCTGGTTGTAGCTGTCCGGCAGGCTGGGTGCCGCGCTGTGGCGCAGTTGCTGGCCTTCGCACAGCAAAATGGAACACAGGCTCCCGGGAGAGCGGCCTTCGATCAAGCGCACGATGGCTTCGAGCGCCTGCGCCAGAGGCACGCCGTAGGCAATCAGCTCAAGCACCTGCTCCTGGTCGCGGACAAAATCCTCGGTGAACTTGCGCTCGGTGATGTCTGTAAACACCACCAGACCACCAACCAGCTTTCCTGTTTCGTCATGCAAGGGGCGGACATTGTTGCGCAGGACCCGGTCTTTGACACCGGGCCGGCGCAGGAAAACGTCCCAGTTGTCGACGCTTTCACCGCGTATGGCACGGCTGAGCGGTCTGTTTTGCGGTGTACATACCGTTTTCCCGTCCAGCAACACGGCCTCGTGGTCCTGCCGCCAGGCCGCGAGGGTCGTCTCCTCGTCAATGGCCGGAAAGACTTTCTTCGCTGCCGCATTGAACAGCAGGAAGCGGCCCTCGACATCAATCGCGAGCACGCCTTCACTCATACTGTTGATGATCAGATCCAGCAGGCCGCGCTCCTTGCCGATGCGGTCCAGCGCCGTATCAAGCTCGTCGCGGCGCAACTGCAGCGATTCAGCCATGCGGTTGAAGGTTTTGGCGAGGTGGCCGAGCTCGCCCTGGTAGAGCGGGCCAATCTCGACGCGCGCCGCAAGGTTGCCGCCTGCAAGCTCTTCCGCCTCACGCAGCATGGCATTGGCCGGGTTGACAATCAGGCGCCTGCCCATGGCCCAGGCGCAGGCCATGCCGAACAGCGCGGCAGCGAACAAAACAGCGAGTTCGAACGCCAGCGCCCTTGCGGGTTCCGCCGAGACCAGTTCGCGCGGCATGCTGACCGCGACAAACAGCGCGCCCTGTGCCGCGCCCTCCACCGGCGCAAAGGCGTACATGCGCTGCTCTGCGTTCGCGTCCGGCGCTTCCTCGATGCCCACGCGCGGAGCCCGCAAAAAAGCCTGAACGGCGTCGTCGGGTTGCCTGCTGCCCACCGGGTCGGGACCCGCGGGATGTGACGCGAGAATGGTGCCCTGGCGGTCGGTGAGAACCACGCTCATCCCTGCCGGCACCGCCAGCTGTGCCAGCGGGAGGCTGAAGGCCTGCACATCCAGCGCGGCAAATACCACTGCATTCAATACACCTGCGCTATCATGAACGGGCGCCGCAAAGGCAACCCCTGCCTTGCGGCTGCTTCGACCGGTGCCGTATTCGCCCACCGAGAACTGCCGGCTTGCCAGCACACGCCTGAAATAGGGCCGCGTACTGACGTTGGTGCCGATCAGCGACGGCTCGGAATGGCACAACAGGGTGCCGTCGAGCCCTACCAATCCCAGATCGGTGTAATGCGCATGGCTAGCCTGCACATCCCGCAGGTACTCGCCGCATGCGTCCGGCGGCCTGCGCCTGATGGAAGGCGCGCTGGTCAGGTCGCTGAGCAGTTGTTTCATGACCTCGACTTGCGGCTGCTGGCCGGCTGCGGCTAGCAGGGCCTGCGACTGCAGCGTGGAGCGCGCGAGTTTCAGGGCATCCGCCTGCTTGCTGGCCGCCACCCAGGCGAACAGGCCGAAAACCGGCACCAGCGCCACCACGATCAACAACACCAGACGGGCGCGAAGCCCCAGGGAACTCACCATCGCATGACCTTGCCTTGTGCCTTCCGTTTGCACAGGGTCGTGCAGCGCCTGTTGCAGGACCAGGAAAAGGCGAGCGCGCATAACGCGCGCCGCTGAAGGATATCGTAGTCCTTTGGCATTGCATTGCCTACACGAGGCTACGCCAATATGACCCGAAAGCGTGACAGTCTGGCGTTTTCCCGTCCGCCGTCATGCGGCGGGTCGCCCTCCTCCTACATCGCCACCCAGGGCACGCTGACAGGTGCCTGTTCCCGAACCGACCAGACTGAGGTCCTGCAGCCACAGTGGCTGCGAGGAAAAACACGCATGGCCGCACCCGCTCCCCCCGCATCCCCCTCGCCCGACAGCCCGTCTCGTGAGGCTGGGACCAGCGAAGGCATGGCTTCGGTCAAACCAGCCAAAGACCGCCCCTTGCGCGATGAGGAAAATGTGTTGGCAGACCTGGCCGATACCGGCCTGTCCTTGCCGCATGAACGCGACCAGTCCACCGACATGACCGATGCCAAAGCCGACCCCCAGGTGGAACAGGCGAGCCGCGACCTCGGCCGCGGCCTACAGGACACGGACAAAGGTAAGCCCATGAACGAGGCCTACAGGAAGCTCAAGCGCTGAAACGGAGACATTCGCGCGCGCGAATTGCTACTTTTTTTATAGCTGTCAGTGCCCGTCCACAAAGGTCTAGAGGCTGATTTGACCCATAATTGACGTGTCAATAACGGCAGCGCGTTCTGCAGTTCAAGGCGTGCGCCCCAGCCCCCCGGCGCTGCCAGGGGGCAGCCGCTCGGACATCCAGCGCAACAGGTCCAGCCACATCTGGCGCATCTCGGCATTGAGCGGGGTGCGCATGGCATTGGGTAATTCGATGGTCACCACCGGCACGCCTTTGTGCACCCCGCCGTAATTGCCCAGCGAACCGGGGAAGATGCCCACCTGGTCGAGGTAAAGCCGGCCCAGTTTGGAGGGCGGCACCGACGGCCCGTCAAAATCCAGCACGCCATAGGGCGCATGGATGCTGACGATCAGGTGCGGCTTGAAGCGCTGCATCTCTTCATGCAGAAAACGCGATTCGGGTTCTGACAGTGGTTTGGGCCCCGGCCAGCGCCGCGGGTCTTTGCCGGTGCGTTTTTCCCAATACACCTTGGCATCGCGCTCCCAAAACGGCGTGGGGAAATTGCGGTTCAGGTCCACCCCGTTGGCATTGACGCGTCGCGGCGGGGTGGCCAGCAGGCCGTCGGGATTGAGCGCCGGAATAAAGCGCCAGTGAATCGCCTGTGACCAGGGCGCCGTCGTCTCCTTGGCCAGCCCGATCCAGTGCAGGGCTACCGAGGCTGACGACAGCTCGTCACCATGGATGGCACCCAGCACCAGGACACGCTGGCGAGGCTCTTCCGGCTTGACATCGCGCATCCACAGGGTCTGGCCCTGGACCGAACGGGCCGCTGTGGCCTGCAGCTGCGCTGCTTCGCACAGGCTCCGCTTGAGGTTCGGCAGTTTTCGGACAAAATCGTCGCAAGGCCCTGTCGCTTGTGCGCTATTCGCTATCAAAAGAGAAGCAAAAATAAGAGCGGCGGGACAGAACAAGCGCATGGGCCGATTTTACGCGCCATGCCGGCCGGCCGCGCCGGCAAAGCCGATTCAGGTAAATTACATCCATGACGCCCCCCACGCCTTTGCGCCAGGCCAGCCGCCCGGATTTTTCAACGACCGAGTTCCGCGCAGCACTCGGCATGTTTGCCACCGGCGTCACCATCGTCACCGCGCGCGCGGCGAACGGTGAACTGGTCGGGCTGACGGCCAACTCCTTCAACTCGGTCTCGCTGGCGCCACCCCTGGTGCTCTGGAGCCTGGCGCAGGCGGCCGGCTCCATGCCGGCGCTGAGTACCGGCTCCCACTACGCCATCAACATCCTGGCCGCCGACCAGAAAGAGCTGGCCGAGCGTTTTGCGGCGAAACGCGAAGGCCGGTGGGACGGTGTCGCCTGGACCGAGGGCATCAGCGGCTCGCCCCTGCTGACAGGCGCGGCCGCCACCTTCGAGTGTTTCAACCGCAGCCGCTATGAAGAAGGTGACCACGTGATTTTTGTCGGCGAGGTTGAGCGCTGCGCCCACCGCCAGGGTGCTGCGCCGCTGCTGTTTCACGGTGGCAGGTTTTATACCGAGCATCCGCTGTAAGCACAAGCGCAGCCACCATCATCGCCTCATGACGACCCGCAAAACCCATCTCGACACCCTTTCGATTTCGCTGCTGCTCGCCTGCTGCCTGTTCTGGGGCTTTCAGCAGGTGCTGGTGAAGGCCACCTTGGCGGAGGTGCCCCCGGTGTTCCAGGCCTCCATCCGTTTTGCCGGCGCCACGCTGCTGCTATGGTTGTGGTGCGCCTGGCGCGGCGTCAAGCTGTTTTCCAGGGACGGCACGCTGGGTGCCGGCCTGCTGGCCGGAGGCCTGTTCGCCGTCGAGTTTGCCTGCCTGTATGTGGGCTTGCAGTACACCAGTGCCTCGCGGTTGACGGTGTTTCTCTACACCTCGCCATTCTGGGTAGCGGTGCTGCTGCCGCTGCGGGTTGCATCCGAGAAACTGCGCAGCCTGCAATGGGTGGGGCTGGCCTGCGCCTTCGCGGCCGTGGTGTTTGCGCTGCGCGAAGGTTTCAGCGCCGGCGCCGCCTCCACCCGGTCCGGAGACTTGCTCGCGCTGGCCGCCGGCATGTTCTGGGGCCTGACCACCGTGGTGATACGCGCATCTTCGCTGGCCCGGGTGTCGGCTGAGAAGCTGCTGTTCTACCAGGTGGCTGTGAGTACGGCGGCCCTGCCTTTTCTGTCACTGGCGCTCGGTGAACAATGGGTCTGGGCCTTCAGCCCCTTCGCCATCACTTCGCTGCTGCTGCAGACGGTGGTTGGCGCCTTTGCCAGTTACCTGGCGTGGATGTGGATGCTCGGCCGTTACCCGGCTACAAAGATTTCAGTGTTTGTTTTCCTCACGCCGCTGTTTGCACTGCTGTTCGGCGCCCTCTGGCTGAAGGAGTCCGTCACACCCAGCCTGTTGGCTGCGCTGGTGATGGTGGCTGTGGGCATCGTGCTGGTGAATCGCAAACCCGCGTCCTGAGCAGCCACCGCTCATTGCGAGGCGGTGATGCCGCCATCAAGGTAGAGGACTTGGCCAGTCACAAAAGATGCGGCAGGTGCTGCAAAAAAAACCGCGGCCCCGGCCACGTCCTGCGGATCGGCAACGCGGCCCAACGGAATCCGCTCCAGCACTTGCCGGTGCGTCTCGGGGTTTTCC
Source organism: Polaromonas sp. (assembly GCF_039930745.1). GTDB lineage: Bacteria > Pseudomonadota > Gammaproteobacteria > Burkholderiales > Burkholderiaceae_C > Polaromonas. The sequence continues at coordinate 11,296 of NZ_JBDTTH010000030.1, read as the reverse complement.
AGCCAATGACGCGCCATCTCCGTCTGGACGACCGTGGGAGCGATCCCATTGACCGTGATGCCGTGTGGCGCCAGCTCACTGGCGTGCTGGCGAATCAGCATGACCAGCCCACCCTTGCTGCTGGTGTAAGCCGAATAGCCGCGGCCACGCAGCCCCAGCTGCGCCCGCACTGACAAAAGATGAACCTGAGCGCCCCCACGCGCCCCGGCTATCTGTTGCTTGGCCACCGCCTGTGCCAGGAACATGGCCGCTTTCAGGTTGACCTGCAGCACTTCGTCAAATGCTTCCTCAGTGACCTCCAGCAGCGCCTGCTCGCGCTGCATGCCCACGCAATTGATCAGGATGTCGAGCCGGCCATAGTGTGCGGCCACGGCGTCTACCGACGCCTGCATGTGCGGAACTGAATGAGCATCCATCGTCAGCCCGATGGCATCGTGCCCCGCAGCGCACAGGGCCGAGGCCACATCGCGCGCCTTGCTCTCGCTCCGCCCCGAAACGGCAACCTTGGCACCAGCCATCGCCAAGGCCCAGGCAATGGCTTCGCCAATGCCTCCGTACCCGCCCGGCACATACGCGACCTTGCCGCTCAGGTCGAACAGGCCCTTCAGGGCCGAGGTGAAATCAATGCGGGGAGTGAGGCTCATGAATGACCGGATTGTGTATGGAAATACTTTCTTGAACGCAAGGGCTTTCCCGTTTCAATCCATCAGCAGGCCGCCATTGAGATCGATGATCTCGCCTGTGATAAAGCCGGCCAGCGGGGAAGCGAGAAAGCGCACCACATGCGCAAACTCTTCAGGCTCACAAAACCGGCCGACCGGAATGTCCCTGAGCAGCTTCTGCCGCTGCTCTTCATTGAGCTGCTCGGTGAGCATGGGGGTCTTCACGTAAGCCGGCGCGATGGCGTTGGCCGTGATGCCGAAAGACGCCAATTCACGCGCCAGCGAGAAGGTCAGTGCGCTCATCGCACCCTTGGACACCGAGTACGCCGTTCCGGCGGTCAGCCCGCCGGTTTTGGCCGCCAGCGAACTGGTGTTGATGATGCGGCCGGAACGCCGCGCCTTCATGGCCGGCACCACCTTCTGCGACAGGTAGAAGGCTCCGTCCAGGTTGGCACCCATCACGCGGCGCCACTCCTGTGCATCGGTCGCCTCGACCTTGTTGTTGGAAAGGATGCCGGCGTTGTTGACCAGGATATCCACGGGCCCCAGCGCCTGAACGATCAGGGCATGACCCTCCCGTACCGCCTTTGCATCGCTGATGTCAAAGCAAAAGGGGAAGGCGCTCCCACCAAGCTCTGCCGCCAGTGCGCGGTTTCGCTCTTCGCTGAAATCAACCATGGCCACTTTGCATCCGTCTTCCAGAAGCACGCGTGTGGCGGCGGCCCCCATGGTGCCTGCCGCACCAGTGACCAGGGCCACTTTGTCTTTGAGAGGTTTCATCACCGTCACCTGTGAAGCCAGTTAGCTGGCCGGATTAATCTTATTTCAGGGCCAGCGCAGAACCGGCTCCGCCGGGCTGCAGATGGCGCCCCCTTTAGGGGGGGTCCGGCTACACGCAGTGAGCCGAGGCGGGGGAGCCCAACTTATGCATCCAGCACACTCTTCTTTCCAAACAGACCGCGGGAGCGAAAGGTCACGACGGCAATAAATAGCAAATACATGGACATCAGGGACCACTCCGAGGCGTAGGAGCCGGTCAGCCCCACCACCATGCCCACCATCAGCCCGGCGATGACCGCACCCCACAGCGAACCCACCCCACCCAGGACGATGATGAGGAAAGCCGGCACCACGGCATCGACACCGACATGAGGCCGGATTCCCCAGATGGGCGCCATGACAACCCCGGCAATCGCCGCAAGCGCCACACCGAGGCCAAAGACAAAAAGCCGCAGGCGCGACAGGTTGATGCCAAGCGCCCGCACCATCTCGCTGTCGTGCGCTCCGGCCTTGATGATGGCCCCATAGGGCGTTTTCTGCAGAAACAACCAGAGCATGACAATCATCAGAATAGCAAAACCGCTGGCAAAGAAGCGGTACTTGGAATACACCAGATCACCCAGCAGCACCGCGCCCGAAATAGCCTCTGGCAGCTGCAGCTGTTTTTCGGAAGAGCCCCACACAATACGTATGGCCTCTTCGATCACCAGGGCAGCGCCAAAGGTCAGCAACAAGCCATAGAGAGGGTCGCGCCCATAGGTGCGGCGCATGCACAGCTCCAGCAGCATGCCGAAAAGTCCGACGAAGACCGGCGCCAGAATCAGCGCAATCAAATACCGCGTTTCAATGGGAAAAGCCATGTACCAGGCCTGCAGCTCGGGAAACATCCCCAGCTGCGGCGCCACCATGAAAAGCGCGAAATACATGCCCAGCGCAAATAGCGAGCCATGTGCCAGATTGATGGTTTCCATCACCCCGACAATCAGCATGAAGCCCAGAGCGATAAGCGCGAACAACAGGCCCAGTGACACGCCATTGATGAGGTGGGGGAAAAGCTGGAAAAGGAAGTCCATAAATTTCTGCGGTTAGGGCGTGGTCCGAGTCAGGATTCGCTGGCAGCGCCTGCGCTGCATCGATGCCACCCGGGCAGCGTCGCGGACTTTTCATTGGCGTCCATGGCAGGCCTAGACTTCGTAACTCGGTGTGGCTTCATAGCTCTCGAGCTTGCAGGCGCCCAGGGAGTCCTTGTCCTGCACATCCTTGGGGTCGGCCTGGGTCAGGATTTTGAAGATGTCATCCTTCTCCGTCGGCGCTTCGTTGTACGTCGCCATGTAAATCGTCTGCTGGCACTGATGGGTGACCGGGTCCATCCATGCGTCGTAATGCTGCAGGCGGTCGACGGCTGTCATTTTGCGTCCCTCGAGCTTTTTAATGACGGCGATGTTGTTGGTTGTGCCCGCCTCTTCCACGCAACGCAACAGTTCCCGCGTGGCCATGTAGCCATTGTGGAAGACATTGCCCGGCACGCGGATGGCCATGCCCGGGAACTGCTTCTGGTAAGCCGCCACGAATTCCTTCACGCCCGGCAAATTGAGTTTCCAGTACCAGGTGGTGCCAAACACACCAAATATCGCGTCCGGGCCCAGGCCATACACATCCGGCCAGTCCTGCTGGTTGTTGATCCAGGCCATGGACTGGTTCATCTTGAGCTGCACCACCTGCTGGCGCAGCGCCTTGATGTCGTCCCCGCCGACGGCTGTCGCCACCACGTTAGGTTTGAGCTGCTGCAGCTTGAGCAGGTAGGCAGAGAAGTCACGGGTGTTCTGCGGCACCAGGAGCTCTTCAACAATGCGCCCGCCATTGGCCTCGACAATCGCCCGCGTGGCCTTGGACGTGGTGTGCCCCCAGACGTAGTCATTGGTCAGCAGCACCCAGTTGCGGCCGCTGGCCTTGATGGCGTTCTTGACCGTGGCGTTGGAGAAATTGGTGCCGTTGCCGTCCCAGACAAACTTGGTCCGGTGGCAGTCCTTGCCCGCCTCGGTCGGGGAGCTGGAGTTGGTGTTGAGAAAAATGGTGCCGTATTTTTGCGCCACCTGCGAGATGGCATTGGACACACCCGAATGCACCGCGCCGATCAGGAAAGCGGCTTCATTGCGGGTGATCATGCGTTCGGCCACACGTGAGCCCGTCGCCGGCGTGGTTTCGGTGTCGATGTGAATGGCTTCAATGCGCCGTCCCAGCACGCCACCCTTGTCGTTGAACTCCTTGATGGCCATCATGGCGCCCAGGCGCTCCATGCCGCCGGATGCGGCGTACTGACCAGACGCATCCATGGTCAGGCCGATGGTCAGCGGTTTTTTCTGGGCAGTCTGGGCCCACGCATGGTTGTGTTTCCATGGCCCCATGAAGGGTGCCGCACCGTAAAGGCCGGCACCGACAAGCGCGAGGCTGGACTTCTTCAACAGATCGCGACGCGACGCCGAAGGGGCGTCCTCTGACGATTCCGGGCTGGTAGGTTTTTTGGTGTCGTTCATGCTTGTCTCCTGCTGTGGTTGGGTTGTTGTTAACGGGGAACGATCTTGACGTCGTTAAGTTTTTCCTGGGCTTCAAAAAGGGAGGCGATCAACTTGCCGCCAAAGCCGGCGTTGCTTGCCTGAATCAGGCTCTGGTGCGCGGCTTCGCCCATGAAGCTGGTCACGGGCAGCATTTCCGCCAGATGGGTGTAATAACGCAGATCTTTCTGCGCGTTGGCGATGCCGAACTTGAAGCCGGTCACATCACCCTCCTTGAGGGTTTTGGTGGCCATCATCTGGAAGATGCCGCAGTTCACACCACCGGCTGAAATCACGTCATACAGCCGGTTCAGGTCGAGGCCGCTCTTGGCCGCGACGGCGAAGGCTTCGGCAATCGATGCGGCAAAGCTCATCGCCATCATGTTGTTGACCAGCTTGAGGACGTGGCCGTGGCCGGGCGGACCCACATGGAAAATGTTTTCGCAGAAGGCTTTCAACACCGGCTCGACCGCCCGGAAGTCCTCGTCGTCTGCTCCCACCATGGTGTTGAGCCGGCCTTCCTCCGCCTCTTTGGGGGTGCGGGCCAGGGGTGCATCCACCAGCTTGATGCCTTTGGCGGCCAGGTCATTGCGAATACGGGTACTCGATGCGGGCTCGGCAGTCGACGTATCCACGACGATCAAGCCCTTGCGTCCGCACTCCAGCAAGCCGTCTTTTCCGTAAATGATTTCTTCGACCTGGGGCGAACCGGTCACGCAGATGAAGACGATGTCCGAGGCCTGGGCGCAGGCCGCATTGGTCGCCGCTTCCTGCGCGCCTGCGGCAATCAGGTCCGCCAGGTTGTCACGGTTGCGGTTGACCTTGAAGGTCAGGGCAAAACCCTTGGCGAGCAGGTTTTTGGCCATGCCGTGGCCCATCATGCCGATCCCTATGAATCCGATTTTTTGTGTCATGTGTCTGTCTCCTTGTTAATTGATCAGCTCACGGCTTCGGCCACGCCGGCCCGGGCTTCGTCCCAGAGCCGGATGAGCCTGGCGTAGCGCTGTGCGATGTCGTCAATGACCTGTTCGTCATCCATGCGCCCCCCAAACCAGCCGGCCGCGGCTTCCGAGAAGATGGACCGCCCGACGGCAAAACCTCGGCAGATGGCATGCGGTGCTGCAATGCGAAAGCTCTGGTCCAGGCGGTCTTCACTGGCTTCAAGGCCCAGCAACAACACGCCACGGCAGTGCGGATCGTTTTGTTCGATCACGGCAACAATGGCTTCCCATTCCTGTGCCGATTCAGCGGGCGGCAGCTTCCACCACTCGGGGTAGATGTCGGCGCGATAGATCTGCTCGAGCGCTTGCGCCAGCGTGTTGCTGTCTCGCGGCATTTCCTTGGGCGGAATCACTTCCACCAGGAATTCATGGAAGGTGTCTGTGCTCGCACGCTGCAGTTCCGCCAGCCTGGCCAGCTGCTGCTCCCGCAGCGAAAGCGGATCCTGGGGGTGATAACTCACCAGGCACTTGGCCACGTGTTCGGCGGGCCAGGAACGCATGGCTTGCGACAAATGGGCGCCTGCTTCGAATTGCAGGGGCCGTGAGCCGGGCAACTCAACAGGCCGCGCGACCCACCAGCCTTTGCCTGTCATGGTGGGCAAGACTTCATCACCGAAGCGCCCGTCCACGATGACGCCGACGCCAGCCCGGCCCCTGGCACCCCGCCTGGCGCCCTCCGCAATCAGCGATTTGAAAAGCCGGATGCGCTCATGACCCGCGTTGTGCCGTGCGGCCAGCTCTTCCAACTGCACGCGGTGGTCAAACGCCAGGATGACCAGCTCGGCCCAACGTCTTGTACGCGTAGTGGCCCGATGCAGGTGCTCAAGCCGCGCATCTTCCCTGAGCTTGCGGGTGTTCGATCCGTGGAGCAGGAAAAATTGCAGCTCTTCCCAACTGGGCATGGCGGGAGCGCATCCGTGGCGCGACACCACCAGCGCGCCACAGGCATTGGCATAAGCGCAGCACTGCGTCAGGGGCTCGTTGCGTACCCAGCCTCTCAGAAAGCCGGCCATGAAGGCATCACCCGCGCCCAGGACGTTGTAGACCTCCACCGGGAAGCCCGGGCCTTTGAGCCCTTGTTCGAGCTCGTCCGGAATGGCACCCTCGAACACCACGCAGCCCATGGGGCCACGCTTGACCACGAGGGTGGCTGGCGTGAGCGCCCTCAAACAGCGCAGCGCCGCCAGCGTATCGGTGCTGCCCCCCGCAATATGGATTTCCTCTTCGGTGCCCACCACCAGGTCGCACTGGCCGATCACCGTCTGCAAATGCGCGCTGACCTCGCCGGACGGCACAAAGCGCTGCTCACCCATGCCGGGACTGGTCAGGCCCCACAACACTGGCCGGTAGTCGATGTCCAGCACGACGCGAGTGCCCGCCTGCCTGGCAAAAGTGATGGCCTTGCGGCATGCCTCGTAAGTGGTTGGCTGCGACAGGTGGGTGCCTGAAAGCAGCAGGGCCGAACTCGAGGCGATAAAGGCCGCGTCGAAGTCATCCTGGCTGACAGCCATATCGGCACAGTTATCGCGGTAGAAAACCAATGGGAAGGTTTCCTGATCCTGGATGCCCAGGAAAACCAGCGCCGTGAGCCGCTTCGGATCGGTCTTGACGTGGCCCACGTCCACACCCTCTGCGCTTAGGGTTTCACGTACAAAGCGCCCATTGTGCTCATCGCCCACGCGGGTCAGCATGGCCGCCTTGAGCCCCAGCCGGGCCACGCCCACTGCCGTGTTGGCGGGTGAACCGCCCAGATACTTGGTGAAGCTCTGCATGTCCTCCAGGCGGCCACCAATCTGCTCGCCGTACAGATCGACCGCGGCGCGGCCCATGCAGATCACATCCAGCGCGCGAGTCATGCCGTCCCCTTGCGCCGCGCCGGCTTGCCTGCGGGTTTGCCGGCGCCCTGTTCTGCGATGTGGTGTCCGGTGCTGACCACCAGCGCCTGCGCCAGACACAGGGGAGCGACCAGGGAGCGGAACGGTTTTGACGAATCGTCGGCCAGTTCAAAACAGACCGTGGCCGGCGCCTTGAGTGGCGACACGGGACCGTCCGTGATGGCAATCACCGTCGCGCCCAGTTTCTCCGCAGCAACAGCCGCGTCTATGACCTCAGGCGAATAATTGCGGAAGCTCGCGACGATCAGCACATCACCAGGTGCGATCGAACGAAGGCTTTCCCTGAGCATGCCGCCGGTGCCGTCCAGCAGATGCGTGCGGAGCTCCAGCTGGCTCAGCGCATAGGCGAGATAACCGGCCACCGGAAATGCACGCCGCTGGGCCAGCACGTGGATTCGCGGCGCGGCAGCCATCAGCTTCACCGCCGATTTCAGGTCGCTTTGCTGGATTTTTTCCTCAAGGTGGCCCAGCTCGGCCACAGACTCGCCGACCAGTTCATGCAATACCCCGGCCGGCGCGCGGCTACCGTTGACCTGCTTGCGTCGCATCTGCGCGATACGCTCGCGGTAGCTGTCCGAGCGCTCCAGCAGGTGACCACGAAACACCTGCTGCATTTCCGAGAAGCCGCCATAACCCAACGCGTTTGAAAACCGGATCACAGCCGAAGGTTGCACCTGCGTTGACTCCGCCACGGTGGCCACGGTGCCCAGCGCCAGTTCATTGGGTTGCTCCATGGCATAACGCGCAATACGCTGCAGCTGCTTGGACATGTCCGGATAAGCCCGGGCCATCAACACCTTGAGGTCCTCGTAAGTAGTCACAGGGTCCATGGGTCTCCGCCGCCTGAAAAATACACACGGGCCAGCTGCTCGTGCGCACCGTGTAAATAGAACAAATATTCTTGCATGACTAAATATTAGAATGTATATTCTGTTTTGTCCACCTCTTTTTCAAATCGAATAAATCAACCGAGACACAACGCTCATGCAACTTGCCTCCGGCCGCGCACCCCTGTTTCCTGTGCCGATGCTGATTTGCCTGGTGGTTCTGCTGTCCACTCCTCTGTGGGTGGCACGCGTCGGCCTTTACCAATACCTGGCCCTGGAAATCATGATCTGGGTGCTTTTTGCCCTGGGCTACAACCTGCTGCTGGGCTTCACCGGTTTGCCTTCCTTCGGCCATGGCGCATTTTTTGGCGTGGGCGCCTATGCCTTTGGCCTGCTGCAATTGCGCGTCTGGCCCAACCTCTGGTTTGACCTGCTGGGCGCCGTACTGGTCACCGCTTTCCTGGGAGCTGCGGTCGCGGCATTCATTTCGCACCGGCGCGGCATTTACTACGCCTTGCTGACCATTGCCTTCGGACAGGTTTTCTGGTTTGTCGCCAACAAATGGCATACCGTGACGGGCGGTGAGGACGGCCTGCTCAATATCAAGCGCCTGCCGGCAGACTTTGGTTTTGTCTCTTTTGACCTTGCCAGCAACAACGCGCTGTTCTTTTTCTGCCTGGTTCTTTTTGCAGTGGTGCTGCTCGGGCTCTGGCGGCTGATTCATTCACCGCTGGGTCGCATCCTCAGCGCCATCAAGCAAAACGAAACCCGCGCAGCGTTTGTAGGCTACAACGTCTGGCTTTACAAATGGCTGGCCTTCACGCTTTCCGCGGCGGTGGCGGGACTGGCCGGCGCCATGTTTGCGATGGCGCAGCAATCGGCGTACCCCAATGTGATGAGCCTGCACACCTCCGGGTTTGTGGTCATGATGGTGCTGATTGGCGGCGGCCTGGTGAGCTTCTGGGGGCCGGTGATTGGTGCCGCCTTTTTCATTCTTGCGCGTGACCTGCTGGGCGCCTACACCGAGACCTGGCTGCTCTGGTATGGACTGATCTTCATGGCCATGGTGCTGTTCAAGCCGGAGGGAATCGCCGGAGTCTGGCAGGCCTGGAAAGCCAGGCCTCGCAAGACCCCGGTGGCAGCCGCAACACGCGCAGGAGGTGTGCTGTGAAGCTGTTTGAAGCCCATGGCCTGTCCAAGCGCTTCGGCGCACAGATGGTGTTGCAGGACATCACGCTCGGGTTTGAGGAAGGCCAGCTGGCCGGCATCATGGGCCCCAACGGTGCTGGCAAGACCACCTGCTTCAATGTACTGACGGGGCGCTACAAGCCGGACCGTGGCCGCGTGACTTTTGCCGGAGAGGACATCACAGGCTTGTCCCCGCGAGAAATTTCCCACAAGGGAATATCGCGCTCCTTTCAGATCATGAACCTGTTCGACAGCTACACCGCGCTGGACAACGTGCTGGTGGCCATGCCGCATGTGCGTAAACAGGGCTTCAACGCCTGGCGCGATCTCGGTGCTGACACCACCGCCCAGCAGATGGCTGCGGCAGTGCTGGAACGGGTGGGCCTCAAGGGAAAGGAGCGCGTGATGGCCAGCAGCCTGTCGTACGGTCAGCGCCGCGCGCTTGAAATTGGTGTTGCGCTGGCCGCCGAGCCACGCATGCTGTTTCTCGATGAACCTACGGCAGGTCTCGGGGCTGAGGGCACGGACCGGTTGATGGACCTGGTCAGGGAACTCAAGCGGCAACTGACGATTGTGATCATCGAGCACGACATGAACTTTCTTTTCAATCTGGCAGACCAGATTTCGGTGATTCACTGGGGGCAGGTCATCACGCAAGGCACACCGGCCGAGTTGAAACAAAACGAGTGGGTCCAGCGCTCCAATCTGGGAGCGCTGGCATGAACGCCCTATTGAAGCCTTCAGCGGCTCCCGCCGACATGCTGGTGGTCGAACACATCGACACCTTTTACGGTGAAACACAGGTCCTGTTCGATGTTTCCCTGCGTGTCGGTGCGGGTGAAGTGGTGGCATTGCTCGGGCCCAACGGGGCAGGCAAAACGACCACGCTGCGTTCCGTCCTGGGCTTGACCGCGCCCCGCAAGGGCAACATTTCATTCGATGGGCGGGACGTTACGCGCATGCCTACCCACGAGATTGCCCGAGCAGGCCTGGGCTGGGTTCCTGACGACAGGCGCATTTTCCCGACCCTCACGGTGGCACGAAATCTGGCCATTGCACGCAAGACCACCCGCTTTCGCAAGTGGAGTGAAAAGGAATGTTTTGAAATTTTCAGCGCCATGGAATACCTGATGGAGCGGGAGTGCGAAAACCTCTCCGGCGGAGAGATGCAGATGGTGGCCATCTCCCGCGCGCTGCTTGGCTCGCCAGGGCTGGTGCTGTTCGACGAGCCTAGCCAGGGCCTCGCACCCAAGGTGGTCCAGGACGTGATGAAAACCATCACGCGGTTGAAGGCCGAAGGCATTGCCGTGCTGGTCGTCGAGCAGAACGTTCAGAGCGCGCTGGCAGTTGCTGACCGCGTCTATGTCATGAACATGGGCCAGATCGTCCATGAAGGTCCCGCGGCAGAGCTGCGCAACAACGCTGCCCTGCGCCGGCAGCTTCTCGGAGTTTAGTCTGCATGCACCACCCTCTTTTGCGTGTTGAACAACTCGCCAAGCAATACCAGCGCGGGCTGATCCGCAAGAAAACCACGTTTTCCCTGACGGCTGACTTCGAAGTCAACAAGCCCTGCGTCATCGGTGTCATGGGCCCCAACGGCTCGGGCAAAACCACCTTGTTCGAAATGATCACCGGAAGCAACCTCCCCAGCGCCGGCCGGGTGCTGGTCAACGGCCAGGATATTCACCAGGTGCGGACCCGTGAACGCGACCGTCTCGCAGTTCACTACCACCAGTCCTACCAGGTCAGGTCTTTCCAGAAGAGCAAGCCCGACTTCATGTTGGCCCATGCTGAAGGTAATTCTCCGCTGGTGCACCTGTTTGATGAACCCCAGTTCAACACCCAGGATGGCTACATCGGTTTCATGCTCGATTTTTTCAGCAAACTCAAGAGCCAGGGACGGATCGTATTTCTCTGCCTTCACCCCAACGAGCCGTACCACATCGACATTCTGCGCAAAAGTTGCGAGCGCTTCATTTATGTTCAGAAGGGCGTGGTGACCGAAGCAGCCGACTTTGCAACGCTCACCAGCGACCCGCGCGTACGCACCTATCTGGGTGCGCTGGCGCCAGCCGTGGATGCAGCGCCCGAGGCTCTTCCCCTGGCTGCGCACGCCACCTGAGCGTCGCCCACTTCATTGAAGGCCGGGCCGGAAGCGCAGCTCGCTTCCGCTCGCCTCACAACCGTCATCTCTTGAATCAAGCTCCATGAACACCACTCCTCCTTTGGCCTCCCGCTCCGTCCTTCCTCTCATCGGGCATTGGACGGCCGGCCGCCTGTCAACCGCCACCTCCTCCCGCAACCAAGACGTCTTCAACCCCGCCACAGGCCAGGTAACAGGCCGAGTCGCGCTGGCCAGCGCCGCCGAAGTCGATGCCGCAGTCGCCGCAG
>NZ_JBDTTH010000029.1:0-44419 GCF_039930745.1 Polaromonas sp. | reverse complement strand
CGCCCACGTTCTTGTCGGCGAAGCTCGCCGCCGCGTTGCTGGCCGTCAGCACATCACCTGCGACCCGGTTGTCGCCCAGGGCGACCGTTGCCGTGGTGTTTCCGTCGTAAACTTTTGCCGCCCCGGCAGCCGTAACCGTCAATGCGCGTTGAGTGATGTCGGCGGTGGTCGCTGCCGTGGTGTTGAAGCTGTAATTTCCTGCGTCAGTACCGGTCAAGCTAATGCCGGTCACGTTGATCGTCTTGCTAACGCCCACGTTCTTGTCTCCAAACGTGGCCGATGTGTTGCTAGCTGTCAGCACGTCGCCGGCAACCCGGTTGTCGGCCAGGGTGACCACTGCGCTGGTCGTGGCGTCGTAGACCTTGTTGGTGCCTGTGGCCGCCACCGTCAGTGCACGTTGCGTGATGTCAGCAGTGGTTGCTGCCGTGGCGTTGAAGCTGTAGTTGCCTGCGTCGGTGCCGGTGACGCTGATGCCCGTCACGTTGACCGCCTTGCCAACGCCCACATTCTTGTCTCCAAACGTGGCCGATGTGTTGCTGGCTGTCAGCACATCACCTGCGACCCGGTTGTCGCCCAGGGTGACCACTGCGTTGGTCGTGGCGTCGTAGACCTTGTTGGTGCCTGTGGCGCTGACCGTCAAGGCGCGCGCCGTGACAGTCCCGATATTTCCGCTGGCGGCACCGCCGCCAGCCACCTGATAGCCGTAGACGGTTGTGGCCCCGTTCGAGGCGCTTGCGGTGATGCCCGATACGCTGACGGACTTGCCTGTACCCACGTTCTTGTCGGCGTAATTGCCGGCGGTCGGGTTGCTCAGGACAACCACGTCTCCATCAATGCCGGCGGAACTGCTGTAGTTACCGGCCGTCAGCGTGGCGTTGGTATTGCCGTCATACACCTTGGTTACCGTACCGATGAGGCTTGCGGTAACGGTCGGCGCCACCGTGTGGACATATCCATTGCCAGTACCAAGAATGGCGTCGCCGTAGGTGGCGTTGTACTGCTTGAAGTTAGCGACCAGGCCGCCACGGGTGTCGGCTGTCGGGTCGCTCGAATAGACCAGCCAGCGGCCCGTCCCAGGATTGATGGCGGCAGCGCCAGCGTTGTTGACGAAATTCTGCTTGGCCACCAGCACCACCGAATCCCCGCCCCCCGTGGCGGTCTGAACGCCATTGAGCGTGAGATTGCCAGCGGTACTTTGGGCCAGGATGCCTGCCGCGCGAACCGCGCCCAGGTTGACAGCGGCGCCCGTCGCACTGAAGCTGCCAAGCGCCGTGGTTTGCCCGATACCGGCGGTGGTGGTGATGTCGCCGCCGGCGCCGGCATTCAGCGTGAGGTTGTGGGCGCCGTTGATGGTTTGCGTGATGACGATGTTGTCGCCCGCGCCGCCGGCCGTCGTGATCGACGAGTTGCCGGTCAGAGTAACGGGGCTGTTGAAGGCGATGGTATCTGCGCCTGCCGTGCCCAGTGTCGCCAGATTGCCGTTGAGCGTGGTGGCGCCGGTATAGCTTTGCGTGCCCTTGGTCTGCACCGAACCCAGCGTAATGCTGGCGCCCGTCGCGCTTAACGAAGTCACGGCACTGGTCGCGGTACCACCGGCCAGCGTCACGGCCCCGGTACCCGCGGTCAAGGTCAACGTACGCGCCGTGGCGTCTTCATTCAAGGCGCCGTCCAGCCGGATGGCGCCACCCACACCGCCGGTAGTGCCGCCGGTGGTATTAACGATGAGGTTCGCAGTTTGTGTCACCGCGTCCTTGACCCAGACCTGCCCGCCGCTACCGGCCGTGCCAGTGCCAATCCGGTTGCCGCCAATGGCCGTGAGGTTGCCATTGAGCGTAATGAGAGGCACGCCACCACCCGCATCCAGCGTGATGGTGCCGGCATTGCCGCCGTTGGCGTTGCCTGTTCCCGCATTGGCTCCGGTCACCGAAATGGCGCCGACCGAAACATTGCCACCGCTACCAGTCACCTCCACCGCAGCGCCGCTGCCGCCAGCCATGTTCGCGCCATTGCCCGCACTACCGTTGGCAGTGATCGCAACGGTGGTGACTGAATTGCCTGCCAATGTCACCGTACCGGCGCTTCGACCCGCCGTGCTGGCCAGTGCCGCACCCCCGCTGGTGGTGATGGCACCTGTCACATTGAACAATCCTGTGCTTGCCGTTGCGCTGACATTGCCTCCCACACCGTTACTGCCGCCTGCGGTGGTCAGAGCGCCCACCGTGGCGTTGCTGGCACTGAGCGTGATGCTCCCCACCGCGCCTCCGGCGCCGGTGCCCGTGGCTGCTCCGGTCTGTGCAGCGATAGCAGCCGTGTTCAAGGTACCACTGCCGGTGATGCTCACCACCCCGGCGTTGCCGCCGGCCTGGTTGGTTCCGTTGGCCGCACTGCCGCTGGCGGTGATGGCGCCGGTGATGGAGCGATTGATACCGGTAATGGTGACGTTGCCTGCGTTGCTACCTGTGCGTGTGCCTGCGGCCAGCGCAGCGCCGCTCGTATTGAGCGTGCCGGTCACCGTGACGTCGGCCTGTGCGGCGAGCGTCACCGCCCCGCCGGCGCCGCCCACGCCGCCTGCGGTGCTGATGGCTCCGGTGCCCAGATCGGCACCCACCGCAGTGTTGCTCACCGAAATACTGCCCGCAGTGCCTCCGGCGCCTGTGCCGATTGCAGCACCTGTGCGAGCTGTCAGTGCCCCCGTCACGATATTGCCGCTACCGCTGTTGTTGACCGATATCGAGCCGGCGCCGCCGCCTGCCGCGTTACCTGTTCCGCCAGAGCCGCCGCTGGCTGTGATGCTTGTCGCCGGTGCAATGGCGATCCCGCCTGTGCTGGTGATGCTGACGGTTGCGCCCGTTCCGCCTGCCAGGCCCGCACCACCGGTGCCGCCACTGGCTGTCACATTGCCCACCGCCGTGATGCCGGCCGCAGCCAGGGTGACATTGCCCGCATTGCGTCCCGCCATGCCGGTGGCTGCCCCGCCACCCGTGGCGATGGTTCCGACACCGAGCGTTCCGGTGGCGTTGAGGTTGACGCTGCCGCCATCGCTGTTGGCTGCGCCGGCGGTACTCAGCGCACCAATGAGGAGGTTGCTGCCGCCAAGTGCAATGCTGCCGGCGGTGCCGCCGGCTCCGGTACCCGTGGCCGCGCCGGTCTGTGCCGTGATGGTCGACATATTCAAGGTGCCGCTGCCGGTGACGCTCACCACCCCGGCATTGCCACCAGCCTGGTCGGTGCCCAGTCCGGCACCGCCGCTGGCGGTGATGATGCCCGTGACTGAGCGGTTCACGCCGGTGACCGTGACGTTGCCCGCACTGGTGCCCGCTGCAACGCTGCCGGTGCCACGTGCACCGCCGCTGGTGTTGATCAGTCCGCTGACCGCTACGTTGCCCTGCGAGGCCAGCGTAACGCTGGCGCCGTTACTGTTGGTGCCGCCATTGGCGTTGATTGCACCTGTACTCAAAGCCAATCCGGCTGCGTTGTTGGTCACCTGCACCGTCCCCGCCGTGCCGCCTGCGCCAGTGCCAAAGGCCGCGCCACTGTTGGCCGTGAGTGCGCCCAGCGCGATGACGCCGGTCGCGGCGGAGTTGTTGGTCACGGTGATGTTGCCGGCGTTGCCGCCGTTGGCCGGCCCGGCCACGCCCACTGCGTTGCCACCGGCGCTGCTGATCGCTCCGGTGGTGATGGCGCCGTTGCTGGTGATCTGAACGTCGGCACCGTTGCCGCCGTTCTGGTTGGTGCCCAGTCCGGCCGTGGCGCTGGCCGTGATGGTGCCGGTACCGGTGCTGACGCTGGCGCCGCTGAGCGTAATGCTGCCGGCGTTGCGCCCGGTGTTGCCGGTGATGGTGGTGCCGCCGGCGGCGTTGATGTTGCCTGCAGCGCCTGTGGACAGTGCGCCCAACGCGGTCAGGCTGATGTTGCCGCCGTGGCCCTTGGTACCGCCGGCGGTGGTGACAGTGCCCGTCGTGAGGTCGCCCGTCACTGCGCTGTTGGTAACCGAGATGCTGCCGGCGGTGCCGCCCGCACCTGTGCCTGTGGCTGCTCCAGTGGAGGCGCCCAGGGCGCCGAGCACGATATTGCCAGAGCCGCTATTGGACACCGTGATGCTGCCGGCGTTGCCGCCGGCCATGTCGGTGCCCACGCCAGCACCACCCGTGGTTGTGATGGCCGCACCGGCTAGGCCGCCGACCGAGGTAATGGAAACGGCCGCAGCGTTACCCCCGTTGCCTGCCGTCGTGCCAGCGCTGCCGCTGGCAGTGACCACGCCCAGCGCGGTGATGGCGCCGCCGGCCGTGATATTCACCGTTCCGGCATCGCGCCCGGCGGTATTGGCCAGCGCCGCGCCTCCACTCACCGTGATCACGCCTGCGCTGAGGTTGCCGCTTGACGTCAGACTTACCGTACCGCCATTTCCATTGCTGCCGCCTGTGGTGGTGATGGCGCCCGCCGTGACTGTTGTGCCGGTCAGTTCAATGCTGCCGGCAATGCCGCCGGCTCCGGCGCCGGTGGCCGCGCCGGTCAGTGCAGCGATAGCAGCCGTGTTCAAGGTACCGCTGCCGGAGATGCTCACCGCTCCGGCGCTGCCGCCGACCTGGTTGGCGCCATTGGCTGCGCTGCCGCTGGCGGTGACGTTGCCGGTGATGGAGCGATTGATACCGGTAATGGTGACGTTGCCCGCGTTGCTTCCTGTGCGTGTGCCTGCCGCCAGCGCGATGCCGCTGGTGTTCAGCGTGCCGGTGACCGTGACCCCGGCCTGCGAGGCCAGCGTCACTGCCCCGCCATTGCCACCCGCGCTGCCACTGGTATCTATCGCCAGTGTCGCGAGGTTGGCGCCAGCTGCGGTGTTGGTTACGGCGATGCTGCCCGCTGTGCCGCCGATGCCTGTGCCCAGTGCCGCCCCGGTTTTAGCGGTTAGGGCACCCAGGGCGATGTCGCCTGTCCCGCTGTTGTCCACCACGATGCTGCCGGCGTTGCCGCCAGCGCCGTCGGTGGTGCCCCCACTCCCGCCGCTGGCTGTGATGGCGCCACCTGTCGTGCGGGTTGCGCCCCCGGTCGATGTCAAGGTGACTGTCCCGCCGCTACCGCCGGCCTGGTTTGAAGTTGCCGCAGCTGCGCCGCCGCTGGCCGTGATGCTGCCGGCGCCCAGGTTGATGCCCGCGCCGGTGATGGTGACGGTGCCGGCGTTGCGTCCGGCATTGGCGCCCAGGCCGCCGCCGCCAGTGGTGGTGATGGTGCCCGTCGTTACGCTTCCCGCAGCGCTGAGCGATACGTTGCCGCCATGCCCCATCGCAAGGCCGGTCGTCAAGGCCGCCCCGGTGGTGACGTCGCCTACCGTGTTGCTCACGCTGATGCTGCCTGCAGCACCGCCCGCCCCTGTGCCGATTGCAGCACCTGTGCGGACTGTTAGTGCCCCTGTCACGATGTTGCCGCTGCCGCTGTTGTTTACCGTTATCGTGCCTGCGTCACCTCCTGCCGCGTTACCCGTTCCCCCTGAGCCTCCACTGGCTGTGAAGGCGCCCGTGCCCGAGATACCATTCGTGGATGTGACACTGATGGTTCCGCCGGTGCCACCGGACTGGTCTGCTCCCGAGCCTGTAGACCCGTTGGCGGTGAGTGTGGCCGCACCCAGCGCGACCCCTGCGCCCGTGATGCTGATGGCTCCGCCATCTCGGCCCGGATTGCCTGCAGTTGCCGCGCCACCACTGGCCACAATATTGCCCGCCAGGTTGACACTTCCCGTTGCGTTGATGCTGACATTACCCGCGTTGGTATTGCCGGCCCCGGTGCTGGTAATCGTTCCTGCAGCCGTGCTGGTGACGCTCGCACCCGACAGGCTGACACCACCCGAGGCGGTGAGCGCGGCATTGACGGCAATGGTGTTGCCTGCTTCGAATTTCACGCTGTTGCCCGAGGTCATCGCCAGTGCGCTGACCAGAGTAATGTCGCGCGTGGCCTGTAGGTGCAACTCGCTGTAGCCTGTTACATCAGCGACCTGAATGGTGTAAGTTCCGGCCGCGGGCGCGTCGGCAAAAGCGATATCCGGCGTTCCGTTGGGGTTGTTCGGTGGCGAGGGCTGTGCCGTTGCGTTAAGAAGGATGTCCTGTGGGTCAAGCAGCACCCTGCCGCCGGTCCCGGCGGTCGCGGCAACATCAATGCTGCCCTGCAGGTCCAACTGCTGCTTTCCGGACACTTCGACAAAGCCGCCGTCCCCTCCCGCCGCACCGCCGCGCGCGCTGACGGCGCCCTTGTGCCGGGTATCGCCATCTGCCCAGACAATCACCTTGCCACCGTTGCCGTTTTCCGTAGCGTCGGCACGCACAGTGGCGCCCGCCGCGATGTTGGTCCGCGAGGCATTCTGGATCGCCGTGTTGTTGCCCTGGTAATCACCGCCAACCAATGCCGTGCCGCCGCCTGCGGAGCCGGATACATCGATGGAAGCGCCGGCTTCCAGCGCCACTTTGTCGCCCAGCACATGAACCGTGCCACCGGTCTGGCCCGTGGCCGTGCCGCTGGCATCCAGCGTTCCCGATACGTGCACCACGCCCTCGGAGCCCCCGCTGAGCACAATCATGCCGTTGCGCTCGGTTGCGGAAGTTGCCCGTATCACGCCGGACTGGTTGATGACCGTGGCCATGGCATCACCCAGGGCGCTGGCCAGCACGGCCACATAGCCGCCTTGCGCAGTGATCACGCCGCTGTTGGCCGCCACCGCGTTCGTCGCAGCAGCATCCATTGAAAACCGGACCAATCCGGCGCCGCTTTTATCAATCGAAACCCGCGAAGCTGCCACCAGTCCGACCGAACCTGCGTCTGCGTTGATCGTTCCGCTGTTGCTTACGGAGGGCGCCGCCAGCAGGACGTAGCCGCCACGCGCGACATTGATGACCCCTCCGTTGGTCACACTGCCCGTGTTGCCGTCGCCGCTGAAGGTATACCGGCCGGCGATGAAGTCTTCGTTGCTGATGGCGAGCGTTGTAGCAACCAGACTACCCACATTGACCTGGGCACCGGGCGCAAACATGACACCTGCTGGATTGATCAGGAACACCTGGCCGTTGGCGCTGAGCGAGCCGTAGATGGACGACGGATTGGCACCCACCACCCGATTGAGCGCGACGGAGGCTGCACTGGGCTGAACAAACTGCATGGACTGGCCGACGCCGATGTTGAAGCTCTGCCAGTTCAGTATGGCTTTCTCGCTTCCCTGCGTGACCACCATGGAATTGGCGCCTGGCGTGCTGACGGTAGCCTGCCCGGCGACCACATTGGCGCCCTCGGGCAACGCGGCTGCCAACGTCGAGAAACCCGCCAGCATGGTGACCAGCAAGCGGGACAACAGCCGCCCGACGCGTAAACGGTAAGTGGCGGTCAGCTTGCGCGACAGTCGAACCACCACCGTGCGCACGGCCCAGGCCGGGTAGGCGCCCTGGCGGCGGGTGGCGCTTTTCAGGGGGATTGTTTGCGTCATGTTGTTAAAACCATTTCTGGGCAGAGACCCATGCGCGGGGCGAACGGTCGGGTTCACCGGTGAAGGGAGTTGAGCGGGTGGTTCGCCAGGCCAGATAGGTAGTGATCAGGAAATTGTTAACCCGGCCCGCCAGCGCGCCTACGCCTACGGCGCCCAGAGAAACCCGATTGGTGCCGCCGGGCAACGCCGAATCATCCTGATTCACCCGAACCGTTCCGTAGTCGTAAAAGACGGCCAGGCTAACCCGCTCACCCGCAAGCGCGACGAGTGCGGAAAGCTGGTACCGGTATTCAAAGTTAAAAAGCAGCCCCGCATCGCCTATGCCCTCGCCAACTGGATAGCTCCGGACACCGTTGGGGCCGCCGAGCGCCATTTTTTCCGCAGACGCCAGATTCCTGGACGCCATTTGTGCCTGCAGGTTCATATGAATGCTGGAAGGATTATTGAAAAACTGCGCGCGCTGGAATTCCAGGTTGAGTTTGCCGAAGCCCCCGGCCGTGCGAAACCCACCGGGGCCCTGGTCGAAACCCAGGCTCAGGGCGTCCAGCCGGGTACGGCCCAGGGTTCCCGTCACCGCATAGCTGCTGGCGGCCCCTGAACCGGCGAGTTCATCCGTGAAGTTGCCCAGCAGGCCAACGCGCGCAGCGACGATGCGACGGTCGCTTTCGTTAACCGGCGTGGTGAGCTGGTCGCTGAATTTTTTGTCCTCGAGGTCCAGAAGGCCGTACACATTGGCCTCGCGCGCTCGGATCAGCGGCCGTGTCAGCGCCAGGCCCAGGACCTCCGCCTGGCCGGTGGCTCCCAGTGCGGTGAAGGGCTCGCCAAGGGCATAGTCGGTGCGCGCAGCGCTCAGAGTCAGGCGAGTTCCGCTTGTATCCACCGGCAGGGCGTAGGCAAGGCGATAAAGCTGGCTGCGCGACGCGTCGCTGAGCTGCGCGCGCGCGCTGAACACGTCGCCGGTCCCCAGGAGATTACCGACGTTGAGGTTGCCGGACACGTGCAAAGGCCCGGCCGCACGTGCGCCAAAATTGTCCATGCCCACCGACCCATCAACGGCCAACCCCTGGGAACGGACGGTCACCGTGACATCGGCTTGGCCCGGCTTCTGCCCGGGCTCCACCGTAGCAGTGGCATGCACGCCTGCCAGGTCGCGAAGAAGCAGCACGGGCTTGTCCAGCAGGTATTCGCTTATCAAGGCCCCTGACTGGAGATTCGCGTGCACCACGCGCCGCGCGTAAGAGGCCGACCCGCTTTCGCCGTCGATCTGTACCTGGACCCTGCCAACCCGAGCTTCGATCACGGCGATGGTGACCGTTCCTCCTGCGGCCTGAAAGGCCTGCTCCGGCAAATAGGCCTCGGTCAGCAGGTAGCCCTGGGTCCGGTAGTACTGGCTGACGGCGCTTGCCGCTTCGATCAGGCCGGCGAGATCGGTGGGCCGGTCGACACGATTTGCCAGCAAGGCGGCAAGCGTCTTTTCATCAAAAACACTGTTGCCCTCGAAATGGAACGCGGCCGGCCTCATGCGCACTGCCGCTGTTCCAGTCACAGCTGGTTTTTCAGGAGGCAAGCTGATAGCTGGCGCGCCCGGCTGGGGCAGCAGCTGGATGGGCCGCTGTGGTTCCTGCAGCGTACCGGCGTCTGGTCGCTGGACCGGTTGGGCCTGCGCTGAAAAGCAGCCCAAACTCAAAAGTGCCGTGCAACAAATAGGAACAGAGAGGGAAAAGGTGGGGCGCTTCAAAACAAATTCATGGTTAATATTTGCCAATTGCAACAAATTGTATTAACCATTTATTTGGTCTTTAGTCAACAGCTAGATACGCTGTATGAATAAAAACAACCTAAACAGGTCATATCAACAGCAACAAATGCTTTTTTTTCACGAACGGCATATGCAGAATCACTGAGGCTTGGAAACAGATACGCGTGTCGCCAAGTGGCCCGACGCAAAACGCTTGGATTAACCCATTCAAAGCTCCCCCCAGCAGACACCTTGCCTCACCATCATCGGCCTATTTACGCCAACTTCTTTTAACACGCGTACAAGCGATTGAAACTGCTTGTTTCCTCAAACAGGCAAAGCCGTTGTGCTGTTTTTTGCGTAGATTCACCTACTAGGGTTTTCCCCTTGAACGGCCTACAATCGCAGACCTTACAAGAACTTGACGGCCCTGCCGGGGCCGCCGTCCAGGAGACAATTTGATGCCCGCAGTGCCAGCCGCTCCCGATAGCCAGGAAAAACATAACGAGCTGCGCCGCGCCGCGCTGGAATACCACGAATTTCCGACGCCAGGAAAAATCTCTATCGCGGCCACCAAGCAGCTGATCAACCAGCGCGACCTGGCACTGGCTTATTCTCCCGGCGTAGCAGCTCCCTGCGAAGAAATCGTCAAAGACCCGAACGCCGCGTTCAAATACACCGCCCGCGGCAACCTGGTGGCGGTCGTCACCAACGGCACGGCCGTGCTGGGCCTGGGCGACATCGGCCCGCTGGCCTCCAAGCCGGTCATGGAAGGCAAGGGCGTCCTGTTCAAGAAGTTCGCCGGTATTGATGTGTTCGACATCGAGATCGATGAGAAGGACCCGGCCAAGCTGGTTGACATCATTGCCGCGCTGGAGCCTACCTTTGGCGCCATCAACCTGGAAGACATCAAGGCGCCCGACTGCTTCTATATTGAGCGCGAGCTGCGCAAACGCATGAAGATCCCCGTGTTCCATGATGACCAGCATGGCACCGCCATCACCGTGGGTGCGGCGATCCTGAATGCACTGAAGGTTGTCGGCAAACACCCGTCGCAGGTCAAACTGGTGACTTCGGGCGCGGGTGCGGCAGCGCTGGCTTGCCTGAGCCTGCTGCTCAAACTGGGTATTCCGCGTTCGAACATCTATGTCACGGATCTGGCTGGCGTGGTCTACGAAGGGCGCACCGAACTCATGGATGAAGACAAGATCCAGTTCGCCCAGAAAACCTCCGCCCGCACATTGAGCGATGTCATCGAAGGCGCCGACATCTTCCTCGGCCTGTCGGCCGGCGGTGTGCTCAAAAAAGACATGGTCAAAAAGATGGCGGCCAAACCCATCATTTTTGCGCTGGCCAACCCGAACCCTGAAGTTACGCCGGAAGACGTCAAGTCGGTACGTGACGACGCCATCATGGCCACGGGCCGCACCGACTACCCGAACCAGGTCAACAATGTCCTGTGCTTCCCGTATATCTTCCGCGGTGCGCTGGATGCGGGCGCCTCCACGATCACCGTCGAAATGGAAATTGCAGCTGTGCACGCGATCGCCGAGCTGGCCCAGGCTGAGCAGAGCGAGGTCGTCGCGGCGGCTTACACGGGCGAGAAACTCGCCTTTGGGCCGGAATACCTGATTCCCAAGCCTTTCGACCCGCGCCTGATGATGAAAATTGCGCCGGCCGTAGCGCAGGCGGCGGCGGACAGCGGCGTGGCCTTGCGCCCCATCACCGACATGGATGCATACCGCGAGAAGCTTCAGAGCTTTGTCTATGCCTCGGGCACGACCATGAAGCCGATTTTTGCGAGCGCCAAAAAAGCCGCCAAAAAACGCGTGGCCTATGCGGAGGGCGAAGAAGAACGCGTGTTGCGCGCCTGCCAGATTGTGGTGGACGAAGGCCTGGCGCGCCCGACACTGATAGGCCGGCCCGCCATCATCGCCCAGCGCATTGAGAAGTTCGGCCTGCGTCTGAAAGAAGAACTCGATTACGACGTGGTCAACGTCGAGCAGGATCATCGTTACCGGGACTTCTGGCAAACCTATCATCGCCTCCTGGAGCGCCAGGGCGTGACGGTGCAGATGGCCAAGATCGAAATGCGCCGCCGGCTGACGCTGATTGCCGGCATGCTGCTGCACAAAGGTGATGTGGACGGCCTGATTTGCGGCACTTGGGGCACCACCGCCCACCACCTGAATTACCTCGATCAGGTGATCGGCAAGCGTCCCGGCGTGTGCACCTATGCCTGCATGAATGGGCTGATGCTGCCGGACCGCCAGGTGTTTCTGGTGGATACCCACGTGAATTACGATCCCACGGCAGAACAATTGGCCGAGATCACAACGCTGGCGGCCGAGGAAATGATGCGTTTTGGCATCAAGCCCAAAGCGGCGCTGCTGTCACACTCAAATTTCGGTTCGTCCAATTTGCCCAGCGCCCTGAAAATGCGCAACACTTTGCAGTTGCTGCGCGACGAAGCTCCCTGGCTGGAGGTGGACGGCGAGATGCATGGCGATGTGGCCTTAGACGCCGCAGCCCGGACGGCCGTCATGCCCAACAGCACTCTGGCCGGTGCGGCCAATTTGCTCGTTCTGCCCAATATTGATGCGGCCAACATTGCGTACAACCTGCTCAAGACGGCAGCAGGCGGCAACATCGCCATCGGCCCGGTGTTGCTCGGTGCGGCGAAACCCATGCACATTCTGACCGCCAGCACCACCGTACGCCGGATTGTCAACATGACTGCTTTAACAGTGGCGGACGCCAACGCTTCCCGATAGGCCTTGTGTAGACAGCTAGTACTAACTTATTGCCCTAGCTCAGCAAGAGAAATTGCCTGAATTTTGGGCAGGTACTTGCGTTTTTTTGCCGGATGCGTCAAACTCTGTCTCTTGAAATTTAAGGGTTAACCCGGCAAATCCCGAAAATTGCCGGCGAGCCCTGTTTCAAGAAAAATAACGGATTTTCCATGTTGCGAAAAAATGGGGCTGGGTGGCGGCTAGCCGCAGCGGTCGTTCTGGCTGTTTTCAGCACTGGATTCAGCCCAGCTAGCGTCCAGGCCAAGGGGCCGGTTCCAGGGGCCGAAATCAGTATGGTTCCGGTTGCCTCCCTGCCAGAGCAGGGGCGCCATATGGTCAGCTTGATTTACCAGGGGGGACCGTTCAAGTACGACAAGGACGGTGCGGTGTTTGGCAACAGGGAACGAATACTTCCCGCCAAAAATCGCGGTTACTACCGCGAGTACACCGTCAAAACTCCAGGTGAACGCAGTCGGGGCGCCCGGCGCATCGTTTGTGGTGGCTTTGCACCCGCCTCGCCCGATGCGTGTTACTACACCGATGATCACTACGCGAGTTTTCGCAGAATCGCTCAATAAGGTTCAGCAGTGATTGTCAACTTTGAGTTATTGACTTAAGAGAAAGAGACACGGAGATGGACATGCCACTTCGTACTGTTAGACCCAATATCGTGCAATCCATACGCGCTTTCCGCGTCCAGGATTTGCAGGAGGCTGCCACGCAGCTCGGCCACCACTTCCTCTATGCCAACCTGGGCAACGCCCAGAGCAAACAGGATGTGCTGGACATGATCGCGGCACAGTACACATTCCCGGCGCACTTTGGAAAAAACTTTGATGCGCTGTACGACTGCATGACGGACCTGGTTCACAAATCCGGACCGCAACCTGGCTTTATTGTCTTGCTTGAGCAGATTCCAGCTCATGCCAAATTCGACAAAGAGGCGCGCGAACAGCTGCTGGACATCTTCAGGGATGCCGCGGATTACTGGGCGGATCGAAAGATACCGTTCAGATGTTTCTATTCTTTTCTGTAGCCCGCTCCCCAGACATTGGCCAAGGGGATCGGGCGAATGAGGCCCAGCAAGCAAACAGCGCAGACGGTGAAGAGCCGATGCCGACCGACAAACTGCTCGACGTGTCGCCCCTGGCGCTGCGCATGAGCAGCCCGTTCAACGCGGGTTACTGGTTGGCCGCTGCCTGACCATCGCAGACTTGCTAAAAAGCCCGCTGTCCGCGGGCTTTTTCTTTTTTCATGGCCGGTGCCGACCGGATCCAGTGCCCTCAATCCCTCGGTATTTACAGGCCCCGGCTCTCCAGTGCCTGGGTCAGCGCCACATATTCGGCCACGGGCACCTCTTCAGCACGGCGCTGCAAATCAAAAGGCGGACTGCCCGGGCGCTGCTCGAGCCACCTCCCGAGTGAGTGGCGCAGCAACTTTCGCCGCTGGCTGAATGCCACCCGCACCACCTCGCTCAAAAGCCCCACATCGAGTTTTTCCGGCGCCGCGCGCGGCACCATGCGCACCACCGCGCTGTCTACACGAGGCGGGGGATCAAAACTTTGCGGAGGCACGGCCAGCACGTTTTCCATCGCATAACGCCATTGCAGCATCACACTGAGTCGGCCGTAATCGCTGGTGGCGGGCTCTGCCACCATGCGGTCTATCACTTCCTTTTGCAGCATGAAGTGCTGGTCTTCGATGACGTCCACCGCGTCCAGCAAGTGAAACAGGATGGGTGTGGAGATGTTGTAAGGCAAGTTGCCGACGACGCGCAGCTTGCCGGGTTTTATGGTTTCCGGCTCCGACCCGGAAACACGCATCTTTGCAGCCAGGGCTTTGAAATCCACGCGCAACACGTCAGATTCGACCACGGTGAGCTGCGGATGAGCCCGCAACTGCTGTGCAAGGTCACGGTCCAGCTCAATCACCGTCAGGTGTCCTAATCGTTCGGCCAGTGGTTGAGTCAGCGCCGCCAGACCCGGGCCGATCTCCACCATGGCCTGCCCGGGTCGAGGGGCGATCTCATGCACGATGGCATCAATGATGGCGCGGTCGGTAAGGAAATGCTGGCCGAACCGCTTGCGCGGGATGTGTTTCACGCTAGCCCGGAGGCGAAAGTTGAACGGTCCCAATCGTCTCTTTCAAGCAGGGGCCGCGGGTCCGGCTTTGCCGGCCCGCAGGCGCAGCGGCCCCCTCGGGGCTGTTGCCTGCGGCTCCGAACCTGCTTGTGCAGGTTTGGACAGGCAACAGAAGCGAAGCCTCTGGCAAGCGGCGGCCTGCAAGGTGCAGGGAACGATACGCAGTGCGCGACCGTGGGGGCCACATCATTGCGGCGCTTCGCGGTATTCCACATAAGCGCGGCCGCGCACTTCCTGCGCCCAGGCGATGTAGGCCTCCTCGAGCTTTTTCTCGCGCAGCAGGGAACGCACCATTTCGCGCTGTTCGCGCGATGACAAACGGGTCGTGCGGCGCTCCATCACCTGGATCAGGTGAACCCCAAAACGCGACACCAGAGGGTCCCCGATCTGGCCGGGCGCCAGGTTGTTCATGCGCTCTTCAAACTCGGGCACAAATTGCCCCGGACTTGCCCAGCCGAGGTCCCCACCCTCTTTGGCCGAACCATCCTGGCTGTGCTCGCGGGCGAGCGCCGCAAAATCGGCCTGTCCTGCGGCAATGCGTTTCTGGTAATCGGCCAGCCGCGCAACAGCCGTCGCCTCACTGAGCTGGGCGCTGGGACGCAGCAGGATGTGGCGGGCGTGGGTTTGCACCACCGTGCTGCTCGGCATGCCTGCGCTTTTTTTCTCGAGCACCTTGAGCACATGGAAACCAGCGCCGCTGCGAACCGGACCGGCAATACCGCCTGCGGAAACGTTTTGAGTCGTATCCACAAACAATTGCGGATAACGGTCTGCCGGGCGCAGCCCCATCTGCCCGTCAGCGCTGCGCCCCGGTGCGTTGGAGAATTCATTGACCAGGGCCGCAAAGTCCGTCCCGCTGCGGGCGCGGTCTGCTACCAGTTGCGCCCGGGCCTGAAGGCTGGCGACCTGCTCGGCGCTGGCGTTTTCAGGAACAGCCACCAGTACCTGAGACAGGTTGATCTCCTGGGGTGCAGCATTGCTGCCGCCTGCCGCATGCTCGCGGAGGTATTCATCGATCTCCCGCTCGCTGACCTTGGCCTGGGGCTCCAGCTCGCGATCCCGAAAACGGCTCAGAAGAATTTCATTGCGCAAATCGGTCCGGAATTGCGTAAATACCAGGCCTTCGGTCGTCATGCGCCGGCGCAGCTCATCGACCGAAATCTGGTTCTGCTTGGCGACGTTGAGCACGGCGTCGTCGACCATGGTGTCGCTGATCTGCATCCCTTGTTCCCGGGCCAGCTGCAACTGGGCACGTTCAACAATCATGCGCTCCAGCAGCAACTTGACCAGTTCATTCCTGGGTGGCATGGCCGCGCCCTGCTGCGCCATCTGCTGTTCGGTGCGCAACATACGCGCACGCACCTCGTTGTTGGTGATGGGCTCGGAATTAACCACGGCCACGATGAAGTCAGCCTGCTGCTGCCGCGCCGCTGCAGCACCACCCAGGCCGAGGGCACCCAGGCTGGGCGCACGCAACTGACCCGGCAGCCTGAGGGTCTGCGCTTGAACCTGCGCGGCAGGAAAGGCCAGCGCCAAGAGCAACGCCGTCGCAACGGAGGAGCGGAAACAAAAGCGTGATGAAGAAAGGCTGGATTTAGTCATAGTTGGTAAAGCGGCTGGGCGTCACACTCTGCTCTCGCAGGTACTGGTAACGCGGAATATTGGCTTTCAGTGTTTTAAGTGGATTGGACCCGATGCGCGAGAAGCCGACGAACTCCAGCTGGAACAGGAGCCGCGTGCTGTTGGATGAAACGCTTTGCTGGCTGCGCTCCAGGACCACCCGGCCTATCCAGCAGCAACCGTCATACTCAAACCCCAGCACCATGTCCACAAACTTCTTGTCCGGCACACTGTAGTTCAGTCGCCCCACGCTGTACCAGCGCCCGGCACCCTGGCCACGACCAGAGCCGAGGTCCTTGCCTTTGTCGCCCCACAAGTCGTTGATCGGCCACTGCCAGCCCACATCGTACTGCTCGCTGACATTGCGCTGGCGGCGATAGGCGGCGTTGATGACACGGTAGTTGCTGGGGTTGTAACGGCCTCCTATGGTGGAGCGTTCCGATATGTTGGTTTTCGGGTTGTACTGGACGGTGGTGTCGAGCGCCCATACTGGCGTCAGATTGACAGATGCCCCCAACATCAAATCGCTGAACCGATCGGTCACAGGCAAACCTCCGGGTAAAGTGACGCGTTGGTCCACGAAGCGAAGACGCTGGGCCACACCCAGGCGCATGGCCTCCGCGCCAGTCTTGGGATCCAGCAGGCGGGAGGTGACGCCCAAGGTCAACAGGTTGGCATCCGAAATTCGATCATTGCCGACAAAGGCATTTTCAGTAAATACTGTGGCGAAATTGAAGTCGTTCGCCCCCGAATCATAGTTGGGCAAATGGTTCTGTTCGCGATAAGGCGTGCGAACATAAAAAGCGCGTGGCTCCAGCGTTTGTGTATAGGCCCGGCTGAAATAACTGGTATCGCGCTCAAAGGTCAAACCACTGTCCAGGCTGAAGGTCGGAACAGTGCGCGAGGCGGAGCTCGCACCGTTGGCAATGGGACCGTCGAACTGGTAGGTTGTGGTGTTGAGCATCAGCTTGGGCGTGATGTAGCCTCCAGGCTGGATCCAGGGTCGGCTCACCTGAGCCAACGCAAATGTGCGATTGGCATTGGGCTGCCTGGTCAGCGTGCGGTCAGACTCAAAGCGGGTGTAGTCGGTGGTAACCGAATAATCCAACCCGCTCAACCCTGCTACCGGAGCATTCACACGGGCGTAGGTCGCAACCAGTTGCGGCATCCGGTCATACGGCGGAATGATGGTGGAGGTGACATCCTGCAGGGTCTGGTAGCTGAGCGTACGAAGCGAGGTTGTGAAATATCCTCGACCCCACGTCACGCTGGCATCGTTGGCCAGCAGGCGTTGCGTCAGCGAGTTGCCTGCACGTGGAAAATCGCGCCAGTAATTGTTGTCGCTGACCCGGTTCAAATTCAGGCTAAGACCCACGCCGCCAATCATCGGAATCCCGGTGTTCAATCCCCCACCGTGGACATAGTTGTAAGACCAGCGGTTGCTGTTGCGCAACGAGTCGTTGGGCATCAGGCTGGCGCGCAATTCGCCCTTATAAGCAGACTCCAGATAACGAAACTCGCCGGCCAGGTCCACGCCCCGCTTGCTCATGAGCGTCGGCGAAAAAGTCGCATCGCGATTTGGCGCGATGTCGAAATAATAGGGTGTGGTGACAGCGAATCCACTGACATTGTCCAGGCCGATCGTCGGCGGCAGGATGCCCGACTTGCGCTTGTCGCTGAGTGGAAAGCTGAAAGTGGGCGCCGCCAGGATAGGCACATCCATGAAGCGCAGCACGCCGCCGGAGGCCTCACCCACGTCGGCCTCCTTGTCAAACTTGATGGTGGTCGCCTTGACAATCCAGGCAGGCATCCAGCTCGGGCCTTCGCCGCGTTCACAGGTCGTAAACGTCGCGTTGTGGGCCGTCAGGCGTTTGTCATCCAGAAAGTCCACGCGATCGGCCGCACCATGGCCGCCGTTTTGCAGGAATTTGTAGTCCGGCTGGGTAAAAAATCCCTCAAAGGTATCCAGCTTGAGTTCGAGCTCCGGCCCATTGAACAGGTTGCCCGAGCTGTTGACGCGCACATTGCCCCGGGCGTTGACGACATCGGTAGCCTGGTCGTATTCGATCCGGCTGGCACGTATGGCCGAGCCGCCACGGCGCAATTCGGCATTTCCGTCAATGATGATTTCAAGATCGGGACGGCCGGACAGGCGGTCACCATAGACAAAAGTCGGCAGTTCAATGCCCGGTCCGCCCGGTGGCTGCTCCGCGAGCATGGAAGAGCTCCTGAGCTGCACCGGCGATCCGTCACTGGTCCGGACACCCGGCAGCACGGGCTGCTCCTGCGCTTTCTCCTGCGATGGCGCAGGGCTCTGGGCGTAAGCCGCGCCCGCATGCCCCAGGCTCAGCACGGTGCAGGACACCAGGCTGAGGACGGCATGCGCAACCGGAGAATGAATAAAAAGCGAGCGGGATGCGCGATGCATCGGAAGTATGAGATAAACCCGTTTATGAAAGCAGGCCCGATTATCCTATGCCCACCCGCCCGTTTTTCTCACCTTTTTGATGTATCCGCTTGAGCCAGGCCGAGAGACCGCATGACCGATTCCCCTATTGCCTGGCCTGACGCCGCCCGCGCCCGCGCCTTCGCCCTCTGGCTCCAGGCCATTGCCCCTGCCCATGGCTTGCGGCCCGACACCGTTGAACCGGCCTCGGTCGATGCCAGTTTTCGCCGCTATTTCAGGGTTCGCACCCAGGCAGGCGCCAGCTGCATCATCATGGACGCTCCACCCGCACACGAGGACTGCGCCCCCTTTGCCAAGGTTGCGGAGCTCATGGCGGGTGCGGGGCTGAATGCCCCTCGCGTGCTCGACTGGGACAAAGCCGGAGGCTTCATGCTGCTGAGTGACCTGGGCACACAAACCATGCTCGAGGTGATCGAACAGCAACCCGAGGCCGACAGGGAAAAGCGCGCCTACACCTTGTTCCGGGAGGCCGTCGATGCACTGGTCCGCTGGCAACAAGCCTCGCGGCCCGGTGTCCTGCCGCCCTACGACGAAGCCCTGCTATCACGCGAACTGGCGCTGTTCCCCGACTGGTATATACAGAAGCATCGCGGCATCGTGATCGACAGCGCCCTGCAAGGCAAGCTCGACGGCCTGTTCGCGCAGATCAGGGCCAGCAACCTGCAGTCACTGGACGGTGCGCGCGTCTATGTGCACCGCGACTTCATGCCGCGCAACCTGATGGTGGCGGAAAACAGCGCTTCGCCGCTTGGGATCCTGGACTTCCAGGATGCCGTCTACGGCCCTATCACTTACGACATCGCCAGCCTGATGCGCGACGCTTTCATCAGCTGGCCGGAAGACTTTGTGCTCGAGATCACCGTGCGTTACTGGGAGCAGGCGCGCAAGGCGGGCCTGCCGGTGGGAGATGATTTTGGCGAGTTTTACCGTGCCGTCGAATGGATGGGCCTGCAACGCCACCTGAAGATTCTCGGCATCTTTGCGCGCCTGACCCTGCGCGACGGCAAGCCCAAGTACCTGGCTGACACACCGCGTTTTTTCGGCTATGCCCGCGCCACCTGCGCACGCTACCGCCAGCTTGGTCCGCTGATGGTGTTGCTCGACGAAATCGAGGGCAACGAAACCCGGGTGGGCTACACGTTTTGACGCCTGTTTCATGCATCAAATCGTCTCTCAGCCCTTTACGGACGGGCGGTGGCAGCTACTTGTTTGGTAGCAGATCGCAACCTGCAGAAAGCACGCCATGACGGCCCGTTTCCACGCCGACCTGCCGCTGCGCACCGGCGATTCGCTCGCCCTGCCGGAGCGGGCTGCGCGTCACGTGCAGGTGCTGCGCCTGCAGCCGGGCGATGCGATCACGCTGTTCAACGGCGAGGGCGGCGAGTTCGAAGCGACCATTGAGCGCATGGGTCGCAGTGACGTGCAGGTGATGGTGGGTGCGCATGACCCGGTTGAACGCGAAACGCGCCGGCCTGTGCACCTGGCGCTCGGCATGCCAGCCAACGAGCGCATGGACTGGCTGGTGGAAAAAGCCAGCGAGCTGGGTGCAGCCAGTATCACGCCCTTGATGGCCGAGCGCTCCGTGCTGCGTCTCAAAGGAGACCGCGCCGACAAAAAACTCGCGCACTGGCAGGCTGTGGCCATTGCTGCCTGCGAACAGTGCGGCCGCAACCGCCTGCCGGCGCTGCATGAAGTCGCCAGTTTCGGGGACTGGATTCGCGCATTGACCGCCACCACGGCAGAGCAGAAGCCCCGGCTGCTGCTGTCGCTGCGGGCAGGTACGCAAACGCTGGCGCAAGCCATGACAACCTGGGGCAGCAGCGCCGCCGTGACACTGCTCAGCGGACCGGAAGGCGGCCTCAGCGCCGCCGAGGAAGACGCCGCGCTGGCCCAGGGCTTTATACCCGTCAACCTGGGGCTGCGTGTCCTGCGCGCCGAAACGGCGCCACTCGCCTGCCTGGCCCTGCTAACCATGAGTCAACCATGAACCGCAACCTCTGGCTGCTGGCCATCTGCCAGGGCCTGTTTCTCACCAACAACGTGACCTTCATTGCCATCAATGGCCTGGTCGGGCTGGCACTGGCACCGCTGGGCTGGATGGCAACCTTGCCGGTGATGGGCTACGTCGTGGGCGGCGCGCTGTCAACCGGGCTGGTGGCGCGCACGCAAAAACGCTTCGGCCGCAAGACCTCGTTCCAATTTGGCTTGCTCGTGGCGGTACTGTCGGCGCTGCTGTGCTGCTATGCGGCCTACAGCCGGAACTTCTGGCTGCTGGTCACCGCCACCGTGGTAGCCGGCTACTACAACGCCAATGCCCAGCTCTACCGCTTTGCCGCCGCAGAGCTGGCGCTACCGGCCTTTCGCGAAAAAGCGGTGTCGCTGGTGATGGCCGGCGGACTGATAGGCGCGATTGCCGGCCCCAACCTGGCAGCAGGCACGCGGACCCTGACCGCCGTACCGTTTGCAGGCGCCTACCTGGCTTTGGCCGTCGTGGCCTTGCTGGCGATGGCGCTGCTCGCCTTCATGCAATTCCCGCCGCCGCCGGCCCAACAGGCCACAAGCGGAGGCCGGCCGCTGGGCGAAATCATGCGCCAGCCGGTGTTCATTGTTGCAGCGGCAGCCAGCGCCCTGGGTTTTGGCGTGATGAACCTGCTGATGGCCGCCACGCCGATTGCGATGCAGGTCTGCGGCCTGCCGTTTTCCGACGCGGCACTGGTGCTGGAGTGGCATGTGATCGGCATGTTTGCGCCCGGCTTTTTCACCGGCCACCTGATCAAGCGTTTTGGCACCTTGCCTGTCATGGGGGTGGGGCTGGTGCTGAATGTGGCGTGTGTGCTGGTGGCCCTGTCCGGCGTTGAACTCCACCAGTTTCTGGTGGCTCTGTTCCTGCTGGGGCTGGGCTGGAATTTCCTGTTCACCGGCGCGACCACACTGGCCCTGACGGCCTACCGCCCCGAGGAGAAAGACAAGGCACAGGGTGCGCTGAATTTCTGCGTGTTCGCGGTGCTGGCGCTGTCTTCGCTGGCCTCCGGCGTGCTGGTCACCACGCAGGGCTGGACGCTGCTGAACCTGGGGTCCCTGCTGCCTCTGGGTCTGACGGGTGC
The DNA here is from genome assembly GCF_039930745.1 of Polaromonas sp. Taxonomy (GTDB): domain Bacteria; phylum Pseudomonadota; class Gammaproteobacteria; order Burkholderiales; family Burkholderiaceae_C; genus Polaromonas. The sequence goes on along the minus strand of NZ_JBDTTH010000029.1, from coordinate 23,095 downwards.
CGCGTTGGCGTGGCTGGCGCTGCGGCAGCGCCGCCTTCCTGCGATCTGAATTGCTATATATTCAGTAGCTTCCAATCCTCGCTACATAAGGGCTGGAGGCCTATTTCGCTTAAAATCGGGCGTCCAGCCAGGACTTCAGGCTGGCAAACACCGGCGCAACATCGACCTCGTTGAAGATCTCGTGGTAGAGCTCGTCAAAGCAGCGCACCGTGACGACCTGGGCGGCACCGTTGCTCGCGGCTGCCTCGGCAAAGGCGCGGCTGCCGGCGGGGTTGACCAGCTTATCTGCACCGGCATACATCAGCAGGGTGGGTGTGGTCCAGGTGGGTGCGGCGGCCACGGTCGCCGGCCCTGCGGTCGCAATGAATCTGGCCAGCCGCGCAGAAATCTTGGCATGCACCAGCGGATCAGCCAGGTACTTCCGAACGACCTGGGGATCATGGGAAATGAACTCGGGTTTGAGACCGTTGTTGACCCGCAGGTTGGGCGCAATCACGGGCAGCGTAGCCAGCAGCAGTTTTTGAATCGCGTTGAGCCCGGGGTCCAGCGCCGGCGAAGACATCACCAGGCCATCCACCGGACGCAGCTTGAGCGAGACAAAGCGGCCGGCCACCAAGCCGCCCAGGCTGTGGCCCAGCAAAATCAGCGGCAAGGGGCCGGCAATACCGTCAACGGCTGGGCGCGGCAAACGCGCCGCGTGCGAGCGGATATCATCCACCACCTCCACCAGGTCTTCCAGCAGCAGGGCGTCGCTGGACAGGCCACCGCGCACGCCACCCGACTCGCCGTGGCCGCGCTGGTCGTAAGCACGTACCGCAAAGCCCCAGTCAAGCAGTTGCCGCGCCACATGGGCATAACGGCTTGCGTGCTCACCCAGGCCGTGAACAATCAGCACCATTGCGCGTGGGGGCAAGGCCTCGTCCGCCTGCCAGGCTTCCATGGGCCACTCATACATCGCGAGGTTCTCACCATCGCGGGCCGTGAACGGCGCGAGCATCAGGCTGTCCATGCGCTGGCGCGACTCAGGGCATGCGGGCGATGACATGTGCCACCGCCGCAGTGATTTTCTTGGCGTAAGGCACATGCAGGAACTCGTTCGGGCCATGTGCATTGCTCTTCGGCCCCAGCACGCCGCAAACCATCATCTGCGCCTTCGGAAAACCCCGGCTCAACATGTTCATCAGCGGAATCGTGCCGCCCTGGCCAATGGTGCCGCATGGCGCGCCGTAATAGGCCTGCGAGGCATCGTCCAGCGCCTTCTGGAACCACGGCGAGGTGGATGGCGCGTTCCAGCCTGTCGCGCCGCCGGCGCTTTCAAAGGTCACTTTCGCCTGGTAGGGCGCGTTGTCCTCGAGCAAAGCCTTGAGTTCCTGCACCGCGCTGCCGGCATCGACCAGCGGCGGCAGGCGCAGTGACAGCTTGAAAGCGGTATAGGGCCGCAGCACATTGCCGGCATTGCCCATCTCGGGAAAACCGTCGGCGCCTGTCACGCTCAGCGTGGGTTTCCAGGTGCGGTTGAGCAGCGCCTCCACCGGGTCGGTGGTGGTCGGCAAGGCAAAGGTCGTGGCGCCGCCGCAGTCGTAATGCGCCCACGGAAAGCGCTTGTAAATCTGGTCACCCAGGATCTGCGCGGTGGCTTTGGCCTGCGCCAGCCGCTCGGCCGGGATCTCGCAGTGAAAACTTTGCGGCAACAAGCGGCCGGTCTTGCTGTCTTCGAGCCGGTCCAGCACCTGACGCATGATGCGAAAGCTTGAAGGCACCAGCCCGCTGGCGTCGCCCGAATGCACGCCTTCGGTCAGGATTTCCACCTTCAGCACGCCGCTGGCCATGCCGCGCAGCGAGGTCGTCAGCCAGAGTTGGTCGTAATTGCCGGCGCCCGAGTCCAGGCAGATCACGAGGCCCACGTCACCAAGCCGCGTGCGCAAGGCATCTACATAAGGCAAGAGGTCGTAGGAGCCGCTTTCCTCGCAGGTTTCCACGAGGCCGACGATGCGCGGGTGCGGCACGTTTTGCGCCTTGAGGGCCTGAATGGCGGCGATGCTGGCGTACACCGCATACCCATCGTCCGCCCCGCCGCGGCCAAACAGCTTGCCGTCTTCGTATTTGGGCGTCCAGGGACCGAGGTCGTTGCGCCAGCCGGTGAACTCGGGCTGCTTGTCGAGGTGGCCGTACATCAGCACGGTTTCAGTCGCGCCGGTCTTGGTCGCAGGCACCTCGAAAAACAGAACGGGGGTGCGGCCTTCGAGGCGCACGATCTCGAGCTTGAGGCCTTCGACCTTCTGCGCCTCGACCCAGGCCGCGGCGTTGCGCATCACGGTATCGATGTGGCCGTGGCCTGCCCAGTCGGCGTCGAAGGACGGCGACTTGGCGGGGATGGTAATGTAGTCGGTGATCTGTTTGACGATATCGCCATCCCACTGTGCGCTGACCTGAGACAAGGCCTGGGCGTCATCAAGCACGCCGGCGGGGATTTCGCGATGCAGGGGGGCATTCATGAATAAACTCCGAAGAAGAGAGGAGAAGCGAAGCTGAGCGGGACGGCCGAGCTGTCACTGTAACCGTGCTACAAATATCCTGCCAGCCTGCCGTCTGGAAGCCACTGCACGACAGGGCATCTTCTGTGACCATGTCGGAAACTTCATCCCCTATTTGCAGGAGTACCTGCCTTGAAAAAATCCACACCCTTTCCTTTGGGCATTCGCGCCGGCATAGGCGGCTGGACCTACGAACCCTGGCGAAAGAATTTCTATCCCCCGGGCCTGCCGCAAAGCAAGGAACTCGGCTACGCCAGCCGGCAATTGAATGCCATTGAGGTTAACGGCACTTACTACAGTACCTTCAAACCACCGACTTTTGCCAAATGGCGCGACGAAACACCTGCCGATTTTGTGTTCTCGCTCAAGGCCAGCCGCTTCACGACCAACCGCCGCGTGCTCGCAGAAGCGGGCGAGTCGATTGAGCGTTTTACAGGCAGCGGCATCAGCGAGCTGGGCGACAAGCTCGGCCCCCTTGTCTGGCAATTCATGCCGACCAAGGTATTCGATGCGGAAGATTTTGAAGCCTTCCTGGCGCTGCTGCCCCGCAAGGTGGACGGCCTTGCCCTGCGCCACGTGCTGGACGTGCGGCACGCCAGCTTCATGGCCGCAGACTACCTGAAGCTGGCGCGCAAATATAAATGCGCCACGGTGTTCTGCGACTCGAACGATTACCCTTCATTTGCCGACCTGACGGCAGACTTCGTCTACGCCCGCCTGATGCGCAGCCAGGCCCGGCTGAGCAGTGGTTATGCGCCCAAAGCCCTGGACATCTGGGCGCAGGCGGCCCGGACCTGGGCCGACGGCGGCGAACCTGCGGATCTGCCGCGCGTGGAGGCGAAAGCCAAAGCCGGCCAGCCGCGCGATGTGTTCATGTTTTTCATCAACGGTGCCAAGGAACGGGCACCGGCGGCCGCCATGGGTTTGCTGCAGCGGCTGGGTTTCCAGCCGCCGTCGGCTTGAGGCGTTCAAGCGCTGGCCGTGGCAGGCACCGGTGCCGGGTCGGGCCCGGGCACCGTGCTGCATTCTTCAAAAATGCGCGCTGTGCACTGCCGGCAGATGGCCGGGTCCAGCCGCGTGAAAATTGTGGCAATCGCGCTGCGCTTGTCGGGAAACTGGTGCTCCGGGCCGAGCAGCCGCGTGAAACCCGTGGTCTGCCACATCAGGATCACTTCCGGACGCGGCCGGTGAAAGTAGAGGTCGCCCCCCATGGCGCGGCGCGCGTTGAGTTCGGCCTCCCAGAGCTGCGCGCCGGCCAGGTCGATGAAGTTCATGCTTTTGCCCATCACCAGCAGGTGCTTTTGCGGCTGCCGCGCATGGCGCAATGCGTGCAGCGTATCGGCCACGTGCTGCGTGGCGCCGAAATACACCTCCCCCTCCATGCGCAGCAACTTGAGCTGGGGACATTCCGGAAGGAATATGGCCCCCACGCTTGTCGCTTCGCGTACTGCGCTGCCCCCCGAGGGGGCGCTGCGCCTGCGGCCCGGCGAAGCCGGTTCCGCGGCCCCGGCTGATAGGGAAGAGGCCCTCACGCCTGCCACTGCGTGTGCTTCGCTGCCCTCGGAGGGGGCGCTGCGGCCGGCGTTGTCGTCAATCACCACGAACTGCCGGTCCGGCGCCCGGCTGTCAAAACCCATGGTGCGCATCGCCGGTTTGGAGGTGCGGTACAGAAAAGACATCAGCGACAGCAGCGTGCCCAGCAAGATCGCAATTTCCAGCCGGATGCTGACGGTTGCCACCAGCGTGGCGAACGCCACACCAAACTCGGTGCGGCTCAGCGTGAACAGCTGCTTCCAGCGATGAAGGTCCAGCAGCGACACGGCCACCAGTACCAGCAGCGCCGCCAGCGCGGCCATCGGGATCTGCGCCAGTAAACCCGCGCTGACCGCGACCAGGCCCAGCAGCAACACGGCAGAAAACACCGCCGCCAACGGCGTGCGCGCGCCGGCTTCCAGGTTCGGCATGGACCGGTTCAGCGAGCCGCAGGACACGTAGGAGGAAAAGAAACCACCCACGATGTTGGACAGGCCCTGGCCGCGGAATTCGCGGTTCGCATCAATCCGCTGGCCGGACCGCACGGCCACCGCCTTGGCAATCGAGATCGACTGCCCCAGCGCCACGATGGTCAGCGCAAACGCCAGGCCCAGCAACTCTGAAAGCGCTGCCCAGCTGACATGCGGAACGGCAAATTTCGGCCAGGGGGTGTCGATCTGGCCGATGGTGCGAAGCGGCACGGCCGCCGCGCCTGCGTAAGACGTCCAGGCCCAGGCCAGCGCAGTCGCGACCACCAGGCCAGCCAGCATGTAGGGCCAGTTGCGGCGCAGGCGCCGCACCAGCAGGGCCGTGGCCAAGGTTGCTCCCGCAACGGCCAGTGCCGCCGGCTGCACGGACTGGAGCTGGGCAAACACGTGCAGCAGCACCGCCGCCGCCCCATGCGCCGCCGCAGCAGGCAGGCCCAGCAAGTCGGGCAAGGCATAAATGGCAATCAGCACAGCCGCGCCCGAAGTGAAGCCGAACAGTGCTGCCGGCGAAATGAAATTGGCCAGCGTGCCCAGCCGCAGGGCGCCAATCAGCCACTGCATGACACCCACCATCACCGTGACGGCCAGCGCCATCTGGATGTAGGCCGGGCTGAAAGCCAGCGCCAGCGGTGACAGCATGGCAAACAGCGCCAGCGAATTGGCATTGGTCGGCCCGGACATCACATGCCAGCTGGAGCCGAACAGCGCCGCAATGATGCAGGGCACGATGGCGGTGTACAGGCCGTACTCAGGCGGCAGCCCGGCCAGCGTGGCAAAAGCAATACCCTGCGGCAACACCAGTACAGCGCCCAGCACCGCGGCCATCGCGTCGGCGCGCAGGGTGGCCGCACTGACCTGGCGGACCCAGTTGCCGAACAGGCGCTCCACCAGCTTCAGCGCGGGGCCGACGGGCCTTGTTTCCAGAGAACCTTGCATGGCGGAAGCATAACGCGACGCCGTGCGGTTTCAGACCAGGCCGGTCAGGCGCAGCAGCAGGCCAGCCAGTGCGCAAGCGCCAATCACCGGAATCACGCCCACCTTGTAACGCAGCAACGCGACCCCGGCCGCGACCATGATAAGCAGCGCCGGCCATTCCATCCTTGAAGAAAAACCGGTTGAAGCCCCCGTCGGGAAAAGGGCATGCGCTATGAAAAACAGAGCGAGGCTGGCGATCACGCCAACCACAGCCGCCGTGATGGCCGCCAACGGCGCGGTGAAGTGAAGCTTGCCGTGCGTGGACTCCACCACCGGCCCGCCGGCCAGAATGAAAATGAAGGACGGCAGAAAGGTGAACCAGGTCACCAGCAACGCCGCCAGGGCGGCGCCCTGGAACAAGGCGTCCGGCCCCAGCACCTCTTTCGTCCAGCCGCCCACAAAGGCCACAAAGGCCACGACCATGATCAAGGGTCCTGGTGTGGTTTCGCCTAGCGCCAGGCCGTCGATCATCTGCGGCCCGTTGAGCCAGCCAAACTGCTCAACAGCGCCCTGGTAGACATAAGGCAGCACCGCATAGGCACCGCCAAAAGTCAGGAGCGCCGCCTTGGTGAAAAACCAGCTCATCTGCGTCAGCGCCCCGTTCCAGCCCTGCCAGGCCATCAGCGCAGCCATCGGCAAAAGCCAGAGCACGGCGCCGGCCGCCAACACCTTCGCCAGCCTGGCCTTGCTGAACCGCGCGTGTTCGGGTGTGGGCGTGTTGTCATCAATCATCGTGGGCGCATGCGCTGCCAGCGTGCCCCCGTGGGCACCACCGGCGGCAAATTGTCCGGGCGCAAAACGCGCGCATAACCAGCCGGTCAGCGCAGCGCCCAGCACCACCCAGGGAAAAGGCACGTGGAGGATTGCAATTGCTATGAAACTGATAGCTGCCACCACCCAGGGGACCGGGGCTTTGACCGGATTCTTCAATGATTTGCTGCCTATGCGGTGCACCGCCTGCAAGACGATGGCGGCCACCGCCGGCTTGATGCCGTAGAACAGCCCGGCCACCAGCGGCACGTCGCCAAAGGCAACGTACACCCAGCTCAAGGCGATCAGGATGAACAGCGAAGGCAACACGAAAAGCGCGCCGGCCATCACGCCGCCCCAGCTGCGGTGCATCAGCCAGCCAATGTAAGTGGCCAGCTGTTGGGCTTCCGGCCCGGGCAGCATCATGCAGTAGTTGAGTGCGTGCAAAAACCGCTTCTCCGAGATCCAGCGTTTCTGCTCGACCAGCTCGCGGTGCATGATGGCAATCTGCCCGGCTGGCCCGCCGAAACTGATGAAGCCGAGCTTGAGCCAGAAACGCAAGGCTTCATGAAACGTGACTTGCGGCGGTAAGTTGGTGCGGGCCTGCGTCATGCGGCAGCCTTGGCCTCGGGGGGCCAGTTGTGCGTCTCTAAAGGGGTTCCCTGCCACACTGAAGCAGCGGCGCTGCGGCACCAGGCATAGAGAGCGTCATACAGCGGCAATGCGGCGTTCAGCATGGCGTGGTCATCGGTGTGCAGCTGCGACAGGCCCAGAGACATCGCCAGCAGGCCGGCAGATTCGGGGGCGAGGTCCAAGCGATTGGTATCTGCGCCCCGAACCACGCGCGCCAGGCGGTACAGCGCCGCGTCCCGCAGGTCAAACGCCGCCAGCAGTTCATCAAAGCTGCAGCGTTCACCCTCGTGCGAAATGGGCGCAGCGGGAATGTCGTACGCGACCGCACCGAGGCGGGTGGCCTCGTCGAAAACCTGCGCGTCGGGCACATAGAAAAACTCGGCGCGCGGGTCGATGAAGCGGCGCAGCAGCCACGGACAGGCGATGCGGTCGATCTTGGGCCGGTCGCGCGTGATCCATCGCGAAGCGTGCTCTCCGGTGACCCCCAAATCGCTCCGTTTGGCGATGGTGGGCAGGCAGGCTGCACGCCACCGCGCGATGTCTTCCGGTGCATCGACCCCGTCTTCACCACCTTCGATGCCACCTGCCAATAAACGCGCATTCCAGCCAGCGGCGCGCAAGACGGCCACCGCATCACTGCTTACGTTGTGGCCGTAAACGCAATACACCACCACCTCGCATCGAGGCTGTGACTCGGCGAATGCGTTGATGTCTTCCGGCTTGCAGCGTTGGGCGCCTGCAAGCAAGCGCCTGCTTTCGAGGAATTTGCCTTCTCGGCGAACATCGAGCAGCAAAGGCATGTCAGCGCGTCCCATGCGGGATGCGAGTTCTTGCGGTGAAATGGAAGGAACGGAAAAGGGAACGGAAAAGGCAGAGGTGTCCACGGAATACTCCTATGAGTTGCCAGCGCTTGGACGGGACACCGTCTATCTGTGAAGAGTCGGGAGGCTGAAATCCCGATGCGCAAATAATAGCATTGGCGCCGGGCGCCCGCCAGCCAGCGCCTAACCGTGCTGAAACTTGAACACCGCCCGGCTGGCACGTGCATTGGGCCAGAAGCGGATTTCCTGGCCATCCTGCAAGCCAAAACTGTCCAGGATGTTCAGCCGGTTTTTTTGCGCCAGCGCCGCAAAATCGCGCAGCGTGCCAACCCGGATGTTCGGCGTGTCGTACCACTGGTAGGGCAGCACCTTGGTCACCGGCATGCGACCACGCAACACGGCCATCCGGTTCGGCCAGTGGCCGAAATTGGGGAAGGCGACGATGCCGGTGCGTCCCACGCGTGCCGTTTCGCGCAGCATGACCTCGGCATTGCGCAGGTGTTGCAGGGTATCGATCTGCAGCACCGCATCAAAACTCGCGTCACCAAACATGGCCAGGCCCTCGTCCAGGTTGAGCTGGATGACATTGACGCCGCGCGCCACACAGGCCTGGATGTTGGCGTCGTCTATCTCCACGCCGTAACCGGTGCAGCCGCGCTCGCGAATCAGGTGGTCCAGCATGGCGCCGTCACCGCAACCAAGGTCGAGCACGCGTGCACCTTGCGGGACAAGGCGGGCAATCAGCAACTGGTCCGCAGAGAGCACCGGAGCAGGTTTCTTCATGGCGCCACCTTGCTCTCAAAATAGGAGCGCACGACGCCCATGTACCGTGGATCATCAAGCAAAAAGGCATCGTGCCCGTGCGGCGCGTCAATCTCGGCGTAACTGACATCGCGCTGGTTATCGAGCAGCGCCTTGACGATCTCGCGGCTGCGCGCCGGCGAAAAGCGCCAGTCGGTCTTGAAACTCGCGAGCAGAAATCTGGCTTTGGCCGTTGCCAGCGCCTTCGTGAGCTGGCCGCCATGTTCGCTGGCGGGGTCGAAGTAGTCCAGCGCCCGTGTGATCAGCAGATAGGTATTCGCATCGAAGTATTCGCTGAACTTGTCGCCCTGGTAGCGCAGATAACTTTCGATCTGGAACTCGACGTCCTGGGTACTGTATCTATAGCTTCCCGCCCTCGCCGGCACTTCCGCAGAACCGGTCTCCAGGCCGGCGGTTTCCACGACCGCCTGCCTGAGCTGCCGGCCGAATTTTTCATTCATCACGTCGTCGCTGAGGTAGGTGATATGGCCGATCATGCGGGCGATGCGCAGGCCGCGCTTGGGCAACACGCCGTGACGGTAGAAGTGGCCACCGTGAAAGTCGGGATCGGTCACGATGGCGCGGCGTGCCACCTCGTTGAAGGCAATGTTCTCGGCCGTCAGGTTGGGCGCGCTGGCCACCACCACGGCATGGCGCACGCGATCAGGGTATTGCAGTGTCCAGCTCAACGCCTGCATGCCGCCCAAGCTGCCGCCCATCACCGCGGCCAAGGTCTGGATGCCTAGCGCATCAAGCAGCCTGGCCTGGGCATGAACCCAGTCCTGCACGGTAACGACGGGAAAATCAGCCCCATAAATCTCGCCGCTGTCGGGGTTGACCTGCATCGGGCCGGTCGAGCCGAAACACGAACCCAGGTTGTTCACACCGATGACAAAAAATACATCTGTGTCTACCGGCTTGCCGGGACCGATCATGGTGTCCCACCAGCCTTCCGATTTGGGCAGCGCGACGCCCCGCTCATCAACGTAAACGCCAGCCACATGGTGCGAAGCGTTGAGCGCGTGGCAAATCAGCACCGCATTGGACTTGTCGCCATTGAGCGTGCCGTAGGTTTCATAGGCGAGGTCGTAGGCGCGGAGGGATGCACCGCTTTGCAACTGCAAAACGTCGGCAAAATGCATGGACTGCGGCGTGGCAACTAGCAAGATGGAAGACCCCAAAAAACAGCGAACAAAAGAAAACCCGGCATCGCTAAAAGCGAGTCCGGGTTCATGGATGTTCGTCTTTAGCCGTACTTTTTAAGCGCCCGCAAGCTGAGCAAATCGGCGCTAGAGAAAGTATACCCCCACGGTTGCTCACTGCGTGTAGCGCCCCGCCCCCGAGGGGGCCGCTGCGCCTGCGGACTGGCAGAGCCAGATCCGCGGCCCTTGCTGGAATGGAACGCTCCTGCGGTTACTTGCAAGCTGGTGGTTTTTTAGGATCAGGCCTTGAACAGCAGTGCCGCCAGCCCCAATGCCGCAAAAATCAGGGCAGAAACAATGTGCACTACGCGCAGCGGCACCAGGCGCGTGACACGGGCGCCCAGCCAGACCACCGGCGCATTGGCCAGCATCATGCCGAGCGTGGTCCCGGCCACCACGGCAAACCAGGCGTCGTAACGGGCGGCCAGCATCACGGTGGCAATCTGTGTCTTGTCGCCCATTTCGGCCAGGAAGAACAGCATGGTGGTGGTGCCGAAGACGCCGAAGCGCGGCAGGCGTCCGGCGGCGTCGCCCTCATCGAGCTTGTCGGGAATCAGCATCCACAGTGCCATGGCGATGAAGGACACGCCCAGAATCCAGCGCAGGGTTTGCGGGCTGATCATGGCGGTGAGCCAGGCACCGAGGGCGCCAGCCATGGCATGGTTGGCGACGGTGGCCACAAAAATGCCGAGCACGATGGGCCAGGGTTTGCGAAAACGCGCGGCCAGCACCAGCGCGAGAAGCTGGGTCTTGTCGCCCATTTCGGCGAGGGCGACGATGCCGGTGGAAACGAGGAAAGCTTGCATGAGGAACTCCGGCCGGTAAACCATGACTGCACGGCGTCCCCGGCCTGAAGCGGAGGCTGTGCAGTCAAAGGTCTCGCTGGGTTCCAGTACCTGGAGCCGCTTGCGCCATGTCCGCCATGCGGCCGGACAAGTCTGTTGACGCAAGCCCCTTGCAGAAGTGCAGGGTGGCTACTCCCCAATGACAAGCACCCATTCTAGCGAATGTGGTGCGCCACCTTGCTCGGCAGTTGTCCAACGCGGCTTATGGGCCTCGTGCTGATCAGCCGGAGCTTTCGACCATCGCTGACCTGCCCCATCGCCTCGTTAGCCCTCGCGACAATGACCGGCTTTCCGCCTCGGGCGAAATAGCGTCACCCGCGCTGCGCCGATTCGATTGCCGCGATGTCGATTTTTTTCATCCCCATCATGGCGTCGAACGCGCGCTTGGCCGCCGCCCGATCAGGATCGGTGATCGCGGCCGTCAGGGCGCGCGGCGTGATCTGCCACGACAGTCCCCACTTGTCCTTGCACCAGCCGCACGCGCTTTCCTGCCCACCGTTTCCCACGATTGAGTTCCACAGGCGGTCCGTTTCGGCTTGGTTGTCGGTTGCAACCTGGAAAGAAAACGCCTCGCTGTGCTTGAACATCGGGCCCCCGTTCAGGCCCAGACAGGGAATACCCATCACCGTGAACTCGACTGTCAGGACATTGCCCCGCTTGCCGTCGGGATAGTCGCCAGGTGCGTGATTGACCGCGCCAACCGCGCTGTCCGGGAAGGTCTCGGCGTAAAACGTCGCGGCATCCAGCGCGGCGCCGTCGTACCAGAGACAAATCGTATTTTTGCTGACCATTGGATTCTCCTGATCGAGATAGATACCTGAACTCAAGCCGCACAGACAGCCGGACTACGCCGGCAACTGCTGACCTTGGGAGTGGGATCAAGCTTATGGCCGATGCGCGCCTCGACGGTTCAATCACCGAGACGACCACAGCGCAAGCAGGGTCGGCAGATGTGCATTCGCTCGGCGAAGAGCTGTTCATGGATGTTCAACCGGCTGCCGATGGGCCTCATCGCGCGCCTCCTTTTCAAGTTTTCTCAAGACCCAGATTGGTGCGCACCTGTCTGGCGCAGTTTTTGCTTGATTTTGGTGCTGTTGCGCCATGCAATCGGCTTTCGCACTAAAACAGATCAAATCATTCGAGGAGGAGCTTATGGACGCACTAAAACAGGGCTCGGACGCCTTGTTCATCCTGTTGGGCGGCATCATGGTTTTGGCCATGCATGCCGGTTTCGCTTTTCTGGAACTCGGCACCGTTCGCAAGAAAAACCAGGTTAATGCGCTGGTGAAGATCCTGGTGGACTTCTCGGTCTCCACCGTGGTCTATTTTGTGGTCGGTTACGGCGTGGCTTACGGCACCAGCTTTTTTGTCGGTGCCGAAGAGCTCGCGGCCAAGAACGGCTACGAACTCGTCAAGTTCTTCTTTCTGCTGACCTTCGCCGCGGCCATTCCGGCCATCATCTCCGGCGGCATTGCGGAGCGGGCGCGTTTTTATCCGCAGCTGCTGGCCACTGCCGTGATCGTCGGTTTTGTCTATCCGTTTTTCGAGGGCATTGTATGGAACCAGCACTTCGGCGTGCAGGCCTGGATCAAGGCATGGACCGGCGCCGAGTTCCATGACTTTGCCGGCTCCATCGTGGTTCACGCCATCGGCGGCTGGCTGGCCTTGCCGGCAGTGATTCTGCTCGGCGCGCGCAGCAACCGCTACCGCAAGGACGGCGGGATTTCGGCGCATCCGCCCTCCAGCATTCCCTTCCTGGCGCTGGGCGCATGGATTCTGACTGTGGGCTGGTTCGGCTTCAACGTCATGAGTGCGCAGACCATAGACAAGATCTCCGGTCTCGTTGCCGTCAACTCACTGATGGCCATGGTGGGCGGCACGCTCGCCGCGCTGGCCTTCGGCAAAAATGACCCGGGCTTTGTGCACAACGGTCCGCTGGCCGGCCTGGTGGCCGTGTGCGCGGGGTCAGACCTGATGCACCCGCTGGGCGCGCTGGTTACCGGCGGCGTCGCTGGGGCGGTTTTTGTCGTGATGTTCACACTGACGCAGAACCGCTGGAAGATTGACGACGTGCTGGGTGTCTGGCCGCTGCACGGCCTGTGCGGTGCCTGGGGCGGTATTGCCGCAGGAATTTTCGGCAGCAAGGCACTGGGCGGGCTGGGTGGCGTGAGCTTGGGTGCGCAGCTGATCGGCACCGTGATGGGCATCGGCTGGGCCCTGCTGGCTGGTTTTGCGGTCTACGGCGTGATCAAGGCCACCATGGGGCTGCGCATGACTCAGGAAGAAGAATACGAAGGCGCTGACCTGTCAATTCACCGCATTGGCTCCACACCCGACCGCGAGGTCAACTGGTAACACGGCGAAGAAGCGCGACCGACAAAACGCCATCCCATGGCGATTGCTGCAAGATTGCCTGGTCTCTCCAAATGATATCGCTTCGGCCTTGACCTCATTACAGCAAGAGCCTGTTTCGATATTGACCTGGCGTCACCGCCGCGTGACGGAGGAACATGCGATTGAGCTGGCTTTGATCCGTGAAGCCGCATTGCACTGCCACGTCTGCAAGAGGTAAACCTCTGCCAATAAGAGTCTTTGCCTCATCGACACGGCGCTGAAGAACATACTGGTAGGGTGATCGACCCGTGGCTTGGCGAAATGCACGTGTGAACTGGCGCATGCTCAAACCGGCCGTGTCCGCAAGCTCCTTCAGGGTAATTGGCTCGGCGAAACGAGCACCGATCAAATCAATTGCGCCGTCGCATGCACGAGCTTCGCGGCGATTGACCGCCTGAGCTTCCATGCCGGACAAGTGGGCAACCAGCGCCGCAATCAGCGACTCGCCGAACAGCGGGCCTGCAGGGCTGCCCTGGGCTAGATCAGCTTGCAAGGCATCGAACAAAAGCGCCAGTGTTCGGGAGCGCGCAGCCGCTTGCTGCCCCAAGGCCGCGAGCGGCCGCGTGTCCCCAAGCAGCACATGGACATGCTCGGGTGCAATGAACAGAAACTGTGACCGGCCCCCGCGGCGCCAGTGGAAGCGTTGCTCGTCCTCGCGCGTCCAGACGGAGAACCCCATTTCGAAGCTGCGCCACGAACGCGCACCAAGCGACCGCCGTTCTTCGTGGTGCATCCCCCGCTGGATGCAATATCGCTCGTGCCCGTGGTCAACAATGCCTTCCGCGGCGCCGTAGACATCTGCAAAATACGCACCCTGCCAGCCAACGCGTTCGCTGCCAAGCAGTGACCGGGGCCATACGGATACCGTATAGAGCCCATGGGGTCCGATTAAAGGAGCGATGTGCATGGCGTATGTCGAGAACACTTCATTCTAGGTCCCACAGCAAGCAGACGGCAATCTTCTGGAACCCCAAGTGTGCCGCGGCGGCACCCCTGGGTGTTGGAACAAGGCGGGACCGAGTTTGGCTCGAATGTACAAACTGTCTGTTTTGGTCAAGACACGCTAATGCGTTGGACCTAGATTTGAAGGAGGGATCCCAATCGAGTGAACTCACGTGGCCCCGTCTATCCAAATCCATCCATAACGACGCCTTCTGACGAGGCAAAGAGGAGACTATATGAATCAACAACACGTGCCTGAGCGCGGACGGTGGCGGCTGGTTCTGATCGGGTTGCTTATTGTTCTGTTCGGGGCGCTGCTCGCGCATTGGATCCAGACCGCGGGCGGCATCAAGATACAGGACGTGCGTTTCACGGGCACCAATGGCACACCGATGAGCGCACACCTTTATGTTCCTCCAAACGCTTCCGCCAAGACGCCGGCGCCGGGGATCCTCGCGGTACACGGATACTTCAACTCGCGCGAGGCCCAGAGCGGATTTGCCATCGAGTTTGCCCGTCGAGGCTACGTTGTCCTTGCGCTGGACCAGACCGGGCACGGCTACAGCGCTCCACCGGCATTCGCCAATGCGTTTGGCGGCATCGATGGGCTCAAATACTTGCGCAGCCTTGACATGGTCGACAAGGACAATGTCGGGCTCGAAGGCCACAGTATGGGTGGGTGGACCGTTGTGAATGCGGCGGCGGCAATGCCGGATGCCTACAAGGCGCTTGTCCTGGAAGGTTCGAGCACCGGAAAGCCCTTCGCCCCCGAAGGCTCGCCGAGCTTTCCGCGCAACCTGGCGGTGGTGTTCAGTCAATACGACGAGTTCCCCGGCATCATGTGGCAGGTTGCTACTGCCGCCGGAGTCGCGAACAGCAAGAAACTCCAGCAGGTCTTTGGCACGGATGCGCCGGTTGTGCCAGGCCAAACCTATGGGGACATCCAGGCTGGAACGGCGCGCGTGTTGTACACGCCGGCCATCACACACCCCATGGACCACATTTCACCCACTGCGATCGGCCACAGCCTGGACTGGTTCCAGCGCACGTTGCAAGGGGGCACACCAAGGCCTTCCGACGATCAGACCTGGTATTGGAAGGAGGCGGGCACGCTGGTCGCACTGATCGGTCTTGTTATCTTCATCCCAGGCGCTTTTGGGGTGCTGCTTGCACTTCCCTTCTTCGCCCCACTGCGGGCTCAGGCACCGGTACCCGCCGCTGCGCCGCGGAACGCGCGATGGTGGGTGTCGCTCGTGATCGGCGCGTTGGTTCCTGCGGTGACGTTCCTGCCACTGTGCCGTCTGGGGGGGGGCGCTGCTGCCCGCGACGCCCTTGCTACCACAACTGTTTTCGAATGAGCTTGCATTTTGGGCTCTGTGCAACGCGGCGATACTCTTCGCTGCCGGCTTCTTACCTGGGACACCGAAAGCGCCGGCCCTCGTTCAACCGCTGCGCGCTGCGGCTTTGGCTGCGACCACATTCGCGATGGCCTACGCCCTTGTCGCCGCAGTTCAGTTCGTCTTCAACGTGGACTTCCGGGTGTGGTTCATCGCCTTCAAACCGATGAGTCGGTGGCAGGCGGCTGCCTTCCCGGTGTACTTCCTGGCGTTCACCGTCTTTTTCATGGTTGCACTGCGTTCACTGCATACCGTCCTGACGTCGCACGTGGCAACTGCCGGCGGTCAGTACCTGGTGTCCTTTGTCGCGCTGGCGGGAGGGTTCGTATTGTTCCTCGCTGTGCAGTACGGTTTGTTGCTCAGCACGCATCGGATGCTCGAGTTCCACATGTTCGATGCGCTACGTACGATCATTTCCATCAACTTCGTTCCGCTGATGGCGATCGTTGCGGTCGTCTCAACATTTGCCTATCGCCGCACGGCCGCCTACCTGCCCGGAGCTTTGCTTTGTGGCGCATTGGTCGCCTGGTATGTCGTCGTAGGGCAAGCAACCCAGTCTGCGTGACCGCTCTTGTCCCGGAACCGTTTCTCCAGCGTGCGGGGTTCAAGACCATGAGATATCGCGGCGTGACGCGGTCAAGTCGAATTGACTCCTGAATTGATAGCGACTTACGCCCGCGTTTATTGAGCTGGGGCCCGTTCTGTCACATGAAAGCGCCCGGCTCACCGTGTTTTGGGTGCCAGCCAGCGATCCAGCGACCAGGGGCCCACGCCGTAGATCGCCAGTCCGGCGAGCAGTGAACCCCAGAAAACGTGCTGCTGCAAAGCCGCAGGCGCGATCTCGCTCAGCGAGATGACCGCCACTGCGTTCACCACAAACAGCCCCAGCGCCGCGAAACGCCCACCCAGACCGAGCACCAGCATCACCGGGAGCACCAGTTCACCAGCTGTGCCCATGAATGCGGCGGCGGCTGGCGGCAACAGGGGCACCTGGTACTCGTCGGTGAATAAGGCTACCGTCGTTTCCCAGTCGCGCAGCTTGGTCAGGCCCGAGAGAAAGAAAACCTGCGCGAGATAAATGCGGGCAGCCAATGCGGCGGCGGGCTGCAGCGTGTCCAGGGCGGCGCTGAAACGACTCCAGAGTCCCAGCACTTTTTTCAGCGGGGAGGTAGTGAGGGTGTTCATGGTGTTGTCTCTCAAAATGGGGTCACAAGGCGCGAGCGCCCAACAGCAGGCCGGTGTGTACTGCCGGTACAAGCCATTGCTGGAAGTCGAGCTCGGGTGTGGCTGAGAGTGAGTCGGCCAGCGAGCGGTTTTCTTGCAGTGCGGCGATAAAAACCGCTTCGCCGGCTTGCGCATGCCGCAATGCCGGCTTCAGGCCTTGCCGCCAGACCAGCGCGGTTTCCGCCATCTGCATGCGTACGCGCGCGCCGGCTTCTTCGAGCGTGGGCTCGCCCGCCAGATGCGACCGGACAATGCTGACCACGGGAAACACGCTGGGCAGACACTGCGCACCCGGGCTCAGCACCAGCGCCAGGCCGGTCGGATCTCGGCTTTCGAGCAGGGCGAACGAGGGCAGGTCGGTTTGACCGTCGGCCTGCGTGGCGGCCGCGTGCAAGGCCCATTCAACACGCGCCACATCGGCCAGGTAAGGCTCTTGCTGCATGAGTTCTGAAAGCGTTTCGAGCAAAGCCGGAAAACCGGCGCCCCACTGCGCCATGTCGCCGCGCGTCGGTGGCTGCCTTTGCCAGAAGTGCCGTGACAGACCCTCCAGATTTTCCTCGCCCATCAGCTGGGCCAACACCGGATAAGCTGCAGACAAAACCCGCTGCGCCAGCGCGTGGCCGTTGCTGCGGTAGGCCTGCAACCCGCGTTCAAGATGATTCTGGCCTCCAGCCCTTTCCGGGCGGACATGAGTAGCTACTATTTTTATAGCGTCCGCATGGCGGGGCAAATACAGTGCCTGCAGCAGGGCCTGCTGCTGTGCCGCCAGGGCGGATGTCGCGCTCATGCCGCGGCCTCCGTCTGCCGGGTCAGCAAACGCGCGCGATCGGCTTCGCCCAGCAGCACCGGCAGCGGCGGGATGGCGGTGTCCCATTCAATCAGCGAAGGCAGCGCACCGAAACGCCCGATGGCATGGGCATACAACTGCCAGACCTCCGCCGCCACACGGCTGCCGTGGTCATCAATGACGATGTCGTCCATCACGCAATGGCCGGCCAGATGGATCTCGCCCACGCTCCTCAAAGGCAGCTGGTCGAGCCAGCTGCGGCAAGCGTTCAGCGGGTCGGGGGCATCCGGCCCGTTCGCCATACGCGCGTTCAGCGCATTGACGTAAATATTGTTCACATCCACCAGCAGGCTGCAGCCGGTGCGCTGCACCAGCCCGGTCAGGAAGTCGGTTTCACTGCGGTCACTGCCGGCGAGCGTGATGTAGACCGACAGGTTTTCGATCAGCAGCGGCCGCTGGAGCCGATCCTGCACCTGCTGCACATTGCTGCAGAACACGTCGAGCGACGCCTGATTGAAAGGAATGGGCAACAGATCAGCTGCATGCGCGATCTGGCCGTTGACAAGACCGCGTGCAAAACAGGCGTGGTCGCTGATGCGAACCGGCTCGATGCGTTCTGCCAGGCGCGCCAGCTGCTCAAGATGCCAGTTATCCACGCCGGCGGCAGACCCCAACGCCAGGCCAACACCATGCAGGCTGACGGGGTAGGCCGCGCGCGCCTGCTGCAGCACCGCGAGCGCGGCGCCGCCTTCGGCGAAAAAGTTTTCGGAATGCACCTCGAGGAAATCGAGCGCAGGATGCGTTTCAAGCAACTCCGCATAGTGCGGGTGCCGCCAGCCGATGCCGATGCTGGCGGGCGGGGAGTCAGTGGCATGGGCGAAGCCGTTCATAGTGCGCATTGGCCGCCTCGCCTCATGAGACAACACAAATGGCGATCAGCTTTTCTTGTCCATCATGGGCTTGTCCATCATCGGCTTGGTCTTCATCTTGGCCTGGTCTGCCGTCATGCCTTTCATGCCAACACAAGTGCCCTTGGCGACGTATTTCCATTCGTTGGCGTCGTCGCTGACCTTGGACTGGCCGGCGCAGGAATGGGTGCCGCTCAGATTGGCGCAATCGTTCATGCCGGCTTTGGTGATGCCATAGCATTTTTCTTTTTCCTGGGCAACAGCGGGTGTGGCAACCAGCATGGTGGACAGCAGGGAAGCTGCGGCTGCAGCAATCAGGGCGCGTTGGTTCATTTGAAAATCTCCAGTTGATTCGAACAGGTTAAAAAAACTCCAACCAGCGCAGTGGTGTTTCCGTCTGGTTAAAGCTTGGTCCGGTACGCGCCGGCTTTCTTACAGTTTTTTTATGCGCTTCAGCGGGTCACAGCAAATCGGCAATGCGGTCCCAGGCTTCGGGCGGAATCCGGCCGACATAACGCTCGACAATTTTTCCCGACTTGTCGATCAGGTAAGCCGCCGGCAGCTGGGCGTGTTTGCCCAGGTTGTCGCTGTAGCTGCTCTCGCCCATCCAGAGCTGGACAAAACGCTGCCGGATGGGCACCGTGCGCGCAATGATGCGCTCGTACTCCACCACATCCTGCATGCGCTTGTCGGTGCTGACGACCACCATTTCGAAAGGCTTCGCGGCCCAGCCCTCGTAGTTGTTGCGAAGTTCCGGCATCTTGTCGCGGCATACTGCACAGTCGGTGGACCAGTACAGCAGCAAC
This sequence comes from Polaromonas sp., assembly GCF_039930745.1. Classification (GTDB taxonomy): domain Bacteria; phylum Pseudomonadota; class Gammaproteobacteria; order Burkholderiales; family Burkholderiaceae_C; genus Polaromonas. The sequence continues at coordinate 4,055 of NZ_JBDTTH010000029.1, read as the reverse complement.
ACCACCTTGCCCTTGAGCGAGGAGAGCCTGAAGGGCTTGCCCTCCACCGTTTTGCCTTCGATGTGCGGTGCTGCGGCAGCACTTTCCGCCTTCACAGAAGTGGGCGGCGTTTGCGCCTGCGAGGATGCAGCCATGCCTAGCACGATAAAGGCGATCACTGCAAAACCAGAGCGCGTCCGGCCGAAAGGGGAAACGCGGAGAGCGCCGACGGGTGGCGATACGCGATGAGCGAGGTCCATGGGGTGTCCTTGGTGGGCTGCAACTGCAGACAGTGCAAAGCAGTTGGTCGCCTATCCGCCGGAATCCTTACACGCCTGTCCGCTTTTTTTCTGCGCACCCGCGCTGTTGTGCGGCTAGACTTGCCACCCATGGCCACCTTTGAAGAGCAACTGGTTGAACACCGGGTTTACCTCATGCGGTTTGCGAGGCTGCAGCTTCGCAACGATGCCTGGGCGGAAGACGCCGTTTCGGAAACCCTGCTAGCGGCATTGTCCAAGCCGCAATCGTTTGGCAACCGTTCGCAGCTCAAGACGTGGCTGGTCGGCATACTCAAGCACAAGGTGATCGACCTGATCCGCAGCAACGCCCGTGAGGTTTCGCTTCCCGACCATGCGGCCGACGACGAAGCCGATGAACTGGACAAGCTCGCCTTCCAGGCCGATGGCCACTTCGCCAACCCGCCCGGTGACTGGGGCGACCCGCAGCAAACCCTGGCGCAAAGCCAGTTTTTCAAGGTCCTCGATGCCTGCGTCGAGCGCCTGCCGCCAGCCTTGGGGCGCCTGTTCCTGATGCGCGAATGGCTGGAGCTGTCCTGCGAAGAAGTCTGTAAGGAACTGTCGCTTACGCCGACCAACTTGTATGTCCAGCTTCACCGTGCCCGCCTGCGTTTGCGCGAATGCCTGGCCATTCATTGGTTTGGCCAACACACCCATTGAATCGCCATCATGAAAAGGCAGTCTCTTCCCCTGATGCGCACCTGCAAGCAGGCCGCGGCATTGCTGGTGGCGCGGGAGGATCGCGCCTTGGGCCTGTCCAACACCGTGGCCTTGCGCCTGCACCTGCTGGCATGCAAGGCCTGCCCACAATTTGAGAACCAGCTGGTCACCATGCGACTTGCGATGCAACGCTGGCGCCGCTACGCGGACGGTGGCGAGGACGTCATACCGGCCGCCGCAAGACCGCCTGAATAAGACCGGACCGCAGGTTTCAAACCCGAAAGCGGAAAATGTCACCGTTTGCAAAAATAGCGTGTATTCGCACTAAAGCGTAAAAATGTGTTTGTTTGACTCTCGTGCTCCTCTGGTTTTTGCGCCTTGCACCACGCGACAAAACCTAAGTGGAAAGTGTGCGCAAACTTATCTCGTTCTGCTTTCGAAACAAGGGGCTTCCCGCAAACACCCGTCTATTTCCCTAGCCTCGAAAGCGTGATTTCCGCGCCGGGCAACGCGTTCAAGGGCAAAACAGGCCGTTTGATCAGTATTGGCGCGGGTTTGCCCCAGTCTGCCAACAGCAGTGGCGGCTTGTCTTCTGCATATCTGACGCATAATATGCGGGTGTGGATAACATCCACACAGGTTAGGTGATCGGTCAGTTTCGCGCGCTACAGCGGTACGTTAGATTTGTTGTGCTTTCGGGACCCCATCGCTTTTGTTATTGTGTTTTAGAGGAGTCCCTTCATGGGCAACAAACTATACGTCGGCAATCTGCCGTACTCGGTGCGCGACGAAGACTTGCAACAATCTTTCGGCCAATTCGGCGCTGTCACCAGCGCTAAAGTCATGATGGAACGCGACACGGGTCGCTCCAAGGGCTTTGGCTTTGTGGAAATGGGCAGTGATGCCGAAGCCCAGGCAGCGATTGCCGGCATGAACGGCCAGCCTCTGGGCGGTCGCAGCGTTGTCGTCAACGAAGCGCGTCCAATGGAAGCACGTCCCCCCCGCACTGGCGGCGGCTTCGGCGGCGGTGGTGGTGGCGGCTACGGTGGTGGTGGTGGCGGCGGCGGCGGCTACGGTGGTGGCGGCGGCCGTTCCGGCGGCGGCGGTAGCGACGGCGGTTTCCGCAGTCCTTACGGCGGCGGCGGTAGCGGCGGTGGCCGTTCCGGCGGCTCTGGCGGTGGACGCGGCGGCTACTAAGCCCTGACTCCCGGCCACTTCAGCTTCTGGCTGAAGACAGCTTAAAAGGCTTCAAGACTTCGGTTTTGAAGCCTTTTTGCATTGCAGCCCACGATCCACGGGCGTGAGCAGCTATAAATCCAGTAGCGCCCTACACGGGTCTAACCTGCTTGCTGGCGATGTTTGCGCGGCCTGCCCGCCAACACTTTGTCAAACACGGCGTTGGGCAGCAGTCGCAGCAATTTGGCCACCAGGCCCATTTGCCAGGGAATCACGCGGTAACTCGCGCCCGCCTGGATTGCCGCAAAGGCCTGGTCGGCAAAGGCTGCCGGCTGCATCAGGAAGGGCATTGCGTAGCGGTTTTGCTGCGTTAACGGCGTGTCGATGTAACCTGGGCACAAGGTCACCACTTTCACCCCTGAAGGCCGCAGCTCACCACGCAGGCTCTCGCAGTAGCTGATCACGGCAGCCTTGCTGGCGCAGTAGGCACCGTGTCCCGGCAGACCGCGTATGCCAGCAACACTGCCGATACCGACCAGCGTGCCCGAACCGCGCTGCACCATTGCATCGACAAAGGGGTTAAAAGTGGCCGCCAGGCCAATATTGTTAGTGGCAAAAGTCTGTGCCATCACATCCAGGTCCGCGCGCACTGCGGTGTCCATGCCCACACTGATGCCCGCGTTGGCAATGACCACATCAGGGACGCCCTGCGCCGTGATGCAGGCCTGCCCCGCTGCCACGATGCTGTCGCTGCTGGAAACATCTGCGCTATAGATCTGGTAGCTGTCTGCGCTGATGCCGTGCGTCAAAGCCCAGGATTTAACCTCTTCCGTCCGGCGCGCCGCAAGTGCCAGCCGGAAACCCGCCTGGGAAAACCGCAAGGCCAGAGCCTGGCCAATGCCACTGGAGGCGCCGGTGATAAAAACGAGTTTTGACATGGAACGCTCCGGCTGGATTTCGGTGATCTGGCTTTTTTAACGGCAGGACAACGCGGTCAGCACTGTCAGGTGAACCCATGCGCGCATGGTGTCAGGGGACAGCGCCCGCAGCCTTGCGCGGCATCAGTATCCCCTTGACGCGGCCTTTGAGGTCCGCCACGCGGTCGAGATTGTCGTAGGCAAACGTGTCGCCCGCAAATTCGTCGCTGCCGCGCGTGATGACCACCGGCAGGTGGGATTTGACGCGTTCGTCGTTAACAAATACATGCAGGAATTCGCCGCGGAAAGTGAGCCTCGGAACCTCCTTGCCGGTGGCGTCCACAGTGGCGTCGCGCACCACGCGTGCATTGCCTATCAGCTGGACCTCCGAGCCGTCGGCGTTGGTGAGCGCGCGGTCGCCGGTCGAGGTCGTGAGCCGCCCCTCCAGGCTGTAGCTGCGGATCAGCGCCTGGTCGATCTCCAGCGTGTCGGTCTCAGGATAGTGGCGCAGCTCGGCACCGGAAACATCGCTCTTGAGCTGGCCGGTTTCATCAAAGGTCTTGATGCCGAACTTGCGCATGTAGTAGTCAGGTTCGGCGCTGACCGCTTTTTGGCCACCTCCGGACGACAAGGAGGCAGGGGTGTTCCTGACCAGCCAGTAGGTACCCAGTGCCAGCAGGCCCATCAACAGCACCGGAATGTAGATGGCGCTGCGCTCCCACAGCCGCGACGCCTTGTCCAGCGCAATGCGCCAGGCAGGCACAGGGCCTGCGGCAGGACCCAGGGACGGGCTGGCAGCCATCAGCGCGTGTACTCCTGGAGCAGGTCTGCATAACGGCCACTGGCCACCATGAGCAGATCGCAAAACTCACGCACCGCGCCGTCGCCGCCGCGGGCCTGGGTGACATGGGCGGCCAGGGCCCTGACCTCCGCATGGGCGTTGGCCGGGGCGCAACTGAATGCGACGCGGCGCATCACCGGCAGGTCCGGCCAGTCGTCACCCATGAATGCAGCCTGCGACCAGTCG
>NZ_JBDTTH010000028.1:0-48172 GCF_039930745.1 Polaromonas sp. | reverse complement strand
GCGTCGATGCCGGTCACGCGCGAAGCCATTTTGAGGTCCACGTCCATGCCGTTGTGGCTGAGCAGCACCACTGCCTGCGCCCCTTTGGCGCGGGCTTCGTTGACGGTTTCCTGCATCTCGCTTTCACGAATGCCGAAAGTCCAGTTCGGTGTCTGCCAGGCCGGGTTGGCAATCGGCGTATAGGGAAAGGCCTGGCCGACGATGGCCACGGCAACACCATTCATCTCCCTGATGACATAGGGCTTGAACACCGGGTCGCCAAAATCGCTGGTTTTCACGTTTTGCGCAACGAAATCCACCTTGCCGGCGAAGTCTTTCTCGACGATGGTCTTGATGCGCTCTTCCCCATAGGTGAAGTCCCAGTGGCCGGTCATTACATCGACGCCCAGCAATTTGGCGGCGTCGACCATGTCCTGGCCCTGTGTCCACAGTGCGGTGGCACTGCCTTGCCAGGTGTCACCGCCATCGAGCAGCAAGGCGCCGGGCCGGCCGGCCTTGAGCTGGCGGACCAGCGTGGCCAGGTGCGCAAAACCACCCACCTTGCCGTACTGTTGGGCCGCCCGCTCGAAGTTCAGGTAGGTGAAGGCATGGGCCTCGGCCGTGCCGGCTTTCAGGTGGGCTGCCTTGAGCAGGTTTTGCCCGACCAGATGCGGTAGCCGGCCCCTCATACTGCCCACACCGATGTTGACGGAAGGCTCCCGGAAATAAACTGGCATCAGTTGGGCGTGGCAGTCAGTCATGTGCAGCAGATGCACATTGCCGCTGCGCGGCACGTTGTACAAACCCGTCACCTGCGCGGCGCTGGCATCACGCTGCAAAGGGAAACCGGCTGCCAGCGCTGCCGCCATGACACTTGCAAACTCGCGACGGGAAAGATTCATGACGCTGGATATCCTGCCTGTGCAAACAGGCGTTGCTGATTTACTACTATTTTGATAGCTGCCTGCGCCCGCTGGGCAAGGGCTACGGGCATAAAAGACTATTAAATCACTTGTTCACGGGCGATGCCGGGTCCAGCAGAAGCGCCATCACATGGCGCAGCTGGGTTTCATTCAGGATGCCCGCATGGCCAAATCGCGGCATGCCCGAGCAGGCGTTATAAGCCTTGGAATTCCAGAGCTTGCCCCAGGTGTAGTCCACGACGGGTTTGCTGGCCGCAGCTGCCGGGTCGGCAATGCCGCGCAGCTTGCCGTAGTTGTAAAGGCTGGGGCCGATGGAGCCGAAGGAGAGTTCTTCCTTGCTGATCTGGTGGCAGTTGTAGCAGCTGCCGCCGTTGGCTGAACCGGGCTGGTCGGTCCAGGTCATGCCGCGGCCGTTCTGCGCAATTTTTTCGCCCTCTTTCCAGTCGCCCAGAAATTTGCCGTCCGACGGCATCTTGACGGTCTTCAAATTGGCCTCTTCGATGGACTTGGTCAGTTTTTCGTCGAGCGCCGCACCCTGGGCTTCCGAACAGGCCTTATTCGACGCGTCCTGCTCCAGCCAGCTGGTTTTGGCAATGCCCTGGTCACGGAACGAGGACTTGATCACCTTCTGCGTCGCTTCGGTCACCTGTTGCGGCGAAGGACCGGTGGCGCAACCAGCAATCAGCATGCTCAGGGCCAGCATACCGGCCTGCTTGTATGTTTTTTTCATGTCTATGCTTCCTGTTTTCGTCTCAACGTTTGAGGGCCGGTGCCGTGGAAGCGCCGCCTTTGCCATTCACGCCCATGAAGACGCCCAGCGCGATGGTCGCGTCCGAGGCATAGCCTGGAAACGGAAAGCGCTGTTGGCGGTAGCAGTCGTTCAGGCGCCGCTGCATGCCCCAGAGGTCGCCACTGGAAACCCGGTAGGCCGGCCAGGCGCCGAAGCCGTCGCCCGCACCCGGATTCTTGGTCAGATTGGGCAGGTCCTGCAGGCGCACCCGCTTGTTGTCCTCGCCATGGCAGGAAGCGCAGGAGAAGTCATACGGGCCGCCGCGCTGGTAAAACACCTGCTTGCCCACGGCGTACATGAGTTTTTCCTCGGCATGGGCCTGCGGCAGGTTGAACTTCATGCCGCGCGATTCACCGGAAATGTAGGCCACCAGCGACTCCATGTTCTTCTGCTCGCCGCGGCCAAACGGCGTTTTGGCGATGGCATCTGCGCTGAAACCCTGCAAGGTTTCCATGCAGGTCAGCAGGCGCGACTCCAGGTCCTGCACACGGCCGGTGTCGGCGAAGTAGCGCGGCAATTCAACGAAAGCGCCCTTGACGACGCCCGGGCCCTTGCCCAGGTCGCATTGCGCCAGGCTGGCATTTTTCGGGCCACGGGCCTGCTTCCAGAGGGCTTCACCCCTGGCCTCGTACAGCTCGGCGGGGTTGCCGTCGGCCAGCATGGCGCGGTATTCGGCAATGCCCTCGGCCGTGCTTTTTTGCGCTGCTGCCGACAAAGGCAGCAGGCACACGGCCGTCAGACCCAAAAGATTCCATCTCATCGCGTGCTCCTCATAGTTATTAGCTTGTCAACGGTTCAGGAAATCACTGCTTCATCGGTTCGGTTGTCCCCCTTGTTGTCGACCCAGCTGACAGCTACTTTATCGCCGGCTTTGCCGCCCTTGAAGGCAAACTGCATGAAGGGGTTTTTGGACACGGCCGGGCCCCACTGGGCGCTCATCACCGTTTTCCCATTGTGCGTGGCGCTGATGTTCTGGATGAACCAGGCCGGCACGGTTTTGCCGGAGGCGTCCTTGCGCTGGCCACTTTCCATTTCATGGCTGACCAGCACGCGTACGGTGGTTTTATCGCCTTGGGCCTGAGCCCGGATTCTCATTGGATCTGACATGATTTCTTCCTTCAGTTTGTTGATAGCGCCTTTCGGCGCAGCGAGCGGATGTCAGCCTGGGCGCGAGTGGCTGGAAACCGGAACGTACTTCAGGTACGTGAGGATTGCCAGAGGGAACCCGCAACGACGGATCACAGCCGCGCAGTAGCCGTCAGCCACCGCAGCCGCCAAGGGTGACCTTCACTTCCTTCACCGCGTAGAAAAATTTATCCCCCACCTTGGCCAGCGCATAAACGTTCGAGGACTGGCCCATCTTCAGGTTGGTTGAAACGTTGGGGTCGGTGCCCTCGGGAATGTCGAACACCGCTGCCAGCGCATTGGGGTTTTTCTCAACCACCAGCGCCAGTTGCGTGGTACCGGCGATTTTGCTTTGTGCACCTACACGCACCACGCTGCCGTTCTCGGCAATTTCGGGCGCTTGCAGGATCAGGTCCTTGCTTTCGACCGGCGCACCGGTGGCGCCCAGTGCCTTGGCGGCCTCGGCCATGGACTTGCTGTCAAACGCAAGCTTGTTCCAGGCAGGCGCGGTTTGCGCGTGGGCCGGCGCAAGCCCGGCCGAGGCGGCCAGTGTCAGTGCGGTTGCACCTGAACCGGTGGCGAGAAATTGACGACGCTCCATGCTTTGAACTCCTTTGAACATGACTGTGCTTATTAAACTTGAAAACGATTGAACACAAAAAAACGCGAAACAACAATTCCGGCCGGCCTACGGCGAAAAATCCCGCGCCAGCCATTGGGCCAGCTGGGTCGATTCCGCGTCGCTCAACGACTGCGGTGGCATCGGGGTGCTGCCCCATATACCTTGCCCACCTTGCTTGATTTTGCCTGCAAGGTAATTCACCGCGTCAGTGCGGCTCTTATATTTATCCGCCACATCCTTGAAAGCCGGACCGACCAGTTTGCTGTCCATCGCATGGCAGCCCACACAGGCGTTTTTCTGAAGCAGCGGCATGACGGCAGCCCTGGCGGCGCCGGCAGAATTTCGAGGCGAAGCCGCACCCGCTATCTTTTCAGGAGCTACCTGCGCTTGGGTAGCAAGGGCTAAAGCCCTGTTTGGCATGAAAATTTCGGCCGCCGGGCGGCTGGTGTCAGCACCGCGGATGCCGCCCACCACGCGCATCTGTTCAGCCAGCTGGCCATGGGCATTGCGGGCATAGTCCGGCAAGAAGCTTTTCACGATGACCTCTTTGCGGCAGTCGCGCATGCAGGCCGAACCCTGAACATCGGGCTTGGCTGAGCCGCCGAACTCGGGCCCCGGCCACATCGCGTGGGCCGTGGTCGTCCCCCTTCGGTTGGGCAGGCGCTCCTGCACCTCGCGGATATTGGCATCGGACAAGGTGAACTCGGCAGGAACAATGCTGCCCAGGTTCAGGACATAGGCCGTCACTGCATACACCTCGTCGGCGCTCAACGACTTGGGGGCGTTCCATGGCATTGCCCGGTTGATGTAGTCCCACAGGGTGGACAGCGTCGCCATTTTCATCAGCGCCGTGCGTTGCGGCTGGTTGGCGCCGGGCAGGAGGTTGTTCACCCGACCGGTCTTGATGTCTTCAGTTGTGGTGCCGCCAGCTATCGGGGTGAAAATCTCGGACGATTCGCCAAAGCTGCCATGACAGGAGGCACATTTTCCCTCCCAAATCTCTTCCCCCTGGCGCACCGACCCCTGGCCTTTGGGCAGCCCTTTGAAGTCGGGCCGGACGTCGATATCCCAGGCCCTGATTTCTGCCGGCGTGGCCGCGCGGCCTATGCCCGGGTATTTGTCGGCGGTTATTCCCGCGGCATGGGCGATGGATGCGCCCCAGGCCGCGAACATCAAAAAGAAAGCCGGCCAGCCAGTGCGAAAAAGCCTAAAGCTGGACATTCTTGACCTCGCCGTTTTCTCCCAGCGCCCAGGTCTGGATCGCGTTGTTGTGATAGATGCTGCGCGAAGCCCGTACCTTGCGCAGATCGCCATAAGTCGGCTGGACATGGCCGGTTTCATCAATGGCGCGGCTCTGGAAAAAAGCTGGCTTGCCGTCCCAGACAAAGTCGCTGTTGAAACGCGTCAGGCATTTGGACAGCACCGGTCCCTCGAGGCGCGCCGGCTTCCAGTTTCGACCGCCGTCCACGGACACATCGACCCGCCGGATCTTGCCGCGCCCACTCCAGGCCAGGCCGGTGACGCTGTGAAATCCCTTGTCGAGCAGCACCTGGCCGCCGCTTGGCGAGGTGATCACGCTTTTGACTTCCTGGACGCTGGTGTACTGGCGGTGCAGGCCGTCGGGCATCAGGTCCATGTAATGAATGCTTTCGTCCTTGGTCGCATAAGGCATGTCGCCGAGTTCGATACGCCGCAGGTACTTGACCCAGCTGACGCCCTGCACGCCCGGCACGACCAGGCGCAGGGGGTAACCGTTTTCGGGGCGCAGCATCTCTCCGTTCTGCCCATAGGCCACCAGCACTTCGCCGCTCATGATCAGGCTCATAGGGATGGTGCGTGTCATACCCGAACCATCGGCGCCTTCGGCCAGCACAAACCTGGCACGCTTGAAGTCAGCGCCGCACTGCTCCAGGAGCAGGCGCAGCGGCACACCCGTGAATTCACTGCAGCTAAGCATGCCGTGGGTGTACTGCACCGTCGGCACGGCCACATTGCCCCACTCCATGCCGGTGTTGGCGCCGCACTCGATGAAGTGCATGCGGCTGACGCTGGGCAGACGCATGAGCTCATCCATGTTCAACACCATGGGCCGCTTGAGCATGGTGGCGTCTGAACCATTGATCATCAGCCGGTGTTTCGACGGATCGATGTCCCACCAGCCCTGGTGATGCCGCTCGAAATGCAGGCCACTCGGGGTGATGATGCCGAACAGGCCTTGCAGCGGACAAAAGCTCACGCTGGACTGCGGCACTCGCGTCAGGCCCGGGCTTTCGCGGCGCTGCAGGTTTTTTTCCCACTCGCTGGGCAAGCCATACGCACGAGCAGCCACCGGCTGGCCCAGTCCCTTGCTGTGGGCTGGCAAATTGATGATCTCGGGGTCATCCCCCGCCATCACCCGTCCCGTCGCCATGGCACTGGCAGCCGCTGCCACTGCACCGGACAAAAAGCCGCGCCGCCCGGCCCTGACCTCCCGTATCTGGCCGCGACTCAGGAAGTTTTCAGGCGCTCGCCGGATAAAACGATTCAGCATAGGTCGTTCGTAAAAGTTTCAGATGTCATAGCTGTGCGCCTTGGCATGCCGGCCCGGTGACAGGCTTTGTTCGGCAGGAACGGCACCCGGCTCGTCGAGTTCAATCGCGATCTGGGTACAGACGCTCCGGCACAGGGCCACGGCTTTTTCGCTTTGCACGCGGTAAATCACCTGCGTGCCTTCCTTGCGCTTGGCGAGCACGCCGGTGCGAAACAACACACCAAGGTGCTGGGATAAATTGGGCTGGGTGGTGTCAATCTCAGCCAGCAGTTCGTTGACCGATTTCTCGCGCTCGCACAGGGCGCTGAGCACACGCAGACGCATCGGAGTGGCCAGTACCGCGAACAATTCGGCCGCCAGTTCAAAAACCCGGCCCTGCTCGGACTTGGCACCCGCTTGAATCATGTCGTTCATAGGCAGTCTGGATATTCAAATATAAGGAATGACTGATATTAGGCGGCGATGTGCACCCAAAGACACCGGAGATACCCTAGGGCGACAGGCCAAAAGAATGGGGCTGTCGCTTGGCAAACCGTTGATGGGCACAAATTCGCAAACAAGGCAGCACGGCCAGAAATCACCAGAAAAGAGGGTGCTTTTGTCCTACGCCGTGATATAAAACCATTGGCGTCTAGTGGTTGTTACCTGTCCATACCCTATGTTTCTCAAACGGCTTGTTTTTTCAATTTGTGCCGCGTCGGCTTCTGCCTTCCTGATCGCCCCCGCGCACGCCGAAGTTGACGCGCTGGTTCGCGAATCCCTGGCGCTCGTCGAACAAGGGCAGGCACAACAGGCCTTCGACCGGCTTGCCGCTGTGGAGACGGAACGTGCCGGCGACCCGGACTTTGACACCGTGCTTGGCATCGCGGCCAACGACACCGGGCAGTTCACCCGCGCCGTCTTTGCACTGGAGCGCGCCCTGACCGTCCAGCCAGCCAATGCCCGGGCCCGCGCCGAGCTCGGCCGCGCACTCTTTGCACTCAAGGACAACCAGGCCGCTCGCCAGGTCTTGCAGGAAACCAAGCGGGAAAACATTCCGACCGACGTGGCCCGGCGAATAGATGATTTCCTGCTGGCGATCGACCGCAATGAGGAAGCTGCGCGTTCTTCCATCAAAGCCTACATAGAAACCAGTTATGGCTCCGACAGCAACATCAACAGCGGCCCCAGCAATGCCAATGTTGCTGTCCCTGCCCTCGGCGGACTGGTCTTCACTCTCGGCCCCACTGGCGTCAAACTGAAAGACGACTTTTACAGCGTTGGTGCGGGCATCTCAGGCCGCTACGTCATGGAAAACCCCCGCCTGTCTCTGATTGCCAGCGCGGCCGGCAACTACCGCTTCAACCTGGACCACAACGACTTCGATACCAACCAGTTCGACATCACCGCGGGAGCGAGCTATCGGGTCGACAAGGACGAATTCACCGCCGTCGCGCAGGTCGGCACCTATGCGGCCGACAACAACCCGGTGCGCAATCAAAGAGGTGTGGTGGGTGAGTGGACCCACCGTCCGGACGTCGCCAGCCAGTGGAGCACCTACCTGCAGCTGTCCACCCTGCGCTACCCCGGCCAAAGCTTGCGCGATGCCGAGCGCTATGTACTGGGCACCTCCTACGCCACCGTCCTTCACAGCGGGCTGCTGGTCTTCGGCGGTGGCTACTTAGGTGTCGAAGACGAACGCGCTTCCGGCGTGCCGCATCTGGGCCACCGGCTGGTCGGCCTTCGCGCCGGGTTGCAGCAGCCCCTCAATGCAGATATAGACCTGTTTGCCAGCGTGGGGCACGAGAACCGCCGCTACGGCGGACCTGATCCGCTGTTTCTTGTCACCCGCAGTGACCGGCAAAGCACACTGAGCCTGGGCTTGAACTGGGTCCCTGCGGTAACCTGGCGCGTCACGCCGCAACTGTCCTTGTTGAAAACAAGCTCCAACATTGCAATCTCTGACTTCACCAAACGCGTGCTCTCTGTCACGGTTCGCAAGGATTTTTAGAGTTTTCGGCGATGTCGGCACCACGGTGCTCCCTTTTGCAAAACAATAGCCTTCACGATTACCGCCATTTATCAATGCCTGATCAACGTCATATCCGGATGGAAAGAAATCATCATGAAGCACGACTTCCAGCTTAAGAACACCGTCTTGCTGATGGCGCTGGCTGCGGCCTATCCCCTGCAGGCCCACGCCCTGGCCGGCATCGCCCAGTTCACCGCGGGTGAAGTGAGTGTGCGGCAGAGCGATGGCCGCACCATCGCCCTGGCTAAAGGCAGCAACATCGACAGCGGCCAGGCCATCGTGACCGGCAGCAACGGCCGCGCCCAAGTCAAATTCACCGATGGCGGGCTGATTTCCCTGCAGCCCAACACCGAATTCAAGATCGCCAACTATGTCGACCAGAACGATGCCAAGGAAGACCGCTTCCTGGTAGACCTGCTGCGCGGCAGCATGCGCGCCATCACCGGGCTGATCGGCAAACGCAACCGCGACAACTACAAACTGACCACCACCACCGCCACCATCGGCATCCGCGGTTCGGGCTTCAAAGTCGGCTACAACCCCGATGGTTCGCTGAGCATCAGCAGCGAGCTCGACAAGATCGAGGTGTGCAACCAGAGCGGCTGTATCGGGCTGGTGGCCGGCGAATCGGTCAAGGTGGTTGACAGCACCACCCCGCCGGTGCGCACAAGCGAGCAAGCCAAGGTGGGAACGCCAACCACGCAAGAGCAAGAGGATCCCACTGCTGTTGGCGACCAGGTGGGTCCCACCGGCGCAAGCTCAGCAATCGGATCGACGACAACCACTCTTCCAGTCATGCGTACCTTTACGAACATCAAGGTCAACGCGGCGGGCTCGAATGGCACGACTGCGTATAAGGTTTCCACAGCAGCCGGCGCCACCACCGTTTTCAGTGACAACAAGTTGCTCAAACTCGACGACGTCAACGGTGCTGAGGGCAAGTGGGGTGAAACCGGTACACCACAGCCGGAGGCCAATTTCAAGTCCGTGGGCAATGTGACCGATGCCAACTTCATTGGTTGGGGGATGTGGACCACCGGGCAAAGAGACTACCTTGGAACAGTGTTGCTGAACCACGTCCACTATATTGCCGGGCGGCCAACGTCGGCGCCCGAGATTAGTGCCATGTTCAACCCCATTCCATACAATCTGACTTACAACATGGTTGGCAGCACGGCGCCGACCTATGACGGCGCTATCGGTACGCTCAACGGTGCCAGCTTGGTATTGACGTTCGGATCAGCGGCCTACGACTTTTCGGCAACGATCAATACCTCTTTTGCCAATTTTACTGACTCGGCCACAAGTCTCACGGGCTCGTCGTTTACTGGCGTCAATGGTTATATCAAGGGCGACTTGATAGGGTCAGGTGCGGCCTTTGCAGGTCTCACATATAGCAAACCCCTCACCAACGGCCCCGTTACGGGCGCCATTGTTTTCACGAAGCCTTAGCAGGGAAATCTAGTAGCTTGCGCGAACGGCTGCAATGGCCGCTGCGCCATGCAGAAGTTCCGCTTTACGCAACCCGGCTTGAGCCATGGCTTGACGAAGCAGCGGCTGCGTGGCCAGACGGGACAATGCCTCCCAGGCGTCCTCCTGGGACGCGACCAGAAACCCTGACTCTCCCTGGACAATCACCTCAGCATAGCCTCCGTGGATTCCGGCGACCACTGGCAATCCCGACGCCATGGCCTCTGCAACCACCCGACCATACGCCTCCACCGTTGCGCCCGTGCGATAGAAAAAAACATCCAGCGACTGATAAAAGTCGACCACGTGCCGCGCGCCCGCAGGCAAGAGCTCCACACCTTCCACCCCTTGCAGCTGAGGCGCCAGACAGGTGCCGCCCATGATGCGCACACGCCAACCTTTGGCGGCCAACATGCGGTAGAGCAGCGGATCCTGCGGGTGGTGTTTGTCAGGCGCATCCCGGCTGACCCGGCCTACAGTGAGCGGTTCCGTTGACGACGGCTTGCGCAGACGCGCCGCGTGCAGAAAAGGTTGAATATCCATCGGGCTGTAGATGACCTTGCCAGGCAAGCCCGCAGTGAGCCGCAAAGCCTCGGACGCAAAGACGAGTTCAGGTTCCAGCAATGTGGTGTCCCGAAAAATCTCAATGAGGGTAAAAAGGCGCTCGAAGCTCGCCAGATTGCAGTGAAGGACCACCCTTTCAAACTTCCCATACTTAAGCCATGGCGCGGGAGGCACATGCACCCCACCCCATACCAGCACACCTTTGCGCGGAAAATTCCCGGCAAATGGCTGGACAGCCGTCACGGCCTGGGAAGCAAAAACGGGATGCAGAGGAACGACGGACCAGAGCTTGACTGAGCGGGTTGGTCCGAGCAGTCTGGCCAGAGACATCAGCTCAAGCTCGGCCCCGCTAAAAGGGTCGTCGAAGTACCCGGTCAAGTGAATGACTGGCAGGGCTTGGGCGGCAGAAGACGGGTCCATGGTGATGCGTTTTTGGCGAACATTGCTGATCTAGAGTCTGTCACATAATCAAACCATGACTTCATCAGAGGCCCCGGACGCACCGACGGAGCTAACTATTTTCCATGACCAAATGTCGCGCGGCATTGCTGCTCATGAGGCTGGCGATCTGGTTGGCGCACTGACAGCTTTTGAGTCTGCGCTCGCACTGGAACCGGGCAACACCAACGCAGTTTCGGCCTGCGCGACGCTGCTGTCCGCCCTTGCGCGGCCCCACGCAGCATTCAAGCTCCTGCAGCAGGTGGAGCCCGGATTACTGAGCGAAGTAGGTGGCGCCACCAACCTTGCTATTGCCGCCATGGGTAGCGGGCAGTGGCATCAAGCCAAAAATTACATCGCGCGTGCTCTGGCCCTGGACAGCGATGACATTCGGGCGCTGCATCATGCGGGGCAGATGGCCGCACGTGAGGGGCGCTGGGAAGAAGCAATCGATCATGCAACGCGGTGCCAGAGGCAGGCTGCTGAGCATGAAACTGCGTGGACGCAGTTGGCAGACTATCTGATGGGGGCACGCCGTTACGCACAGGCGCTGGCTCACATCCAGGAGGCCTTGAAGCGTTTTCCCGAAAGCCCCCAACTGACCATGCGACATAGTGTTGCTCTCGCGCTGCAGGGAGAGTTCGACGCGGCGGACACTTGTCTGGCAGCGCTTGGGCCCGAGGCCAACGCTGCCCTTCTCGTGTTTTGGTTGCAAGGCGCAGTGCCGGAGCCTGGCCGCGCGCCCGCCGCGTTGCCCAACGCCCGCACGCTTTTTTGCAGACACGCGTTTGGCGCCATGGATGACTGCGACTGGCGCGACCAGGATCGCCTGATTGAGGTGCTTCGTACAGAAATAGGCGGCAAAACAGCTGGCAGTGCCCGCATCGACCTTCGCCGTGTCATGCATAACGGCCTAGTTTTGCCATGGGGTGAAAGCGAGTTGATGCAAGCCTCGGAGCTGATCTGGTCCGCTAGGGCTGCCCTGCCGGGGCAACCCTTGCCGCCTTTTTCGGGAAAACGCGCCCTGCGACCAGACGACGGGCGCATCCACGTCGGCCTTGCTGTTCCAAGTCTGCGCGATGCGGCCACCACCGAATCGCTTGCCGGACAGCTGGCTTTGCACGACCATTCGCGCTTCGCATTTCACATCTACTCCGCCACGCCAGAACCACAAGCAGTGTGGTCTGCACCGCTGTTGCCCCACAGCGTGACGGAGATTGCGCACTTCAGCGATGAAGAAGCGGTGCGACGCATACGCCTGGATCAACTCAATATATGGGTGGAGATGACTTTGGGCAGCCCCGGCTTGCGGCCCTACGTCGCGCATCGCCGTGTGGCACCGGTTCAGATTCAACAACCCCCTTGGCAGCCTCGATCACCTGCCAGCCCTTTTGACTACGACTTGTCCGACAACTTTGTTCATCCCGGAATAGATGCCCATGCGCATGAAGGTGCACTGGTACGGCTGCCCCACACATGCTGGCTTGCACCCATCGCGCAAGTGTCGCCATCACATGCTTTCACCAGGGCGGGCGCCGGTTTGCCTGCGGAGGCCTTGGTGTTGTGCGCCTGGGTACCAGCACTGCGCATAGACCCCCAGAGCTTTAGCCGTTGGATGCGATTGCTGAATGCACTACCTGAAGCTGTGCTGTGGCTGCCGGCCCTCACACTAGCCGCGCAGGCGAACCTGATTCGAGAAGCGCAACACGCAGGTGTTCCCGCCCACCGCCTGATTTTTGCCACGTCCGACACCCGTCAAAACACGTTGGCGCGCATGCCGCTGGCTGATCTGTTTCTGGATCCGCTGCGACTCAATGCCAGCCAAAACCTTGTGGACGCGCTGCGCGCGGGCCTACCCGCCATCACTTGTGCGGGCAAGAACAAGGCGTCGCGGCTGGGCGGTAGTATCGTCCGGGCGGCCGGTTTGCCAGACTGCGTTTTCGAGAATGAAGAGGCTTATCTGGAAGCCGCCATTAGCTTGGGCCGTGACTACGCGCAGTTGACTGGATTGCGCGTCAAACTCCTGAATGCGCGAGACACCGCACCACTGTTCCAATCGAAAGCAAGGGTCAAAGAGCTGGAAGCCGCGTGGGCCTTCATGGCCCATCGGACACGCGCGGGCTTGGCGCCGACGGCATTTGATGTGCCTGAGCATCCGCCCTAGTCACTACGATATTAATAGCAAACTATTCCCATTATTAAAGAGTGAAATGCAGTTTTCGCTCATAGCACCAGATGAACAGTCTCTCCAGAGCCCTCTCAGACCGATTTCACCAGGTCCCGGATCTGCTGCAGCGCCGCCGGGTCGTCCAGCGTCGTCAGGTCGCCAGCATCGCGCCCCTCACACACCGCCTGGATCGCGCGCCGCAGCAGCTTGCCGCTGCGGGTTTTCGGCAGGATGAACACAAACCGCACCCGTGAGGGCCGCGCCAGCGCACCCAGGTCCTGGTCTACGCGTTTCATGATCTCGCCCTCGAGCTTGAGCGCACCTGCGCTGTCGGTCAGCACACTGCCATCCCTGGGCACCACAAAAGCCATGGCCACCTGGCCCTTGAGGTTGTCGGCCACGCCGACAACCGCAACCTCCGCCACACCGGCGTGCCCGGAAATGCTTTCCTCGATCTCGCGCGTGCCCAGGCGGTGGCCGGCCACATTGATCACGTCGTCGGTGCGGCCCAGGATGAAGTAATAACCGTCCTCGTCGCGAATGCCCCAGTCGAAGGTGCTGTAAACCATCTTGCCGGGCACCGTTTTCCAGTAGGTGTTGACGAAGCGTGCATCGTCTTTCCACACGGTCTGCATGAAGCCGGGAGGGGTCGGGCCTTCGATGACCACCACGCCTTTTTCGTTCGGCTGGGTCAGCTCTTCGCCGGTTGATTCATGCAGCAGCTTGACCTTGTAGCCATACATGGGAATGCCCGGGCTGCCGAACTTGCTGGCCTTTTTCTCGACCGCGTTGGCAATTGTCAGAATCGGCCAGCCGCTTTCGGTCTGCCAGTAGTTGTCGATGATGGGGACGTTCAAACCCTCGCTAATCCAGCGTGCCGTCGGCTCGTCCAGCGGTTCGCCGGCCAGGAAGAGCGCACGCAAGCTGGACAGGTCGTATTTCTTCAGCAGCGCCGGATCCTGCTTCTTCAGCACGCGCACCGCTGTTGGCGCGCTGAACATGGCCGTGACTTTGTACTTCTCCACCAGCCGCCACCAAATGCCACCGTCGGGCTCCTTGTCCAGGCCCCGCGTCGGCAGGCCTTCGTACATCAGCGTGGCCATGCCTGCAATCAGCGGGCCATAAATGATGTAGCTGTGGCCCACCACCCAGCCGATGTCGCTGGTGGAGAAATAGGTTTCTCCGGCACGGCCGTCAAAAATGTGTTTCATGCTGGCGGCAAGCGCCACTGCATATCCGCCGGTGTCGCGCTGCACCCCCTTGGGCTTGCCGGTGGTACCGCTGGTGTAAATCGTGTAGCTGATGTCGGTGGACTTCATCCACTCGCAAGGCACCTGGTCGTTCATGTGTTTGGCGCGCAGGTCCGGCCACAGCTGGTCGCGCCCGGCGACCAGTTGCATGGGTGAAAGGCCGCGGTCCGCCAGCAGCACCGCTTGCGGTTTGTGGCTGGAGAGGCGAATCGCTTCATCGAGCAGCGGCTTGTAGGGCACTATTTTTCCACCGCGCGAGCCCGCATCGGCACTCACAATCACTTTGGGCGTCGCGTCTTCGATGCGCGAGGCCAGCGAGCCACTGGCAAAACCGCCGAATACCACGCAGTGAATTGCGCCTATGCGGGCGCAGGCAAGCATCGCAAACGCCGCCTCGGCAATCATGGGCATGTAAATCAGCACACGGTCGCCTTTTTGCACGCCCAGGGCCTTCAGGCTGGCCGCCATGCGCTGCACCTCGGCATGCAGCTCCGCGAAGCTATAGGTTTTTTCAATGCCGGTTTCGGTTGACACATAAATCAGCGCCGCCTGGCCGGCCCGGTCTTTCAGGTGGCGGTCTACCGCGTTGTGGCACAGGTTGGTGGTGCCGCCTTCGAACCAGTGCACAAACGGCGGCTTGTCGTAGTTGCAGACACGCGTGAAAGGCTGCTGCCAGTCAATCAGTCGGGCCTGCTCGGCCCAGAAGGCATCAGGCTGGTCGATCGCCTGGCGATAGAAATCAGCGTAACTTGTCATGCGTTGCCTCCAGTTTTTTCAACAATTCAGATTTTGACCACGATGCGGCCACGGACCTTGCCCGCCATCAAGTCGGCGGCTTTTTCTGCCGCTTGTTCCAGCGGCACCTCTTCGACGATAGCGTCGAGTTTGGCCGGGTCCAGGTCGAGCGCGAGACGGTCCCAAGCCTCTTGCCTGCGCACCTGCGGCGCCATCACGCTGTCGATGCCCGCCAGCGTTACCCCGCGCAGGATAAAAGGCATGACCGTCGCCGGAAAGTCCGCACCCTGCGCGAGGCCGCAGGCTGCCACCACACCGCCGTAACGCGTTTGCGCACAGGCGTTGGCCAGGGTATGCGAGCCGACGGCATCGACCACGCCGGCCCAGCGTTCTTTTTGCAAGGGTTTGCCGGCGGCGGACAGTTCGCTGCGATCCATGATGGACGCGGCACCCAGTTGCTTCAGGTAGGCCTCTTCGCTGGCCTTGCCCGTCGCTGCCACCACCGTGTAGCCCAGTTTGCCCAGCAAGGCGACAGCCACGCTGCCGACGCCACCGGTAGCGCCTGTGACCAGCACCTCGCCGTCGCCCGGCTTCAGCCCGTGCCGCTCCAGCGCCAGTACACACAGCATGGCGGTGTAGCCGGCGGTGCCGATGGCCATGGCCTGCCGCGTGCTGAAGGCCTTGGGTAGCTTGACCAACCAGTCGCCCTGCAGGCTGGCCCGTTCCGCCATCAGACCCCAGCGCGTTTCGCCCAAGCCCCAGCCGTTGTGGACGAATTTGTCACCAGCTTTCCACGCCGCGTGGGTCGATTCGAGGACAAGGCCAGCACCATCGATACCGGCCACCATGGGCCAGCTCCGCACCACGGGGCCTTTATTCGTGATCGCCAGGCCGTCCTTGTAATTCAACGTCGAATACTCGACCTGCGCCAGCACGTCGCCGGTCGGCAATTGGGATTCATCAATGTCCACAAGCGCCGCCGAAAAGCCGGTCTCGGACTTGTTGAGTTGCAGGGCTTTGAACACGTTTGTCTCCGGTTGTTGTTTTAAACTGAATTTATAATTATGAATAATAATCTTGCGGCACACTTACGCCCGACGCGCCGGGAACCAAGCTGCCGCCTCACTTACGGCGGCTCGGGCGGACGCTGCTTCTCCAGAATCACCATCGCGATGCCACCCAGAATGGCCACGGAAGCCAGCACCAGGCGCAGCGTGATCACCTCCCCAAGAAAAGCCACGCCTCCCAAGGCGGCAATCACTGGAACACTCAGCTGCACGGTTGCTGCGCTGCTGGCTTTCAAGGCAGGCAAGGCCGTGTACCAGATGGCATAACCCACGGCAGAGGTCAACGCACCCGACGCCAGCGCATACCCAAAGCCAGCGGCATCCACTGACGCCCGATTCAGCATCAATATGCTCAATGCGGCTGCGAACGGCGCCGCACGCAGAAAATTACCCGCCGTCACCCGCGTCGGGTCGCCCTGCCCTCTGCCGCGCAGGGAATACACACCCCAGGCAACCCCGGAGCCCAGCATCAGCAAGGAACCCGCCAGCGGTGGCGCAGAAAATCCGGGCAGCAGAAGGCCGGCCAAGCCGCCCAGCGCCAGGACAAATCCGAACAGCTGCAGCTTGCGAAACCGCTCGCCTGACCAGACACCATGACCAATCATCGTGGCCTGAACGGCGCCAAACAGCAACAGCGCGCCACTTGCGGCAGACAGGCTCAGGTAGGCAAAAGAAAACCCGGCGGCATAGGCAAACAGCGCCAGGGCCGACAGCCAGTTACCGCCACCCCCGGCCGCGCCGCTTCTTGCGCGTACCACCAGCCAGAGAGTCAATGCGCCCGAAACCAGGCGGATGGTGGTGAAGCTGGCTGCATCCATGCCACTGTCCTTGAGCGCTGCCCGGCACAGCAATGAATTGCCTGCAAACGCCAGCATGGCGAGAAACGTCAGGGCGATCACGCGTTTAGAAACCATGACGCATCTTAGCGATGGGTGGCCTCCATGCCGCCGGGCAAATACCGGGCAAACTATTCTTCGGGCGGTCCGGCTTTTTGCAGGCGTTTGGACAGGCGCTGCATGCATTACCTCCGACAGGCAGCTCGCGTGGCTCACGTTCTGACGGCCTGATCGATGCATGAATGCACCCGCCACCGCTACCGCTACCGCAACGCCTTCCACCACAACACATTCGTCCTCGGCTGACCCAGCGTCAGCACCTCGCCAATCTGCGGCGTCGCCAGGGCAATCTGCTCTTTTTCAATCAAAGCCGCCACCCGGTCCAGCGGGTCGCGCCAGGTGTGGAAGGCCAGGTCGAAGGTGCTGTTGTGCACAAGGTAGAGAACCTTGCCGCGCAGGTCCTTGAAGGCCTGCACGGTTTCTTCGGGCGACATGTGGACCGACGGCCAGTAGTCGTCATAGGCGCCGTTTTCCATCAGGGCAATGTCAAAACCGCCCAGGCGCTCGCCAATCTGCTTGAAGCCCGGAAAGTAGCCGGAGTCACCGCTGTAATAAATGCGTTCGGACCCGCTCTGGATCACCCACGAGGCCCACAGCGTGCTGTTGCGGTCCGACAGCGTGCGGCCCGAGAAATGCTGCGAAGGCGCGGCCGTGAGTTCGACTTCGCCGAACTTGCCTTTTTGCCACCAGTCGAACTCCTCAATGCGGTCCGGCGCCACGCCCATGTCCTGGAGCCGCCTACCCACGCCCAGCGGCACGAAGTAGCGCTGCACCTTGCCCAACAGGTACTTGATTGTGGCGGTGTCGAGGTGGTCGTAGTGGTCGTGCGAAAGAATCAAGCCTTCGACGGGCGGCAGTTCGGTCAGAGGCAGCGGCGGAGGATGAAAGCGCCTGGGCCCAAACCACTGGACCGGCGACGCGCGTTCGCTGAACACCGGATCGATCAGCCAGTACTTGCCGCGCAGCTTGAGAAGATGCGATGAATGGCCCAGCCGGACGATGTGGTTGGCAGCCGGGTCCAGCGCATTCAGCGCGGCCTTGTCGAGCTTGCGCACCGGTATCGGATCCACCGGCACCGTGCCCTGCTTGTTCGCCGTAAGAAAGCGGCTCCAGATCTTCCAGGTGGTCTGGCTTGGCTTGGCATCTGGGTTGTCCATGTTGCGAAAGCTGCATCTCCCGTCCGCCTGGGGCGAAGCGGCCGAACGCGGGTCACACGCGGTCTGACTGAGGGCGCTGCCCGAACCCAGGCAGCCCATACCTGCGACCAGGCAGATCAGAAAGCAACGGGACAAACAGCGCATGGGGTGGCCTTATTTCACCAGACCCAACACGTCCTTGAACGCCGGATGTTCCGCCGTGCCCAGCCATTCAAACGCGACCATCTCGGTGGTCACCAGTTCGGCGCCGGCGCCGGCCAGGCGGTCGAAAGCGGCGTCGCGGTTGCGTTCGGTTCGCGAGCTGCAGGCGTCGGTGACGACCCAGACATCGAACTCTTCTTCGAGCAGGCCCAGCGCTGTCTGCATCAGGCAGACATGCGCTTCGCAGCCGGCGATGACGATGGCACCCCGCCCCTCTTCTTCGGGCGGTGCGGCTTTTTGCAGGTGTTTGGGCAGGCTGCGGGCATTACCCCCGGCGGGCGCCTTGCGGACCGGCGGCCGCAGCCAGTTGCCCAGGCCGTCGACCACCGCGTTGAAATGCATTTTCGCCAGCGTCCTGCCACCGCCCGCTTCAATGGCGGCCTGCAACTCAGGCAGCAGCGGGCCCAGGCCGTCGGGGTTTTGCACCGTGCCCCAGATGGGCACTTGCAGCAGCCTGGCCATGCGCGCCAGCCGCAGCGCATTGGCGACGATCAGTTCGCCCTCAAAAATGGCGGGCATCAGGCGGGCCTGGTAGTCCACCAGCACTAGTTGGGAGTCAGCGGCATCAAGCAACATGAATAAAAAGTCCCGAAAGGTGAAATGAATGGCAGCTGCGGCGACGGCTGGAAAGGTCTTCACCTGCCGCGCATTGCTCCTCTTTGAATAGCTGCTCACGACCGCCCGGTAAGGGCTGGAGCCGTTTTTTATGCATCATCCGGGCTCTGGGGCGCAGCCGGCTGCACCGGCAGTTCGGCAAACTTGAGCAGCCGCGTGGCCAGCAGGGTTTCGGCCAGGAAACACAGCAGGGCCAGCAGAAAGCAGGCCACGCCGGAGAGGAAGCAGACGGTGGCGATCTTCAGGATGGGCAGGTCGCTGGTTTCGCCAAGGAACAGCAGCACGATGGTCAGGCCGATCAGCAGAGCGCAAAACGTCAGCAGGGCCAGGCAGCCATTGACCAGCCAGCCGCGATGCCTGAGCTCGCCCAGCTCCGCGTACATCTTGACGGCTTTGCCCTCCTGGACGCCGCCCGCTTCCAGCTTGTTCTCGAGAAAGCGCGCGCGGTCAATGATGCGTGCCAGCCGGCCGGCCACGGCGGCAATCATGCCGGAAACAGCCGTCAGCAGAAACACCGGCGCCACGGCCAGTTGTATGCCGTGGGTCACCGTGGCAAGGTCAGACGCAAAATTCATCAAAGGGGCTCCAGCTCATCAAGGGGAAGACGGCATTTTGTCATGCGACCGCCGGTTCGGGCCGCAGGTTCAGACGAGGCCGGGCGGCGCCGGCGGCATGGCATTCGGCTACGTGATGTAACGCTTCTGGCAGTTCTCGCAGAAGAAGCTGCGCCTTTTGGTCAGGCCCAGGTGCCCCCTCGACAGCGGAATGACGCAACGCGGGCAGACACTTCGGGTGTGCACCAGCCAGTGCTGCCTCAGCACAAACGCCTTTTTCCAGGCCAGGAACTCGAAGCTGTATTGCAGCGCCTGCGCCACCAGCGCGTGCAGCTTCGGCGTGGGAAGCGCGCCCACGGTCGACAGCGGATGCACCCGGATGCGGAACAGCACTTCGTTCTTGATGATGTTGCCCACGCCCGAAAACACCGTCTGGTCCAGCAGTGCGTCGCACACCAGCATGCCGGGCACGGCTCGCAATTTTTTCCGCGCTGCCGCGGCATCCCATTGATCGGACATGACATCTGCGCTCCAGTCGTAAACCGAGTCAAGTGGCGCCTCGACATACCGCACCGAGCAGGTGTAAAAATTCAATTCGCTGCCGTCTGCAAAACCCAAGCTCAGCCGCGCCGGGCTGTCCTTGCGTTCATTGATCCGGTAGGTGCCGTACATCAGGAAATGGATGCGCAGGGAAAAATCGGCAAACTCGATCAGGAAGTGCTTTCCCCAGCTGCGGATGGCAACAATGCGCTGGCCGGTGAGCCTGGCCTTGTCGATCTTGGTGTTGCCTTCAGCCGTCCGTATGGTTTTGCCGGAAAAACCGGCGGCCAGTTCAACGGCAATCACAAGAGAGGGCCCTTCCGGCATGCGCTTTCCTCGAGGTGCGCCGGGTGAATTCCCGGCGAAGAAGGATGATGCAGCCCCTTCCGGCGTTTTCCTGTCTCCTGCTGTCCCGTCCCTTCGCTCCTCCCGCTCCCGGGTGCTTGCGCACCGCCTCCTACGCGAGTGTCGTCTCTGTCTGACATGCCGGCGGCCAAAGCTGGCTCACACTTCGTGCTCAGCACTCATCCCACGCACCCTTGGTACTGCAACTCGAAAATATCGAAACATGAAAGCGCGTCTTCGCACCCATGGCGGCGTTGCAACCCTTGCGAAGGCGCACAGCCTTCGCTGCGGCTTGCGCCTTGCCCTGGGCGCGAAGCCATCACTTTCATCGTGTCTCGCTACTTCCTGGTTGCAGTACTAGCCGTTGACCACCCAAAGGATTCCCGCATGCTGCCTAACCGAGAGGGACAACGCGTTCCCGACGTCACCTTCAAGATCCGCCGGGACAACCAGTGGGCCGAGGTTTCCAGCGCCGACCTGTTCAAGGGCAAGACGGTGGCCCTGTTTGCACTGCCGGGCGCCTACACGCCAACTTGTTCCTCCGAACACCTGCCCGGCTTCAACCGGCTGGCGCCGGTGTTCAAGTCGCGCGGGGTGGACGACATCATTTGCCTGTCGGTCAACGATGCTTTCGTGATGAATGAATGGGCCGCGGCGCAGGAGGCAGAAAACCTGACGCTGATCCCCGACGGTAACGGCCAGTTTACGAAAGGCATGGGCATGCTGGTCGACAAAAGCGAGCTGGGTTTCGGCCAGCGGTCCTGGCGCTATTCCATGCTGGTCGAAGACGGCATCGTCCGAAAAATGTTCATCGAGCCGGAGAAGGAAGGTGATCCCTTCGAGGTCTCCAATGCCGAAACCCTGCTGCACTTCCTGGACCCGGATGCGCACCCCCCCGAACCGGTGACGATTTTCACCAAGCCCGGCTGCTCGTTCTGTGCGCGCGCCAAGGCCCTGCTCGACGACGCGCTGCTGCCGTACGAAGAAATAGTCATCGGCAAAGGCATCAGCTCGCGCACCCTGCAGGCTGTGGCCGGCGCCGGCACCACGCCGCAGGTGTTTGTTGGCGGGCGAAAGATCGGCGGGCACGAGGCCCTGCAAACCTGGCTGGCCGACCGGGATGTTTCCCTCCTGGCACCCGCCTGATCCGCATTTTTCATTGTGCGACTGCACCCATTTGAGCCTGTGCCACGCGTTGTTCGCGTGCTGCCAAGCCACCCGGTGATAGCATATTCGAATTGCCTTCCTGACCTTGAGTGAAGAGTTATGACACCACCCAACGCCGCTCCTGCCAGCCCTTCACACCCCGACCCGGACCTGCTCCGCGAAGAGGCGGCGCGCTACGCGCTGCTGCGCCGCATTGCGCCCGCCATCCGCCACCACATGGCGGGCACGCTGCAGCCCATAGGCATGATTTCAGCCATCCTGGAGCGGCGTCTGCAGGCGCCTGCGCCCGACCTGGCGGTGCTGCGGGACAACAGCAAGTCGATCAACACCCTCTCCCGCTCGGCAG
Organism: Polaromonas sp.; assembly: GCF_039930745.1. Taxonomy (GTDB): domain Bacteria; phylum Pseudomonadota; class Gammaproteobacteria; order Burkholderiales; family Burkholderiaceae_C; genus Polaromonas. The sequence continues at coordinate 26,680 of NZ_JBDTTH010000028.1, read as the reverse complement.
CGAGCGCCTGCATGAACCTGATCACCTGGGTTCTGCCCAAGGAAAACGGCGTGATCTCGCTGGAAGCCGGCGTGGAAGAAGCGCTGGGCATGCTGGCCACCGACCTGGCCTTCCGCGGCTTCACCGTGACCAACCAGCTCAACGCACCGGAGGTGAACACCTCGGTTTTTGCGTTGAGAAACGTGTTCACCGCCTGCCTGATTGCCCTGACCGATGCCAGCCCTGCGCCGGCCAGTGTGGTGCTGCGCAGCGAGCCGGCCGATGGCCAGACCCGGGTCTGCATCAACCTCACCCGGGACAAGGGCCCGGTCGCGCCGGACGAAGCACGCACCTACCGCGCTTTGGGGTGGGACGATGTGCAGGCCCTCGCCACAGCTGAAAAAGTCAGCATCACCTACAGCGCTAACCATGTCGATATGCTGTTCAGTGAAATTGAACAGCCCGTCGTCACCGGCTGAGCCCGAACACACTCCTCTTTTGATAGCTGCTTGCGCCCGTCCACAAAGGGCTGCATCCATTTTTCGTTAAAAATTCCTTAGCTTCGGCGAAACCTGCACCCCGCCGGCCCATGGTGCTTATGCTCTCTTGCACGAAAGCGCCCGCCCTGCGGCTTTTGCCCAGCCTCTCACCAGCCACCACGCCGCCCCGGCATTCATGAACAAAAGCGGAATTCTTCTTCACATCGCCGGCCTGTGGCTGCTCTCGACACTGGACGCCTCGGGCAAATGGCTGGTCATGGCTGGTGTGCCGGTGTTGATGGTGGCCTGGGTGCGTTATGCCGTGCACACCGCACTGATGACGGCCGTGGTGCTGCCTTCGCGCGGCAAAGCGATGTTCCAGACGAAGTCACTGCCGCGTCAGTTGCAGCGCGGCCTGCTGATGATCACCACCACCGTGCTGTTTTTTTCCGTACTGGGCCGCCTGCCGCTGGCAGAAGGCACGGCCATCAATTTCATGGCGCCGCTGTTCCTGATGGCCATGGCGCCCTGGCTGCTGCATGAGCCGCACCGCCTGCACCGTTGGCTGGGTGTGCTGGCCGGTTTTGCGGGCATGCTGATCGTGGTGCGGCCCGGCGCCCAGCTGGACCCGATCGGTGTGGCGCTGGGCCTGGCCACGGCGCTGGCTTTCGCCTTCTTCCAGATTGCCACGCGCCGTGTGGCCCACGACGACCCGCTCACCACCAACTACTACGGCGGCCTGTTCGGCACCATCGCGCTGACGCTGGCCCTGCCCTGGTTCTGGACCATGCCCGAGCTGAATCTCTGGCAGTGGCTGCTGCTGCTGTCCACTGGCGCCACGGGGTTCCTCGGCCACTGGCTGCAGGCCGCGGCCTACCGCAAAAGCCCGGCCACCCTGCTTGCTCCTTTCAGCTACCTGCAGATCGTGGCCGCCGCCACGCTGGGCTGGCTGGTGTTCGGCCAGGCGCCGGGCCGGACCACGGCTGTGGGCATGGCCCTGATCTGCATAGCCGGGCTCGGCGTGGTGCTTATTGAAGCGCGCATGGCCGTTGCAAGTGCTGCAAAACCGTCCTAGTCCGCATAGACGCCGGCAGCCTTGATGATGGGCCGCCACCGGGCGGTCTCCTTGCTCAGAAAGGCCTTGTGGCCGGCCAGCGTCGCGCGGTCATCTTGAACCACCTGTATGCCTGACGCGATCTGCGCCGCCTTGAAGGCCTCACTTTTCATGACAACTCTCAAGGCGTCGTTGAAGCGCTGCTGAACATGGCGCGGTGTGCCTTTGGGCGCGTACAGGGCAAACCAGACGCTCATTTCGACATCGGCAATGCCGAACCGGGCCATGGTCGGAACAGCGGCCAGCGGGGTACCGGTCAAGGGCTTGGCGGTGGTCACGGCGATGGGCTTGAGCTTGCCGCTCTGGATATGGCCGATAGTGGTGGGGGTCGGATCGCAAATCATGTCCACATGCCCGCCGAGCAGGTCGGCGACCGCGGGTGCGCTGCCGCGGTAGGGCACGGTCGTGATGCTGCTGACCTTCAGTGAAGACTGGAGCAACAGCCCGCACAGATGTGATGAAGATCCGATGCCGGAGTTTGCCAGCCTGACCTGCGGTTGCATCGCCATCCAGCGGATCAGGTCCACAACCGATTCCGTCGGTACTTGGGACCGCGCCACCAGCACCGACGGCGTGTCAACCACCACGCCCAGTGGTTCAAAGTCAACTTCCGGCTTGAAGCCCAGATTCCGATACAGGGTTGGCGAGGTCGCCATGCCGATATGGCCCATCAGCAGCGTATGGCCGTCGGCCGGGGCCCGCATGGCAATGGCTGTTCCGAGGTTGCCGCCGGCTCCGGAAAGATTCTGAACAAGAACCGGCTGCCCGAGCTGAGCCTGCAGCGGCGTGGCCAGCTCTCGCGCCAGCTTGTCCATGGGTCCACCTGCCGCAAAAGGCACGATGATGGTGACGGGTTTGGTGGGGTAAGCCTGCTGCGCCCGCGCCAGATCGGCACAAAAAACAAGCATGATGGCAAGGCAGACGGCTTTGAACATGGTGCGCTCCCGGGATGTTTAAACAGAAATCAATGGTTATGCGGGTACGCCACTGGCCGGTGTCGGCCCAAGCCGGGCGGCTTCAACTTCGCGCACACAAAACGGCAGGTGTCTGGCCACATCGAGCAGCGAAGCGACCGTGGTCTCATCCAGCCCCACGTGCAGGCCCGTCAAGGCTGCCGCTAGCGGTATTTCGTCCGCCTTCGACTTCTGACAGGCCCGGGCCACCAGTTCATGCGCGCGGTTCAGACCGATGCTCCTGGCCAGTTCCATCTGCACGGTTTCACTAACGATCGCACCAGCTGTCATGGCTGTGTTGCCCGCCATCCTTGCGGCGTCGACCACCAGTTCCTCCAGCATGGTCCGGGCCTGGCCCAGCAGTGCGCCCATCAGGCAAAAGCACTGCGGCACGGCGTGCAGTTCCACATACCAGGAATCAAGCGACCTTTCGTTTTCCACCAGGGAAGCATCCAGCATCATGGGCGCCGTGTGAAACAGCATCCTCGAAAGCGCTACCACCGACGACGCCGCGACAGGATTGTTCTTTTGCGGCATGGTACTGCTGGCGCCCCGGTCAGCGGCAAAAGCCAGCTCGCCCACTTCCGTGCTGGACAGCATCAGCATGTCCCGGCCAATTTTTCCCAGCGTGGCGGCAATCTGCGACAGCAGCAGCACGGCTTCCGTTGGGCCATCGCGCATGCAATGCCAAGCGATGGCCGGTTCGTCCAGACCAAGCTCCTGCATCAAGCACCGACGGGTTTCGTGGCCAGCCCCGGAAAATGAAGCGAGCGTGCCCACTGCACCGCCAAGCTGGCCAGTAGCCACCCGCCGCTGGACCTGGTCAAGCCTGTTCATCTGCCTGCGCACGCCGGAATTCCAGACCGCGGCCTTGAAGCCGAAGGTGATGGGCAAGGCATGTTGCTGGTTGGTCCGGCCGGCCTGAATGGACCCCTGGTGACTCACGGCCAGATCGTCAAGGCGGGCCGAGATGTACGAGAGCGAATCGCCGACCAGCGCCAGTGCTTCCTGCATCTGGAGCGCCAAAGCGCAGTCCATCACGTCCTGGGTAGTCGCGCCGTAGTGCACATACTGGCCCAGATCACCGCGGCACAAGCCCACCAGCTGGCTGACCAGTCCAACTACCGGAAGACCGACCAGACGCGTCTTTTGCTTGAGCTGCACCAGATCGATGTTGTCGATGAGGGCTACCCGCCGGATTTCATCCGCCGCCTCCCGCGGAATCAGCCCCAGACCGGCCTGCACCCCCGCCAGTTCCCGCTCAAAACGCAGGCACCGGTCTACAAAGCCCTTTTCAGAAAAAATGTCAGCGATGGCGCCACCGTCGTGCAGATAACTGAAAAGCTGGTTCATGGTGGTTGTCGTGATGCCGCGTGTTTGAAACAAACTGTATCGACTATATTCGTTCTTAAAAAACGATTTATTATGATAGCTACGTTCTGTTTTATAGATCGGAAGTCATGGATGTCCTGAGCCTTAGAACCTTTCAGGCGGTGGCGCAGCAAGGCGGCATCACCGGCGCGGCGCAGGTGCTGCACACCGTTCAGTCCAACATCACGCAGCGCATCCGTACGCTCGAATCCGAGCTGGGGCTGGCGCTGTTCAACCGGCACAGCCGCGGCATGGAACTCACGCGCGCAGGGCAGCGGCTTCTGCCGTATGTGCATCGCATTGCGGCGCTGATGGACGAGGCGCAGGCCGCCGCCAAGGGAGAGCAGGACACCCCGGCGCCCCTGGTGATCGGGTCTATGGAAACCACTGCCGCCGTGCGCCTGCCCTCGCTTCTTGCGTCCTTTCGGCGCTTGTACCCCCAGGTGGCCATCTCGCTGGAAACGGGGCCGACCGCCACCCTGATCGACGCCGTGCTCCAGCGGCGCGTGGACGGAGCTTTCATTGCCGGGCCCCTGGACAACCATTCGCTCCTCAGCCAGGTGGCTTTTGAGGAGGAATTGGTACTCGTTTCTTCCGTCAACTGGGAACGCGCCAGCGAGATCGGCAAGCGCCTGGGCAATGGCGCAGCAGCCATCATGTTCAAAACCGGCTGTTCGTATCGCCAGCGGTTCGAGCAGCTTCTCAGCGAGCGCGGCTGGCCGCGTTTCACCCGGCTGGAGATGGGCACGCTGGAAGGCATTCTGGGCTGCGTCGCAGCCGAGGTTGGCATCTCGCTGCTCCCCCGGTCGGTTGTCGACAATGCAACCAACCGAGACGCACTACGCTGCCACCCTTCAAAAGGCAAACGGAGCAACGTGCAAACGCTGTTTATTCGCCGCAAGGACGAACATCCCGGCACCGCCCTTCATCACTTCATGGCGTTGCTCTGAGGCGCGCTTGCAAAGCAGGTCAGGCGGGGTCAAAGCAGGGGTAAGTCGGCCTTTTTCAACGTCCGCAGCACAAAGCTGGATTTGCTGTGGCGTATACCCTTGATCTTGTAGAGCCGCTCACGCAGCAGGCGCTCATAGTCCTGGGTGCCGCTCACAGCAATGCGCAGCAGGTAGTCATAGTCGCCCGACACCAAATAAGCCTCGATCACTTCCGGAATCTTCGCCAGCGTTTCGCCGAATTTTTCGAGCGTGTTGTCAGAGTGGCTGTCCAGCGTGACCTGCACCAGCACCGTGTCGCTGAGATCCAGCGCCGCGGCGTTGATGCGCACGGTGTAGCCCTCAATGACACCGGACTCTTCCATCTTCTTGATGCGGCTCCAGCACGGCGTGTGGCTCAGGCCGACAGCCTGGCCGATCTCCTGCAGGCTGGCGCGTGCATTGGCCTGCAAAACTTGCAGTATTTTCCGGTCCATCTTGTCCATCAAGTATTATTTCCTTCTCTTTCTAATTTATTAAGGAATTATTACTTAATTGAGCTGCATTCAGAAGAAATACAGAAGCACTTTCTCCGGCTCAGGGCGGATACTTCTTTCTGGCAAACGGATTTACCGATACGTGTTGCAAGGCAGATGCACCAGCGGGTTACCGCCCGTTGGTGCATTTGGGCATGTTTTGCCTGCGCTGCGGGTCAGCCCCGCGATGACAAATCAGGCTCAGCCGAACTTTCGCAGCGCATCGAGCGCCAGCCCGGTGCCAATGCTGCCGAACAAATCACCCTCCGCACGGCGCGCCTGCGGCAGCAGCGCCGCAATCCGCTCGCGCAGCAGCGGCACGCTGCTCGAGCCTCCGGTAAAAAACACCGTGTCCACCGCATTTGCGCGCACACCCGCATCACGCAGCAGGCCGGTCACGCTGCGCTCCACCGTACCGATCAGTTCCCCGATGGCAGCATCGAAATCCATGCGCTGCAGCAGCAGGGTTTCACCCGGGTTGATGCGGCCCAGATCCAGTTGCGCCTGGGAATCGCTGGAAAGCGCGATCTTCGCTTCTTCCACCTGCATGGCCAGCCAATGGCCGGCACGCCCGCTCACCAGGTTTTGCAGACGCGCCAGTTTGTCTTTTTCCTGCGCTTCGCGGTGCAGCTCGCCGATCTGCGACCACGCCTGCCGGGTGTAGGCAAAGTTGATCGTGTGCCAAGTCGCCAGGTTGAAATACAGCGAGGACGGCATCTGCAGACCGCTTTTAAGCTGGCTGCCCAGGCCCAGCAGCGGCATCACGCTGGCCAGGCTCAGGTATTTGTCGAAGTCGGTGCCGCCTATGTGCACGCCACCACTGGCCAGGATGTCGTCCTTGCGCTCTGCCCTGCCCGACCGCTCGGGCGCCAGGCGCACCAGCGCAAAGTCCGAAGTGCCGCCGCCGATGTCCACCACCAGCACCAGTTCTTCCCGCGTGACCTGCGACTCGTAGTCGAACGCCGCGGCAATCGGCTCGTACTGGAAAGCAATCTCGCGCAGGCCCACGGCCCGGGCGATGTCGGCCAGCGTGTTTTCCGCCTGCCGGTCGGCAGCAGGGTCGCCGTCGACAAAAAAGACCGGCCGCCCGAGTACGGCACGGGTGAACACACGGCCCGCCGCCCCTTCGGCACGGCGCTTGAGCTCGCCGATGAACTGCGCGAGCAGTTCGCGGAACGGCAGCGCCCGGCCGGCCACTTCGGTCTGCTCGTCGATCAGCGAAGTGCCGAGCAGGCTTTTGAGCGAGCGCATCAGGCGCCCCTCGTCACCCGCCAGGTAGTCGGCCAGCGCCGCGCGGCCATAACTGGTGTGCCCGTCTTCGGCATGGAAGAACACGACCGAAGGCAGGGTCGGTTTGCCGCCCTCGAGCGGCAGCAGCACCGCATGGCCTGCGCCTGAAGCGGAGCTACAGCCCGCGGTGGAATTCGAAGTCCCGAAGTCGATGCCGCAGGCGTCGGGCAGGACGGGGGAGCTGCCCGCCATCAGGGCTTGAGAAAACCGCCGTCGGCCCAGGCCGTGGCACTGGCCCGGCTCAGCTTGAAGGCCGGCGCCACGCGCTGTTGCGCGAGCTGTTCGCCGGTGTCGTCATGCGCGGTCAACACAGCGTAAGGGTTGTCTTCGTCGGGCACGATGTCCAGCGACACGGTGACACGCGCACCGCGCGAGCTCACCGCCACGCTCTGGTGCAGCGTGGCATGCAGTTGCTGCTCATGGCGGCGGACAAACTCGGAAGCGGTTTTCACCAGCGTGCTGAAGGCCGGGCCATCGAGCGGTTTGGGGTTTTTCTTGTCGCGCCCCATGGTCCACGGGCCGACCAGCGCGGGCTCGGGTTCGCCGTCCTTGACCATCGCCACCGCCCAGCCGTCGTCGTCTTCGTTCTTGATGACACGTGCGGTCCAGCCGTCGCCGCGCCACAGGCGTGGCTGCTGCACGGGAGCATCGGGATCGGCGGAGGCTTCTGGAGAAAGACCGTCGGAGGATGGGTCGGCAATATCGGTCAAAGGGATTCGTTTTCAGTCAAAAAAAATGGCGCTGTCGCGCCTTGTCTGTTGGCCGCGATTTTACCCCGCAGGCAGTGCGTCCCTAGCCGCAGCAGCTGTTCCGCCTTGCAGAATACGCCCCGCTCGTAAACCTTGATGACATGAACACGCTGTGCAGATACGCTTGTTCCCTTCGATCACCCGCAACATTCCGGAGAACTTCCATGACCAACCGCCGCACATTCATCGCCAGCACCACCGCCGTTGTGGCTGGTGCAGCCTTGCCTTTGCTGGCCAGCGCGCAGCAGGCCTACCCTTCGCGCCCGATCAAATATATTTGCCCATGGCCGGCAGGCGGCTCGACCGACGCTGTCATGCGCGCGCTGGCCGAAAGCGCCGGCAAGAGCCTCGGCCAAACCATCATTATTGAAAACAAACCCGGCGCCGGCGGCATGCTGGGGGCCAACGAGATGATGAACGCCAAACCCGACGGCTACACGCTCACGCAACTGCCGCACGGCGTGTTCCGCATTCCGCACATGCAGAAAGTGCAATACGACCCGCTCAAGGATTTCACCTGGATCGCCTGCCTGACCGGTTACACCTTTGGACTGGTGGTGCCCGCCGACTCGCCCCTCAAGAGCATCAAGGACCTGGTGGCCTACGCCAAAGCCAACCCCGAGAAATTTACCTATGGTTCCACCGGCACCGGCACCAGCCCGCACCTGGCGGTCGAGGAATTCGCGCAACGCGCCGGCATCAAGCTCACGCATGTTCCTTTCAAGGGCAATGCCGACAACATGCAGGCCATTCTGGGTGGGCATGTGATGGGCGCGAGCGACGCCACCGGCTGGGGCCCGCATGTGGAATCAGGCAAGCTGCGCCTGCTGGCCACCTATGGCAGCAAGCGCACCAAGCGCTGGCCCAACGTGCCGACGCTGACCGAGCTGGGCTACGACACTGTGTCGGACTCGCCTTTCGGTGTGTGCGGCCCCAAGGGCATGGACCCGGCCGTCGTCGCCACCCTGCACGAAGCTTTCAGGAAAACGCTGAACGACCCGGCTGTGCTGGCGACCTTCGAAAAATACGACCAATCGGTGATCTATATGAACACCGCGCAATACACCAGGTTCGCCCGAGAGACCTTTGCCGCTGAAAAAGCCACGATAGAACGACTGGGCTTGGCCTACAAGGGTTGACACAGGGCCATGGGGTGCGGCATGCGGCACCCCATGACAACCCGGCCCCGCCTGTTTCATGGGCAAACTGTTGCAAGCCCCGGCCGGCAAGCCTTTGCCGGCTGTTTCGCTTGCTTATCCACAGATTCGTGCACAGGATGCGTGGGCAACCCGGCTCCCGCGTTGATGGGAGACGCTGCGCAAAACAGGGCCCGACCCGCTGCGTTCCTGCTTTTTTTCAAAACTTCTTGACTGCTTGTCCCCGGCATGCCCTGGGGCAAGGCACGCCCCGGCAAAGCCCCGCGCGCTCCCTGAGCTATGCTCTCGGCCTACCCCTTCACTGGTGCCGACATGAGCTTCAAACCTTTCCACCTTCTTTCCGCCGCGCTGATGGCGGCCACGCTTTTGTTGAGCGCCTGCGGCGATGCGCCCGGTACCGGTACCGGTACCGGTGCCACGGCCAAAGCCAAAGCCGGCAGCACACCAGTCTCCACTGCCGCCATTGCCGCCGAGGCCAAAGGCTTCACTGCTGGCCAGGCCATGAGCGCACGCACGGTGTATGTGTTTTTTGATGCCCAGTGCCCGCACTGCACCGCGCTGTGGATGGCCGCCAAGCCCCTGAAGTCGCAGGCCAAATTTGTCTGGATTCCCGTGGGCCTGTTGAATGCCTCAAGCACCGCCCAGGGCGCCACCTTGCTGGCCGCCAAAGACCCGGTGGCGGCCATGGACGAGCATGAAGCGTCCATGCAGGCCAAAGGCGGCGGCATCAGCGCCGGCAGCGACATCGCGGCACAAAAAGAAATGGTCCAAAAAAACACCGCGCTGATGACGCGCCTGGGCTTTGCGTCGATTCCGACCATTGTCGGCACGCACGCACAAACCGGCGCGCTGGTCACACAGGAAGGCTCCATGCCGACCGCGGCGCTGGCCGCCTTGCTCGGGCTGCAGGTCCCGTAGCGCAGTAGAGCAGCAGAGGAGCTTTTTTTTAACAAAAAGTGGCTCCAGCCCAATAAGGACGGTCGCAAGCAGCTCTCTTTTTGATAGCTACCTGCCGGTGCCGCCTAGAAGAGCACCCGGCTGCGAATGGTGCCCGGCACACCGGCCAGCTTGGCCAACGCCATGTCGGAATGGGCCGCGTCGATGTCGATCACCACATACCCGATGGCTTCATTGGTCTGCAGGAACTGCGACGCGATGTTGATGTTGTTGTCTGAGAACACGCGGTTGATTTCGGCCAGGACGCCCGGCACGTTGCGGTGAATGTGCAGCAGGCGATGCTTGCCCGGGTGCGCCGGCAGGGCCACTTCGGGGAAGTTGACTGAAGAGGTCGAGGTGCCGTTGTCGCTGTACTTGACCAGTTTTTCCGCCACCTCGACGCCGATGTTTTCCTGCGCTTCCATGGTGGAGCCGCCCACATGCGGCGTCAGGATCACGTTGTCCAGGCCGCGCAGGGGCGACTCGAACATGTCCTTGTTGCTGCGCGGCTCGACCGGAAACACGTCGATCGCCGCACCGAGCAGTTTTTTGGTGCGCAAGGCCTCGGCCAGGGGCTCAATCTCGACCACCGTTCCACGCGAGGCATTGATCAGCACACTGCCGGGCTTCATCGCCGCGATCTCGGCCGCGCCCATCATCCATTGTGTGGCAGCCGTTTCGGGCACATGCAGGCTGACCACGTCCGACTGCGCCAGCAGCTCGGTGAGCTTGCCGGCCTGCCGCGCATTGCCCAGCGGCAGCTTGGTGACCACATCGAAAAACACCACCTGCATGCCCAGCGCCTCGGCCAGCACCGACAGCTGCGTGCCGATGGAGCCGTATCCGACGATGCCCAGCGTCTTGCCGCGAATCTCGTAAGCGTTCTCGGCCGACTTGAGCCAGCCGCCGCGATGCGCCACCGCGCTTTTCTCGGGCACACCGCGCAGCAGCAGAATGGCCTCGGCCAGCACCAGTTCGGCCACAGAACGGGTGTTGGAAAACGGCGCATTGAACACCGCGATGCCACGCTCGCGCGCCGCATTCAGGTCCACCTGGTTGGTGCCTATGCAAAAACAGCCGACAGCGGCGAGCTTGGTAGCGTGGGCAAACACATCGGCGGTCAGCTGGGTGCGCGAGCGGATGCCGACAAAATGGGCATCAGCGATTTTTTTCTTCAGCTCCTCGCCCTCCAGGGCGCCGGTCAGGCTTTCGATCTGCGTGTAGCCGGCCGCCTGGAGAACCTGCACGGCCGAGGGGTGAATGCCCTCCAGCAGGAGAAACTTGATCTTTTTCTTGTCGGTCGAGGTTTTGCTCATGGCGCTCAGGCGGGTTGTGGAGCACCGAAGTATGACCCAAGGCGTTGGGCCTGCCCGCCAGCGCCGGTTTTGACCGGACGGAAAAAAGGTTCAATCGACCGGGGCGGGGGCCGCGCGGGCCTGGCCTCGGCTCGTGAACTGCGCGAGCGCCACGCCCACCAGGGTCAGCGCCGCACCGGCGAGCTTGATGGCGGTGTACTGCTCGCCCGCAAACAGCCAGGCCACGAGGCCGGCCACCGGCGGCATCAGATACATCAGCGGCGCCGTGCGGGCCACGCCGCGCACTGCGTTGACCCAGCCCCAGACCAGCCAGCCCAGAAAAGCCGACACGGTGACTGACCAGACCAGGCTGACCCACACCGCGAGCGAAGCTTCGCCCCAGGGCGCGGACAGGCCGTCCGGTAGCGCAAACAGCAGCACCGGTACGCTACCGAGCAAGGTGGCATAGGCCATGGTCACCACGCCGCCGTGGCGCTCGATCAGCGGTTTGGCAGCCACGGTGTACCAGGAGAAAAAGCTCGCCGCGACCAGCAGGAACAGATCACCCCCGGTAGCGCGCCAATTGCCGCCCAGCAGCTTGTCGGACAGAAAGATCAGCACACCGACAAAGGCCACCGCCACGCCGCCAATCTGCGCCCGATGCAGCTTCTCCACCCCCATGAAGCGCAGGATCAACAAGGTGAAGATGGGCCCGCAGGCCAGGATCAGCGAGCTGGAAAACGCGGTCGACCAGTGGATGCCGTAGGTCACCATGCCCACATGCAGGAAATGCCCGGCCACGCCCAGCCGCGCCAGCTGCCAGAACTCCCGGCGCGAGATGCGCGGAAAACGCGTGCCATAACGCCAGACCAGCAGGGCCAGTGCGCACAGGGGCATGATCAGGTAGCGGGCAAACAGGAACCCGCCAGGGCCCACCACACTGAACACAAACTTCTGCAGGGAAAAGTTGATGCCCCAGATCACGACCAGCACCAAGGCCGCCGCCAGGGCGATAGAAGCCCGGCGGCGTTTTTTCTGTTCAGGGGTCATCGCGCCGTATTCAGTAAAAATAATAGTCAAATGGGCCATTAGCCCAATAGATTAGGGCGCTAGCAGCTATCATTTTTGAAGCATAGCAGCTTATGGCCGATTTTTCCGGCCGCGCACCCATCCGCAGCACGGCGCTTCAGAAATTGCTGCCGACCAGTTCTTCCAGCTGCGCTGCGTCTACCGGCTTGGTGACGTGGTGGTCAAACCCGGCTTCCCGCGCCTTGCGTTTGTCATCGGCCTGGCCCCAGCCCGTGAGGGCCACGATGACCGGAGCTGGCGCCTGGGCGAGCCGGCGAATCCTGCGGCAGGCTTCGTAACCATCCATGTGCGGCATGCCGATGTCCAGAAAAATAATCTCCGGGCTGAAGCTTGCAACCATCGCTATCGCTTCGGCGCCGTCATGGGCCGTGCGCACCTCGTGCCCCATCATGCCCAGCAAGCTGGCGAGCGTGAAGGCGGCGTCCTTGTTGTCATCGGTTACCAGAATACGGCGCGACTCGAAGCTCGTGCCCGTGGCCAAGGCCGGGGCCGGGCTGCGATCCGTGTCTGCCGCAGGCGACACCTGCGCGGCCTGCGACACCGGGAGCCAGACCACAAAGCGGCTGCCGGGGCAGTCACCGCGACTTTCGGCGCGGATGCGGCCACCGTGCATCTCGACGATTTTGCGCACCAGCGTCAGGCCGATGCCCAGGCCGCCCTGGGGTTGGGGCATGGACGGATGGCCGGCCTCGCCCTGCACAAACATGTCGAAAATCCGGTTGCCCAAGTGCTCCGGTATGCCGATGCCGGTGTCCTCCACACTGACCGTCACACCCTGCGCGTCGGCCACCGCTCGCAAGGCCACTGAGCCGCCGTCCGGCGTGTATTTCGCCGCGTTGTTGAGCAGGTTAGTGAAGGCCTGAGAAAGGCGCACCAGATCGGCATCCACCAGCACGGAGTCGTCCGGCAGCACGGCCTCGAAGCTGTGGTGCCGCCCGGCGATCAACGGCCGGCTGGTCTCCACCGCGCTGCGCAGGGCATCGGCCAGGCTGATTTTTTCGAGGCGCAAATCGAGCTTGCCCCGGCTGATGCGGTTGACGTCCAGCAGGTCATCGACCAGGCGTGTCATGTGCGCAATCTGGCGGTCCATGATGGCTCGGGTTTCTTCCAGCTCGAGCGAGCCGGCGCTACCCCGGCGCAGGATTTCCACGCTGTTGCGCAGGGGCGCGAGCGGGTTACGCAACTCGTGGGCTAGCATCGCCAGGAACTCGTCTTTCATCCGGCTCATGTGCTCCGCTTCGCTGCGCGCGGCGCGCTCGCTGTCCAGCAGTTTTTCCCTTTCCTCAGCGGCCTGCCGCGCCACTTCGTAAAGCCGGGCATTGTCGATGGACACGCCAGCCTGCGCAGCGATGCCGGTCACCAGCCTTTCGGCGCGTTCATCGAAAACACCAGTGTCCGGATGGCCGAAAAACAGCCCGCCTATCACCTCCGCGGAACCCGAGGCCACCGGCACGGCCAGATAACTCCGGATCACGGCAGGCTTTCGCGCCCCGGTCTCCGTGGGGGTCAGCGCTTCATGCCGCGGGTCCTTCTGCATATCGTCGAGGTGGATCAGCGGAGCGCCGCTGAGGGTGAGGTCAAACAGCGCGCCGCTGCGCGGCAGGCCGCAGGTGTCGAAGTCCTCCATGGCCATGCCCGCCACCGCCTGCAGCGAAAAACCCTTGTCCCTGTGAGCGGCGGTGGAGTAGAAAAAGGCCCCGACCTTGGCGCCGCTGATTTCGGTAGCTGCGTCAATCACGGCCTGCGCGAGCATGCGCACGTCAAGCTTGGCGGTCAGGATGGTGCCGGTCTTGTTGAGGAGTTCCAGCACGCGGGCTTTTTTCTGCAGGGCATCTTCGGCGCGCCGCTGTTCCGTGATGTCGCGAAAAACCCAGACCCGTCCCACATGGCGGCCCTCGACGAACTGCATTTTGGAAGAACGCTCGTAGATCCGTCCGTCGCGCAGCTTGACCAGGTCAAAACTTTCTGCCGGCGAGGTGCGGTAAATCTCGTGGACGCGGTCAAGGAAGGACTGCATCCCTTCGACCTGCGGCCCCACAAAGGACAACAGCCGCTCATGGTCATGCGGCGCCATGAGTTCTTCGGGAATTCCCCACATCCGCATGTATTGCTGGTTAAAGCCCGTGACCCGGGCGTTGTCGTCGGTCACCAGAATGCCGTCACGGCTGGCCTCCAGCGTGGCCCGCATCATCGACAGGGAAAAGTCCAGTTCCCTGGTTTTGTCTTCGAGTCCGCTGTGCGCGCTCAGCAGCGCCTGCTCGGCACGCTGCCTGGCCAGCAGAATGCTTTGGGCGTTCTGCATGGCCACCGAGTGCAGCAGACGGTCTTCTTCATCGGACATGTGTATCACCGGCCTTCCAGTACACGTTCCGCCAGCGCGGTCCCCCGCACCCGTGCGCGAATCTTGGCAAATGCCGTGTCGCGGCTGGTGGAAATATCGTCGCAAAACGGTGAAAAACCACAGTCGTCCGTGGTGCCGAGCTGCTCCAGCGGTATGTAGCGGGCCGCCTGCAGCACACGGTCGCGGACTTCTTCGGGGGTCTCGACTTCCGGCCTGATGGGCGCGACCACACCGACAAACACGCGCTGGTCCGGCTTGAGGTGGCGGGCGATGATCTTGAGCACACGTTCGGGATCTTTCTCCCCGGCCAGCGCAACATAAAAATTGCCTGCCTTGAGTTCAAAAAGACTGGGCAGAAGTTCGGCGTAGTCCACCTCGGCACTGTGGGTGGAGTCGCGGTCGCCGCCGGGACAGGTATGCACACCAATGCGCCGGCGGTCTGCCGCTGAAAAGCGCGCCAGCGCCAGGTTGTTCAGGTCGATGAAGCTGGCCAGCAGATGACCGGACGGGTCGAGCTTCATCGCCAGCCGGCCTTCGGTGAAATCAATCTGGACCTTGTGTGCACCCATGTCTAGGCAGCGCCGCACTTCGGTTTCGTGTTCGTGCAGCAGGTCTTCCAGGAATTGCTCCCGCGTGTAGCCCGCCAGGCCTTCGGCGGGGTACATCAGGCTCAGCGCCGAAGGGGAAATCACCGCCTGCTTGACCGGCACGCGCGTGTGGCGCATGGCGACTTCCAGATAGCTGTCGGCATAACGCCGGTAGCGAAAAGGCCCTTCGGTCAGGCGCAGCATGCGCCGCACATGGCCCGCGGCAAAGGGAATTTTGAAACCGTCGGGCGAGGTGTTGGGCAAGCCGTGCACGCAATAAGTCCAGAAGTTGTGGTACTTGCGCTGCTCGCCGTCGGTGACTACCGGCGAGCCGGTGTCTTCGAAGCGCGCCAGCGTGTCGCGGATGGCTTCCTGGTACAGCGCTTCCAGCCCGGGCGCATCCGCGTCACCATCGGCGATGGCTTTGATGAGTTCCAGAGGCCGGGGAATGCTGCCGATAGGCTCGGTGGGGATGTGCATGGTGGCCTTACTATAAATAAGCTTGGCCCCTGGCCGCGTAGGTGAAACTCGGATTTTTCCGAAAGTGTGGTGCCCGCGCGGCGCCATCCCAGTGCCGTGATACAAACTCCCCTCCATTGAAAGGAAGACCTTGAAATTCAAAATGGCTGAAAAGTCGCTTTTTGCCATCCTGCTGCGTTCGCCGTGGTGGATCAGCCTGGCCATGAGTCTCGCGATCGGGCTGGTGGCCAGGGCCTTGCTGTCGCCCGCGTACTTTCTGTTCGGTGCCATGGGCGGTTTCCCCTTCGTGGTGATTGCCGTGATCGCGGCCTGGCGGCAATTCAATGCACCGAGCACGGCCCATGTGGCGGCCACGCTGGCGCGGATAGGCGCGATGTCCTGGCGCGATTTTTCAGCGGCCCTGGAGCAGGCCTTGGGCCGCGAAGGTTTCGAGGTCCGGCGCCTGGACAGCACCGGCGCCGATTTCGAGCTGCTCAAAGGCGGGCGCACCGTGCTGCTCAGTGGCAAACGCTGGAAGGCCGCGCGCCTGGGACTGGAACCTTTCCAGGCCCTGGAAGCGGCCCGGCGCGCGTCTGATGCCGACAGCTGCATCTGTGTCACCACCGGCGAGGTCACGGACAATGCGCGCCAGTTTGCCGCGGCCCAGCAGATCCGGGTCATCGAGGGCGAGGAACTGGCGCAGTTGCTCAGGCCTGTGCTGGCCGCCGTAAAACCCTGAGCGCAAACACCGGGTGCTCTGTTTTTGATAGCTGTTTGCGCCCGTCCACAAAGGGCTGAGGCCGTTTATTTTATAAAACCGGGGGAAGATCGGCGCGGCGCTTCCTGCTGGCCACCGGATAAGCCCTGGCCATCCACAGGTACATCAGGGCGCCGGCCAACAGGGTTCCCGCAGCGATTTCCAGCGACAGCGTGAACCCTTCGCCCAGCGTGCGGCTGTGCCTGAGCAGCAGCGCCACCAGCGGCGGGCCGGCAATCTGCCCGATGCCGTACATGGCTGTCAGCAAGCCCATGTAGCTGGCGGCGGCAGCGGGCCGCAGGCGCCGCACCTCCTGCATGGCAAAAAAAGTGATGGCAGTGAACGGAATGCCCAGCAGCAGGCTGCCGACAGCAAACCCGGCCAGGTTGGGGCTGAACACGCTGGCGGCAATGCCCATTGCTTGCACCCCGTAACAGCCTGCCAGCAGGTAGCGGAAATCGCCGGTGGCGGGGATGCGTGTGGCCAGCAGTGCACCGGCCACCACGCCGCCGCCGAAGATGGGCCAGAAAAAATCGATCCAGACCGAGCCCGGCATCGCTTCACGCGCAATCACCGGCAAAAAGGTGGCGGTGATGATGTAGCCAAAGCCCGCCAGCCCATAGGCCAGGGCCAGCAGCAGCATCTGCTGTCGGCCCGCAGGCGCGTGGCTGCTGGCTGCACTGGCAAGTGGTGCCCCCGGCACGCTGCCGCCCTGCCCCTCGCCGCGTTCCTGGAACGTGCGCCAGACCACCGCAGTCAGCAAAGCGGCCAGTAGGCCGAAAATCAGCCAGCCGGCAGCGGCCGTCCACTGAAGCGCAACCATGGCGCTGGCAAACAACCCGCTCAGCGCAATGCCGGCACCCGGGCCGGCATACATGACGCCGCCCAGGGTTGGCGCACCCAGCCGGGCCAGCTGCGCCAGACACCAACCCGAGGTATAGACAAACACCAGCGCACTCGCCACGCCGGCCGCAAAACGCAGCAGCGGCCAGGCGGCCGGCAGGTGCACGGCCATGCCCAGCGTGAGCAAGGTGGTGGCCACCAGGCCGGAGCGGACCCAGGCTGATGCGGCCACGGCCGGCAGGAAATGCAGCCGTTTCCAGATCCAGGGCTGGAAAGTACACAGCAGCGCGCCGACCAGATAGCCGAAATAATTGGCACTGGCCAGCCAGCTGGCGGAAGGCAGGTCAATCACGCCATCGCTGAGCATCATGGGCAGCAGCGGCGTGAAGGCAAAACGGCCTATGCCCATGGCCGTGGCCAACGACAGCATGCCGGCGATGGCAATCGCCCAGCGGCCCACGGCAGGCCGGCTCACGGTTTGGCGCTCGCGGCCGCGTTTTGTGTCAGCGCGATGCGGCGGCGCAGACGTGCGGCGGCCTCGGCATCACCGCCCTTTTCTGCCACCTGCAGTTGCACGCCCAACCAGGCCAGCAAAGGCCGGCGCCAGCCCTGGCTGGAGGCGGTATC
This sequence comes from Polaromonas sp., assembly GCF_039930745.1. Classification (GTDB taxonomy): domain Bacteria; phylum Pseudomonadota; class Gammaproteobacteria; order Burkholderiales; family Burkholderiaceae_C; genus Polaromonas. The sequence goes on along the minus strand of NZ_JBDTTH010000028.1, from coordinate 9,192 downwards.
GACCGCTTGTTGCAGCAGCGCCGGGCTGGCACGACCAGCGCGGAATATTACGCCCGCAGCCACCAGTTGAGACAGCGGATCTGCGATGCCCCTCACAGCAGCCACATCTGCACCTGCCGCGGCCGCGGCACGCTGCGATGCGGGCAACAAGGCGAGGTCCTGCGGCTGCAAGCGGCCTTCGAGGTAATCGGCATACGCTCGCTCTGCGGCCGGCGCGTCCTGCCGCAGCGGTTCAAACCCGGCACAGGGCTCCAGTACCAGGCTGGCGACGCGGCTGGCGCAGCGCAGGAGTTCGGCGCGCGCCATCAGGTCGGTGCGGCCGGTGCTGGAGAGTTCGCTGCGTGCGCGGCCAAACTCCATGGCCTCAACACGCGAATTGCCCTCCAGGTAGGCAGCGACGGCGCGCTCCATGGAATTTTTGGCTTCCATCTGCCAGTCGGGGGCCTTGGGGCCGCTGCTGCAGGCGGCCAGCGACAGCAGAAGCAGGACAGGCAGGACGCGTGAAAATAAACTCATGGCAGCTTGATCTCCGTGTCGCGGGCAAACGGCCATTTGCGGTTGATCTCGTTGATCAGGCCGTCCACCTTGCGCAGGCTGGACTCGACCTCGGCGCGCAGCGCGCCCAGGTCGTCGGTAGCGGCACGGGCGTTGGCGCCCACGGCTTGCGCATCGACCAGCACCGCATCGACTTTTTTCAGGCTGGTACGCGCTTCACCGAGCAGGGTGTTGAGTTGCACCACAGTAGCGCGGGCTTCGGGCATCACGCCGTTGACACCGAACACCTGGGTGTCGGTCTTGGCGGCCAGGCCATCGAGCTTGGTCAGCAGCGCATTGGTGCGGTCCAGCGTGGCAAGCAGCTTTTTGGCCTCGGCGTCATTGCCCAGCAGCACACTGAGCGCACCGCCCGGGCCATTGAGCCTTTCCGTGAGCTTCTGCAGGTTGCCCATGCTGGCGCCGACCGCACCTTCGCTGGCGGTCAGGGTGTTGAGGTTTTCCAGCAATTCCTTGGCGGCGGCCACCAGCTTGGGCACCTCGGCAGCGGTGTCACCGCGCAACACCTCGCGCACCGCGCCATCGGGCAGCGGCGGGTCTTTCAGTATGCCGGTGTAGGCACGGATGTTGGTGCTGCCCACCAGGCCGCGCACCAGCGTGAACACACTGGAGGTGCGCAGCCAATGCGCATCCTTCGTTGGCACATCGACGATGATGCGGGCCTTGCCGTCTTCGGCCAGCTCGATGCGGCGCACGCGGCCGATCGGGAAACCCGCAAACGTCATGTCCATGCCGACCACCACACCTTCGGAGTCGTCGGACAGCAGCACCAGTTTCTGTGTGGCCTCAAACGCGCCGCGCGCATAAAGCAGGTACAGAGCCGAACCCACCACCAGCAAGGTCATGAAGACCAGCAGCAGCAGCGCCTTGAACTCGAGGTGGGCGACAGGCGGCATGGCCACGGGATCACCGGGTGGCGGGGCGCCCGGCGGGTAGGACGGAGGAGCTTGCTGGGGTTCGCTCATGGCTTGTACAGGTTTTATGGTTGGGAGCGGTTATTAGTAATAGTTGCCCACCAGGGACACCACTTCGATGACCAGGATGACGGCAAACATGCGGACCAGCATGCGCAGCTCGGCGCTGGCGCGAAAACGCCGCTCGGCCGTGTCGTACAGGGCCGAAGCCATGGGAATCAGTGACACGGCCAGACTGAAGAACAGGGTTTTCAGGACAAAAATCAGGGTCACGTCGGGGTTGAACACCTGCCCGAAAAGCCGCGTGTAAGTCGCCACGCCGGACAGCGTGAAACCGTAGCTGGCCAGGTAGGCCATCACGAGCGCCACCACACAGCTCAGCGCGGCCAGCGTCACGGTGGAAAAAATGCCTGCCGTCACACGCGGCAGCACTTCCTGGCGGACCGGGTCCAGCCCACGCTGCTGCAAGGCATCGAGCGCGCCTTGCTGGCGCAGCTGCGACAACTCTACACCGCTGGCAATGGCGCAGCGCAAGGCGACAAACATGGCGGCCGTCAACGGAATCAGCTCCAGCACCAGCACACGGATCACCACCTGCAACGCGTATTGCGACAGGCCGTAACTGAGTGCGGTGACGATCACGATGCGGGTGATGACCACCGTGATCAGCGCACACATGAGCGTGAAACCCAACAGATTGGGTGCAGTGTTGAGATAGATGTGGCGCGCCAGCACCCGGCGGTTGTCGCGGCCGTAGCTCGATGGGGAAAGGGCCAGCACGAGGATCAGCGCGCCGAGATGGACCAAGCGCCACCAGCCCACCAGCCAGTTTCGCGCCTTGAAGTTCATTTCTGCCAGCGTGCCCGCCCGGCCAGGCAAGGGAGTCATGCGGCCATGATAACTGCGCTGTTCACCGCAGCGTTCATGCCAGGGGCCCGGCTTGGCGCGGCGCGGCTTCGGGCGACCTGTTCACGGTCACCCGGCCACAACGCGCCCAGCGTTCTCTCAACGGGAAAAACTGCCTGCCCGGCGGCGGCCAGAAATGGCTCGCAAAACTGTGCACTCATGCGTGTGATTTTCCGTTTCATGGTAGCGGCAGTGACTTCTGAAAGTTTAGGGTATGTGCGGCATCGAGGCTCGCGCCGCCGCGGGCTGGCCTACGAGTGCGCGGCAGTAGGCCAGAAAATCCTCCATCTCGGTCGCCTTGTCGAAAACCGCGTCGGCCCGCAGCGCCATGCATTGGCGGCGCACCGCCTCGCTCAGCTGCCCACTCAGCACCACAACGTGCTGGTCAGGACGGCGCGTGGTACACCAGTTGAGCGCCCCAACACCGCTGCCCTGCTTCAGGTGCAGATCAACCACCGCGAGGTCCCAGGCGCTGTCGTTGGATGACAGCCAGTTCGTTGCGGAGACCTCGTTGTCGGCATAAAACAGCACGTCAACCTCGGGAATCTCGCGCAAGGCTTCAAGGACCAGGCCTCTCATGACAGCATCGTCCTCAATGACAAATACCTTCAGGGGCTGGCGCCCAGCCCTGCTGCCCGATCCGGAGCCCGTGTTCATGTTCATACTCTTGCCTGCCGGGCCAACGCGGGGCCAGGCCACAGCGCGGAGCAGGCGTACTTGTTTACCATGGCTACCCATCGAAAGCTGAGACAACTGGCAGTTTAGGCAGGGGCTGCGTCCCGGTGCAATCGCTTTTTGACATCAAGCGGATGTAGGACAAGCTGTCGTCCGTGCCTCCAGTCGGGCCTGAATGCGGGCAGCATGGGCTTCGAGGCATGTCAGGGTCTGGCATCCGGCCGGTTTTTCTCCCAGATGGCCAGCAGAATCAGCCCGTAGCTGAGGATGCGGATCATGTAGTACACCGGAACATCCTCGGGGATGTCGCTGTTCAGGCCCATGTGGATGCGGCTCAAGCCTTCTATCCAGAAAGACAGGGCAAAGTAGAGAAAAAAGCGGTCCCGGCTGGTATACCAGTACCGGAAGAAAAACAGGCCCACCGCCAGAGAACCCAGCGCAATGGCACCCGCCAGCATGTCATAGACCATGGCTTACTCCTTTACTCTTCTTCCCAGATCAGGCCGAACAACATGAGCACGACTGCCACCAGCGCGGCGACGAGGCGCCACAGGGTCAGATCGACCATGGGCAGCACGAGTTTGTCCACCACCAGCAGGACATTGTTGACCGACAGCGCCAGGAAACACAGGCCACTCCAGAAAAGCAGCCGGTAGCCGGACCGGCGGTATCCGCGCAGTGACAGCCAGGCGCACGCGACCGAGGTCAACGCGCACAAGGAATAAATCAGTTCTGCCATGATTCAGGCATCCTTTCGCCAGCGGAAGGCATCTGCAAACTTTTGGGCTCGTTGGTCCCGCTTGTCACCCTTGGAATGAATCAGGTGAGTCACCTCGACCAGGTGATGCGCATAAACCTCCGCGAGGCCATCAAGCATCTGGCGCAACTCCCCCGAAGCCGGTTGGTAGCGAAACTGCGGGGCATCCAGCAGGACGCTTTCAGCCACACCGGCGGTCTCCAGCTCGGACAACAGTTCCTGTGCCCTTTTTTCACTCACATACAGCCGTTGCGCCACCTGGCGGGCAGACCACTGGGTCTCGGGCTGGCTACGCAGCAGCAACAGAGCCTCCAGGTAGGGGATGGAGCTGACGCTGGCCAGCAGAAAACGCCGGACGTCATCGGACAGGACGGCGCCGACGTCGGGTGCGGCGGGCGGGGCGGTGTCGTGCTGTTCAAGCTGCTTCTGTGTCACCGCTTGTCTATGTGCGCCTTTGCGCGGCAGGGTCATCTCGCGAACCCGCCCCCCCGCTGTGCGGCCTGACTGATGACGGACAGAAGGTGGTCGATGTCGGCCGGTTTGACGACGTGGTGGTCGAAGCCGGCTTTCTGCGAGCGCAGTCGGCTTTCGGCTTCACCGTAACCCGTCAGCGCAATCAGCAGGGCGTCCTGGGTCTGGGGGAGTTTGCGCAGCTGCTGTGCCACCTCAAAACCGTTCATCCCCGGCAGGCCGATGTCCAGAATGACGACGGCTGGCATGAACTGCCTGGCCATCGCCAGCGCTGATTCGCCGTCGGTGGCGATCTTTGCGACATAACCCTCTGACTCCAACAGCACCTTCATGGTATCGGCCGATGCCAGCAAATCGTCCACCACCAGAACACGCACCGATCCGACAGGGCGCAAAACAGGGACGGCCGATTTGGCGGGTGCCAGCGGAAGGTCTGCCGGGGTAGCCACACGCGCCGGCAAATGGACGGAAATTTCAGCGCCGCACTCCGGTCCCTCACTGAACGCGCGGACTTTTCCACCATGGAGTTCCACCAGATGTTTGACCAGGGTCAGCCCGATGCCCAGGCCACCATGGGGCCTGTCCAGTGACTGGTCGCCCTGGGCAAACAGGTCAAACACATGCGGCAAAAAGTCCGGCGCAATGCCCTGGCCGCTGTCCTTGACCGAAATCCGCAGCTCCTGCCCCGTCAGCGCGGCAGCCAGGCAGATCCGCCCGCGCTGGGGCGTGAACTTGGAAGCGTTGTTAAGCAGATTGGAAAGCACCTGGGACAGCCGCACCATATCGCCGTCGATCACAATGGTTTCCTCTGGCAGCTCGAGCGAAAGCTGCTGTTCGCGGGCCGAGATGAGCGGCTCGCTCGCTTCCACGGCCCGCTCGAAGAGCGTCGCCAGGGCCAGCAACTCCGTCTTCACGCTGACCTTGCCGCGCGCGATGCGTGAGACATCCAGCAGGTCGTCAACCATGCGCGACATGTGGTCCACCTGGCGCCCGATGACATCCCGCGCCCAGACCAGGGTGGGCTCCTGCAGCGTGGTGCCATGCAAGATGCGCACGGCATTGCTGATGGGTGCCAGCGGATTGCGCAGCTCGTGGGCCAGCATGGCGAGAAATTCATTTTTCCGCGCATCGGCCTCCTGAACCAGGCTGTAAAGCCGCGCGTTTTCCATCGCGATGGCCGCCCTGCTGACCACCTCGTTGACCAGAGACATCCGGGTGCCTTCGAACTGCCTGCGCTGGCCAAACAGCAGCAAGGCACCCAGGGGCTGGTCTCCCACAAACAGGGGGCAGACCGCCGTCTGCTCTATGTTTTCCGGCAAGGGCTGAGATGTTTGACCGCGCGGCGCAGTGCCCCGCTTTTCCCATACCACCAGAGGCGACACCAATTCTATTTGCCGGGAGGACATGGCCGAGCGTATGGCCTGCGCCGCGAGCGGATGCGGCTTGCGCCGTTGCAGGCCAGACCCGTCAACCGGCGGCAGGGCGTGCACTGAATCCTGGATCGCGGTACAGCTGAGTTCTCCCTGCCCATCCACCAGCGCCACCGCGGCCAAGTCGGCCAGCGCAGGCAGGGCTATCTGGAGCAACGTGCGAACCGTGTCGTCGGTGTTGAGTGAACGCGACAACAGGCGGCTTGCCTCTGACAGGTAATTGGCGCGCCGTATGGTCTCCTCTGCAGCGGACCGCGCCGCTTCCGAACGGGCCAGTGCTTCGCGCTCGGCCATCTGGGCCTGAAGCTGGCGGTTCATGCGGTACAGGTCGACAAACACCTTGACCTTGGAACGCAGGATTTCGGGAACGACAGGAGTGGAGATGTAGTCCACGGCACCCAGGGCATAGCCCTGGATGGTTTGCAGCTCATCGACATAGGCGGTGATGAACAGCAGGGGTGTCTGCGCGGTTTTCTTGTACTGCCTGATCAGCTTGGCCGTCTCCAGGCCGTCGATGTCCGGCATGTTGACGTCCAGCAGAATGACTGCGAACTCCATTTTCAAAATCAGCCGCAAGGCCTCCTTGCCCGAGCGGGCATGAACCACATTCTGGTTGAGTTCCTCAAGGACACTGCCGAACACGACGTGTTTTTCCGACAGGTCATCGACCACCAGGATGTTGGCCTTGTCCTCGCTGTCGCCTTCCGGCAGCACCGCCGGTGCAAGCAGGGCATTCATTGGGGCAACCATGCGCGTAGCACCGCCAGCAGGTCCTCGGTGTTGACGGGCTTGGACAGGTAATCCCAGGCGCCGGCCTCAATACATTTTTCCCGGTCGCCTTTCATGGCCTTGGCGGTGACGGCAATCATGGGCAGGTTCCTGCCGGCCGGCAGCTTGCGGATGGCCTGCATGGTGGCCATGCCGTCCATCTCGGGCATCATGATGTCCATCAGAACCAGCTTGATCTCCGGGTCAGCGGCCACCCGCGCTATCGCGTCGCGCCCGTTGTCAGCCCAGACGATGTCCATGGCTTCTTCTTCCAGCACGGTGGCCAGTGCAAAGATGTTGCGCATGTCGTCGTCCACGATGAGTACACGCTTTCCGGCCAGCGACTTGTTGGACTCGTGCAGGTTTTTCAGCACGGCATGTTTCTGCCCCGAAAGGCGGGCCGGATTGATGTGAAGCGCGTGCACCGCCAGGTCCAGCAGCTTGGGCACCGAGCGTGCCTCGCGCACGTTGACCTCGCCCCGCACGTTCCAGGCGTGGGACTCTTCTGCATCAATGAGCCCATCGCGGTAGACCAGCAACGGCAATGGCGCCAGCGAAGGCCGTGCGGCCAGCACTTCGCACCAGGGGGCCAGCCCCTCTTCCATGGACGGTTCATCGGTGATCAGGCAGTCAAAGTGGCCAGTGTCTAGCAAGCGCTTGACTTCAGGTACCGTCGCGGCCGTCACGGTGCTGACGTGCTCGTCTTCCAGGTAGGCGCTGACCTGCCTGGAGATATCGGCATCCCGCAGATGCAGCAACACATTTCTGTCGGCTTGGGCAACGTAAAGATGCAGTTGCTCCAGCATGTGGTCGAGAATCTCCTTTTCCGCAATCGGTTTGCAGACAAATGCAAAGGCGCCGGAGCGGAAGGCCCGCTCCATCGAGTCGTCGGTGGAGACCACGCACACAGGGATATGCCGCACCCCCATGTCCTGTTTTAGCCTGTCCAGCACACGCCAGCCGTCCATGTCTGGCAAATACATATCCAGTGTGATGGCCGAGGGCATGAACTGCGTGGCCAGTGTCAGCGCACCGGCTCCCCGCGACGTGACCAGGCCCTTGAAGCCCTTGTCCCGCGCCGCGTCGAGCAGAAAACTGGCGAAAGCCAGGTCGTTCTCGACGATCAACAGCACCTGGTCGCCAGGCTGAATATTCTGGCGGTCATCCAGCGCCTCATCCATCGGGATGACAGGCTCGTCCTCGGTCTGCGGCAGCATGGCAGGCCTGGCCAGCAGCTCCGGGCTGGCCGCCCGGGACTCGGCCATTGTGGCGAGCTTGCGCACAGCGCGCGTGGTCGCAAAGTTGAACGGCAGGTAGAGCACAAAGCTGCTCCCCTCGCCCGGCGCGCTGGACAGCCGGATTTCGCCACCCAGCAGCCTGGAGAGTTCGCGGCTGATGGCCAGCCCCAGGCCGGTACCGCCGTATTTGCGGGAGGTAGAGCCGTCGGCCTGCTGGAAGGCCTCGAAGATGATCTGCTGTTTGTCGGACGAAATACCAATACCCGTGTCGCTGACGGTAAAGGCAACAACTTGCTGGGCGCGATTGAGTTCGTCGTGGTCAGAACTCCAGCCCGAGTAAGCCTCTTCGATCGACAGCGCCACATGCCCCTGGTGCGTGAACTTGAATGCGTTGGACAGCAGATTTTTGAGGATTTGCTGCAGCCGTTTCAGGTCGGTGATCATGGACGTGGGCAGTTCGGCGCCGGTGGTCATCAGGAATTCGACATTTTTCGCTTCGGCCACATGGCGGAAGGTGCGCTCCACATACTGCTGGAGGTCGGACAGGCGGATCTCGCTGATATCGACCACGACCGTACCCGACTCGATCTTCGACAGGTCGAGAATGTCGTTGATCAGCATCAGCAAGTCGTTGCCCGAAGAGTGGATGGTCTTGGCAAACTCCACCTGCTTGGGCCGCAGATTGCCCTCCTGGTTCTTGCAAAGCTGGTCGGACAGGATCAGCAGGCTGTTCAGCGGTGTGCGCAACTCGTGCGACATGTTCGCCAGAAACTCTGATTTGTATTTCGAGGTCAGCGACAGCTGCTTGGCTTTTTCTTCCAGCGCCTGGCGTGCCTGCTCGACCTCCTGGTTTTTGCGCTCGACCTCGTGGTTCTGGTGCGCCAGCAGCCTGGCTTTTTCCTGCAGTTCCTCGTTGGTCTGCTGCAGTTCCTGCTGGCGACTCTGCAGTTCCTGCGCCAGCGATTGGGACTGCGTCAGCAGGTCTTCGGTGCGCATGTTGGCCTCGATCGTGTTGATCACGATACCGATACTTTCGGTTAGCTGGTCCAGGAAAGCCTGGTGCGCGGGGTTGAAACGTTCGAGCGACGCCAGCTCCACCACTCCCCGGACCTGCCCCTCGAAAATAATCGGAAGGACCAGGATGTTCAGCGGCGCCACCTCGGTCAGGCCGGATGAAATTTTCAGGCTGTCGGGCATGGATGAGGTCAGCAGGATTTTCTGCTTGTCGTAAGCGCACTGGCCCACCAGGCCCTGGCCCATGTCGACCTCCTTGCCATACGCGCCCTGGCCTTCCGACGCATAACTGGCCATGAGGCGCAGGCGCGGTTTGTCCTGGGTGTAGCGCAGCACATAGAACTCCGCCTGCTGCGCGCCGACGACGGGGGCCAACTCCGAAAGAATCAGGTGGCCCACTGCCACCAGGTCTTTCTGGCCCTGCAGCATGCGGCTGAACTTTGCCAGGTTGGTCTTGAGCCAGTCCT
>NZ_JBDTTH010000027.1:0-49071 GCF_039930745.1 Polaromonas sp. | reverse complement strand
CAATCTTGGCACTCGATGCCGTTTCCAGAAAGTGGGAAGTCCCTTCGTATTCCCAAAGGGAGAGGGAAAAGAAGAGGCTTGTCTTTGCTCCCTCTCCCTTCGGGAGAGGGCAGGGGTGAGGGCAAGCGCGGCTCAAGGAGCTGAGTAGGTACAAAAAACAAGCAAAATCGGCCTCCAGCCCTTATGTAACGGGCGGAGATAGCTCCTGTTTTTATAGCAATTTAGCTCAGCTCACGCATGCTGCTTCAGCAACTGTTGCGCCCAGGCATGCAGGGCCTCGCGCAGCGCCGACGGCTCGTGGATCTCAAAAGCAAAGGGCAGCCGCGCCAGCTGACGGGCAAACCAGGCCACGTCGTCCGTCTGGCTGTGCAGCAGCACGCCTTGCCCGGCGGGCTGGAACACCCCAAAACTTTCAGGCAGCTCTCTTTGCGCGGTTTGCAGGTCGGTCTGCAGCAATACACGCACCGAGGTGGCACGCGGCATGGTGGCCAGGCCCAGCGCCAGGTGTTGCACCGCATTAAAGTCGGCCGGCGGTGTGAACACGGCATTGACGCTCTGGACCTGCCGCACGCGGTCGAGCCGGAATGAGCGCAGTTCCTTGCGCAAGTGGCACAGGCCAACCGCATACCAGCGCCCACCGCGGTAGGCCAGGCCGTAGGGGTCGAACTCCCGCTCGGTGTCTACACCGTCGGCCGACCGGTAACTCAGGTGCACGCGCTGCCAGCCGTGCGCTGCGGCGCTCAGGGCCAGCAAGGCCGTGTTGTCGCCCGGCGCAACCGAGCGGCTGAGGTCCAGCGTCACCGTTCCAGCCAGCGCGCGAATGCGGGTTTTGAGATTGCCGGGCATCACGCGTTCCAGCTTGGCCTGCGCGCTCTGCACGGCAGGCGCCGCTTCTGCCAGACCCAGGCCGCGCGCAGCGACCAGGCCGATGGACAGAGCCAGTGCTTCGTCGTCGGTGAACATCATGGGCGGCAGCTTGAAGCCGGCGATCAGGCTGTAGCAGCCATAGCGGCCACGCTCGGCCACCACCGGAATGCCCAGGTCTTCAAGCTTGGCGATGTAGCGGCGCAAGGTGCGGCCATCCACCTCCAGCCGCCGGGCCAGTTCGGCCCCGGTCAGCCGCCCGTGCGCCTGCAGCAGTTCCAGCACGGTGAGCACACGTGTTGTGGGGGAATACATGAAGAAAAGTCTAGCCGGTAATTAGGGCCGATATCGACCTATTACCTTTCTAGACTTGATTTTCACGGTGCTCGGGGATGGGCGCCAGCCACCTGATTCCCTGGAAAACATGAGCCCGACAGATACCAAAGATTTCATCCCGCCTACTGCTACTGATGATGGCCGTCACGATTTCAACTTCATCACCGGACGCTGGCTGGTCAGCCACCGGCGCCTGCGCAAGTGCCTGCAAGGCTGCACCGAATGGGAAAATCTCGAAGGCTTCCAGGACGGCGCCCTGCTGCTGGGCGGGCTGGGCAACATGAACGACCTGGTGCTGGACGGCAGGAAGCCGGCTGGCATGGCGCTGCGCTTCTTCAAGCCAGAGACCCGGCAGTGGAGCATTTACTGGACGGACAGCGGCGACGGTGCGCTCCAGCCGCCGGTGTTCGGGGCCTTTGCCAACGGCGTCGGCCGTTTTGAAGGCGCCGACACCCATGAAGGCCGGCCCATCCGGGTGCGCTCGACCTGGTCGAACATCACGCTGCGCAGCGCCCGCTGGGAACAGGCGTTCTCGCAGGACGGCGGCCGCCACTGGGAAACCAACTGGGTGATGGCCCTCACCCGCCCCGTCTACCCCGCAGCCCGCTACTGAAGCACCAACAACACCTACAACACAAGGCCAACCATGGATCACTTCGCTCACCTCTGGCTGTTTTTCCTGATGGTGCTGGGCATCATCATCCTGCCGGGCATGGACATGGCTTTTGTCATGGCCAGTTCGCTGAGCGGTGGGCGCCGCTCGGGCCTCTTCGCGGTTGCGGGCGTGGTGGCCGGCGGTATTTGCCATGTGGTGGCAGGTGTCCTGGGGCTGGGTTTGCTGCTGCAACTCGTTCCCGGTGTGGCCCGGCTCATGCTGCTGGCGGGCAGCGCCTACATTGCCTGGATCGGCTGGTCGCTGATACGCAGCACCTCGGTCTTCGGCGCGCTGCCGGCTGTCGGAACGCCCTCCTCCTGGCGCACCTTCCGGCAGGCGGCGCTGACCTGCCTGCTGAACCCCAAGGCCTACCTGTTCATGCTCGCCATTTTTCCGCAGTTCCTGCGGCTCGAATACGGCGCGCTGTGGGTACAGGCGGTGGCACTCGGTCTGATCATTGCCCTCACGCAAGTCGGCGTGTACGGCGCACTGGCGTTGGCCGCAGGAGAAGCACGCCAGTGGCTGGCCGACCAGCCGGCTGCAGGAACCATTGCGGCGCGGGCCGTGGGCCTGATGCTGATCCTGGCCGCCGCATTCACGGCCTGGCAGGGCTGGGGGCAGCTCTGAACCGGAGGCGCTGAGGTCTCATCAGCCAGGGTCTGCGGCCCGGGCGTGTCGCAGCCAGACCGGCACCAATGCCAGACCGATGCCGATACACAGCCAGGTCAGCAGCGGTCCGGTTTCCAGTGTTGGAAACAGCAAGCGGCCGACACCAACCAGCAGACTGAACAGGGACACGGCACCAGCCGCAACGGCCCAGGCCGGCCGGCGCAAGGCGTACAGCGAGGCACGGCTGCTCTCGCCGCAGAGCAGCGCGGTTCGTCCCCAAAACCCGTATGGACGAACCCGCGTGTAGAACGTTTTCAGGGTGTCGTCGTCTGTCGGTGGGGTGACGAAGGTCACCAGGATGGCCGCGGTGGTTGTCGCCAGGGCCATGGTGCCGAGGCGGACCCATTCATCCTCAGGGTTAGTGCCGAGGAAGTACAGCAGCAGGGGCGCGGTGACCAGCGACACCGCGATGGCGGCCAGCTCGGAATACAGGTTGATGCGCTCCCACAGCCAGCGAAGCACCAGCACCGAGCCCATGCCAGCGCCGAACAGCAGGGAAATGAACCATGCGGTCTGTATCGATCCGAGATTGGCCATGATGGCCATGGCGATCACCAGGACGAGCACATTGGAAAGCCGCGCCACCGCCACCTGCTCGCGGCTTTTCGGCGTGCGTTTCAAGACATGGCTGCAGAACACGCCATAAACATCGTTGCTCCAATAGGACGCTCCCCAGTTGAGGTGGGTATCAACGGTGGAAGCCAGGGCCGCCAGCAGCCCCACCAGCATGAGCCCGCGCACACCGGGCGGAAGCAGGTCGTCGATACCCCTGACAAAAAGCATTTCCCGTGCAGCAGCAAAGCCTTCGGTGCCAAGCTCATTGGCGCCGAAGGGATAAAGCACCAGCAGCCCGAGCGCGATGGCAACCCATAGCAGGCTGCGAAAGAAAATTTGCAGCCATGAGAAGAGGACTGCGGACATGCGTGCGTCGCGCTCCGACCGGCAGGCCATGAAACGCTGCGCCAGGTAACCGGTGCCATCGGAGTTCATCTGAAACAGCCATTGCATTCCAATGAGCACCAGAAACGGCATCAACAGGTCGCCGGGGCCGTTGGGTGGGCTAAAGGACATCAGCCGGCCCGCCTGCTCGGCGCCATACAGATCGGCAAGGCGTTCGCCCAAGCCACTCAAGCCGCCGGCCGCATCGATCACGAACCACGCATAAAGCGCCGTGCCGACCATGGCAACGGCGAACTGCACCACATCCGTTTCCACCACCGCACGCAGGCCGCCGGTGATGGAGTAGGTCGCGGTGAAAGCAAGGATTAGCAGGATGGAGATCAGGTTGTTCGCGCTCGTCATCGCCGGCGCAAGACCGGTCACGCTTTCCCCCAGCCGGATGCCGCTGGATCCGATGAAACCCACCACAGGCTGGTAGATGGCGGCGGGCAGCCAGTCGTGCCAGGGCAGGAAAACCTCGGCGATGCGGACCGCGGCCACCAGCACCATGGCCAGCACCACGCAGTTGATCACCGTGCCGTAATAAACCGCCTTGAGGAGGCGCAGCGGCGTCACTCCCCGGCCGCTATACCGCACCTGGGTCAGTTCCGCATCCGTCAGCACCCCCGCGCGGCGCCACGCCGCAGCAAACACGAAGGCAAGGACCAGAAAGCTCAGACCATAGATCCACAAGCGCCAGAGAGCGAACACCCCGGCCGTGGCCACCAGCCCGGTGACCAGCAGCGGCGTATCGGCTGCGAACTGCGTCGCCGCCATCGAGGTGCCGGCTTGCCAGCCCTTGATGGTCTTGCCGGCGAGAAAATATTCTTGCAGGCCTTGCGAGGCCTTGCTGCGCGCACGCAGGCCGGCGTTCAGGCTGTAGGCAATAAAGGCGCCCACAATCAGCAAGTCCAGCATCTGGTTTCCTTGGTAAATCGCAATGAAGGCCAAGCGGGCTAAAAAAAACTTCCTTGCGCGCAATGCCAAGCTTGTGCTCGCGCCGCCCGTTCATGGCCAAAGGCATTATTTTCCGCGATTGAGGGCATCCACGCACACGCTGGTGCCATTGCCAGCTCGCGGATTTCCAGCTACGGGCTTGTCAGTGCCTGGCTACGCACGTGACAGCCGCCGTGCCGGCTGCGCCCCGGCACGCGGCAGGCTGGCACTGACTACCGCCGCGGTCAGCGTGACGAGCCACGAGTAATACACCCACACCAGAAAAGCCAGCAAAGGCGCGAAGGCGCCGTAGATGGTGCGGTAGGTGGGCACGTTGGCGAGGTAAAACGCGAAGCCGTGCTTGCCCAGCTCGAACGCGATGCCGGCAAGCAAACCGCCCGCGATCGCATTGCGCCAGCGCACAACGGTGTGCGGCACGAAGCGGAACAGGCAGGCGAAACCGGCAACACTCAGAACCACGGGTCCCAGGTTCAAGGCGTGCGGCAGCCAGGTGGGCCGCGTCCCAACCAAACCGCTCGAGGCAGCCAGAAGATAGGAAACAGCCCACAAGCTGGCGCCGATGATCACCGGGCCGGTGAGCAGCATGGCAAGGTACAGGGCCAGTCGGCGCAGCACAGTGCGCGGCCTCTTCACCTGCCATATCCGGTTGAGCGTGTTTTCCACGTTCAGGAGCAGCATCAGGGCGGACACCAGCAAGACCGTAAAGCCCACTAGCGTGAGCCCCCCGGCGTTGCCTGCAAACTGCGACAGGTGTTTGAGCACCGTCCTGGCGATGTCTGCCGGTAGCAGGCCGCGCAGCAAATGCTCGCGAATCGTCTCGCCAGCCGCACGCAGGGCCGGGACTCGCGCGAACAGCGCAAAGCTCACCGCCAGCAGCGGCACCACAGACATCACCATCGTGAACGTGAGGCCACCCGCTGCCTGCGCAAGGCGTTCTTCCCGGCCGCGACGGAGAATGAGACTGATCAGGCCGCCCCGGTTTCGGCTTGCTGTATTTGCCATGGGAGAAATATATTCACGCCTGTCCCGTTTGGGTTCGGCACTCAGCCCAGCAAACGAACCAACCCGTAGAGGGAAAGTATTCCCGTTAACACCAGGAGTGCGGTCTTTGCCGCGCGAGCGCCGACCAATGTTCCCATGACGCTGCAAGCCAGGATGGCGCCGAAGATGTAGCTTGTTTTCATGTCCCCATCGTAAAGCCTGGCGTGACCCGTCATGACAGTCGGCCGTCGAAATCGGCGTTCGACCGACAACCGGATCTGACCGCCAGCCCGGCGGTCATGATCCCCCAGGTCGGCGGCCCCTGCATGCACGCGCGGCGCCACGCCAGCACGGTCGTGTAGCCTATCGCCATGGACTCCCTGATTACCGCCTCAGCGCGCGCGCTTGCCGCTGGTGACGCGCTCGGCGCCCTCAAACGCGTCGCCCTGCGTGATGACCCAGCGGCGCTGGCCCTGCGCGGCATCGCCATGGCCCAGCTCGGTGAGCACCCGCGCGCCCGTGAACTCCTGAAGCGCGCTGCCCGTGGCTTCGGCACGCATGAGGAACTGGCTCGTGCCCGATGCGTCGTGGCGGAGGCCGAGGTGGCGTTGGCCATGCGTGACTTCGGTGGTTCGCCGCGCGCGCTGGCTGCTGCAGCGGCCACGCTCGAGCTACATGCCGACAATGCCAACGCGTTGCAGGCGTGGCTCATCACGGCGCGCCGGCTGTTGCTGCTGGGCCGTCTGGGCGAAGCAAGCGCCGCGCTGGCCCGCCTTGATGCGCGCGGCCTGCCCCCGTCGCTGCGAGCCGTGGCCGAACTGACCGCAGCCGAACTGGCCTTACGCTCGCTGCGCGTCGGTGAGGCGCGGATGGCGCTGGCGCGTGCTTACGCAGCGGCTGAACACGCGCAGGTACCGGCGCTCCTGGCGGAGGTGACAGAGACGCGCGCTGCGCTGGACAAACCCGCCGCCCGCCGCCTGACAGCGGGCGGCGAGCAGGCGATGCGCCTTGATGAGGTTGCAGCGCTCCTGGCCTCGGACGCGCTGGTGGTGGATGCCTGCCGCCGCGGGCTGGGCGCCGGCGACCAGTGGCGCCCGTTGGCGCGCCGACCCGTGTTGTTCTCGCTGGCACGTTCACTCGCCGAAGTATGGCCTGATGATGTGAGCCGCGAAGCCCTGATCGAATCCGCCTTTCGCACCCGACGTCCTGACGAAACGCACAGGGCTCGCCTGCGGGTAGAGATAGGCCGCCTGCGCGCGCTGGTCAAACCACTCGCAACCATTGAAGCAACCGAGCGGGGTTTTATCTTGAGACCGCTTGGCGAACGCGACGTGGCCGTACTGGCGCCGCCCATTGATGGCGAGCAGGCCTCGCTGGTGGCGCTGCTCTCGGACGGTGCGGCCTGGTCCACTTCCGCGCTGGCGCTGGCCCTGAGCGCGAGCCAGCGCACCGTGCAGCGGGCGCTGGCCGATCTTGAAGCCGACGGGCGGGTGCGCTCCATCGGGCGGGCAAGGGCACAACGCTGGCTGGCACCGCCGCTGGCGGGATTCACGACGATCTTGTTACTCCCCGCTTCACTGCCGATTGGATAGAGTTGTCTCCATGGCGCCGATTCACGGCGCGCAACACAAGGAGCAACGATGACCCGCAAGACCCTCAACAACAAACCCGAAATCAAGTCACGCACCGCCGAGATCGTGCGCGAGTACGGTTTCCCGGGCATCCATGACATTGCCGGTGTCACGCACGACGGCCAGCGTGTCTGGGCCGCCACCGGCGCAACGCTGATTGCCTTCGACCCCGCCAGCGGCGAGCAAACGCGCACGCTGGCGTGTGCCGGCGATGCCGGCACCGCATTTGACGGCAAACATCTCTACCAGATCGCCGAGACGCGCATCGACAAGATCGACCCGGCCACCGGCAAGGTGGTGGCGTCCATTCCGGCGCCCGGCAGCGGCAGCGACTCGGGCCTGACCTGGGCGGAAGGCAGCCTGTGGGTAGGCCAGTACCGCGACCGCAGGATCCACCAGGTGGACCCGAAGACAGGCGCCATCCAGCGCACGATTGAATCGAACCGCTTCGTCACCGGCGTGACCTGGGTGGACGGCGAGCTGTGGCACGGCACCTGGGAGGGCGACGACAGCGAGATACGCCGCATCGACCCAAAGAGTGGCGCTGTGCTCGAGCGGCTGGAGATGCCGCATGGCGCCGGCGTCAGTGGACTGGAGTCCAACGGCGCCGACCTCTTTTATTGCGGCGGCGGAAAGAGCGGAAAGGTTCGCGCCGTGCGACGGCCGAGAGCCAAGGCCGCATAACCAGCCTGAGCGCATAAGCCCCATTCGGTTATTCGACCGATAACGCGCGCTCCCGTTACCAGCACGGGACGGGCAGCGCATTGACCAATGCAACACAAACCAATGCAAATGGCTCATCGAGCCAAGGAAAAAACCATGAACACATCAACTGCCGAAGTAAACCCCATGAAGCACGCCGTCGTCTCGCGGGAGCAATGGCTGGCCGAGCGCAAGACGCTGCTGGCCCAGGAGAAGGAACTGACGCGCCTGCGCGACCGGATCGCCAGTGCGCGACGCGCGCTTCCGTGGGTCCGTGTCGAAAAAGACTATGTCTTTGACACGCCCGAAGGCAAACACTCGCTCACCGACCTCTTCGAAGGCCGGCGCCAGCTGATGGTGCAGCATTTCATGTTCGGCCCCGGTTGGGAACAGGGCTGCCCGAGCTGCTCCTACATGGCCGACCACACCGCAGGCATGAAGATCCACCTGGAGCAGCGCGATGTGAGTTTTGTAGCCGTCTCGCGCGCGACGCTGCCCGAGATCGAGCGTTTCCGCCGGCGCATGGGCTGGAACTTCAAGTGGGTCTCTTCGAACGGTAATGCCTTCAACTACGACTTCCACGTGAGTTTCAAGACCGAGGAACGGGTCAATGGCGCCGTCAACTACAACTACGGCATGGTGGAGTTCCCGGCCGAGGAAGCGCCCGGCATCAGCCTGTTCTACAAAAATGACGCGGGAGAAGTCTTCCATACCTACTCGACCTACGGGCGCGGTGTGGAAGTGATGATGGGGACCTACAACATGCTGGACCTCACGCCCAAAGGCCGCGACGAGCATGACGGGTTTTACAAGATGGACTGGGTGCGCCACCATGACCGCTACGAAACCGCATCCACATTTGCCCCGGCGCCGGAAGCTGCTTCGTGCTGCAGCGTGAAGGCCTGACGCTCTCGAACCGGGGCGCGCATCATGTCAGACTTATGGCCGTGGCTTGTGGTGGCGGGGGTCGGCGCCCTTCATGGACTGAACCCCGCCGGCGGCTGGCCATTAGCCGCCGCCTGGGGCGTGCGCTCGCGTGATCGCACCCAGGCGCTGTGCGCTTTGCTACCCATCGCCGCCGGACACCTTGCGTCCGTGGCACTGGCCGGCGCAGCGGTGGTGTGGGGTCTCTCCATGGACCGCGTGCTGCTTCAGGTCCTGGTGGGCGGGCTGTTTGCCGTCGCCGTGATCGCTCATCTGTCGGGTCGTACGCCCCAGATGGCACGCGCACCGACGGGGCACGCGGGGCTTGCGCTCTGGTCTTTCATGATGTCTACCGCGCACGGCGCCGGCTTGATGCTGGTGCCGGCACTGGTTCCGCTTTGCGCTGGGGACGCATCAGCGCTGGAGATCACAGGCTCGGGACCGTTGGCGCTGGCGCTCGCGGCGATAGGGGTTCATACCGCAGCCATGCTTATCGTTACCGGCCTGATCGCCACCGGGGTTTACCGGGGCTTCGACGCTGGCGCCCGTTTACTTGCCTGGGGTGGTATGAAGGCGGCGTTGTCGCGGAAAGCCGGGTGTCCGCTCATCCCCTGCTCGCCTGCGCAGCGAGCAACTGCCGGAAATGTTGCTTCATGCGCTCCGGATCGGCTTTCAGGCCAGTGAACAGCTCGAAGGCGCCCACGGCCTGACCCGCAGCCATGGCGCCGCCGTCCATCGTCGAGCAGCCGAGCGCCCGCGCTGCCTGTAGCAACTTGGTGTTGATCGGAAAGTAGACAATCTCCGATACCCAGATCGAAGGGCGCAACAGTGCGGCGGGAATGGGCATTCCCGGTAACTTGTCCATACCGGTCGGCGTAGCGTGGATCAGGCCGGTGGCGCCTTCCAGTGCCTGCGCGGCATCACTGCAAGCGATCACGCGGGCACCAAAGCGGGCGTTCAGTGCGTCGGCGAGCGCACTGGCGCGCGCCAGATCGGTATCCACCAGGCGCAACTGTACGGCGCCCAGGCGCAGCACGGCATTTGCAATCGCCGAGCCGGCGCCCCCCGCACCCAGCAGCACCACGCAGCTCAGATCTGCATTCGGCAACGAGCGACACAGGCCCCAGACCCACCCCGAGCCGTCGGTGTTGTGGCCCACGAGCCGACCGTCGTGGATGACCACAGTGTTCACGGCGCCCATGGCCTCGGCCTCGGGCGACAGCTCGTCCAGCAAGGGGATCACCGCCTGCTTGCAGGGGTAGGTGATGTTCAGCCCGGCAAAGCCCATGATGCGCGCTGCGGCCAGCAGGGCTGGCAGCTGTTGCAGCGAGCCCGGGGTCCGGTCCAGATCGATCAGCTGGTAGTGCAGGCGCAGGCCGTGGTGGCGCGCTTCTTCTTCCTGCATGGCGGGCGTCAGTGAGCGCTGGATGCCGGAGCCGATCAGGCCCACAAGAAGCTTGCCGGGGGCCGCGTTCATCCGGTGTAGCCGGCGAGCCGGGGCAGCCACAGCACCATGCCGGGCCACACTGTCACCAGCGCCAGCGCGCCAAGCATCACCGCAAGAAAAGGCAGGGTCTCGCGCACCAGTTCCCTGAGCGAAACATTGGCGATCTTGGTCATCATGAACAGCAGCAGGCCATAAGGCGGTGTCACCAGCCCGATCATGATGTTGAGCACCGCCATCACGCCGAAGTGCACCGGGTCGATGCCCAGGGCCACGGCAGTCGGCAGCAACACGGGCAGGATGATCAGGATGATGGTCGAGCCTTCCAGGAAAGCCCCCAGCACCAGCAGGATGAGGTTGACCATCAGCAGAAAGCCCATCGGCGAGAGGTCCAGGCCTTTCAAAGCGACGCTGAGGGTCGCCGGAATGTTCTCGGAGGTGATCACATAGTTGAAGACCAGCGCACCAGCGATCAGCATGCCGATGGAGATGCTCATGCGCGCGCTGGAGAGCAGCGCGTCGTACATGTCGCCCCAGCCCAGGCTGCGGTACAGGCCGACGGAAATCAGGAGCGCGTAAGCGGCAGCAACGCCCGCGGCTTCGGTGGGCGTGGTGATGCCGCTGTACAGGCAGCCGAGCAGGATGACCGGCAGCATCAGCGCCGGAAAGGCTTCGCGGGTGATGCGCGGCATGTCGCGCAGCGGCACTTTTTCCTCCAGCGGAAAGTTGCGCCGTTTTGCCAGGTAGTAGATCAGCGCCATCTGCACGGCGCCCAGCAGCAGGCCGGGCAGAACACCGGCGATGAACAGGTACCCGATGGACGTGCCTGACACGAGCGCGTAAAGCACCAATGGGATGGAAGGCGGCAGGATGGGCCCGATGACGGCAGACACGGCGCTCAGTGCTGCGGCAAAGGCCGGCGTGTACCGGCCGCCCCGGGTCATCATGGACTGCATCAGCTTGCCCGAGCCCGCAGCGTCGGCCAGGGCAGAACCCGACATGCTGGCGAACACGATGCTCTGCAGCACATTGACCTGGGCCAGCCCGCCGGGGAAGCGGCCCACGATGGCATTGCAAAAGCGCAACAGCCGGTCCAGGATGCTGCCTGTACTCATGATGGTGGCCGCCAGAATGAACAGCGGAATCGCCAACAACAGAAAGCTGGAGTAGGTGCCATTGAGCAGTTGCTCGGCCGCCGCGCCCATGTCCATGCCCTTGAGGTACAGGTACAGGACGGAGCCGCCTATCATGGCCTGACCGACAGGCACACCAAGCAGGCTGAGCGCCACGATGGCGCCAAGCGCCAGGGAAAAAGGGCTGGTGAAGTTCACAAGGCAGAAGGGTTGGGCGGCGAGTCACCGGTTGCAGGAGCGGTGTCCGGAGCGGGCCCGCGCACCAGATGGCGCAGGGCCCGGGCGATGACGGCCACGACAAAAACCAGGTAGATCGAATACATGACGTCCATGCGCACACCCAGCGTTGCGCTCTTTTCGACTTTCATGAAGGTCACATAGGACCACGAAGCCGGCAGCGACATGCCAAACAGCACGATGACCCCGACCGCGCCAATGCCGCCTATCACCCGGCGCGTACGCCGGCTGCCTCGCCCGGAGATCAGGTCGATGCGGATTTCCTCGTCGTCCTTCAGCACAAAGGCCGCACCCCACAACACCAGCCATAGCCAGGCCGCCAGCGACACTTCGGTGGTCCAGCCCACCGGCGCATTGAAGACATAACGCATGATGATCTGCGCCATGAAGGCGAGAAAGATCACCGCCAGCAACAGCGCTGCAACCGCTTCAGCGAAGCGGTGCAGCGGCTTCAACATGTGATCCATCATCGTCCTCTCTCTCTCGCACTCACTCACTCACGCGCCACCTGGCACGCATAGGGGCACATGGGCCATTCCAATACCACCGCGGAACCGGCCTTGGCCTGTCCTGAGCCCGTCGAAGGGCCGGGCCGCTCGTGGCCCCCCTTTGAGGGGGGAGAAGGCCAAAGGCCGTTTCGGGGGTGAGCCTATTTCAGGGCGTTGATTTTGTCCAGCATGCCGGCTGGCCAGTTTTTGGCATCGTCAGAGGCCAGATACACCTTCTGGGCATGGTCGCGGAAGGCGTTGATGTTGGGCACATACACGTCCAGGCCCGCCTTGCGGAAGGATTCCGCCAGATCGGCTTCGCGCTTGGTGTGCTCGGCGGCACTCCAAGCCATGGCCTTGTCGGCGGCGGCCTGGAAGGCCTTCTGCTTCGCGGGCGCCATGCTGTTCCAGGTTTTCATGTTGATGGTCAGCACGTCAAAGGCAACCAGGTGCGAGGTCAGCACGATTTCACCCATCACTTCGTAGAACTTCATGTTCTGCACGTTAGGCAGCGGATTGTCCTGGCCGTCGATGGCGCCGGTTTGCAAGCCAGTGTAGGTCTCGGCATAGGCCATGGGCGTGGGATTGGCACCCAGCGAGCGGCCCAGCAACTGCCAGGTTTCGCCGGGAGGCATGCGCAGCTTGACACCGGCCAGGTCGGCCGGGACGGTGATTTTTTTCTTGCCCTTCAGACCCACGTGGCGCGTGCCGAAGAAGGTGGGGCCCAGAATCTTGACCTTGAGCTGGTCTTCTGCAATTTTCTTCATCTGCGAGCCCAGATCGCTGGCGAAGAATTGCGTCAGGTGGTTGGCATCGCGGAACAGGTAGGCCGAGGTCAGCAGCGACCAGGCTGGCACCTGTTTGGAGATGTCCTGCGGCGCGATGTTGCCCATCTCGAGATTGTCCCGCTGCAGGGCGACCAGCTCGGTGCCCTGGCGGAACAAGGTGGAGTTCAGGTGCATCTCCATCTTGAAGTCGGCCGCAACGTCTTTGGCCAGCATGTTCATCATCTCGGCGCGGATGTCCTTGTCGGAGAACACGGCGGCGAAGCGGATGGTAGGCGGAGTCTGCGCCCATGCCGGCAAAATGGCGCTGGCAGCGAGCGCGCCTCCGGCACCCAGCAAGGTGCGGCGATCTATGGAATGGTTCATGGTTGTCTCCTGTGGTGTTGTCGATGAAAAAAAAAGAATACGAAAACGTGAATCAGGGTGCCGGCGCGGCCGTCAGACGCTGGGCCAATGCACGGATCGCCAGCTCGTAACCGAAAGCCCCGAAGCCGCAGATGACCCCGGTGGCAGCCAGCGACACCAGTGAATGCTGGTACAGCGCGTCGCGCCGGTGGATGTTGGTGATGTGGACTTCGGCAATCGGCTGATCCAGGGTCTTGAGCGCGTCCAGCACCGGGATGGAGTGGAACGACAAACCGGCCGGATTGATGACAAGGGCGGCGGATTTTTCGCGCGCTTCCTGCACCCAGTCGACCATCACACCTTCGTGGTTGGTCTGGCGGAACTCGCAGGCATAACCCAGCTCCTTCGCTACACGCCGGCACAGTTGCTCTACATCGGCCAGCGTCGTGTGGCCGTACAGGTGCGGCTCCCGCACGCCAAGCAGGTTCAAGTTGGGGCCATTGAGAACGTAAACAGTGCGAGTCATGGGATGCGGATCAGGTCAGGAAAATTACGCATAAAAATGTTGTCTCTGAGGGATGCCAAACACGGCATTTATTTGTTGCTGGCAATTCTGCAAGCCGGATGGGAAAATGTTTCTAAATCGGAAACTCATTCCATCATACAAAATGAACCTCGCCCTTGCACGCGGACTTTCCCTTCTGGAACACCTGACCCGGTACCCCGAAGGTCTGCCCATTTCACTGATCGCCTCGGAGCTCGACATTCCGCTGAGCGCGTGTCATCGCCTGCTTGCAGACCTGCAGCAGCGCGGCTACGTGCGACAGGCGCGCAAGCAGGGCGACTATGTGCTGACCCTCAAGATGGTGTCGCTCGGACTGGGCTTCCTGAGCAGCGCAGGAATTGTGGACGTGGCCGAGCCGCTGCTGGAGCGGCTGGCGCAAACGTCGGGCGAGCTGGTGCGCCTGTCCATCGTGGATGAGGACCGCCTGACCTGGGTCTCCAAGTCTCAGGGCATGCGGCAAGCCGGGCTCCGCTACGACCCGGACATGGGTATGGACGCGCGGCTGTCGTGCACGGCATCCGGCCACGCGTGGCTGATGTGCCTGAGCGACGAACGGGCTCTGGAGCTGGTCTCGCGCCAGGGTTTTGGCAAGCCTGCCGACTACGGACCGAAAGCGCCCACCACCATCAAGGCGCTGCTGGGTTTTCTACACGCGGCGCGGGTGCGCGGCTACGCCATGATCGACGAGGTTTTTGCGCCCGGCATGGCGACCATGGCCGCGCCGGTTTTCAGGCGCAAGGAGGTCATCGGCGTCATCAGCATCGCGGGCCCGCGCTCGCGGCTGGACACAGCGCGCATGCACGAACTCGCGCCCGCGCTGCTGGACGTGGCCGCGCAGCTCGGACCGATCAGCAATGCGTCCACCTTGTTTGGCCGTCCTGCGCTGGGAAAAGGCTGAGCACACGCCGCGATGGGCGAATCCTGCGGCGCGGAACGCCTTAATTTTAAGTGAAAATAAGCTCCATCCCATGATTGGCGGGCGTAAGCAGCTATCTTTTTTATAGCAATTCTCACGCACTAAGCTGCTGGCCACGCCTCCTCGGCTTCCGCTTGCCTTGTCCGCTGGATGACGGCCTGCCGTTCTCCCCACGCCCCACCCGCGCGTTCCCCAAAAGCGCCCGCAGCCTGGTCATAGGGGCCATGACCATAAGCGCTTCCCGGCGTAGGGATCGAGCTTGCTTGAACTGACCCGTGTCCGCATCAGAGTTCATTTCAGTAAGCCCAAACGATCGCAGGGGCAGTGGTGACGGGCAGCTCTCGTGACTTGGAAAAGGCCGCGAAGCGGTTTTGCCGATCGGTTCAGCCAAGTCAAGTTCTATCAGCGGAAGCAGAAGATTCGATCAATCCTGGCGTTTGATTTCATTCTCGATGACAGCCAACCGCATGTCGAACTCGGGCAACACCCATCGTCGAAGTGCTTCACCCGGGGCTTGCCAGCGCTCGTTGCCCTGGGCACCAGGCGTGTTGCAGATGCGCACCCACGCCCAACCGAGCAGCACCAGCGCCACCGCGCGCAAGTAATCACCCGCGACCCCATAGGGCAACGCAGGCGCGGTGCGCGCGGCCTCGATCAATGCATCGGTGGTGATTTCCAGGCGTGCGAGATGGCTCAGTACAGTCTTCCCGGCCGCGCCCCTGTCGTCCAACTCGTCGCGCAACACTTCGAACATCATCCGCAGCGCGGCGCCGCCGTCCGGCAACACCTTGCGCACCAGCAAGTCGATGGCCTGGATCTCGTTGGTGCCCTCATAGATCATGCTTACGCGTGAATCGCGGACGATCTGTTCAATCCCCCATTCGCGAATGTAGCCATGGCCGCCGAAAACCTGCAGGCATTCGCTGGCACCGTGAAAGGCCTGGTCAGTGAAAGCTGCCTTCAGCACGGGGGTGAGCAAGCCGCACCACCGCTGGGCCTTCTCACGACGGGCCTGGTCGGGGTGGTGCTTGCTGATGTCGAGCTCGAGCCCCGTCTGGTAAGCCAGCAGTCGGCCACCGTCGATCCAGGCGCGCTGCGTGTCCAGCAGGCGGCGCATCGCAGGATGACCGATGATGAAGTCCGCCGGCTCAGTGCCGCTGCGAGGCCCGGGCACGCGCATTTGCCTTCGCTCGCGCGCATAAGCATCGGCTTTTTGCCGGGCCGCGTCGAGCAGGCCGATGCCCTGTAGCGCCACGTGTAGACGGGCCGCGTTCATCATCACAAACATCGCGTTCAGGCCCTGGCCGGGCTCGCCGATCAGCCAGCCCGCTGCGTCTTCGAAACGCATGGCGCAGGTGGGGCTGCCGTGCAAGCCCATTTTTTCTTCGATGCGATCACAGTGAACCTGGTTGCGGCTGCCCTCCGCCAGCAATTTTGGAACGAGTAACAGCGACAGGCCCTTGGGGCCGGCAGGCGCATCGGGCAAGCGCGCGAGGACGAGATGGAGGATGTTGTCGGTGAGATCGTGCTCGCCGCCGGAAATGAAGATTTTGCTGCCGTTGACACGGTAGCTGCCGTCCGCCTGCGGCGTTGCGCGAGTGCGCACCAGCCCGAGGTCGCTGCCGGCATGAGCTTCAGTGAGGCACATTGTGGCCAGCCATTCGCCGGAGACAAGTTTCTCCAGGTAGGCCGCTTTCAATTCATCGCTGCCGTGATGGGCCAGGCACTCGTAGGCTCCATGCAGCAGGCCTGGCGCCATGGTCCAGCCATGGTTGGCGGCGCTCAACCATTCGTACAGCGCGCCTTCCAGCACCCAGGGCAGACCTTGCCCGCCGTGTTCGGGCGCGCAAGAAAGTGCGGGCCAGCCCGCTTGCCAGAAGGCCTGGTAGGCCGGTGCGAATCCTGGGGGCGTCACAACCGCGCCGGCATGGAAGCGGCACCCGGGGTTGTCGCCCGCCGCATTCAGTGGGGCTACAACCTCGGCGACAAACTTCGCGGCTTCTTCCAGAACCTGCCGCTGCAGGTCACCGTCGGCATCGGCGAAACGCTCGATGGGGCGCAATTGACCGCTTGCGTCCAGCACGTCGAAAAGGATGAATTGTGTGTCTTGCACGGCGGGTTGATACGTCATACAGCCTTTCCTATTGGTCAGCACGAAGGAGCATTATGGTTATTTATCATAACCAAGTTGCCCGTACGTCAATAGGGCAGCGGCGTGGCCGGCCGTCAGGGGCAGGGCTAGTGCTCATCCCGCGTGGCTTTTGCGAACGCGAGGGTTGAGAGGCATCGGATTTGGAGAATGCCCCGGGACGGTGTCTCCGTCTCAGGAAATCTGGAAGCGCACCTGCCGACTTGGCGATGACCGACATGGTCAGACAGATTGCTTGCCTGCTTTGAACGAATTTGAAAATTTAGCCTTGATCAAAGTGCAATACGGGATCGATTGAGGTGGTGGATTTTGAAGGGTTGAAAGTTTGCACTCGGTGCGTGAAGCGCCTTTATGGAATGAAGGCCGGCCGATAGTCCGGCGTTCCCAGTCAACACAGGCGCCTGGCGCAGGCGCGTCCTACGCGTCAGGCCTATGCTATTGCGAAGGGCCGAGACCAGCCGCCGCTTGTACGTAAGCCCAACCTTTTGCTACTCAATTCATAGCAAACTATAGCCACCGAGAAAGGGATACTGCCTTCGAACCAGCGGCGGCCGACAGCCAGAACTGCATCCGAGCAGTTGTTGGAGAGTCACAGGGCCGCCGACCTAGCTTGGCCTAGCGCTTCGCAGCCGCAGCCAGGTCATCCAGCAGCATGCGCGCGGCTTTGCTCAGCCTGTCGAGATCACGGAAGCAGATGTTGAAGCGGCGTTTGGCCCAGACGTCCTGCAACGGAATCACCTTCAAACCGAAAGTCTCGGCCGATGCGCCGACCACCTCCCGGGGCATGATTGAGATGCCCAAGTTCGCGGAAACCACGCGCAGAGATGCCTGGAAATTTGAAACCTGGGTGCGGTAGACGATTTGCTTGCCGGCCACAGCCGCCGTACGGGCCAGCATCACATTGACCGCGCTCGGCGCCTGCAGGCCAATGTGCTCATACTCCAAGGTGTCGGCAAAACTGCAGCGCTTGCGCGATGCGAGCGGGTGGGAAATGTGGGTCACTACAGCCAGCTGGTCTGCTCGGTAAGCGACAGACCTGAGTCCATCAAGGTCGGTGGCGTCCCAGAGAACGCCCAGTACCGCACTTCCCTCCTTGACCCGGCGCACGATATCGCGACTAAAGGCTTCCTCGATGTCCACCTGAATCTCACGATGTGCCGGCTTTTTCATGAAGGCCGCCACATCGTCCGGCAGCGATTCGGCAATCGATGACACCGTCGCCAGCAGTCGGACCTGTCCGCGCACGCCGCTGCCGAAGCTGGCTATGTCCTGCGCAATGCGCGCCGCGCTCGAAAGAATCGAGCGCGATTGCTCCAACAACATCTCGCCAGCGGGAGTGGGTCTCACGCCCCGGCGCTGGCGCTGGAGCAGTGGGACACCGAGGTCATGCTCCAACTGGGTGAGCCGTTTGCTCATGGCGGAGGTGACGATGCTTTCTTGCTCAGCCGCCCTTGTAATGTTGCCCGTTTCGCAGGCCGCGACAAAGTAGCGCAGGGACGTCAGGTCAAGGTCTTTCATTGGCGTAAGTGTTTCGTGGACGGGTTAATCTGCTATGACAAAAAGTGAAGTTAGTCTTGCAAAAATACCACTTTTCACAAAAATAGGAAAGCCTAGACTTGCAGAATGTCCAACACCCATCCCCTCCCGCTTACCGCCGTGATTCGCGAAGTCGGCCTGCGCGACGGCCTGCAGAGCATCGCGAAAATTCTCCCGACCGAGCATAAAAAGGAGTGGATTCGCGACGCCTTCGCCGCCGGTCAACGCGAAATCGAAGTCGGCTCCTTCGTTCCGGCGCGCTTGTTACCACAACTGGCCGACACGGCGGACCTGCTGGCTTTCGCCAAGACACTGCCGGGGCTGTTTGTCTCCGTATTGGTGCCCAACATGAAGGGCGCCGAGCGCGCGATCGCCGAAGGAGCGGACCTCATGATCGTGCCGCTCTCAGCCAGCCATGAACACAGCCTGGCCAATCTGCGTAAAACGCCGGACGAGGTGATCTCCGAAGTCGCGAGAATCGTGGCGGCACGCGATGCGGCTCGGTCCAGTGCCCTGGTTGAAGGCGGTGTAGGAACGGCTTTCGGCTGCACGATCCAGGGCGAAGTCAAGGAATCGGAAGTGCTGCGTTGTCTGCAGGGCCTGCTTGACGCGGGTGTCGATCGCGTCAGCATGGCCGACACGGTAGGTTATGCCGACCCCGCGGCCGTGAGCCGGCTCTTCGAGAAGGCACTGAAAATCGCCGGCGACAAGTTTTGGTGCGGTCATTTCCATGACACGCGCGGCCTTGCCCTTGCGAACTGCTATGCGGCGCTCGAAGTGGGCGTCAAGCGTTTCGACGCATCCTTGGCCGGCATAGGCGGCTGCCCGCATGCCCCCGGCGCCAGCGGCAATGCGTCCACCGAAGACCTGGCTTTCATGCTGGCGTCCATGGGAGTAGACACCGGCATCGACGTCACAAAGTTGCTCACCCTGCGTGCCAAGGTGGCGAACTGGCTGAAGGGCGAACCCACGCACGGTGCCATGTGGCGCGCCGGATTGCCGAAGAATTTCATCTCCGGCCAGCGCAGTGTGAACCCGCAGGACGTTTCCGCATGAGCACCGACAGCATTCGCTTCGATGGCCGGGTGCTCTATCTGGCCCAGGACGCCCAGACTGTTGCCAGGCAATTGGCCGGAGAGGACGTCACGCTCGCACAGGCGCTGCCCCTGCGCACAGACATCTCTACCGACGAAATCACGCCTGCCTTCATCTGCTACCACTATGACGACAAGCTCGGTGATTATCCCTACCTGGGACTGAAATGCGGTGAAGAACTGCCTGTTGCCCCTGGCAGGGTAAAAGCGGGCGGCTTTGCCGTCACAGTGGCGGGGCGTCGTTATGGCAAGGGCTCTTCACGCGAGGCCAGCCCGTACGCCGAGTGGTGCGCGGGAATCCGGCTTGTCATCGCCGAGAGTTTCGAGCGCATCTATCGCCAGAACTGCCGCAACCTTGGACTTTTGACCTCGACGGACTTCGGCCTGATCGAGCGCATCCAGCGGGGCGAAGCAATTCCTGTCGAAGAGTTCACCCGCGGTGAAGACGAGGTGACCGCAGAACTGATCCGCCGCGGCGGGTTGTTCAAGCTGATGCGTGCGCGCAAACTCGGCTGGGGTCCAGTTGTCCGGCCTGCAGCCTTCCGGCCGATGACCTACGCCGAGAAGATCATTGCGCGGGCGAGCGGCCTGCAGGCGGTACTTCCCGGCGACTCGGTATTCGCCAAGGCCGACTGGCGGTACGCGCATGAATATGTCTCCCCCATGTCGATCAGTTCGCTCGAGCGCGAGATGAATGGCAATGTCATGTTGCACGACACCGCTTCGATCGTCTGTTTTGCCGACCACCTGACGTTCATTCACCGCAGCATGCCGGCTGAAAGGCGCAAGCTCGGCATGCTGGACCTGGCGCAGGCCATGGCCCAAACGCAGCAGCGCTTTTGCGAGCGGCATGGCATCAAACTGCATGGTCTTCTCGAGGACCGCGAGGGCTCTGAAGGCATCAGCCACTCGATCATGGCGGAGCGCTACGTGCGCCCGGGCGATCTCGCCATCGGCACCGATTCGCACACGCCGCACTGCGGCGCACTGGGCACGCTGGCATTTGGTGTGGGTGCGACGGAAATGGCCAGTGCCTGGATGACGGGTGAAGTGCGCGTCCAGGTACCGACGACCTGCCGCGTCCGCCTGACGGGCAGCCTGCCAGCCGTCGTCGAGGCCAAGGACATCGTTTTGCACTTGTTGCGCCTGCCCTATGTGCGCGAGGGCCGTGCTATCGGGCAAGTGTTCGAGTACACCGGCGACGTGGTCAGCGCGCTATCGACTGACGAGCGTGCAACGCTCACCAACATGGTGGCCGAAATCGGCGGCTTCACCGGAATCGTGGTGCCCGACGAGGAAACGCGCCAGTTCCTGCGTGAACGCAGGGGAATAGCCTTCGCGCTGGAAGACTGGATGTGTAGTGATGTTGATGCGGAAATCGCGCACACACTTGATATCGACTGCTCGAAGCTTGAGCCCATGCTGGCGCAGCCCGGGGATCCGGGGCTTGGCGTGGCCGTGTCGGAGCTCAATGCGCCTGTGCTGGTTGACATTGCCTACGGCGGCTCGTGCACTGGCGGCAAGCGGCAAGACCTGCAGCGCGTGCACGCTGTACTTCAGTGGGCAACAGAACGCGGCATGCGAGTGGCACGCGGTACCCGTTTCGTGCTTCAGTTCGGCAGCCAGGACGTGCGCGAGTACTGCGTGCGCGAAGGAATGCTCGACGTGTTCGAGCGCGCAGGTGTGGAGCTGATTGAGCCGGGATGCGGTGCCTGCGTGAACGCTGGGCCAGGCGTCTCCGATCGGCCCGACCAAGTGACGATCAGCGCGATCAATCGCAACTTCCCGGGCCGCTCCGGTCCGGGCCAAGTGTGGCTTGCGAGCCCTTCCACGGTTGCGGCCAGCGCCATTGCCGGGCGAATCGTGAGCTTCGAGCAACTGAAAAGAGAAAACCATGACTACTGAAAAAACCGGACTTCCCCTGGAAGGTATCCGCGTCATCGAGTTCACCCACATGGTGATGGGCCCCACCTGCGGCATGATCCTCGCGGACCTGGGGGCGGAAGTGATCAAGATCGAGCCGCCCGGCGGTGACAAGACGCGCAAGCTGCCCGGCCTGGGCATCGGCTTCTTCCGAAGCTTCAACCGCAACAAGAAGAGCGTCGTCATCGACATCAACACGCCCAAAGGCCTCGCCAGTGCGCAAGAACTGATTGGCCAGAGCGACGTCATGCTGGAGAACTTCCGCCCAGGTCTGATGACCAAGTTCGGGCTTGACTACGCAACGCTCTCGAAAAAATTCCCGCATCTGATCTACGCTTCGCACAAAGGCTTCCTACCAGGACCCTACGAGAATCGCCTCGCTCTCGATGAAGTCGTGCAGAACATGGCCGGCCTGACCTACATGACGGGACCCAAGGGCCGACCGCTGCGCGCCGGTTCGTCCGTGAACGACATCATGGGTGGCATGTTCGGCGCAATCGGCGTGCTCGCCGCGCTGCAGGAGCGCAGCCGCACTGGCAAGGGCCAGGAAATCCAGAGCGCGCTGTTCGAAAACTGCACTTTGCTGGCTTCCCAGCATATGCAGCAATTCCAGATGACCGGCGAAGCCGCGCCGCCCATGCCTTCCCGCCTGTCCGCCTGGAGCGTCTACGACGTGTTCACGATGGCCGAGGGCGAGCAACTGTTTATCGGCGCCGTCAGCGACAAGCAGTTCCAGACCCTATGCCGTGTGATCGATCGGCCCGACCTCGCGACCGACCCGGCGCTCGCTACCAATGCGCAACGGGTCGATGTGCGTCCCCAACTGCTTGAGAAGCTGGGCGAGACGCTTATCCATCACAAGATAGACGAGCTCCAGCCCAAGCTGGAAGCTGCCGGCATCCCCTATGCGCCCATCGTGCGCCCAGATCAACTCGTGACCGACAGGCACCTGATCGAGTCGGGTGGCCTGGTGGATATGGACACCGGTGACGGCGACACGACCAAGGTCGTGCTGCTGCCGCTGTTGATGGGCGGCCGCCGCCCTGGCGTTCGGCATGCGCTGCCCAGAGTGGGAGAGCATACCGAAGAGATTCTCGGGCGCCTTGCCGAGCCTGAGCCCGAGCCCGAACCCGTTTTAAACCAAGCCTGATTGAAAACACCTGGAGACAACCATGCCTACCTTTACCCGCCGCCAACTCATCCTTGCTACTACCGGCTTCACCGCCAGCCTTGCTGGCTTTGGGCCAGCATTCGCTCAAACCTTGGCCACGCCGATTCGCGTGATCCTGCCGGTGAGTGCGGGTTCCGGGCTCGACACCATTGCACGCGCCGGGCAAAACGCGCTGAGCAAGCAACTGACCCAGCCGGTTGTGATTGAGAACCTGCCGGGTGCGGGTGGCATCATCGGCACCGGAAATCTCGTTAAGGCGCCAGCTGACGGCCGGACCATCGCCTTCGTTTCAAACAACCACTCCGTGAACCCAAGTGTTTACAGAAAGATGCCATTCGACAGCCTCAAGGACATTACGCCAATATGTGTGATTGGTGAGACGCCCTTTCTTCTTGTGGTCAATCCCGCCAAATTGCCGGTCAAGAATGCCAAGGAGTTGCAGGCAGCGCTAAAGGCCAAACCTGACTATTACAACTACGCCTCGTCAGGCAACGGGACGATTATTCACCTGGCAGCAGAGATGTTTCTGGACGCGGCCGACGTGAAGGCAGGACACATTCCGTACAAGGGAATGGGTGGAATGGTTACCGATATCATCAGTGGTCAAGTCGACTTTGGCGTCGTGGCCATCAACGTCGCCCAGCAACATCTAAAAAACGGAAGTCTGCGTGCCGTCGGCGTGATGGGCGCAATGCGTATCGCCTCGGTACCCGATATTCCCACATTCAAGGAACAAGGATTCAATGACATGGAAGTGGGTGGCTGGTTTGCCGTCGTTGCACCCAAGGGTTTGCCTCCGGCGGAAGTGACACGTTTGCACAAGGCCATCGTCGCCGCATGGAACACGGCGGAGGTGAAAGAAGCGATGGCCAAACAGGAAAATATCGTGCATCCGATGACACCCGAAGCGTCCGCGCAATTCATGAAGTCGGAGCAGGCGCGTTATGCCCGGATCGTGCAGAAAGCCGACATCAAGCTGGACTGAATGAACAGGCGAACGTAATGACAGACTTTTTTGACAATCCGATGGGCTTGATGGGTTTCGAGTTCGTCGAGTTCGCATCGCCCACGCCCGGCCTGCTGGAGCCGCTTTTTGAACGGATGGGGTTTTCGCTGGTTGCGAAGCACCGCTCCAAGAACGTTCTGCTGTTCCGGCAAGGCGACATCAACTTCATCGTTAACAACGAGCCCAACAGCGAAGCGGCCTATTTCGCAGCCGAGCACGGCCCGTCAGCGTGCGGGCTTGCCTTCCGGGTAAAAGACTCGCACAAGGCCTACACCCGCGCGCTTGAATTGGGAGCGCATCCGATCGAGTTCCCCCCTGGGCCGATGGAGTTGCGCCTGCCGGCCATCAAGGGAATTGGCGGGGCACCGCTGTACCTGATCGACCGATTCGACGAAGGCAGGGCGATCTACGACATCGATTTTGAGTTCCTGCCTGGCGTGGATCGGCATCCTCGTGGCCGTGGCCTGAAGATGGTGGACCACCTCACGCACAACGTCTACCGCGGCCGGATGGCGCACTGGGCGGGCTTCTACGAGAAGCTCTTCAACTTCCGCGAGATTCGCTACTTTGATATTCAGGGTGAATACACCGGCCTGACCTCCAAGGCGATGACCGCGCCTGACGGGATGATCCGCATTCCGCTGAACGAGGAATCGTCCAAGGGCTCGGGCCAGATCGAGGAGTTCCTGATGAAGTTCAGCGGCGAAGGCATCCAGCACGTCGCGCTCTCCACAGATGACTTGCTCAAGACGGTTGACGAGTTGCAACTCGCCGGCATTCCGCTGATGACCGCGCCCAATGACGTGTACTACGACATGCTGGAAGATCGCCTGCCCGGCCATGGCCAGCCGGTGCCAGAACTTCAGGCTCGTGGCATCTTGATGGACGGTACTACCGATGGAGGCAACAAGCGCCTGCTGCTGCAGATATTTTCCGGCACGCTGCTTGGACCGGTGTTCTTCGAATTCATCCAGCGCAAAGGCGACGAGGGGTTCGGCGAAGGCAACTTCAAGGCGCTGTTCCAGTCACTCGAACGCGACCAAATCCGTCGCGGCACGCTGAAAATGGAGGCGTGATGCGCTCCATGGAGTCGCTGCAATACCAGTCCGGCTTTGGCAACGAGTTCGCAACCGAGTCCTTAGCCGGCGCGCTGCCGGTCGGCCAAAACTCGCCGCAGCGCTGCCCTTACGGCCTCTACGCCGAACAGCTCTCAGGCACCGCCTTTACCGCCCCGCGCGCCGACAATCGCCGTTCGTGGCTGTATCGCATCCGGCCTTCCGCAATGCACGCGCCGTTCGAGCGCCTGGACAATGGCCGGATCACCAGCGATTTCACCAAGGAGATCGCGCCGCCTAACCAACTGCGCTGGAATCCACTGCCGATTCCGGACGCGCCCCTGGATTGGGTCCAGGGCCTGGTAACCATGGCTGGCAATGGCGACCCCGCGTCGCAGAATGGAGCGGGCGTACACCTGTACGCCGCCAACCGTTCGATGAAGGAGCGCGCTTTCTACAACGCCGACGGCGAGATGTTGTTTGTGCCGCAGCAAGGGCGTCACCGCTTCGTCACCGAGCTGGGCATCATCGAGGCCGAGCCGCAAGAGATAGTCCTTATTCCGCGCGGCGTGCGTTTTCGCCTAGAACTGCCAGACGGCCCGGTTCGCGGCTACGTTTGCGAAAACTTTGGCGCTAACTTCCGCTTGCCAGACCGTGGGCCTATAGGCTCGAACGGGCTGGCGAACGCACGGGACTTTCTCACCCCCATCGCAACCTACGAGGATATCGACACGCCGCACGACCTGGTGGCCAAGTTCGGCGGCCACCTGTGGACGGCGCGCATGGCGCATTCACCGATGGACGTGGTGGCCTGGCACGGCAACTATGCCCCCTACAAGTACGACCTGCGCCGATTCAATGCCATCGGATCGATCAGCTTCGACCATCCGGACCCATCCATTTTTCTCGTTCTGCATAGCGCCTCGGATACGCCCGGTGTGAGCAACATCGACTTCGTGATTTTTCCTCCGCGCATCCTTGCGATGAAAGACACCTTCCGGCCGCCCTGGTTTCATCGCAACATCGCGAGCGAATTCATGGGCTTGGTGCATGGCGCTTACGATGCCAAGGCCGAAGGCTTCATGCCCGGTGGCGCCAGCCTGCACAACTGCATGAGTGGCCACGGGCCAGACGCCGAAACTTTTGAAAAAGCCAGCACGGGTGACATCTCCCAGCCCCATGTGATTGAGGACACGATGGCCTTCATGTTCGAGACCCGCAACGTGTTGCGGCCGACCAGCCATGCGCTGTCTTCCGCCCAGCTTCAGCACGAGTATTACCGCTGCTGGGAAGGCCTCAAGAAACACTTTGACCCAAGGCAACCATGAACCATGTCAATGGCACCCATGCCCCCTCGCTCGAGAGCTGGGTGGAAAGCGCCAACCTCGCCGACGCCGACTTCCCGATCCAGAACCTGCCGTTCGGGCGTTTCAGGCGCCCGGAGGACAGTGGCTGGTGTATTGGTGTGGCCATTGGAGACCAAGTGTTGGACCTGCGCAAGGCGGAACTGATCGACAGCACGGATATGAATCGGCTAATGCGGCTGACCTCGCCGACGCGCCGGCTGATGCGTGAGGCCATTTCGCACGGCCTGCGAAAGGACAGCGAACAGCGGGCGAAATTTGAGGCCGCGCTGGTTCCGCAAATGGATGTCGAGCTGGGCCTGCCCTGCGAGATCCGCGACTACACGGACTTCTACGTCGGAATCCACCACGCCACGGCTGTCGGGAAGCTGTTCCGTCCAGACGCGCCTCTGCTGCCCAACTACAAATACGTGCCCATCGGGTATCACGGACGGGCGTCCACGATCAACGTTAGCGGACATGGCTTTCACCGGCCCATGGGGCAACTGATGAGCCCCGGAGCATCGCACCCCGTGATGAAAGTGAGCGAGCGCCTGGACATCGAACTGGAACTGGGAATATTCATCAGCCGTCCCAATGCGCAGGGCCTGCCCATCGCGATTGAAGCGGCCGAGGAGCATGTGTTCGGCATGGCGCTCTTTAACGACTGGAGCGCGCGCGACATTCAGGCCTGGGAATATCAGCCACTCGGCCCCTTCCTGTCGAAGAACTTTGCGAGCACGGTTTCGCCATGGGTCGTGACGATGGAGGCTTTGGCACCGTTTCGTACTGCGTTCACCCGCCCGGACAGCGATCCCCAGCCGCTCCCCTACCTGGACAGCCCGGCCAATCGGGAGCATGGAGCGATTGACGTCGAGTTGGAGGTCTGGTTGCAGACCCCTGCCATGCGCGAAGCCGGGAATCCGGGCGACTGCATCAGCCGGTCGAATTTTGCGCAAGCGGCATACTGGACCGTCGCGCAACTCGTAGCGCATCACACGGTCAACGGCTGCAGCCTGAGCTGTGGCGACCTGTTCGGATCGGGCACACTTTCTGGTCCGAAGCCCGAGCAGGCCGGATCGCTGCTAGAACTGACGCAAGGGGGCAAGCAGCAGTTGCAACTGTCGAACGGCGAACAACGGACCTTTCTGCTGGATGGGGACACCGTCACACTGCGCGGCTTTTGCCAGCGCGAGGGGTTCAGGCGCATCGGTTTTGGAGAGTGTCAGGGTACGGTGCTGCCTTCAACGAATGGTTCAAAGCACTTTTGACTCTTGGACATCAAGACAACTGCTATTGAGTGCCAACGCAGTGTCCCCCGGGTCAGCGCTCAACCGTGCGGAACGTTTGTGATCCAAGTTCCTACAGCGGCCCAAGCGAAGCACGCCGGCGTGGAATTGGGCGTTCAGTCGTGCAGCAATTCATCCACCAACTCGCGAAGAATTCCTAGGGCTGGGGCCTCAGCGCGTCCAGCCAGCGTCACCAGTCCGAAGCGGGCTTTGACGCGCAGGACCGGCCGCACCGGAAGTTCCACGAGGTCCGGTGCCGAGGCACGAATGGCGAGCAGAACCGCGTCGCTCGCCCGGGTCGCCTCCACCAAGCTCTGAAGTTCCTCACAACGCAAGGTGACGCACTCGTCAGGATGTGCCGTAGATCCGTAGTGCTCCACGATCATGCGAGCGACTTCATCGCTGAGAGGTGTTGCAGCGATCGGAAACTGACTAACCGTCGAAAATGTGAGCGGACCGGAACGTTCCGTCAACGGATGGCCAGGGCGGCACATGAACGATCCGCGCATCTCCGCGAGCGTTTGGACTTGCAGGTCAGGCGCCGGCGAAAGCGACCGTGCATCGATCACCAGGGCGTCAAGACGCCGATCGCGCAAGGACTGCACCAGGAGTCCGGTATGCCCCCGCGCAATGGTCAGGCGCAGTCTTGGGTGTTGCGTCGCCATCCGGGTCAGCAGCGGCGTCATCAGCAGCGCGCCGGGCCCCGATCCCAGGCCGACCCGCAACCTGCCGGCGCGACCCTCGCGTAAACCACGGCCGCTGGCAGCCAGTTCCTCCGCGTCGAACAGCATTTGCTTGGCACGCTGCACGACCTCGTGTCCGAATGGGGTGAGCTGATTCTGGCGTCCCACGCGATCCAATAGCGGCTGACCCAGCTCGTCCTCCAACGCTCGGATGCTCCGGCTTAGCGCAGGTTGAGTGAGGAACAGAGTCTCCGCTGAACGACTGAAGGAGCCACTCTCGGCAATGGCGACCAAGTGTCGGAGTTGGACAAGTGTCATGGTGATTTGATGAGTTTAAATTATGAAACATCGTACAACAATGCATTGGACGTTATCCATCAAGCTTCCTAAGATGCTCCTCATTCATACACAACAGGAGACAAACCATGCACTTGATCGTCAAATATTCCCTGGCCCTCTTTGCCGGCCTCACGCTGGCCACAGGCGTTGCGGCGCAGGCCTTTCCGACCAAACCGGTGAATCTGATGGTTCCATACCCGGCGGGTGGCCCGTCGGATGCCTTGGGCCGAATCTTCAATACGCCCCTGGCGAAGGAACTCGGACAGCCGGTGCTGGTGGAAAACCTTGGCGGCGCGAGCGGAACCCTGGGGGCGCAGAAGGTACTTAACGCCCCTGCCGACGGTCACTACCTCTTGCAGGGCACCCCGAACGAGTTGATTCTCGCTCCGCTGGCGTATTCGGCCATCAAGCTTCGCGCCGAAGGCTTTCGTCTAGTGCACCCGGCGTCGGAGGCAGCCATGGTGTTCGTCACTCGCAAGGATTTGCCAGTAGACAGTGTCGACGAACTGATCGCATTGGCACGCAAGTCAGCTGACAGGCCCCTCAGCTACGGCAGTGTCGGCGTCGGCTCTCTCTATCACTTCATTCTGGAGAACGTACAGCAGCTCACAGGGGTGAAACTGGTCCACGTCCCCTACAAAGGCAACGCTCAGCTGTTGCAAGACATCGGCGGAGGGCAAGTCGATTTCGCAGTGCTCGTCTACAGCGCTGCGATGGGTGCCATGGTTGAGCAGGGCCGGCTGAAGGTCGTCGGTCAGTTGGGTTCCGAACGTTTCGAGCTGCTGCCGAGGGTGCCCACGGCCAGCGAGGGGCGGGAGCTGAAGAAGCTCTCCTACAAAATTTGGGCCGGGTACTTCGTGCCGAAGAGCACCCCCGAGCCGGTCGTGCAGCGCCTGCATGCCGCCATCATCAAGTCTTTGAACGATCCGGCAGTGCGGTCACAACTCGCCTCGCAAACGCAGATGCCGTCCGCTCCCATGTCGCTAGCGGAAGCCGCGCGCTTTTATGCAAGTGAAACTGCACGCTATCGGGCCACTGCCAAGGCCATCCAGCTGCAGCCGCAATGAGCTGCGCATGACCTATTTGCTGGATGCGTTGGTCGAGAGGGCCGGTGAATTTATTCGCCTTCGACGAGATATTCACCGCCATCCGGAGCTCGCGTATGAGGAGCATCGTACGGCTGCCTTAGTGGCGGACAAGCTCGAAGCCTGGGGATACCAGGTGGAGCGCGGCATCGGGGGCACCGGCGTCGTCGGCCGCCTGGTGCGCGGCGATGGCCAACGGCGCCTCGGTCTGCGCGCCGACATGGATGCCTTGCCAATCCATGAGGCGAGCGGGGTCGAGTGGTCCAGTGCCATACCCGGCGTGATGCACGCTTGCGGTCACGACGGCCACACGGCGATGTTGCTGGCGGCGGCTCGCCATCTGGCGGAGAAGGGGCGCTTCGACGGTACCCTGCACATGATCTTCCAGCCCGCCGAAGAGGGTGAGGGCGGCGCCCTGCGGATGATGGAAGATGGCTTGTTTGAGCGGTATCCATGCGACGCCGTGTTCGCGATGCATAACATACCCGGCGTGCCCCAGGGGCAACTGCTGTTGCGCGAGGGGCCGTTGATGGCCTCCAGCGACTACGCGACGGTCACGCTCACGGGCGTGGGCGGCCATGGCGGAATCCCGCACAAGACGGCAGACCCCGTGGTGGCCGCAGCCAGCGTCGTCATGGCGTTGCAGACCATCGTGTCGCGCAACGTCGATCCCCTTCAGGCTGCGGTGGTCACCGTCGGTGCGCTGCATGCTGGAAAAAAAAGCAGCGTGATTCCGGAATCCGCCACGCTGGAAATGAGTGTACGCGCTCTTGATGCTCAAGTGCGCGCCACGTTGGAGCGCCGCATCCGCGAAGTCGTGCAGCACCAGGCACAAAGCTATGGAACGGTCGCCGAGATAGAGTGGAAGCGCGGTTATCCCGTGCTGGTGAACACGCCTGCCGAAACGGCCTTCGCGCGCGACGTTGCCATCGAGCTGCTCGGGGCAGACAAGGTGACGGTGCATGCGTCGCAGGTGACCGCCAGTGAGGACTTCGCGTACATGCTGGAGCGCGTGCCCGGCAGCTACTTGCAGATCGGCAACGGTGCCGGCGACGGGAGAGGCGCGTGCATGGTGCACAACCCGGCCTACGACTTCAACGACGATAACGTTGCTGTCGGCTCCGCCTACTGGGTTCTGCTGGCCGAGCGCTTCCTCGTTCCCTAACAAGTAGTATTTCCGGAATCGGTTGGGAGAGACAGCCCTGCCGCGCCGAAGTAAAACCGGCCCCGACGCGCGGGGTCGTGCCGACCTGAATGCCTACTTTCGGGAGGCTGCGCGACCAGGGGCGTGCCGGTCAGTTCGTTGCGATGGCCTGCGCCAATGCGGCGCGCATTCCCGCCGCATTGATCCGTTGCAGCCAGTGACCAATGCGGCCCGCCCATGGGCCGTCGTTCGCCAGCTCGGTGCCCCAAACTTCCATGTTCATCAGAGAACGCACCGTGGCGACGCAATCCCCGCGGTGCTGCCGAGCCGTTGCGAGCAATGTCTGGCCCAATGGGTCAGACAACTCATAAGAACGCCCTGATTCGTCCTCGCCTCGGCAGTAGCGCATCCACGCAGCGGCTGCGAAGGCAAGGTGCTCCGCGGGTTCACCCGCCTTCAGCCGGGCTAATACCGCCGGGACCCAGCGCTGCGGAATCTTTTTCGAGAAGTCGGTGGCTATCTGGTGGGCCTGGTGCTGCAGGGCCGGATTGGCGAAACGTGCAAGCAAAGCGTCCCGGTATGCGTCCGCTCGGGGCCGCGTCACGTGCGGCATGAGCTCTTTCGTCATCAAGCCATGGATGAACTTGGCGATCTCAGGCTGTGCCATGCAATCGCTGACCGTGGGAAGCCCGAGCACGGCGCCAACCGCCGCGATCGCCGAATGGCTCCCATTGAGCATTCGCAGCTTCGCTACCTCAAACGGGCGAACATCGGGCACCACCTGAACGCCTGCCAAGCGCAAAGATGCGGCGTCACTTGCGTCGGCAAGCCGATCCTCCAGTATCCATTCCCAGAATCCTTCCGTCGCCAGCGCCGCGGCATCGCGCACGCCCAGTAGCTGAAGCGCCGCTTGCGCGACGGTTGCCGTTGCCGCAGGCACGATGCGATCCACCATGCTGTT
Organism: Polaromonas sp.; assembly: GCF_039930745.1. Lineage (GTDB taxonomy): Bacteria > Pseudomonadota > Gammaproteobacteria > Burkholderiales > Burkholderiaceae_C > Polaromonas. The sequence goes on along the minus strand of NZ_JBDTTH010000027.1, from coordinate 17,722 downwards.
CGGGAACGCGCAAGCGCTCGAGATCCAGTCACGAAGGGCGCTATCCCCTTCGGCCGCCTGCAGGCACAGCGAACGCAGCAAATCGCCATTGCCGCTGAGGTTGTCGCATGAGGCGATCGTGAGGCCGGGCAGGCCTGCGCGGCAGCGCAGTGCCAGGCCGCCAGCGATCAGCTCGGCCAGGGCCGGGGTGTATCCCTTCTCGGTTACTGTGAGAGTGACCCAACGCGTGGAAGGCGCGGCCAGCGCATACGTAACGGTGTTCGGTTCGCGTGCCGCCACGCATGTTTGCCACAACGTCGCAATTACGCGGCAGTGCGCGTCCGGCAGGCCGGTGATCTGCACGGAGTACAAGCCATCCTGCGCATCGAGCGCATCTGCCACGGCCGTTGACTTCATTGCCACGCCAATCACTCCCCAGCGCGCGTCGCCCTGCTCAAGCAGTGTGTCAAAGACCATCGCTTGGTGCGCACGATGGAAAGCACCCAAGCCCAGGTGCACAACCCCCGCCGCTTGCGAACGCCGCGGATAGATCGGCAGGCGTACCGAGGGAGGCAGGCTTCCCAGCGCGGCCGGGCTCAGCAACTGTGCCGCCACCTCAGCCGTTCCAGCCCAGGTGGCCGAGAAAGTCGCGCGTGCGTTCTTCCAGCGGGTTGTCGAATATCTGCGCGGGAGGCCCCTCCTCCACAACCATCCCGTTGTCAAAAACGATGACCCAGTCGGCCACGCGGCGGGCAAAACTCATTTCATGCGTGACCACCACCATGGTCATGCCCTCGTCCGCCAGGCGTTTCATTACATTGAGCACTTCGCCAATGGTTTCGGGGTCCAGGGCAGAAGTGGGTTCGTCAAACAGCATCACTTCCGGCTCCATAGCCAGTGCCCTGGCGATTGCCACGCGTTGTTGCTGGCCGCCCGACAAGGCGCTCGGGTAGCTCGCCGCCTTGGTTTCGAGCCCGACTTTCACCAGTAGGGCGCGCGCTTTCTCCTCGGCCTTCTCGCGAGGCCAGTCCAGCACGGTCATGGGCCCGACGCAGATGTTCTCCAGCGCGGTCATGTGCGGAAACAGCTCAAAGCTCTGGAACACCATCCCCATTCGGCGCCGGATCTGGCTCGCATCCAGGGCAGGTGTCGCCATGGACTGCCCGTCCAGGAAGATTTCACCTTCGTCCATGACCTCGAGCAGGTTGCAGCAACGCAGCATGGTCGACTTTCCGGAGCCGGAGGGGCCAATGAAACACACCACCTCGCCGCGGTTGACCTGCCCCGATATGCCTTTGAGCGCGGAGAAGCTGCCAAAGCGCTTGTGCACGCCCGAAAAGCGCAACACTGGCGCGCCGTCTGAATTACGCCGCGCGCCCGCGGAGGTGGCGGCGTTCGATGGGCCAGGAGAGTTCATTCGGTAACCCGGTATTTACGGTTGATCCAGTCGGTCAGCTTGGCCTGGGGATAGCCCATGCACCAGTAAATGACCGCCATGGCTGTGAGCGTTTCGAACACGCGAAATGTCTGCGAGCGCAACTGCATCGACACATATGAAAGCTCGGCGACGGCAATGACGGAGACCAGCGACGTGTCCTTGAACAGCGACACCCAGGTGTTGGCCATCACCGGGATGATGCGGCGCACCGCCTGCGGAAGGACGATCTTGCGCATCACCTGCCAGGGGGCCATTCCCAACGCGCGCCCGGCTTCCAGCTGACCCTTGCGGATGGAATTGATGCCTGCGCGAAAGCTCTCGGAGTTGTAGGCCGACACATTCATCGACAAGGCGATCAGGCCGGTGCTGAACTCGGAAAACTGTACGCCGAACTCGGCAGGCAGAACATAGAACGCCCAGTAAACCTGCAGGATCAGCGGTGTGCAGCGGAAGAACTCGACAAAGAATGTGGCCGGGCGCTCCAGCAGACGGAAGCGGCTCAGGCGCATCAGGGCCAGCACCATGCCGCCCGGCAAGGCAATCAACATGGTGAGGACCGCCAGCTGGACGGTCATCACCGCGCCCTGCACAAATTGCGCGCGGTTGTCCCATACCACGCTCCAGTCCAAAGTCATCGGGACGTCCTCCAGCCATGGCCGCGCGTCATGAGCGGCCCAGGTGCGCAACGCGCAGGTAGAAACGGTCCACGCCGCGCGAGATGGGAAACAGGATCAGAAAATACATCAGCATCACGACGGTGTAGACCTCCAGCGGCTTGTAGGTCAGGCCTGCCACCGTCTCTGCCTGCCTTATCAGCTCGGGCACGGCAATCACAGACGCAATCGCCGTGTCTTTCACGGCGATGCCCAGCGCCGAGCCATAGGCCGGCAACATGCGCACCGTGGCTTGGGGCAGGATGATCTTTTGCACCATCTGGCGCTGCGACATGCCCAGCGCCAGTGCCGCCCGGACCTGGCCGGGTCGAATGGATTCCACGCCGGCCCGCACAATCTCGGCGACCGAAGCCGCCAAGTGGACAGTGATGGCCACCACCGCACCCGTCACGGGCGGCATGGATGTCCCAACAAGAAGCGGAAATGCAAAGTACATCCAGATCAGCACCACCAGCACCGGGATCGCCCGCATGGAATCAATATAAAAAACCAGTGGCGCCTTTAACCAGCCGGGGCCGTAACAGCGCCCCAGCCCTACCGCAACCCCAACCACCACGCTGCCGGCCATGGACAGCACGCTGACGTACAGCGTAGTCCACAGACCCAGCGCGAGAAAGCGCCAGTTGTCCAGCAGCGGGGCAATTGAAAAGTCCACTGCGTTCCTATTTGCTTGCTGCGATCATCGCGTTGACCACGCGCTGCTCTTCCGCCTTGAGCTTGCCTTCGTTGGCCTTTTGCACGGCGCGCATCCACTCAAGCAAGGGGGCCTGGTTCTTGTCAATCGCAATGCCGATGGGGTTGGCAAACTCCTTACTGTCCTGGCAGTTGTTTTCCTTGGGAATCACGCCCAGCCCCTTGACCTTGTTGTTAAGCACCACCCAGGGGACGCGGTTGATCGGTATGGCGTCGGCACGGCGCGCCAGCACTTCCTCGACCGGCGCGGCTGCGCCCGAGCTGCTCACACCGCGCAGCTTGGCGTTTGGAAAACGTTTTTTCACCCAGGCCTCTTCGCCGCCGCCCGTGAAATAGGCAATGGTGACCTCCGGATTGTTCAGATCGTCAGCCGTTTTGGCATTGGCAAACTTGGGATTGGCCTGCAGCCCGAACATGCAGATGCTGGTGCTGGACAGGATGACGTAGTCAATCACCTTGAGCCGCTCGGGCGTTTCGGTCAACGGGGTGATGGCAATGTCCACCTGATTGGTTGCCAGCGATGGCACCTTGGTCTCATGGCTCACCGGCACCGTCTGCAGCTTGACGCCAAGCAGGCGCGCATATTCCTCGGCCACCATGTAGGCGGGGCCATACCAGGCAGGGCTTTGCCCCGGCGGGCTTTCGGCCAGCCACGGAGGGTTGGCCAACACACCCACCCGCAGGACGCCGGCCTTGCGGACAGCATCTGCACGGGCACTGACGCCCGGCGCGGGTGGCGCAGGGCTTTGCGCAGCAGCATTGAGCGCCACAAGCATGGCGCCCAGAAACGCCCAGCGCTTGCCGGGCAATAAATTCTTGTTCATCTTTCTTGTCTCCTCATGTGGGCGCAGCAACACTGCGCATTGCAGAAATGGGCTGCTCACGCCCAACCTTTTACAAACTCGCTGATGACCCGGTCAATGTGCGCGTGCATGGCATTGCGGGCGGCCACTGCGTCACGCGCCGCCAGAGCTGCAAACACCTGCTGGTGGTCCTGCAAGCTGGCTTGACGAAGGGTCGGGGTGTGAAAGTGTTTCTCTAGGCGCGCCCAGATAGGTCCGCGCAATTGGTCCCAGAGCGCGCCGACGATGTGCGCCATCACCGCGTTGCCCGTGGCCTCGGCAATCCGAAGGTGAAACAGGCGGTCCGCGGCTTCATTCGCGCGCTTGTCGTCGCAGTGGTCACGCATGTCGGCCAGCGCAGAGTAAATACGGTCGATATCGGTGTCTTTTCGCAATTCAGCGGCCTGCGCGGCAATTTCCCCCTCAATCAGCCGCCGCGCGCGCAGCAACTCGAAGGGGCCAGGCCCTTCAGGCACAAACACCGGTTTGATGCTTTCTGGCGGACGGCATACATAGATGCCAGACCCGACGCGTACTTCCACCAAGTCCTGGACCTCAAGCGCAATCACAGCCTCGCGGACAGATGTGCGGCTGACCTGAAACCGGTCCGCCAGGGCGCGTTCGGACGGCAGACGTTCGCCGACCTGAAACTCGCCGCCGGCAATCAGGGCGGTGATCTGTTCGGCCAGGCGCTGGTACGAGCGTTCTGCGCCTGGTTCCACGCCGCCATCGGCTCCAAGCTCCTGGCTGGTATGACCTATTTCTGCGATTTCGACAGGTGTATTTACTGACATGATGCGGATCCGGATAATTGGTAAACCAGTTTATAGACCAATTCACTAATATAACCTTCTATGGTTTACCACTAATGCGTTTCTTTTATCGTAGGCCACATAATGTCAGGATGCATGAGCGCTGTTTTCGCTCATATTGGTTGGACCAATTTTTAAATTTCATGAAAATCACCGCCGCCCGAGTCATTGTTTGTTGCCCTGGCCGCAACTTCGTCACCCTGAAAATTGAAACTGACGAGGGCCTGACCGGGATTGGCGACGCCACACTCAACGGGCGCGAGATGTCCGTGGTGAGCTATCTGACGGAGCATGTGATTCCCTGCCTGATAGGCCGTGACGCGCACCAGATTGAAGACATCTGGCAATACCTCTACAAAGGCGCTTACTGGCGCCGCGGCCCGGTCACCATGAGCGCGATTGCGGCGGTCGACACCGCCCTATGGGACATCAAGGCCAAGGCAGCCGGGCTTCCGCTGTATCAGATGCTGGGCGGCCGCAGCCGCAATGGGGCGATGGTTTACGGCCACGCCAATGGCAGCGACATTTCGCACACAGTGGAAGAAGTGCTGCGCTACAAGGAGATGGGCTACCAGGCCATCCGCGCGCAAAGCGGCGTGCCCGGTCTGGAGAAAGTCTATGGCGTAGGCCGGGGCAGCATGTTCTATGAGCCGGCAGACGCCAACCTCCCAAGCGAGCACGACTGGAGCTCCGAGAAATACCTGCTTCATACGCCCCAATTGTTCGACGCGGTGCGTCAGGCGGTGGGACCGGACATTCACCTGCTCCATGACGTTCACCACCGCCTCACCCCAATTGAGGCCGGCCGGCTCGGCAAGTCGCTGGAGCCCTTTCACCTGTTCTGGATAGAAGACGCGACACCGGCCGAAAACCAGGAGGCCTTCCGCCTGATCCGCCAGCACACCACCACGCCGCTGGCGGTGGGCGAGATTTTCAACAGCATCTGGGACTGCAAGGACCTGATCCAGAACCAGCTCATCGACTACATACGCGCCACCGTGGTCCATGCCGGAGGCATCACGCATCTGCGGCGCATTGCGGACTTCGCGTCCATGTACCAGGTGCGCACCGGCTGCCATGGCGCCACCGACCTGTCACCCGTGTGCATGGGCGCGGCGCTGCATTTCGACACCTGGGTGCCGAACTTCGGAGTGCAGGAATACATGCGCCATACCGAAGAAACCGACGAGGTCTTCCCGCACGCCTACAGCTTCGAAAAAGGTTATATGCACTGCGGGGAAACACTGGGGCATGGCGTCGATATCGACGAGAAGCTGGCGGCGAAATATCCCTACCAGCGTGCGTACCTGCCCGTGAACCGGCTGCAGCACGACGGAACGCTCTGGAACTGGTGACCAAGCCCGCTCCGATCAGCCAGGGCAGTCGGCCGGAAGGAGACCCGCAACCGCTTCCCTACCTGGACAGCCCGGCCAAGCGGGCCATGAACGATCGACGACCAGCGGACTGCGCGAAACCTGGTACTCGGGCGATTGCATCAGTCGGTCAAATTTGTTGCAAGCAGCGTACTGGACCGTCGCGCACCACAGGACAATGGCTTGTAGCCTGAGCTGCGGTGACCTGTTCGGCTCCGGGACGCTTTCTGGCCCGAAGCGGGACTGGCCGGGTCGCTGCTCGAAATCACGCGAGGGGTCAGCACTGACGAAGATCGAGCTCGTAGAGCGCGACGGCATTGCCTCCGAAAATCAGGCCCTGTTCACGCGCGTCCAGGTCCGCGAGCAAGTCGACACACATCGCGTGCCATGTCAGGTAGCTCGCCGTCAAGGTCACGACCGGCCAATCGCTGCCCCAGACAAGGCGCGCCGCGCCAAATTCTGACAGCAGCAGCTCGACGTAGGGCCGAAGCACCCGGACATCAGCGCCAATCAGCGCTTCCGTTAGCAGGCCCGACAGCTTGCACGCGACATTCGTTTCGCGCGCGAGGGTTGTCATTGCGGCGGCCCAGGGCGCGAAGGCAAGATCCCAGCCGGAGGCGATCGCGGGCTTGGCCGCGTGATCCACGACAGCACGAAGTTTGGGTTGGCGCTGGAGCAGCTCCAATGCAGTGTCGATCTGGTGAGGTTTGATCAACAGATCCAGGACCAAGCCGTGCCCTTCCATTGCCGCCCACGCCCGATCGGCCTGTGGGCCCAGTACCCAGCCTATGTCGGGCATGTCCTGCAACATGGGACGTAGCCCCTTAAGCAGGGGATCCCGAGCGCAGCGCGCGATGCGTTCGGACGCATCGGCAGCCTCCAGCGCGCACCAACCTACCACGCCAAGCACCATCGAGTCTGGCTGCCTGCCGATCTCCAGCAGACGCTCGGTTTCAGCCTCCGAGGGAGCGGCTTGCACAAGCACTGTGCCTTCGATATTGGCGGCCTGCAGGTGCGGGCGCAGGTCTGCGGGCGCGAAATCCCTGTAGAGGGCCTTCAACGCCGGCGTGGGCTGGAGCCATCCGTAGTCACCGTGCTCCAGTGACCAGAAGTGCTGGTGCGCGTCAATTCGCATAGGGTTTCGGCCGATCCGCTGTTTGGTCATGTACCGGTCGGCGCCGCCTTTCGGAACAATCGTTAACCCAGGCACCGCTGTCACTGCTGCCCAACCACGCCTTTGCGCAACAGCACGTTGCCATACAGCCGGCGCTCGCCAGTCTGAACGACCGCAAACGCCCCGCGCGCCCGGGCGTAGAAGGCCATGCGATCAAGTTCTTCAGAAGGTACGGCCCGGCCTTCGCTCTCGCGAGCCTCGGCCAGGATGTCCCGAACCGCGTCCGGCACTGCACCAGGTTGCCCCTCCACAGCCATCGTGGCGATAGGCGGCCCCCCAAAGCCATCCAAGGGCATTACGCTCAAGATTGCGCGCACGGCCTGCGCAGCGCCTGCTCCTTCAAGTCGCAACAGCCGCTGCGCGCAGGCCGCTCCAGGGAAATTCGCATCCACGACTGCAATCTCGTCGCTGTGCCCCATCGAAGCAAGGGCATGCAGCAGATCGGGGCAGAGCAAAGGGTCCAGCAATTTCAACATCAAGTCACCTCTCTTAGGGCAAAGCACGGTCAAGGTGTGTGTAGCCGCCGTCTGGATGCACCCATTGGCCGGTGGTATGGGACGAGCGGGCCGACAACAGGAAACACACGGTATCCGCGATCTCCGAGGCGGTTGTCATGCGTTTGCCCAACGGGACTCGCGCCTCAATCTGAGCGGCCGCTGCATCCGGAACGGGCCGCTGCTCCAGCCAGCGCCGGTACTGCGGAGTCATGACCTCCGCCGGGAGCACAGCGTTAACCCGGACGCCCCAGGGTGCGAGTGACGCCGCCCATTCGCGTGTCAGACCAAGCTGCGCGGCCTTGGATGCCACGTAGCCGCTTGTGCCGCCCTGACCTGTCACCGCCGTCTTGGAGGAGATATTGACGATCGCGCCCCGGCTGAGCTTCAAGTGCTCTACGCACAGGTGCGCCATGACGTAGTAGTGCACGAGGTTCGCTTCCAGGGAACGAACAAAGGCATCGCGGCCCGCTTCCAGGCCTGCTCCATCGTTGACTCCGGCGTTGTTCACCAGGCCGTCGATCCCGCCCCACTGGGTGGCAGTGCGCGACACGGCGTCAAGACAATCGGCCTCGTTGGTGAGGTCTAGCTGAAAATGCGGGCACGCGGGGCAGAGCGAGGTGAGTTCGGCGGTGAAGGCGGTGTCGGGCGCGCTGCGTCCGAAGATCACAGGAATAGCCCCCTCGCGTGCCAGCTGCAGGCTAATGGCTGCCCCAATCCCTGCACCACCCCCGGTGACGATGATGATCTTGCCTTGAAGGTGAAGGTCCATGGCTTTGCCCCAATCGGTCGACTAACGGTACGCGTACTCGGCCAGAGATGCCGCCTTCATCTCGATGGAGTAGCCGGGTCGCAGTGGAACCATGTACGCAGCGTGGCGTACGACACAAGGATCGACGAAATGCTCGTGAAGGTGATCGACATATTCGATGACACGGCCTTCCTTTGTCCCCGCGATGCAGAGGTAGTCGATCATGGACAGATGCTGCACGTACTCGCACAGGCCAACGCCGCCTGCATGCGGGCACACCTTCAGTCCGTGCTTGGCTGCCATGAGCATCACTGCCAACACTTCGTTGACGCCGCCCAGGCGGCACGCGTCAATTTGCAGGATGTCTGCGGCGCTGCGCATCATGAATTGCTTGAACACGACCCTGTTCTGGCACATCTCGCCAGTCGCCACCTGCATCTGCCCTTTCATCGCCTCACGGATTTTCCGATGACCTTCAACGTCGTCGGGACTGGTCGGCTCTTCGATAAACCAGGGCTTGGCGAAGGCCAACTCCTTGAGCCACGCGATGGCAATGTCGACATCCCATACCTGGTTGGCATCGATCATCAGGTGTCGATGTGGGCCCAGGACCTCGCGGGCGATGCGCAGGCGACGGATGTCGTCAGCCAGGTCTCGCCCGACCTTGAGCTTGATGTGCGCAAATCCAGCGTTGACCGCGTCCTGGGCCAGGCGGCGTAGCTTGGCATCCTCATAACCCAGCCAGCCAGCGGAGGTGGTGTAGCAGGGATATCCGTTGGCCAGCAGCTCGACGCGACGCTCCGATTTGCCCACGGCGCGCTCGCGCAGCAGCGCCAGCGCCTCTTCTGGCGTGATGCAGTCGGTGATGTAGCGGAAGTCGATGACTCGAACCAGTTCTTCGGCGCTCATGTCGGCGACCAACTGCCATAAGGGCTTGCCCTCATGCTTCGCCCAAAGGTCCCACACGGCGTTGACAACGGCCGCTGTCGCCAGGTGAATCACCCCCTTCTCGGGACCGACCCACCGCAATTGGCTGTCGGAAGTGATGTGGCGCCAGAACTGGCCCATGTCACGCGTGACCTGCGCGAGGTCCAGACCGACCACCAGATGCTCCATGGCCCGGATGGCGGCGCAGCATATTTCGTTGCCGCGACCAATGGTGAAGGTCAGGCCGTGGCCGGCCAGGCCTGGCTGGTCAGTCTCCAATATGACGTAGGCAGCCGAATAATCGGGAGCTTGGTTCATGGCATCGGAGCCGTCCAACTGGGATGACGTCGGAAAACGCACGTCAACAGTACGCATGGCGCGGATGGTGGTCATGGGTTGACTGCTTAGAGCTGAAGGGCCTGCGGGAGAATCACCAAGTCGCGGATGACTACATGCCTGGGGCGAGTGAGCATGAACAGGGCTGCCTCGGACACGTCCTCTGAGCGGAGGCCTTCGCTCGTGGCCACTTTGCGGTCGACTTCGGCGGGGTCTGTATAGCCCCAAAGTTCGTTGAGCACCGTGCCAGGGGCGATCGAGCCAACCCGGATGTTTTGACCTGCCACTTGCTGCCTAAGCGCGTGGAGGAAGGCATTCACCGCGTGTTTGGATGCACCGTAGACGGGTTCGAAGGGAATCACCTGGTGCGCCGAGATCGAGCTGGTGACCAGGATGTCGCCGCCGCCGTTCTTTCTCATATGAGGGAGCACACGATTGATTGAGCGGAAGACCGCGTGGACATTGAGCATCAAGAGTTTGTCCCATTCGTCTGGATCGCCCTCCGCGGCATCCCCGGCGATGTAAATGCCAGCGTTTGCGAACAGCACGTCCAAGTGGACGAGCCGGTTGATAGCGGCATCGATAACGCCATCGACTTCCTGCGGTTTCGACAGATCGGCCGGAATCACGACCGTGTCCGGTCCGATCTCCCTTGCGAGGGTCATCAGTTTGTCTGCAGAGCGCGCTGTGATGGCCACGCGCACTCCCTCGCGGGCGAGGGCAAGCGCCGTGACTCGCCCAATGCCCGTGCTTGCGCCGGTGACTAACGCCGTTTTGCCGTGGAGTGATTGCATGATGTGAACGTTCAAGTCTTGGTGATCCGGTCGGGCGGCGATGTGGCTGGCGCAGAGCCGCGATTACTTGTATTTGCGTGCCCAGTAATTGGTCATCCCCTTGACTGTCGCGGGAGTTGCTACCGAGCCCTTGGCCAGGCACCCTTCGCCCACACACTTGGGGTCCTTGCCTTCAGCAATGTCCAGCAACACACGAACGGCTTCCTTGGCGTGAGCCTGTGCATCCCACGTCACAGCGACATCGATGTAACCGTTCTCCATGGCTGTGATGGCGCTCGTCAGCAGGTCGTTCGATGCGATCCAGACGTGCTTCGGGTTGCCGGTTGGATGCCATTTGTCGAACTTTTCCGCCGCGGACCGCACTGCGTCGATGGCCCAATCCGAAGCAAGCAGAAGGCAATTCGCGTCCTTATGCGCGCGGAAAGCATCGGTCAGCCCGGACAACACACGCTCGGGATTCCACTCGCTCGGAACCCTGGCAACGATGGAGATCGTTGAACTTGCGCTGTCAAGCTTCTTGAACTCGTTCGTCCGATTGATGGCGTTGATGTCTGCGAGTGAACCCTGGACTTCAATGCACTTCGCCGCCGTCACATTCCGGGCCTTGAGCAGCTTCTGGAACTCCTCTCCGAGAACCTTGGCCTGGTCCTTCGAATCCCCCCCCACATGTGCCGTGGGTTTCTCGCCACTGGAGGCCCGGTCAAACGTCACAAACGCAACATTCGCCTGTTTCGCAGCGCGGATGGATGAACCGATTGCCGCAGAGTCCAGCGCTCGGGCGATGATGATGTTGACGCCGCTGTTTATCAGATCTTCGATGTTGGCGGCTTGGCGGCTGCTGTCGTTGTTGGCCATGTTGACGACCCACGTCACGTTGATACCCCGCGCCGCGCCCTGCGACTTTGCCTCCGCGCGCATGTAGTCTTCCCACGCTTGATTGAGCGCACTTTCCCGTGCGTCCCAGCTGAGGCCGATCTTCACGTCCTTCGCGATCGCCGCCGTCGTTAGCGAGGCGGCAATCATAGTGCCAATAATGAAACGTTTCATAAAATGCTCCTTCTGATGCTACGTTGGCTGCCCCGCATCGCGGGTCAGGATCCCTTCGGGATTTGGGTGCGGTCAGGGCGTCGCCCGACCTTGAGCGCGTCCGCGTACATCGCGATGAAAATCACGACGCCCTCGACGAGCCGATATGAATACGGGTTGGCCCCGAACTGCTGCAGACCGCTGCGGATCACCTGAAAGATCAGGGAGCCGATGAGCACGGAAGCAAGCACCTTGCCGCGGCCGCCGAACAAGGAAATTCCGCCCACGACGATGGCTGCCACGGCGGTGAACTCCATTCCCTCGCCGATCTTCGCGGTGTTAACCGCGACCTGCATCGTGTACATGACCCCCGCGGTAGCAGCCAGCACCCCAGAGATCACCAGCGATACGGAGATCCTCCGCTGCACGGGAATCCCGATGCGCCGCGCCACGTCCTCGCCGTTTCCGATCGCCGTCAGTTGCCGGCCAAACGCTGTCCGGCGATGGACGGCGTCGATCAACAGCAGCAAGGCGGTCGCGACCAGCGTGTCGACGTAGATCGCGCCGATGGCTGCATTGCCCAGGTTCTTAGCCGCCTCTGGCAATTCGATCAGCCCACCGTTCGTGAGCCAAAGTCCAAAGCCCCGGAACGCAATCATGGTGCCGAGCGTCGCGATCAGCGAGTTGATGCCCAGCCCGCAAACGACCAGGGCGTTGATAAGACCGAGCACCACCCCGCAACCGATTGCGGCTGCGACAGCCAGCGGCAAGGGGGCAGCGTCGGCCCGCAGGAGAAGCGCGAACACCGCGGATGCAACATAGGCAATGGACCCGACGGAAACATCAAGACGTCCGGCAATCACGACGAGCGCCATTCCTGAGGCGCAGATGGCGATCGGTGCCACCACGTGCAATAGCTCCACCAGGTTCTGGAAACCGAAAAAGCTCGGAGCCGCGATCGAGAAGAATAGGTATGTGGCAACCAGAATGAGGGGTACGCCCAAATTTCGGAGGTGAGAGAGGTGACTTCTCATGTGGCCTCCGCCGGCTGGGCTGTTTCAGAGAGCGCGCGCAGCAGATCGCCATGGCTTGCGGCAGCGGAGAGCTCGCCAACAATCTGCCCGCGCACCATGATCAGGTATCTGTCGGCCACGCGCGTCAGCTCTTCCAGTTCAGACGACACCAGGAGCACCGCGGTGCCGGCGTCCGCCAGCTCGCTGACGAGACGCAAGATTTCAGTCTTGGCAGCCACGTCAAGACCGCGGGTGGGTTCGTCCAGCAACAAAAGCTGTGGCGCACCCGCCAACCAGCGTGCGAACACGACCTTCTGCTGGTTTCCGCCCGAAAGGGTGGAGACGCGTTGAGCTGCGTCATTGACCTTGATTGCTAGTCTCTTGATCATCGAGTCCGCAAAACGACTGAGCTCACCTCGCCGGAACAGCCCGAATCTCGCGCATGTGCGAGGAAAAGTCATGACGATGTTCTCGGCCACCGACAGGGGCAGGAAGAGTCCCTCGCCTCGGCGATCCTCCGTGACAAAGCCCGTTTTCCGGTACAGGGTCTTTGGCCGGATTTTTTGCAGCACCCCTGACTCGCGCCAGCGTACGGTCCCGCTGTCAAGCGGGTCCAGCCCGACCAGCGCTCGCAGGAGCTCGGTGCGTCCTGCTCCCAGCAACCCCCAGATCGCGACGATCTCCCCCGCACGAACTGCGAAGCTGACGTCGTTCAGGGCTCCGCCTCTTGTCAATCCCTCGGCAACCAGCAACGGCTCACCCGTCAAGCGCCGGCATGGACGCAGAGGCCGCTCGTTCTCCTCGCTCCCGAGCATTTGATGAACGATCTCGCTCTCGGTCATGGATGCAGCTGTTCCGTCGAGAACTGTGGTGCCGCCGCGCATCACGACGACGCGGCTGGCGATGCCGAAGACCTCATCGATGAAGTGCGTGATGTAGACGATGGCAACCCCTTCGCGCTTGAGGTTGAGAATGACCTCGAACAGCCGTTCGCGCTCTCGAACACTCAGTGACGAGGTAGGCTCGTCGAAGATGACAATCTTCGGGCTTCTGCGCAGGGCGCGAGCAATCTCGACGAGTTGACGGTCTCCGATGCTCAGGTCGCCCATCGCACCGCGCGGGTCCACAGTGGAACCGAGCCGGCCCAGCAGTTCCTTCGCTCGCCGATGGCAGGCTTCGAAGTCGATGCGCCCACCACGGCAGGGAAAGTCATCAATGAAGATGTTTTCGGCAACAGACAGCGTTGGTACGGAATTCAGTTCCTGGTGAACGAATGCGATGCCTGCATCGAGCGATTCCCGCGGGGTTCTGAGGGCGACGGCACGCCCGTCGAGCAGCACTTCACCGCTGTCCCGGCGGACGATCCCGCCGAGCACGTTCATCAGCGTCGATTTGCCGGCGCCGTTTGCACCCATCAAGGCGACCACCTCGCCAGCGTGGACCGACAGGTTCGCGCGGTTGAGCGCTGCGACGCCCGGAAACCGCTTGCTGACGTTGCGCATGACCAGGTATGGCAAGCTCATGTCAGGCCTTCGGCGCAACGCGGTCCAAGGCAACGAAAGCAATGATCACGCCGCCGCGGATCATTTGATTGACATACAGACTGACCTCCGCCGCGTTGAGCGCGTTGTTGAGCAGGGTGATGAAGACAGCTCCGAGAGCCGCTTTCCAGATCTGTCCGACGCCGCCCTGGATGCTGATGCCTCCAATGACACAAGCGCTGATCACGTCAAGGACCATCGATGCACTGGCGAGGTTCGACGACGCCGAAGCCAGGCGGCCGGTCAACATGACGGCGCCAATGCCGGCGGCCAACCCGGCAGCCATGTAACTTGCCATCACGACACGCGGGAAGGGGACGCGGGCTACTTCTGAGGCCTTGACGTTCGTTCCGACTGCGTACAGCCACAGGCCGTAGACGGTCCGGGACATGAACACCGACGCGACCGCGACCACGGCGACCGAAATGAGTACCGGCAGTGGGAGCAGGCCCAGGTACCGCCCCGTGAACGGATCGACAAACGCTGGGGGAATGTCCGCGATGCTGATCGAATTTGTCAGCCAGACGGCCGCGCCATTGGTGATGGTCATCATCGCAAGCGTGACGACGAACGGGATCATGCGCAGATAGCCAACGGCGACGCCGTTGCACACGCCGATCGCAAGGCCGGAGAAGAGCATGATCAGCAGCCCGCCCATCGCATCACCGGTTGCGCGCATATACATCGCGCCCAGAACGGCGCTCAATGCAGCCGAGAACGGAATGGAAAGATCGATTCCCCCTCCGATCATCACCACCGCCATTCCGCTGGCCAGCACGGCGAGGGTAGACGCCTGGACCAGGATATTCAGAAGATTGTTGGGCCGGAAGAAGGTGGGGGCCGACAACCAAAGCGTCGCGAGGATGATCACCGCGGCGGCGGCGGTGATGCCTGGGCGCGCCCATGCTTGCCAGCCCATGAACGGCGCCTGCGCTGTGGCGGCGGCGCTCAAGTACCGATCCTCCGGCGTTGAGGGCCGGTTGTCGAGCCGCGCACGATCAGCTTCGGATCGAGCCGGACATGCCGGGTTTCCAGCGTCTCACCCGCGATGAGGCGCCGCAACATGGTCCAGCTATTGCGCGCAATGGCTTCGCTGGGCTGAGCAACGACGCTGATTCCTGGAGTGAGCAAGGTGAGCGCCTCGAAGTCGTCCATCACAAGCAGCCCGATGTCCTCTGGAATTCGCAAGCCAAGCGTTTGAAGAGCGGAGATGACTCCCTTGGCGACAAGGTTGCTGGCGGCGAAGATTGCTTCAGGAAGCGGCTCCCTCTCGAGGATGCGCAAGCTCTCATCCTTGATGGTTTCGGGGGTGAGCCCGAATTCATACGACTGGCAGCTGCTCGTGGCATGCGCATCGCGCACGGCTTCCATGAATCCCTCGCGGCGCTCGTTCAGTATCCAGTGCTCATGCCGGTGCCCGAAGAAGCTGACGCGCTTGTAGCCGGAGCTGAAGAGGTGCATGCCGCCCAGGTGGCCGGCTCGCCGGTTGTCGACGGCAACACTTGGAAAGGGGTTCTTCGACTCGACCCGGTCCACCAAGACAACCGGAACACTATAGGTTTCCAGTGCCGGGATCGTTGGCTGCAAGTCGAACGACGGAATGAGGATCAATCCATCGACGCGCTGGGAGATGAGGTTGTGGATCTGTCGCTGAGCACGCTGCTGTTCTTCGCCGGTCGTGAGGAACATCACGCCCTCCGAGTCCGTCACGCCAATGTGCTCGATGAGCGAAACGAACTCAGCAAAAAATGCGTTCTCGATGTTCGGGACCGCCACAGCAACCATGCCTGTCTGGTTGGACCGAAGGCTTGCTGCGTTGCTGTTGCGCCGATACCCGAGCTTGGCAGCTGCTTCGACCACTCTTAGTGCCAACTTTTCTTTCACGCTGTTCCGGCCGTTGAGCACGTTCGATACGGTGCCAAGCGACACACCCGCGAGCCGCGCAATGTCGTTAACCGTTGGTTCCTTCATGTCCGTATGTTCCTGCACCACTGAGCGGCATCGTCGCAATTTATGAAACGTTTCACAAAATATACGCCTGAGTTGTCAGCGTTGGATCAGGGTTTTCCCCGGGACATACGCATTTGCCTGCCGCCCGCATCAGTTGCCGCAGGCTGGCCAGGTAATTGTCATCGGGACGTGGCGGGCTTCAAGCTGAGTGGGCGCGATGCTTTTGTCAGCCTGCGCATTCACTGAGGCCGGCAGTCATGGTGCAATGCCACGGTGTCAGAACCCGGCAGCCGGCCTTGCCCCTGCACCTTCCACTGCTGCCGCAAACCGGGCTCGAAAGTGGAGACACCCTCCCCCAGCAGCACACTACCCACCAGCAGGTGCAGTTATCGACCAGCCCGTGCGCCAACAGGCTGTTGTAGAGCAGGTGGCGCCGCTGCCACGGCGCCTTGATCGACACACCTCAAACGGCGCACGATAGATGCACCCAGGCCTTCCTTGGAGCTGTGGATAGTGGGCTGCAGAGCGCCTCTCACATCGAAGTGCTCGATTGAACACGTTCAAGTGGACATCAACGCCAAGCCGCGCTGAACGGAAGCTCCCGTGGATCAGGGCTCGCTATGGGCCAGAGCAGCCGTCGTCGGCCGGCTTGTCATGATGGTGATGTTGATGGCTGGGGCAGGCCTGTTCGGCATGAAGATGGTTCTGATGGCGCCGATGATGACATTGGTACTGCACCTCATCTTTGGCGCCGTGCTCGGTTGGGTTTACGCTCGCAGCTAGCATAGCTACGCGCTTGCCGCATTAGTCTTGAGACTAGTGACGAGTCTGCCATGACGCAACGCGGCATCAGGCCTTGGTGCCCCGGACAGGATACGGTTTTGCTTGTAGTAATCACGTCGCTACCCGACATGAGTGCCCCCAAAACTGACGCGTGCATACACACGCTGACCGTCATTCGACGGTCACTGACTTCGCCAGGATTCGGGGTTTGTGCGGCCACATAACTTTGCGCTGCAAAGTGAACGTCGACCAAACCCCGCAGTGCTGTTTGGAAAAGGAAAGAGTGTCAAAATCTTCCCTACAAGGAGATTCTTTCGAGAGCCTGTAAAAACCCACACTTTGCAGCGTTTTTCTAAAACCGAGAAAAGTAAAGTCTGTAAAAGCTCCTCCTGGTGAGCTCGGCTCGTATGCTTGAACAGCACATGTAAAGGCACTGAGAGCTTCGCTATGCGCTAAAGCTTATCAAACTCATCAGCTCCGTCCAGGAGCTTCTGCTTGAGTGTTTTTGAGCCGCGGAGTCGGATGACATTCCCCCCCACACTTGGTGGAAGATTCTTGACTCGACGAGGAGATTTTGCTCGCTCCTCTTTCGAATCGAATTGATGCAAAATTTCCGCTTCAATATTGCGCTGATTTTTCTCGTTCGCATCAATCGCTGCCGCTTTGGTTATAGGCTCCTGCTCGCGATAAAAAGGGCACCAGAGATCCCCTCTTAAGCTCTTACCAATGATTTGCTGCTTGAATAAGATTTCGATGTCCTCGCGATGCACCGTGTACTTTGCTGACCTGTAGGCACTACGTATGTCCTGAATTGTTACCTCAGCATGTTTAGGTGGGCGCCTGGAAATTTCATATGCACCGACCAACAAAGCCACAACTGCACGCTTAATCCCAAACGTAAGCTGATGGATCTCAACTTCTACCTCGTCTACGTCGAATGTAAAAATGGTCGGCTCAATTTTCTTTAGCTCTTTAAGGAAGCTCTTCCAGTCGGGTGTGGAAACTCGCTCCGGATCCAAGAACATTGGCTGTGTAAGAAGTCGATCACGATCTTCCTGACGGCGCCCTGTAAGCGTTCGGCCATCCCCTTCTTGAATCCTGGCATCTAAGCGGCAAAGATGG
>NZ_JBDTTH010000026.1:0-50572 GCF_039930745.1 Polaromonas sp. | reverse complement strand
TGAAAATGCAGCCGATTACACTTCCATTTGTTGCACTTTGTACTTGAATCCGCCGCTTGAAATTGCCTTCATCCCTTGCCAGTCATGCGCAAGCAGCTATCAAAAGAGGAGCGTCAGTGCGCTGCGGCCTGCATGGTTTCCAGCTTCGCCCGAAGAGCCGGCAAGGCCGCCAGCATCGCGGCCCGCCCCGCGTCCATGGCGCGCTGTCTGGCCGAGAAGTCGGCGCTTTTCAGGCCAATCTGGGAAGGCTGCACCACCACGTCGGCGTCCTTGAGCTCGTACTGGTTGATGCTTTTTCCCATGATGGCAAAGGTCTGCAGCAGGATCTGCAGCGTGCCGTCTGAAGGGTTGGCCTCGGGTGGGCTGGAAATGTCCACCGCAATCACCAGTTCGGCACCCATCTGCCGCGCAAAACGCACCGGCACCGGCGACACCAGGCCGCCGTCCACATACTCGCGCCCGCCGATCTTGACCGGCACAAACACCGCCGGCACGGCGCTCGACGCGCGCACGGCGGTACCGGTGTCGCCGCGCTGGAACAGCACGGCCCGGCCACTGTTCAGGTCGGTGGCCACAATACCGAGCGGGATGGCCATGTTCTCAATCAGCCGCCCCGCCACCAGACCGTTCACATAACGGCCCAGCGCCTCGCCGCGAAACATGCCGCGGCCGAAAATCGGCAGCATCCAGTCGGTGATGGCCACCTCCTCCATGTTCAGCGCGGTCTGTTGCAACTGCGCGCTGCTTTTACCACTGGCGTAAAGTGCCGCCACCAGGCTACCGACCGAGGTTCCCACCACCACGGAGGGCTTGAGGCCGGCTTCTTCGAGCACCGCAATCACGCCCACATGGGCGAATCCGCGTGCCGCGCCGCCCCCCAGCGCCAGCCCGATGCGCGGGGGGCGTTTTACGCCGGCGTCCACTGCGGGTGCCGGCGTGACTGGCGGGCCGCCAGGCAGGTTGACCCCGGCACAACCCGCCAGCAGGGCCAGCCCGGCGGCGGCCAGGCCCAACCGGGCCTGCCGCACAGCGAAACTCCCCCGCATGTCGAACGACATCGCCGAAATTACCGAAATGGCAAAGCTATTGAGAACAATTCTCGTTTGTATTAAACTTACTGGCATTCCAACCTTCACAAACCTGTCCATGTATAAAAAAACTCCGTCCCTGGTCTGCCTGACGATGGCTGCGGCCCTTCTCGGCGTCGCTGGCACCGCCAGCGCGCAGGAGCAGGTGGTCAACCTCTATTCTGCCCGCCACTACCAGACCGACGAGGCGCTTTACAGCAATTTCACCAAGACCACCGGCATCAAGATCAACCGCGTGGACGCCGATGATGCCGGCATCCTGGCGCGGCTGAAAGCCGAAGGCGCGGCCTCCCCCGCCGACGTGATTTTGCTGGTTGATGCCGCGCGCCTGGCTAAAGGCGACAGCGAAGGCCTGTTCCAGCCCATCAAATCCCCCGTGCTTGAAGCCGCGATCCCGGCCCATCTGCGCGCCCAGGCCACCCCTGAGGGAACGACCTGGTTTGGTTTTTCCACCCGCGCCCGCGTCATCGTTTATGACAAGCTCAAGGTCAAGAAGGCCGATGTGGACACCTACGAAGAGCTCGCCGATCCTAAAAACAAGGGCTTGCTCTGCACGCGCTCGGGCTCGCACCCCTACAACCTCTCGCTGTTCGGCGCAGTCACCGAACACATGGGGCCGTCCAAAGCCGAAGAGTGGCTCAAGGGCCTGGTGGCCAACATGGCCCGCCCACCCAAGGGCGGCGACACCGACCAGATCAAGGGCGTGGCCAGCGGTGAATGCGGCATTGCCATCACCAATACCTACTACCTCGCCCGCATCATGCGGTCGTCCGCACCGGAAGACAAAGCCATCGCAGACAAGGTCGGCGTGGTATTTCCCAACCAGCAGTCCTGGGGCACCCATGTGAACATCGCCGGTGCGGCTGTCGCCAAAAATGCCAAGAACACCGCCAACGCCGTGAAATTCATGGAGTACCTGGCCAGCCCCGAAGCGCAAAACTACTTTGCCAACGGCAACAACGAATGGCCCGCCGTCGCCAGCGTGAAGGTCAGCAACGCGGCCCTGCAGGCCATGACGGGCGGCAGCTTCAAGTCCGAGACCATCCCGATCAGCGCCGTCGGCGCCAACCAGGTGAAGGTGCAGCAGATGCTGGACCGGGTGGGCTACAAATAAGCTGGCCCGCCTTCAGCAAAGAAAAAGCCCGGTTCTCCGGGCTTTTTTTATGCGTGATAATTGCCTCTTACGTTGACGTTAACGTCAACTCCGGAACACCTCTCCCCTCATCATTTCCCCAAGGAAGCTCTCATGGACATCGCAGGCAAAGTATTTATCGTCACTGGCGGCGCATCGGGTCTCGGCGAAGGCACGGCACGCATGCTGGCGGCCAACGGCGGCAAGGTCGTGATTGCCGACATGCAGGTAGAAAAAGGCGAAGCTATCGCGAAAGATATAGGCGGCGCCTTCGTCAAGTGCGACGTGAGCCAGGAAGCTGACGGCCAGGCCGTGGTTGCCAAGGCTGTCTCCATGGGCAAGCTCATGGGTCTGGTCAACTGCGCCGGCATTGCGCCGGCGGAAAAAACCGTCGGCAAAAACGGCGCGCACAACCTCGGTGTGTTCAGCAAGACCATCACCGTCAACCTGGTCGGCAGCTTCAACATGATCCGCCTGGCCGCCGACGCGATGTGCAAGAACGAGCCCGAAACCACCGGCGAGCGCGGCGTGATGATCTCCACCGCTTCCGTCGCGGCCTATGACGGCCAGATCGGCCAGGCCGCCTACAGCGCCTCCAAGGGCGGCGTCGTCGGTATGACCTTGCCGATCGCGCGCGACCTGGCACGCAACGGCATCCGCAACATGACGATTGCTCCCGGCATTTTCGGCACACCCATGATGTTCGGCATGCCAAAAGAAGTACAGGACTCGCTGGCGGCTTCCGTGCCCTTCCCCAGCCGCCTGGGCACGCCGCAGGACTACGCCAAACTGGCGCAGCATATTTTTGAGAATGACATGCTCAATGGTGAAGTGATTCGCCTGGACGGCGCGATCCGCTTGGCGCCGCGTTAGGCCCACAGACGCGCCGTCCGCTACTTTATTGATAGCTGGTGGCGCCCATCCAATAAGGACAAAAGGCCGATTTGACTGCAAGAGCACGTCAAGTCGGTTTTTTTCAGCTGCTTACAAAATCATGGGCGGCACCGGACGCGACCGCACAGCGCCGCCGTGGGCTTGGGTTTACCATGGCCTCTCACCCACTGGAGAAGCCATGAAAAACAACGCCGCCGCTCGCACCCGCCCCGCTTTCAGATCCCCGTTTCTTGCAGCCGCACTGACCGCTGCCCTGCTGGCAGCCGGTTGCGCCACGGCGCCCCCCTTTGCCTACACGGTGCCGTCACAACCCGAAGGCGGATCGGGCTACACCGAAAAGCCGGGCTGGGCGGCGACAAAATTTGCCGTGGCTGCCGCCAATCCGCTGGCCACCGACGCGGGCTACCAGGTGCTCAAAGCCGGCGGTTCGGCGATTGATGCGGCGATTGCCGTGCAGATGGTGCTCACGCTGGTGGAACCCCAATCCAGCGGCATAGGCGGCGGCGCTTTCCTGCTGCACTCCAGCGGCAGCAAGGTCGAGGCCTTTGACGGCCGGGAAACGGCCCCCGCGGCCGCGGATGAAAAACTCTTTGTCGGCGCTGACGGCAAACCCATGGTCTTCATCGACGGCGTGGTCGGTGGCCGCTCGGTCGGCGTGCCGGGCACGGTGCGCATGCTGGAGATGGCGCACAAAGAGTACGGCAAACTCCCCTGGGCACAACTCTTCGTGCCGGCGATCACACTGGCCGAAGGCGGCTTCAAGGTCAGCGCACGCCTGGCGACCTTGCTCAAGACCGAGCAGCATCTGAAAAAAGACCCTGTCGCCCTTGCCTACTTCTACAAGCCCAACGGTGAACCGCTGGACGTGGGCAGCACGCTGCGCAACCAGCCGCTGGCTGATGTGCTGAAAAAAATAGCGGCTGGCGGCTCCAAAGCCCTGCTGGAAGGCGAGGTCGCCCAGGCCATCGTGACCAAGGTGCAAGGCCACCCCACCAACCCCGGCAAACTCAGCCTGGCCGACCTGGCCGGCTACCAGGCCAAAAAGCGCGAGCCGATCTGCCACGACTACCGGGCTCAGGCACGCGATTACCGCATCTGCGGCATGCCGCCGCCCAGCTCGGGCGCGATTGCGGTCGGGCAGATTCTGGGGATGCTCAACTACACGTCCGCATCAACTCTGGGCCTGGTCACCGGCACCGGCGGCGACGGAACTACCCCCGCACCCACCCCATCGGCCGACTGGTTGCACCTTTACACCGAAGCCTCACGCCTGGCCTTTGCCGACCGTGCGCAATACCTGGGCGACCCGGACTTTGTGCAGGCACCCGGCGGCGACTGGATGAGCCTGCTGGCGCCCGCCTACCTCGCCGACCGCGCAAAACTGATCACGCACCAGCCGGGCGGCCAGAGCATGAAAGTCGCCAAACCCGGCACACCGGGCGGAGTGAAAAGCGCCTACGCGCCCATGGCGGACCAGCCCGAGTACGGCACCTCGCACATCAGCATCGTGGACGCTTATGGCAACGCGATTGCGATGACCACCACGATCGAAGACGCCTTCGGCGCGCGCCAGATGGTCAACGGTTTCCTGCTCAATAACGAGCTGACCGACTTCAGCTTCGCGCCGACGGACGCCAGCGGCGCCCCGGTGGCCAACCGCGTGCAGCCCGGCAAGCGGCCGCGCTCATCCATGGCGCCCACGCTGGTGTTTGACAAGGCCACCGGCCAGTTGGTGATGAGCGGCGGCAGCCCCGGTGGTGCGCTGATCATCCACTACACCGCCAAAACCCTGTACGGCGTGCTCAACTGGGGCCTGATGCCGCAGCAAGCCATCAACCTGCCCAACTTCGGCTCGCTCAACGGCCCCAGCCTGCTCGAAGAAAAACGCTTTGCCCCCGCCACGGTGGAAGCATTGAAAGCGCGCGGCGCCGAAGTGCGCGAGATGAACATGACCAGCGGCCTGCAGGCCATCACGCGCGGTCAGGCGCACGGCCAGCTCCTGTGGCTGGGCGGCGCAGATCCACGCCGTGAAGGCGTGGTGATGGGAGACTGAGAGTAAAAAGTGGTCTGCGCCCTTATTCCACGGGCGCAAGCAGCTACTTTTTTAATAGCATACCTGGTTGGCCGGCATATCAGCGTCGGCTAGTCCGTCCGCATCGGCGCGGCCGGCGCGTCCTGTTTTGCCGTACCGATGCGCTCGTACTCCGAGATCACCTGCGCGCCCAGCAACAGCAGCGTGGCGGCAAGCTCCAGGCTCAGCAGCACCACTATCGCCGTCGTCAGGGAGCCGTACACCAGGCCCAACTGTGACAGCGTGCCAAAGTACCAGACCAGCAGATGGCGCATCACCTCCCAGAGCAGCGCGGCGGTGATGCCGCCTATCAGCGCGTGGCGCATCGAGAGCTTGCCGACGGGCATCACCATGTACATCGAAGTCAGCAGCAAAATTTCACCGGCCAGGCCCAGCAGGTAAAGGAGCACGCCTGAAAACCGCTGAGCGACCAGCTGTGGCCCGGGAACTCCAGGCTGTGGTCGCCCAGCGCCTCGAAGCTGCCCGACACCAGCGTGACCAGCAGAAGGCCCACGCTGAGACACAGGATGTAGCAATACGGCAGCACGGCCGAAACCAGAAAGTGGCGGCGCCGTATGGCCACACGGTGCAGAAAGATCACCGACATGGCGTTTTCGAGCACCGTGAAAGCCAGCAAGCTGAAAAACAGCATGGTGGCCAGCAGCACCCAGCCGACGACGTCGCGGTGCTCCAGGAAGGTCGCCAGTTCGGCAACAATGAAATCAGATTGCCCCGGCGCCAGCCAGCCGATGTAGCGGCCCAGTGCTTCCAGAAGAGCCGACTGGTCAATCACGTGCGACAGCGCAATCGCCATCAGGATCAGCAGCGGAACGATGGAAAGCAAGGCGTACAGGCCACGGCTCCTGCCAGCAGCAGGCCCTGGTTGGCCTTGAAACCCTTGAGGACGCGCCAGGCGAAGGCGCCCGGGTTGGCCAGAACATGGGCGCCCTGGGGACCGAGGACAGACATGCGGCGAGTATGCCGCCGCCCGCGCGCCGAGTGGGGTTGTTCCGCGATACAGGCGCGCGCCATGGTTAATCCGCATTCAGCACACCGCCCCCGCACTCTCGGCGGCCATTGACCTGCCCTCGCTGGTCCAGGCGCGGCCTACCCGACCCGCCCCATCAAGCTCATCCGCCCGTGGCCGGTCGGTGCCACCACCGATGCGGGGATGTGCTCGCTGGCCGAGAGCGCCGGCAAGGTACTGGGCGGCTCGATGGTGGTGGAGAACAAGGCCGGCGCCAGCGGCATGCTGGGCCCCAACGAGCTGATGCAGGCCCGTCCCGACGGCTACACGCTGTCGCAGCTGACCATCGGCATCGCGCGGTTGCCGCACATGCAGAAGATGCAATTCGACCCGCGTCTGAGCAGGCGCAGGGCGGGATGGATGCTGTAGGCAAGCAAGAGCCAAGCTCGCCACTTTTTATATGGCGTAACGCCGGACGTGCCCCCTCACCTCATTGACGAGCACACCTGCACGCGGTAGCGCAGCGCGTGAGTCTCGCGTGGCATGCCGTCTAGTAACGCAATTGACCTTCTGCATCGATGATGGCCAATTCCACATACGACGAACCGTTGTGCGCCTCAGGGGTATACCGAGCAGTAAATCGGCCGTAATTGATTTCGCCAGCTGCTTCCATTCCCTTGATAAAGGATTCTGTAGTCAGGTTGCGCCCCCCGCGCTGGAGACCTTCGACTAAAAGTTTTGCATGCACGAAGCCCTCGAACCGGAATGTGGATGGCTGCGCGCCCGGCGACTTCTTGCGCAGCAACGCCATGTACTCGGTCACCACCGGAACGGACTCGCTCTTGAGCGACGGCATGATTTGCGCCAATACGATCCCCCTGGCTTCAGAACCTAACTCCTTGTTGATCACATCCAGGCTTGACGTGGAAAAGCCATAATAAATTGGCCGCGCCGATGTCTGCCGGACGGCTTTGACGAATGCCGGGAAAGTGGCGCCGCCGGTGCCCATGATCACAGCCTGGGGTTGCCATTTCTCAGTCTCCAAGGCCGCTGCTTTGAAGTCGGGTTGCTTCGGATCAACCTTGACCTCGCCGGCCAATTGCAGGCTCTCCTGAGTGGCGGCCTTGCGAATTTCACTAAGCAATGTCTTGCCGAAAGTGTCGTCCTGGTAGAAGGCCACCACCTTCGTGATTCCTATCTGCTTTAACTGGCTGACGATACGGCGGGCCTCGTTCGCGTAACTCGCGCGGACGTGAAAAAGATATCGGTTGAACTTGTCTCGAAACATCGACGCCCCCGTGATGGGGCCGAAAACAATCGTCCGGGACGCCTCCAACAGCGGAAGAATCGCGGCCGTATGGCCAGTGCCAGAGTTGTTGTAGATGAGAAATACCTTTTCTTCCGCAATCAGCTTTTTAGTATTTTCGACCGATCGGGGCACATCAAAGGCGTCATCAATCGTGAGGTAGCTGATCTTGCGGCCGTAGACGCCGCCTTGCTCATTCACCGCATCAAAGTAAAGCCGCGATCCTGCTCCAAATTCCCGAGTTTGCGCTCCGAGTGGGCCACTGAGAACCACCGAGGCGCCCAGCTTGATTTCGGTTGCGGTGACACCTTCGTCACCAGCCAGCACAGGCGGCACCTGCAGGGCAAGGATGCAAATGAGGAATAACTTTTTCATGAAGTCTCCTTGATTAGGTAGTACGTCGGTATTAAAGCGCGTTTAGATCAATTCACCGGCGGTAACAATATGACACAATAAGTAACTACATGTGTCAACTTTTTAATTAGGCAGGAGACTCGCTGCTGGGCGGCGCCGCGTCGTGAAGGCGTGGTGATGGGCGACTGAGCCGCCGTTAATGCATAAAATCGGGCTGTATCCCTTATCCACCGGGCGCAGGCAGCTATCAATCAGATAGCAATGATTTGCCGGGCTCGATGCCCTCCACACGCAGCGGATTGGCCGGCCCTTCTTCCGGCGGCTTGTCGATGCGCTCGTACTCCGAGATCACCTGCGCGCCCAGCAGCAGCAGGGTCGCCGCGATCTCCAGGCTGAGCAGCACCACGATGGCGGTGGTCAGGGAGCCGTAAACCACATTGACCTGCGACAGCGTGTTGAAGTACCAGACCAGCAGGTGGCGTGTGATTTCCCACAGCAGCGCTGCCGTGACGCCGCCCAACAGCGCGTGCCGCCAGGACAGCTTGCCGACCGGCATCACCATGTAGACCGAAGTCAGCAGGAATATCTCACCGGCGAGCCCCAGCAGGTACAGCAGCAGTCCCGACACGCCGCTGAGCGACCATTCGCGGCCCAGCACGTCCACGCTTTCTTCGCCCATGGCACGCAACCCGCCCGAAACCAGCGTCACGACCAGCAGCCCGGCGCCCAGGCTGACGATGTAACAGTAAGGCAGCAGCGCCGAGACAATGAAGCGCCGGCGCCGCACGGCAATGCGGTGCAAAAAGATCACAGACATGGCGTTTTCCAGTACCGTGAAGGCGAGCGAGCTGAAAAACAGCATGGTGGCAAGCAGCACCCAGCCGACGACGTCACGGTGTTCAAGAAAGGTCGCAAGCTCGGCAACCACCGCACGCGACTGCATCGGCATCAGCCACTCCAGGTAGCGGCCCAAGGTCTGCAGCAGCTCGGCCTGGTCGATCACATGCGACAGCGCGATCACGGCCAGGATCAGCAGCGGAACAATCGACAGCAGCGCGTAGTAGGCGACCGCGCCGGCCAGCAACAGGCCCTGGTTGGCACGAAAGCCCTTGAGTACCCGCCAGGCGAAGGCCGCCGGGTTGGCCATCACATGGGCGGCCTGGTGGCTGAGAATCTGCATGAGCCATGGTAGCCGCAGAAAGTGGCGCCTGCAGCCCGGAGCGGGACGCCCGCAGGGACGGGAAGGCACAATACAACCGTGGCCATTCCCCAATCGTTTATCCAGGAGCTTTTAGCGCGCGCCGACGTGGTGGACATCGTCGGGCGTTATGTGCAGCTCAAAAAAGGCGGGGCCAATTTCATGGGGCTTTGCCCCTTCCACGGCGAAAAATCCCCATCCTTCAGCGTCAGTCCGTCCAAGCAGTTCTACCACTGCTTCGGCTGCGGAAAAAACGGCAATGCCATCAGCTTCCTGATGGAGCACGGCGGCATGACCTTTGTCGAAGCCGTGAAAGATCTGGCCCAGCAATACGGCCTGCAGGTGCCCGAAGACGACGTCTCGCCGCAGGAACGCGCCCGTGCCGCCCAGGCGCGTGAGCAGCAGGCCACCCTGACCAGCGTGCTGGAAAAAGCCGGCATCGCTTACATCAAGCATCTGCGCAGCGCACCGCGTGCCATCGACTACCTCAAGGGACGCGGCCTGTCGGGTGAGATCGCCAAAACCTTCGGCCTGGGTTATGCGCCCGAAGGTTGGCGCGCCTTGGCCAGTGTGTTCCCCGACTACAACGACGCGCTGTTGGTGGAAAGCGGCCTGGTCATCACCGGCGAGCCGGGCGAGGAAAATGCACAGGGCGAAGCCAAGCGTTACGACCGCTTCCGCGACCGCATCATGTTTCCCATCCGCAACGTCAAGGGCGAATGCATCGGCTTTGGCGGGCGCGTGCTGGGCGACGAAAAACCCAAGTACCTGAACTCACCTGAAACCCCGGTGTTCAGCAAGGGTCGCGAGCTCTACGGCCTGTTCGAGGCGCGCACCGCCCTGCGCGAACACGGCTACGCGCTGGTCACCGAAGGCTACATGGACGTGGTGGCGCTGGCCCAGCTCGGTTTTGCCAATGCGGTGGCCACCTTGGGCACCGCCTGTACGCCCGACCATGTGCAAAAGCTGTTCCGCTTCACCGAGTCCGTGGTGTTCAGCTTCGACGGCGACAGCGCCGGCCGCCGCGCCGCCCGCAAGGCGCTGGACGCCGCCCTGCCCTTTGCCACCGATGTGCGCACCGTCAAGTTCCTGTTCCTGCCCCAGGAACACGACCCCGACAGCTACATACGGGAACATGGCCAGGAAGGTTTTGCCGCCTATGTCGCCAAGGCTGTGCCGCTGAGCAAATTCATGCTCGAAGCCGCCGCCGAAGGCTGCGACCTGGACACCGCCGAAGGCCGGGCCCACATGGCCAGCAATGCGCGCCCGCTATGGAGCCTGCTGCCCGACGGCACGCTCAAGCGTCAATTGCTGGCCGAGATCGCCGACCAGGTGCTGATCGACAGCCGCGAACTGCTGCAGATCTGGCAGCCGGCCGCAAGCGCCGGAGGCTACAAAAACAATAGCGGCTCGCGCCCGTCCAGCAAGGGCCAGCGGCCAAAAACACCTGAAATGTCGGGCGGCGCCCCGCATTTCGAGGACTTTTCCGGCAACTTTGCCGACCTGCACGACGAGGGGGCCTATGCCGCTTCACTGCCCGCGCTGGCCGGACCGGCCAGCACTAGCCGCAGCCGCCCGGCGCGGCGGATTGCCGGCCGGGTGCTGCCCGCCAGCCGCGAGGACCGCGTGCTGCGCCTGATGCTGACCGACCCGCAAAGCTGGGACAAGCTCAGCGGCGAGGAACACGTGCTGCTGTGCGAACTGCCGGCCCCGCACGGCCCGCTGTTTGTCTGGCTGGAGAGCCAGCTGCATGAACACGGCCCGCAGCCCTGGGCAGCCCTGCGCGAGGGCCTGCGCGAGCACCCGCACGAGAAACACGCGATTGACCAGATCGCCCAGCTTCCCGAAGGTATCGAATGCGACTGGAACGAGGTCCGCAGCATCCTGGACCAGCTCCTCAAGCTCAAACGCCAGCAGGAAATGGTTGATTTGCTGCCCCGCGTCATGACCGACCCTTCCGCCAGACAGCGTTACGAAGAGCTTTCCGCCCTCCTGAAAACAAGCTGAATTTCTCTTGTTTTTTCTGCCCAAAAATGAGGCAACAGGGTATAATCCGATTTTCCGCTACGGCAAGCGCGACAGCAGCACCTCCGGCACCAGCCCCCCGCAAGAACGGGACCTCACAGGTTGAAGGGCAACTTCCCCGCAAGGACTGCACACCAAATGTTCGCCCAAACAACTTGCCTGTAAATGCCCAGCCATCCGGCGCGGGCATTTTTTGTGCCTGCGTCCTGACCCCCGTCAGGTGCCCAGGACCCAGTCTGTTGAAGGAAGTTTTACATCGGGAGTTCGCCATGCCTGCTCAAAAGCCCAGCAAGTCCGCCAAAGCCGTGCCCAAGTCCAAAGCCGCAGCCAAACCTGCAGCCCGACCGCCCGTCAAGAAGGCTGCCAGCAAGCTTGAAAAACCCCGAAAAACCGCCATATCCA
This sequence comes from Polaromonas sp., assembly GCF_039930745.1. Lineage (GTDB taxonomy): Bacteria > Pseudomonadota > Gammaproteobacteria > Burkholderiales > Burkholderiaceae_C > Polaromonas. Next base: position 39,135 of record NZ_JBDTTH010000026.1, on the reverse strand, counting down.
CAGCAGTTCCCGGCAAAAAGACCGCAGTCCCCAAAGCTCCCCCGAAATCCGAAAAGCCAGCCAAGAAAGTGTCATCCGTGCCGACAAAGTCCCCCGCCTCCACCGCCAAACCCGCTGCCAAAAAAGAAGCCGAGCTGAAGGTCACCCCGACCACAGCCGGCACCGATGTGCCCGTGAAAAAGAAACCCGGCCGCCCGCCGAAAAACCCGGCCGCAGCTGTGGAAGCCGGCGGCGCCAAGCGCGGCCGCAAGCCGAAAGTCGCCATCAAGGGCGATGTTGACGAGGACATGTCCGACATCGAAGACGACCTGGTTGGCGAACCGGTAGCGGAAACGACCGAGAAGGTCAAACCACTGCGCATGAAAATCAGCAAGGCCAAGGAACGCGCCTTGATGAAAGAGTTCGGCCTGGACGAAACCGTGCTGTCCGAAGAAGACATGGCCAAGCGCCGCGCACGCCTGAAGGCTTTGATCAAGCTCGGCAAGACCCGCGGTTACCTGACCCACGGCGAAATTTCCGATCACCTGCCCGACAAGCTGATTGACGCGGAAACGCTTGAGGCCGTCATTGTTACCCTGAACGATCTGGGCGTTGCCGTTTACGAACAGACGCCTGACGCCGAAACCCTGCTGATCACCGCCAATGCGCCGGCCGGCTCCAGCGAAGAAGAAGCCGAAGAAGCCGCCGAAGCGGCGCTGTCCACCGTGGACAGCGAGTTCGGCCGCACCACCGACCCGGTCCGCATGTACATGCGCGAAATGGGCACGGTCGAGCTGCTGACGCGCGAAGGCGAAATTGAAATCGCCAAGCGTATCGAAGGCGGCTTGATGAAGATGATGGAAGCCATCTCTGAAAGCCCGGCCACCATTGCCGAAATCCTGCGCCTGGGTGAAGACATCCGCGAAGGCAAGATCGTCATCTCCACCGTGGTCGACGGCTTTTCCAACCCCAACGAAGCCGACGATTACGTGGCCGAGGAAGACTTTGACGAGTTTGACGAGGAAGACGACGACGACGGCAAGGGCGGCTCCAAGGCGCTGACCAAAAAACTCGAAGAACTGAAAAAGGAAGCGCTGAGCCGCTTCGACACCATCGCCTCCCTGTTCGAAAAAGTCCACAAGACCTACGACAAGGAAGGCTGGGGCACACCGGCTTACACGAAAGCGCAGAAGGCCCTGAGCGACGAGCTCATGACCGTGCGTTTCACCGCCAAGACGATTGAAAAGCTGTGCGACCTGTTGCGCGGCCAGGTGCTGGACGTACGCAAGAAAGAGCGCGAGCTGCGCCGCATCATCGTCGAGAAATGCGGCATGCCGCAGGAAGTCTTCATCAAGGACTTCCCGCCCAACCTGCTGAACCTGAAATGGGTCGAGAAACAGGTCGCGTCCGGCAAGCCCTGGTCCGTCATCATGGCGCGCAACATTCCGCCCATCCAGGAACTGCAGACCAAGCTCGGTGAAGTGCAGGCCCGCGTGGTGGTTCCGCTCGGCCAGTTGAAAGACATCAACAAGCGCATGAACGAAGGCGAGACCAACTCGCGCGACGCCAAGAAAGAAATGATCGAGGCCAACTTGCGCCTGGTGATCTCGATCGCGAAGAAATACACCAACCGCGGCCTGCAGTTCCTGGATTTGATCCAGGAAGGCAACATCGGTTTGATGAAGGCCGTGGACAAGTTCGAATACCGCCGCGGCTACAAATTCTCGACCTATGCCACGTGGTGGATCCGCCAAGCCATCACGCGTTCTATCGCCGACCAGGCGCGCACCATCCGTATCCCGGTGCACATGATCGAAACCATCAACAAAATGAACCGCCTGTCGCGCCAGCACTTGCAGGAGTTCGGCTTCGAGCCCGACGCCAGCATCCTGGCCGAGAAGATGGAGATTCCCGAGGACAAGATCCGCAAGATCATGAAGATCGCCAAAGAGCCGATCTCGATGGAAACACCAATCGGCGACGACGACGATTCCCACCTCGGCGACTTCATCGAGGACAGCGCCAACACCGCACCGCTGGAAGCAGCGATGCAGGCCGGCCTGCGCGATGTGGTGAAAGACATCCTCGACAGCCTGACGCCACGCGAAGCGAAAGTGCTGCGCATGCGTTTCGGTATCGAGATGTCCACCGACCACACGCTGGAAGAAGTCGGCAAGCAGTTCGACGTGACGCGTGAGCGCATCCGCCAGATCGAAGCCAAGGCGCTGCGCAAACTCAAGCACCCTTCGCGTTCGGACAAGCTGCGCAGCTTCATCGACACGCTGTAAGACTCAGGGCCACAAGGGCCCAGTCACAAAAAAGCCGCATCCCGTTTGACGGGTTGCGGTTTTTTTCATGAAATTACAAGTCTTTTAGGCCTCTAGCCCTTATCTGGCGGGGGCTTTCAGCTATTAATAATATAGCGATCGAGACGCCCGGCCAAATCAGGCGGAAAATTCCTCGGTGTCGACTTCGCTGGCGCTCTGGGCGCTGTAGCGGTGGCCGGTGACGGTGCGCTGGTTGATGAGTGCCTCCACCTGTGCGATCAAACCGGCATCCAGCCGCACATTCGCCGCACCCAAGTCGTCCTGCAGGTGGTCCACACTGCCGGTACCGGGGATCGGAATGATGTGCGGCGCCTTGTGCAGCAGCCAGGCCAATGCCAGCTGAGCGGGCGTGCAACCCGCTTCTTCGGCGAGCGCCTTGTAGGGCGGCAGCAGCTTCAGGTTGGCCGCATAGTTGTCGAGCGAAAAACGCGGCATGGTGCTGCGGATGTCCTTGGGCTGGAGCGTGCTCACGTCATGAATGGCGTCGCACAAAAACCCGCGCGCGACCGGACTGAAGGCCACAAAGGCCGTGCCCAGTTCACGGCAGGCTTCGAGCACGGCAATCTCAGGGTTGCGTGTCCACAGCGAATACTCCGTCTGCACCGCTGCAATCGGATGCACTGCATGGGCCTTGCGCAAGGTTGTGGCCGACACCTCGGACAGGCCGATGCTGCGCACCTTGCCCGCGCGCACCAGCTCGGCCATCGCGCCCACGCTGTCTTCAATCGGCACCTTCTTGTCCCAGCGATGCAGGTAATACAGGTCGATCACATCGGTCTGCAAGCGCTTGAGACTGTCTTCGCAGTTTTTGCGAATGGCCTCAGGCCGGCCATCGATGACACGTTTGACGCCATCCTCAAACTGCACCCCCGCCATGCCGCCCTTGCTGGCCAGCGTGAAGCGGCTGCGGTGCCCGGACAGGACCTTGCCGACCAGGGTTTCGTTGGCGCCGAAGCCGTAGAGCGCGGCCGTGTCGAACAAGGTGACGCCGGCATCAAGCGCGGCAAGCAACACGCGCTCGCCCTGTTCTGCCGATGGCGGTGTGCCATAGGCATGGCTCAGGTTCATGCAGCCCAGGCCAATGGCTGAAACGTGAAAAGGGCCTATGGTTCGCTCTTGCATCACGCAAGCTTAACTGGAAATAAAGCTGTCCCGGGGCGCTTTCAGCCGCTGGCCCGCCAGTGCCAGCCAGGCACTGCCACCATAAGCGGCCACAAGGTCATGTGCGGTTTCAGCCCATGCGGGATGGCTGGCATCCACACCCAGCTCCTGGATGAAATCTGCCTGAACGACCATGAACTGGCGGCGGTACGGCAGCAGGAACGCCCGTGGGTCTGCCTCCAAAGCTGCCTGCGCTTCTTCGTACTTTGCCAGCCACAGATTCAGCAAAATACCGGTCCGCGGCGCGTGCCAGAACGTTCCCATGTCATCCTCCCGCACCGCCGCGCCTCCCAGCACGGCCCGCGCGTGTTCCCAGTGGACAAAGCCCACCTCGCGCGCGACCTGGTTCAGGCAGTGGCGCAGGCGCACGTCGGCAGCGCCCGCTTCCTCCCGCCGGGCTGCATTGAGCCTAAGCCGCGCACGTGTCTTCAATTCGTCGAGCAGCGCGGTCACGTGAGCTCCAGCGCGCTGCTACGGCACAGGTGCGACAACACGGTCTTCAAACTCTCCCGTGCCGCGGCATCCACACCCGCGAGCGCGCCCAGGCAAATATCCTCGGCGGTAACTGCAGCCTCAGTCACCTGTGCCCGTCCGGCTGGCCGCAGAACCACCATACGCCCGGGCTCCCGCTGGAGATAGCCGGTCTTCTCCAGAGGCGCAAGCTGCCGGAGCACGGCCGACATACGCACGCCCAGGGGCCGTACCAGGCCGGCCAGCGACAAACGCCCGCCTTCGGCCTCTGACAACAAGCGCAGCAGAATGAAATCGCCCAGGCTCATGCCATGAAAGGTGCCCAGAATATCGTCCAGTTTCAGTGTGAGGCTGGCGTGAGCCAGGCTGACCCGCAAACAATCGTCAAGTGCACTGGATTTCATACGCCCAGCTCCTCGCGCCACATCGTTAGCAAACTGGCCAATTCCGCCTTGTAGTCGAAAGCCGGATCCTCTCGCCGCTTGACGAGGTCGATGACTTCAAAGCGGCAGTTGTCTGAGCCGAATGCCAGCCAGTCCTGTTGCAGTTGTTTGTCGCGGTGTGACTTGTGATCCAGCTCGAAGCGGGTACGGTTCATCGCCGCGTGCACATTCATGCTGGCCTCCACGATCACGCGGCCACTGGACAGGCTGCGGATGGCGTAGACGCCCATGGACGGCGGGGTTTCCCGGTAGTGCTTTTTCAGCTCACTGCGGGTGCGGCCGGCAGGAGCCGGCGCGCAAACATGGGAAAAGGAAGGGATAGATGCCATGACAAGACTCCTGGGTGCGTTGTAGGCCAATCCCGCGCTTGGCCAACGAACCCGTGATCTGTCAGGTTTAAAAAAAATTGAAGGAGGGTGAGAGCCTCTTGTGCGGGCAGGCGCCCCTCAGCGCCTGAGCCGCAATTATAAACGCCCTACTTGAGCTGCTGTTCCAGCTGATGCAGCACCTCGTAACACGGCAACACCTTGGCCACGCTGCTGTTCGGCTCGCGGCCTTCGCGAATGGCAGCGAAAAATTCGCGGTCCTGCAGCTCGATGCCGTTCATGGACACATCGACCTTGCTGACGTCGATTTTTTCTTCCTTGCCGTTGAACAGATCGTCGTAACGCGCGAGGTAAGTAGCGCTGTCACCGATGTAGCGGAAGAAGGTACCCAGTGGGCCGTCGTTGTTGAAGGACAGGCTCAAGGTGCAGATCGCGCCATTGGCCGCCTTGAGCTGGATGCTCATGTCCATGGCGATGCCCAGCGCCGGGTGAATCGGCCCCTGGATGGCATTGGCTTTCACAATGGGGCTGCCGCACTGGTAGGCAAACAGGTCCACCGTGTGCGCGGCGTGGTGCCACAGCAGGTGGTCGGTCCAGCTGCGCGGCTGGCCCAGCGCGTTCATGTTGCTGCGGCGAAAGAAGTAGGTCTGCACATCCATCTGCTGGATGTTGAATCTGCCCGCCGAAATTTCCTTGTGCACGTACTGGTGGCTGGGGTTGAAGCGGCGCGTGTGGCCACACATGGCGACCAGGCCGGTCTGCTTTTGCAGGGCGACCACTTCTTGAGCGCCCTTCAGCGTATCGGCCAGAGGGATTTCCACCTGCACATGTTTGCCGGCTTTCATGCAGGCAATACTTTGCTCGGCATGCATCTGCGTCGGCGTGCACAAGATGACGGCATCGACTTCCTTGAGCGCCAGGCTGTCGGCCAGCTCGGTGCTGACATGGGCGATGCCATATTTGGCGGCAACTTCTTTCGTCTTTTCCAGCTCGCGGCTGACCAGTGAAACAACTTCAACACCTTCGATGTTCTTGATGCCATCGAGGTGCTTGATGCCGAAAGCGCCGGCACCTGCCAGGGCAACTTTGATGGTTTTGGTCATGGGTACTCTCCTTGAGGTCCGTTCGCCCTGAGCCCGTCGAAGGGTCAGGGTTCAACAAGCTCAGCCCGAACGGGGGTGTTACTGGTTTTCCAGAATCAGATGGCCCACCGCCGTATTGCTGGCGGGCACATGGTAAAAGCGGTGGGCGACCTTGGGCGCGAGGCCGCCGGCCAGGTCAGCCATGGCGCCGCGGGCGATCAGCCACATCACAAGTTCAATGCCTTCAGAACCGGCTTCGCGCACATAGTCGATGTGCGGCTTGCCAGCCAGGCCTTCCGGGTCGGCGATCAGCTGGTCGAGGAAGGCGTTGTCAAACTCCTTGTTGATCAGGCCGGCGCGCGGTCCCTGCAGCTGGTGGCTCATGCCGCCCGTGCCCCAGATCTGCACCTTCAGCGGCTTGTCAAAACTCTCCACCGCCTTGCGGATGGCCTTGCCCAGCTCGAAGCAGCGCCGTCCGGACGGCACCGGGTACTGCACCACGTTGACGGCAAACGGAATCACCGGGCAAGGCCAGGCTTGCGGCTGGCCGCACATCAGCGACAACGGGACGGTCAGGCCGTGGTCCACATCCATCTTGTTGACGATGGTCAGGTCAAAGTCCTGCTGGATCACCGACTGTGCGATGTGGGCGGCCAGCTCAGGGTGCCCCTGCACCACGGGCACGGGCCGTGGGCCCCAGCCCTCGTCGGCCGGCGTGAAAGACTCGGCGCAACCAATCGCAAAGGTCGGAATCATCTCCAGGCTGAAGGCCGTGGCGTGGTCGTTGTAGACCAGGAAAATCACGTCGGGCCTGTTCTCTGCCAGCCATTTTTTGGAGAAGTCATAACCCTTGAACACGGGCTGCCAATAGGGCTCGCCGCTTTTTCCGAGGTCCAGTGCGGCGCCAATGGCGGGCACGTGCGAGGTGTAAACGGATGCGGTAATTTTTGCCATGTTCATGAGTTCCGTGTTGCGCCGGCTTTGCCTTGCGGCTGGCGGTGGGCCTGCGCGGTCCCGTCTTCGCCGACCACGCGGTTGCCTTCGGCGGAGCGTCCGCCGCCAATCATCATGTCGCGGTATTCCTCTTCGGTCATCCCGGTCATGCTGCCTGCCATTTGCTGAAAGCTTTTTCCGTCGGTCGCGCCTATCTTGGCCAGAAAATAAATGTTGCCGCCGGCCTTGATGCAGCGGTTCAGGTCGCGTGCCAACACCGCCTGCTTCTGCTCTTCGCTCATCGGCCATTCATCAAGGTAGGCGCGTTCATCGGCCTTGAAGCGCGCGCGGTTGTCCGCCTTCATGAGCGACATGCAGAACTGGTTCAGGTGATAACCCAGGCGCGACTGCTCGGCGTCAAAAATGGTGGTACCGGGAACATCGAGATAAGGTTTATCGAGTGGCATAACTGCCTCCTGTCATTTGCTGCATACGAAACTCGCGGCCTGGGCCGCATCGCCACCGCGGTAGCGCGGCCACAGCGGCCATTCGCAGAGCGGACGGGCACGGGCCACCGTGAACGGTTGCACCACCGGCTGCTCAAGCAGCTGCAGCCCGGCCGGCGCCTGGCCACGCTCAACCCATGCGACCAGTGCCGGCAGGATGTCCGCATGGGCCGGCCCACCGCTGCCCACGTGGTCTACACCCGGTGCAGTGTAGAACTTGAAGAAGCGGTCCACACTGCCCTGCCCCATGCGCGCGACCACCGATTCATAGTAACGAACGCCGACGTAGGGGCTCTGTGCGTAGTCAGCCATGTTCTCCAGCAGCATCAGCTTGCCGCCGCGGGCGCTGAAGGCGGTCAGGTCGGGGTTGGTCGAGTCCATCAATTCGGAGATCTGCGCTATGCGTGCGGCGAAGTTCTCGGGCCTGAAGTTGCGCACGTCGAAGGCAGGATCACGCGCGTAAAAATGCTGGACGGCGCCGCTGCCGTAGAACCACGCAATGCCGTTGGTCGGCTGCGGCGGCTGCGCCGGGGGGCTGGTGCCCAGCCACCAGGCATTCCAGCCGCCGGTGGGACCGAAAGCTGGCGTTGCCTCGCCGGAGACACCCCAGCCGGGATATTCCACCACACCATGGGCCAGCGCAAACGGCATGCGGTAAGGCGAATGCAGCGTCTGCACAGCGCGCACCTGGGCATCGTTGAGGCAGCCATCACCACCCTGCCCGGCGGCGCAGCGCAGCTTCGTCACATCGAAGCGCGTGCGGCAACCCGCGAAGTCGGACACCACACCATCGGCCAGGCCGTCTGCCGCGTCGCACGAAGCCAGCACAGCATCGTGCACCAGCTTGACCTGGGCGGGCCGCATCCAGCCTTCGCCAAAGGTGGCCAGGCCGTTGCGCGTGCCCGCGAACTGCAGCGCCGTCCAGTTGATCACCGGCACGCGGCTGAAGATACCGTCGAAATCGTTGGGATAACGCTGGGCCATGGTCAGGCCTTCGCGCCCACCCTCCGAGCTGCCGACGAAGTACAGCTTCGCCGGTGCACGGCCATAGGCCTGCTGCATCAGGGCCACAGCCACATCACGCACCTTCTTGTAGGAGGCATGGGCGAAGTTGACCAGCGCCTCGTCATTCGCCGCGAAGGCCTGCGGCAGCACACCCGGCGCATTCTGGTGGCCGGAGTCGGTGCCGTAAGTGACATAGCCCTGGGCCAGCGGCGTGGGCTGGTCAAAGCGCGCAGCGGGAATCAATCCCAGGCCGCTGATCAATGTGCCGTTGAAACCGCCGCCACCGTACTGCACGCTGCGGCCGTTCCACTGCAGCGGCAAATTGACCTGGAACAGGATGGGCGGGGCTTTGGGGTCCAGCGGTGCAATGCGGCCCAGCACCTGGCAATGTGCGGGCGTTGCCGGCGTGATGCGCCCCGCAGGGGTGGCGCCGCGAGCGGCCACGCTCAGGGCTACCGGCTGCGCCAGGCTGGCCGAGTCGATGCTGGCTGCACCGCTGGGCAGGCCGATGGCGCTGGCGGGAATGGTGGTACCCAGGCGCGCGCACGCAGCGGCGGGGTCTGCTCCCAGGCTCACTGACCCGGTCATTGGCCCCGTGGTGCTGCAGGCAGAAAGCAGCGCGGCGGTGGCCGCGGCAGCCAGTGTCCATCGAAAAATAGGCATATACACGTTCATGGTTTGTCTCCTGTTTTTTATAGCCGGGCTCAGCCCCAGTACAGCCTGGTGGGGTTATCCACCAGCAGCTTGCGTTGCAAGTCGGCGGTCCTCGCAATGTGCGGAATGTAGTCCACCAGCAGGCCGTCATCGGGCATGTGGTCTTTCAGGTTGGGGTGCGGCCAGTCGGTGCCCCAGAGCACACGGTCCGGAAAAGTCTCGACCAGGCGCCGGGCAAAAGGCACCACGTCGCGATAGGCGTTCTGCTCGCCATTCAAGGCCGGCGGGCCGGACACGCTCAGGCGTTCCGGGCAGCTGACCTTGCTCCAGATGTTGGTGTGCTCACGCATCATCTTCACAAACAGCCCGAACTCGGGGCCGTCCACCGGCTTGCTCACGTCCGGGCGGCCCATGTGGTCCACCACCACCGTTGTCGGCAAAGCGGTGAAAAAGTCGTACAGCTCGGGCAGGTCCTGCGCCTCGAAATAAACCACCACATGCCAGCCCATCGGCGCAATGCGGTTGGCAATTTCAAGCAGCACCTCGCGCGGCGTGAAATCGGCCAGCCGCTTGACGAAGTTGAAACGCGTGCCGCGCACACCGGCGGCATGCATGTCCTGCAACTCGGCATCGGACACGTCGCGCTTGACGGTTGCCACGCCGCGTGCCTTGTTGTTCGAGTGTTGGAGGGCATCGACCAGTGCGCGGTTGTCGCTGCCGTGGCAGGTAGCCTGAACGATCACATTTTTGTCAAAACCCAGATGATCGCGCAGTGCGAACAACTGCTCTTTGGAGGCATCACACGGTGTGTATTTGCGTTCGGGCGCATAGGGAAACTGCGCGCCTGGACCGAAAACATGGCAGTGCGCGTCCACGCTGCCGGGCGGCAGCTGAAAGCGGGGTTTGGCCGGGCCGTCGTACCAGTCCAGCCAGCCAGGGGTCTTGGTGAATTCGCCGGTTGCCGGCTTGGAAAGAGACATCTTTATTACCTTATCAACGAGGTGCCTTGGCCAGGAACACCGCGGAACCGGCTTCGCCGGGCCGCTGGTGTTGCCCCCTTGGGGGAGGCGCCGAAGGCGCTTCGGGGGGTTAGTCAATATATTTCAGGCCCAGCTTGGCCAGCGGATCGCGCATGTTGTACATGTCCAGGCCCAGAATGCCGGAGGCCAGCTTGGCGCGCTTCTCGCCCTCGTTGGCTTCGCGGGCAGCGGCGGCATCTGCAGTCTTCGCCGCCAGCGCGGCCGGCACCACCACCACACCATCGTCATCGGCGACGATGACATCACCCGGGTTGACACTCATGCCCGCGCAAACCACCGGGATATTGACCGAGCCCAGCGTGGCCTTGACCGTGCCCTTGGAACTGATGGCGCGGCTCCACACCGGGAAGCCCATCTCCTGCAGCGTCTTCACATCGCGGCAGCCGCCGTCGATGATGAGGCCGCGCGCGCCACGCGCCATGAAGCTGCTGGCCAGCAGGTCGCCGAAAAAACCGTCGGTGTTGTCGGTGGTGCAGGCTGCCACCACGATGTCGCCGGGCTGAATCTGCTCAGCCGCCACATGCATCATCCAGTTGTCGCCGGGTTGCAGCAAGACGGTAACGGCCGTGCCGGAAATCTGCGCGCCGGGGTAGATCGGCCGCATATAGGTTTTCATCAGGCCGACGCGGCCCATGGCCTCGTGCACGGTGGCCGAACCCAGGCTGGCCATGCGGTCGGTGGCTGCGCGCTCAGCGCGCTGGATGTTGCGATACACAACGCCAAGTTCAAACATGTCAGAGTCCTTTGGAGGTGAGCAGCGCGTCAAGGCGCGGGAACACGCGGCGCGTGTTGGCTTCGTAAATTTGGTGCTTGTCGTCGGCGCTCAGGATGGTGGAAGCCTCGATGTAGCGCTTGGTGTCGTCGTAGTAGTTGCCGGTCTCCGGATCGATGCCGCGCACCGCGCCAATCATCTCCGAGGCAAACAGCACGTTTTTCACCGGGATGACCGTGTTGAGCAGGTTGATGCCCGGCTGGTGGTAGACGCAGGTGTCGAAGAACACGTTGTTCAGCAGATGGTCTTTCAGCAGTGGGCGTTTCATCTCCTGCGCCAGGCCGCGAAACCGGCCCCAGTGGTAAGGCACCGCACCGCCGCCATGCGGGATCAAAAAGCGCAGCGTCGGGAAGTCCTTGAACAGATCGCCCTGAATCAGCTGCATGAAGGCCGTGGTGTCGGCGTTCAGGTAATGCGCGCCGGTGGTGTGAAAGGCCGGGTTGCAGGAGGTCGAGACGTGGATCATCGCCGGCAGGTCGTACTCCACCATCTTTTCGTAGATCGGGTACCAGAGCTTGTCGGTCAGCGGCGGGCTGGTCCAGTGGCCGCCGGACGGGTCAGGGTTGAGGTTGATGCCGACATTGCCGTATTCCTTGACGCACTTCTCCAGTTCAGGAATGCAGGTTTTCGGATCAACGCCCGGCGACTGCGGCAACATCGCGACGGGCACGAAGTGGTCGGGAAAGAGCTGGCTCACGCGAAAGCACAGTTCATTGCAGATAGCGGCCCAGGTGCTGGAGACATTGAAGTCGCCGATGTGGTGTGCCATGAAACTGGCGCGCGGCGAAAACAGCGTGATGTCGCTGCCGCGCTCTTTCATCAGCTTGAGCTGGTTGGTCTCGATGCTCTCGCGCAGTTCGTCGTCGCTGATCTTCAGATCGGCCACCCTGGGCATGACAGCCGGGTCCTTGATGCCGGCGATCTGCTGGTTGCGCCAGTTCTCCAGCGCCTTGGGCGCCGTGGTGTAGTGACCATGGCAGTCAATGATGAGGCTCATGTTTTCTCCTGTGTTCGTGTTGTGGTCGCGTTCGGTTCAGGCCGGCTCCATGCCCTGGCGCTGCTTCGCTTCAGCGGCTTGTGGCGAGTGCATGTAGTTCAGCATCGCGCGGACTCGCTCCCACTGCGGCGAGGCGGCCGGCACGCTGGCATGAATGCCGGCGGAAAAGATGGTGGTGATCTGGATGGCCGGCGGCAGCGGGCCCAGCACGGTGATGCCCTCTACATGCAGCAGCTCGCTCAGTTGCTGGAAGCCCAGCTCAACCTCGCCGCGTGCCACCAAGGTGCCGACGGGCACACCCGGCGGCGCCTGCACCATGCGGCCCGCAATGTCGTCTGCAATGCCCCAGCGTTCGAACAGTTTGGCCAGCGCAACCCCGCTGGGCCCGGTGGAGTAACTGATGCTGCGCGCGGCCAGCACGGCGCGCTTCACGGCGTCTTCCGAACTGATGTCGGGCAGCGGCGCGCCAGCACACACGCAGGCGGCGACGCCGGAGCGGACCAGGTCTACCTTGCTGCCCGCCTGGAGGTGGCCAGCGGCAATGAGCTTGTCAATCGCTTCAGAGGCCAACACCACCACGTCAAAAACCTCACCGGCCTGCACACGCTTCGCGGCATCGACGCCGCCCACGGCCTCCAGGGTGACGGCACAACCAGCCTGCTGCTGGAACCCGGCCACCAACTCGGCTAGCACCTGGCGGGTGGCCATGGAAGAAATGCCTTTGATGGCGGGAATGGCGCTTTGCATGAAGAGATTCTGATTCCTTCCGCGTCCAGTGGAAAGGCATAGCCCGGACTAGCAGGTATATCACTTGGGCATAATAGGCCAAAGGTTATTCAATTAGGGCCTGTTCACACTATTTATGCAAGATGCGTTGCGAGTCAAAAAGGTCATGCGCGAGGCGCAAAATGCAGCCGGGCCGACGCCCGGCAAGGCTTTGCAACACTGCGCATGGCCTTTTTGATCGCAACCCGAAGGGAATATGGTTAAAACAACGCCACTCGTCGTTGCGCTCCTAGCCCAGCCGCCCAGGCTGAGCGTCGTCGCGCGCCTAGATTGGCGCTGTTTTAACCATGTTCGCACTCGCATAAATAGTGTGAACAGGCCCTAGCATGGACCTCAAACAACTCGAATACTTCGTTCGCGTGGCCGAACTGGGCAGCTTCACGCGCGCCTCCATCGCGCTCGACATTGCCCAGCCGGCGCTCAGCCGCCAGGTTCGGCTGCTGGAGGTGGAGCTGCGGCAAAACCTGCTGACCCGCACCGGGCGCGGCGCCATCCCCACCGAAGCCGGCAAGCTGCTGCTCAAGCATGGGCGCGGCATTTTGCACCAGGTAGAAGTAGCACGCGAAGAGCTGGGCGCCGTGCGCGGTGGCCTGGCGGGCCGGGTGTCCATCGGCCTGCCGCCCAGCCTGTCCAAACTCATCACCGTGCCGCTGACCCAGGCCTTCAGGCAGCAGTTGCCGCACGCCCAGCTGACCCTGACTGAGGGCTTTTCGATCCTGATGCTGGAGGGCCTGCGTGTGGGCAACCTCGACATGGCGGTGCTCTACAACTCCGACCGTTCTCCCGAGCTGGAAACCATCAGCCTGCATTCGGAAGAGCTGGTACTGATTTCACGCAAGGGCAGCATCAAAACCGCAGCTGCCAAAAAAGGCAGCACGGGCAAGCGCCAGCCTATCAGCCTGGCCGAAGTCGCCGCTCTGCCCCTGATCCTGCCCAGCCGGCCGAATGCCTTTCGCATTCTGGTCGAGGGCGAAATGATCAGCATCGGCTGCAAGCCGCAAATCACGCTGGAGGTGGACGGCCTGAACGCCATCCTGAGCCTGGTCAGGGAAGGCATGGGCCACGCCGTGTTGCCAAGCTATACGCTGAGCAACGTGGAAGACCCGGCGCCCTTCACCCTGCGCAGCATCCGTTCGCCGCGCATCATGAGCGAGCTCATGCTGGTGCGCTCTGCACGCCGCGCCAGCACCGACACGCAAAAAATGGCCATCGACATCGTCAAGGCGGTGGTGGTGGAAGCTCTCAAGCCTTACGCCTGACAGCAACACACCGGATGAATCAGGGCTCCTTGCGCGCAGGTGCCAGCAGCCGGTCCGCGTAGTCCTGCCAACGGGCATCCTTGCCGATCCCCTTGAAGAGACCAGCCCGGGCCTGGTCGGCCACCCACTGCTGCTTGTCGGCAATGGCCGAAGCCATGAAGGGATCAAACCCCGGCCCGGCTTCGTGCACGGTATGGGCGGCTTCGCGCATTTCCTCGGCGCGGCGCTGGCCGTGCTGCACCACGCGGCTGAAGAAGTAGGCGCCCTGCTTTTCCCAGTCAATGCTGGGGAAGGTTTCGGCCAGGGTCGGCAGCACATGCGCTTCCACGCCGTAGGCACGGGCGGTGGTGTAGCTCTCGATCACCAGCGCCTCCAGGCCCTTGATCATCACGCTGCGGCACATCTTGATGGCGCTGGCCACGCCCAGTTTTTCGCTGACCGCTTTCGCATCCATGCCCCAGGCCGCGAGCACCGCAGCCAGCTCGGCCGCGCGCGCACCGCCCAGCAGCATGGGCACCCGAATGCCGTAGGGCGGCACCGAGGTCATCACACCCGCTTCAACATAGTGCGCACCCGCGGCATCGATCAGGGCCGCCGCCTGCTGCTTGGTGCCAGGCGACGCGGAGTTGAGGTCCAGGAAAACCGCGCCGCGCCGGATGTGGGGCGCGGCCGCCTGCGCCACCGCCAGCGTGTTGGACGCGGTGACGGCAGAAACAAGCAGGTCGGAACATCCGCACAGCTCGGCCATGGAGATACACGCCGCCACGCCCGCCTGCGCCGCATGTGCGAGCTGCTCCTCACGCAGCGCTGGTACTTCGAACTTGAGGTCCCAGGCGCTGCTGCCTGAAAACCTGTCCTTGAGGCCGGCGGTGAAAATTTTTCCGACCTCGCCGTAACCCACCATGCCCATGTGTTCAAACTTCACGAACAAATCTCCTTCAGTGACGCGGTTGCAGTTATTTGGGTGTTTACTGGGTTGGAATTTTCGCGCGAGTGATCACCTCGCCCCAGCGTTTGGTTTCGCTGGCCAGCAACTCGGCAGCCTGCTCGGGCGAGCTGGCGCGCGCTTCCACGTTCAGGTCGGCCAGTTTCTTTTTGACGTCCGGCGAATTGACCGCAGCGGCGATTTCCCTGTTCAGCCGGGCAATCACGTCCTTGGGGGTTTTGGCCGGCGCGGCCAGTGCGTTCCAGCTGGAGGCCACGAAGGCGGGCAGGCCGCTTTCCTTGGCGGTTGGCACGTCGGGCAGTACGGCGGCGCGTTTCTCGCCGGTGACGGCCAGTGCGCGCAGAGCGTTGGCCTTGATCTGCGGCAGCACCGGCCCCAGGATTTCGACTGCCGCATCAATCTGCCCGCCGCGCAGGGCTGTGATCACCGCCGGCGTGCCATTGAACGGAACAATCTGCAGGTCTGCGCCCGCACTGATCTTGAACAGCTCGGCCGTCAGGTTTTGCGTGCTGCCGACGTTGATGGTGCCAATGTTGAGCTTGCCCGGGTTGGCCTTGGCAAACGCCAGCAGCTCGCCCAGGGTCTTGAATTTCGAATCGGCCGGCGTGACGATGGCAATGTCAAAGAAACCCAGGGTGGAGATCGGTGCGAAATCGCGCGCGGTGTCGAAGGGCAACGACTTGAACAGGCCCGCGCTGACCGCCGTGCCGTTGGACATCAGCAGCAGTGTGTGGCCATCGGGCTCGGCCTTGGCCACCGCGTCGCCGGCCACCACGCCGCCGGCACCGGGTTTGTTCTCGATGACCACCGGCTGGCCGAGCGACTCGCCCAGCTTCTGCGCCACCGTGCGTGCCGTCAGGTCGGCCACGCCGCCGGCGCCGAAGGGCACCACGATCCTGACGGGTTTACTCGGAAAGGTTTGTGCCGCAGCCAGCGAAGCCAGCAGCACGGAGGCCAGCAGGCCGGAGGCAAGACGTTGAAAAATCATGTGGATGTCTCGTGTTTCGTGTCGTTGACGTCTGGGCATTTTGGCCCATGTAGCGCGTCACCGAAAGCTGCCCCATTTTCTGGCAACCAGAACAAACAAGCATGACAGGCGCTGCAGGCTTTGCAGAAACCAATGGCAGCTACTCAGCTCCTGGCGTCGCGCTTGCCCTCTCCCCTGCCCTCTCCCAGAAGGAGAGGGAGCGAAGACGAGCCTCTTCTCTCTTTCCCTCTCCCTGCGCGAGAGGGTCAGGGAGAGAGTTTCCCCAATTTTCGTGTGATGGCCCAAGGATTGCGAAGTAGATACAAATATTGAATCAAAAGTGGCCCCAGCCCATAACAGTCGGGCGCCGCCAGCTATTGATTCAATAGCGCCCCAAGAACCGCGCGGCGGGCAAAAAGCCGCGCAGTGCCGCCGTCACAGCCTCAACGCAAACAGCGTGATGGAGGGAAAGGCCGCCAGGATCACGATGCGCACCATGTCGCTGGCCACAAACGGCAAGGCGCCTTTGAAGGTCTGGCTCATGGGGATGTCACGCGCAATCGAATTGATCACAAACAGGTTCATACCCACTGGCGGCGTGATCATGCCCACCTCTACCGCAATCAGCACCAGGATGCCGAACCAGATCGCGAACTCCTCTGGTTTCAAGCCGTAGTCCAGCGCCGTGACGATGGGGAAAAAGATCGGGATGGTCAGCAGGATCATGGACAGCGAGTCCATGAAGCAGCCCATCACGAGGTACAGCAAAAGAATCGCCGCCATGACCATCCATGGGCTCATACCGGATGCAACCACCATCGACGCGGCCTCCTGCGGCAACTGCGACAGCGCCAGGAAGGTGTTGTACACGCCGGCGCCCAGCACAATCATGAAGATCATGCCGGTGGCCATGGCGGTGCCCACCAGCGCTTCGCGCAATTGCTTGCGTCCCAGCGAGCCGTTGAGCAATGCCAGCAGGCCGGTGCTTGCCGCCCCTATGGCCGCGCCTTCGGTAGGCGTGAAAAGGCCGCCGTAAATGCCCCCCACCACCACGACAAAGATGGTCAGCACCGGCCAGACCTTGCGCGTGGCACGCCAGCGCTCGGGCATGGGCATGGGCGCCATCTTGCCGGCGCTGTCGGGGCTGATGCGCACATAGAGAGTCACCACGGTCATGTAGCAGACCACCGCCAGGATGCCGGGAATAAACGCGGCAAGAAACAGCTTGGCAATGTTCTGCTCCGTCAGGATGGCATAAATCACCAGCACGATGGAAGGCGGAATCAGGATACCCAACGTGCCGCCGGCAGCCAGGCAACCGGTCGCCAGCGCGCCCGAGTAACCGCTCTTGCGCAGCTCGGGCAGGGCCACCTGGCCCATGGTGGCCGCCGTGGCCACCGACGAACCGCAGATGGCGCCAAAACCGGCACAGGCGCCGATGGCGGCCAGCGCCACGCCACCGCGGCGGTGGCCCAGCCAGGCTTCGGCCGCCTTGAAGAGCGCCGCTGACATGCCGCCGATCGAGGCGAACTGCCCCATCAGCAAAAACAGCGGAATAACCGACAGGGAATAGCTGGAAAAAGTGCCATAGGTCACCTGCTTGAGCTGGTTGAGAATGGGCGCGACGCTGCCGTACACCAGCCAGGCCCCGCCAAAGCCGCACAGCAGCATGGACAGCCCGATGGGCACGCGCAGGAAAATCAGCACCAGCAGGATGGGGAACGACCACAGCGCGAGTTCAATGCCGCTCATACCCTGCCCCCCGCACTCGCCATATCGTGTTGCGCGGCGCTGCTCATATATGTCCCCCTGCGGGTCCGGAAGACCAGCCCTCGGGAGCGCGGGCCGCACCAAGCTCGACCAGCGTCTTGGCCAGGTAGGTCAGGCAGCCCATCACGGCACCGAACAGGCAAAGCGCCAATGCCCACCACACTGGTATTTGCAGGATGAAGGTGGTTTCGCCTTCCCCGTACTTGTCAAACAATGAGACGCCGAGGCGCCAGGTCAGTACCGTCCAGGTCAGGAGCATCAGCAGGTCGCATCCAATGGTGACGCCGCGTTGCGCCCAGCGAGGCAGGTGCATGTACACCAGGTCCACCATGGCGTGCCCGTTTTTCAAGTAACACCAGGGCAGGAAAAAGAAAACAACCACAGCGGTGGCCATCTCCACCATTTCAAAGTCGCCGGGAACAGGGCCCAGGCCGACGTTGATGAGCGCGCGCCCCACGACGCTGACAACCACCATCAGCGCCAGCGCCGACAGGAGCAGCCCGCCAATATAGGCCAGCCACTCAGCCGCGCCATAAATAAATTTGACCATGTCGTATGTTGTATGTGGCGCGGGGCACCTAGGTGCCCCGCTGCATTAAGTTGTCCGTGCCGGTCTTATTTGGAGTATTTGTCCACCAGGGCCCGGGCTTCGGCGGCCAGCTTGGCGCCGTCAATGCCCTTGCCTTTCATTTCGGCCACCCAATCAGACTCGACAACACTGGCGGTACGGCGCCAGCGCTGGGTCTCTGCAATGTCGAGCGCGACAATCTTGTTGCCGGCCTTGACGGCAATCTCGTGACCCACCTTGTCGCCGTCGTCCATGGCCTTGCCGAACATGGCGGCAGCCACCATGCCGGAGTTGTCGTCGATCACCTTCTTGAGGTCGGCCGGCAGCTTCTCGTAGGAGGCCTTGTTCATGGCAAAGGCAAAGGTCTGCGTGTACAGGCCGTACTTGCCCGCGAACGTCGTGTGGTTGTGCACCAACTGCGACACCTTGAGCGCCGGCGTCACTTCCCAGGGGATGGTGGTGCCGTCGATTACGCCCTTGGACAGCGCTTCCGTCACGGCTGGCACGGGCATGCCCACCGGGGTGGCGCCGAGCTTGGTCAGCATGTTGTTGATGACGCGCGAACCGCCGCGAATCTTCATGCCGCGCAACGACTCCAGGCCAGTCACTGGTTCCTTGGTGTGGAACAGGCCGGGGCCGTGGGTGTGCACGCAGATGAGCTTGACGTCCTTGAACTCATCGGCGTCGTACTTCTCGACGTACTCCTGGAAAGCCTTGGAGCTGGCTTCGGCCGTTGTTGTCATGAAGGGCAGTTCGAACGCCTCGGCCTTGTTGAAGCGGCCCGGGGTGTAACCCAGCACCGTCCAGGTCAGGTCGACTACGCCATCCTTGGCCTGGTCGAACAATTGAGGAGGCGCGCCGCCCAGCTGCATGGCGTGGAACAGCTGCACCTTGATCTTGCCGCCGGAGTCTTTCTCCACCTTCTGCGCCCAGGGAATCAGCGCCTTGGCTGGAATGGTCGCCTGCGGCGGCAGCATCTGGTGCAGCCGAAGCGTGACCTGCTGTGCAAAACCAGCGCCTGCAGCGCACAAGGCGGCAACCGCCACAGCGGTTTTAAAGAGGGCTCTTTTTTTCATTTCAGTCTCCGGTGGTAGTGGTGAAAACAAAGGGTACCGCTGCGATGGCAGATCCCCTATGGGGTCATTGCGGATTGTCGCCCCGCAAATTCACCAATGGAACGCTGGGTGGGGCTCTATCAGCTATATGATTTTGATATATCCCATCTCCGGATATCTCAATACCCGACCGCGCCATATCGCTCCTTGACCGACCATCCAGTCGATGGGCAGGAAGTGATGTGAGGCGGCCGGATTTCCTGAGCTTGACGATGGGCTCTTCCCCAGACTCAGGGCGAACGGGAGTCAGTTGCCCCGCCTTGATTTATGAAGTCTCAATAATTAATCAGCCGCGGCGGCGAATGAGTTTTATCGCCCGCATGGATTCAGGCATCTGCGAGCCGGTCTGGCCCGCCAGCGCGTGGCGCAGGTTCTGCTGGGCGATGCGCGAGTGCTCGCGCATGATGGCCTCGGCGCGCGTGCCTTCGCGCCGCTCGATGGCGTCCAGCACCTGGCGGTGCTGGTCCTGCGCCACGATCAGCATGTCACGCGCCTGCGGCGAGTTGGCCTGCGACACGACAAAGCCCGAGGGGGAGGCAAACGGCAGGTTCACCACGCGTTCGAGTTCACGCGCGATCACCGTGCTGCCTGCCATCTCGCTGAGCAGGTTGTGAAAACGCTGGTTCAGGGTGACGTAGCGCAGGAAGGACTCGTCGTCGAGGGCCGGCTGGCTCAGCACGCCGTCGATCTGCCCGAGACAGGCGCGCGCCTCGGCCAGCACCGCGCCAGCCACCCCGCGTTCGGCCGCCAGCCGGGCCGACAGCCCCTCGAGCGTGCCGCGCAGTTCGATCGCCTCGGACACATCGCGCTCTGAAAAAGTGCGGACCGCATAACCGCCATTGACCAGCCCTTCCAGCAGGCCCTCCTGCTCCAGCCGCATCAGCGCCGCGCGAATCGGCGTGCGCGACACCCCGAGCTTTTCAACAATCGCCAGCTCGGCAATACGCCCGCCGCCAGGCAGCTCGCCGGCCAGAATCATTTCGCGCAGACGCAGCTGCGCCTTGACGGTCTGGGAGGCGCCCGGCTCCTGCGTTTCGGCGACTGCCAGGGAAGTGGTTTTGTCGTTCATCTGGACCTCTCAATGTATACAGAAAAGACCTGGTCAGGTTGAATTTTGACCGATTAAATGTATATTTTGATAAATTAATGACTTTAATGTATACATCAATCTCGTTTTTTTGCATAATCGCCGCCTGAGCCGCTGGCCGTTCGAGGCGGCCTGTAGCGCCCAAAACCGCCCACCACCCCCACACCTCCACGGACAAGCGTCATGTTTCCCAAAAACACCTGGTATGTTGCCTGCACCCCTTCCGAAATCGACGACAAGCCGCTAGGCCGGCAGATCTGCGGCGAGAAGATTGTTTTTTACCGCGGCTCCGAAGGCAAGGTCGTCGCGATGGAAGATTTCTGCCCGCACCGCGGCGCGGCCCTGTCGCTGGGAACGGTCTGCGAAGGCAAGCTGGTCTGCGGTTACCACGGCCTGGTGATGGAGTGCGACGGCAAGGTCGCGTCCATGCCCGGCCAGCGCGTGCAGGGTTTCCCGCGGAACCGCAGCTTCCCGGTGGTGGAACGCCACGGCTTCATCTGGATCTGGACCGGCGACGAAAAACTGGCCGACGAAAGCAGTATCCCCCACCTCGACTGGGCCAACAACCCCGAGTGGGCCTATGGCGGCGGCCTGTACCACATCAACTGCGACTACCGCCTGATGATCGACAACCTGATGGACCTGACCCACGAGACCTACGTCCACACCACCAGCATCGGCCAAAAGGAAATCGACGAGACGCCGGTGCGCACCAAAACCGAGGGCGAAAGCGTGGTGACCAGCCGCTTCATGGAAAACGTGATGGCACCGCCCTTCTGGCGCGCCAACCTGCGCGGCAACAACCTGGCCGACGATGTGCCGGTGGACCGCTGGCAGGTCTGCCGCTTCACGCCGCCCAGCCACGTCCTAATAGAAGTCGGCGTCGCCCACGCCGGCAAGGGGGGCTACCACGCCGACCCGAAAGACAAGGTCAGCAGCATCGTGGTGGACTTCATCACGCCCGAAACCGAAACCTCGATGTGGTATTTCTGGGGCATGGCGCGCAACTTCAATCCCAAGGACAAGGCGCTCACGGCACAGATCCGTGACGGCCAGGGCAAGGTGTTTGCCGAAGACACCGCAGTGCTGGAAGCGCAGCAGCGCAACCTCGCGCTGTTCCCCCAGCGCAAGCTGCTGCTGCTCAACATCGACGCGGGTGGCGTACAGTCGCGCCGCATCATTGACCGGATGCTTGCTGAAGAGCAGGTCCTGGCGGCCGCGCAGCCGCAAACGCAGGCGGCATGAGCATGGACAGCCTGGAAGTCAGGGTCGTGCGCAAGCGCCAGGAGGCGCTGGACATATGCAGCTTTGAGCTGGCCCGCGTCGACGGCCTGCCGCTGCCAGCCTTTAGCGCCGGATCACACGTGGACGTGCAGGTGCCTGGCGGGCTGACGCGGCAATATTCGCTGTGCAACGACGCCGGCGAACAGCACCGCTACCGCATTGCCGTGCTGCGCGACGCGGCATCGCGCGGTGGTTCTGTCGGCATGCATGAGACGGTGAAAGAAGGCGATGTGATCCGCATCAGCCCCCCCAAAAACCACTTCCCATTGCAGCAGGCAGCGCGCACCCTGCTGTTTGCTGGCGGCATAGGCGTGACGCCGCTGCTGTGCATGGCGCAGCGATTGGCCACGCTGAACGCCGACTTCACCCTGCACTATTGCACCCGCTCGCCAGACCGCACCGCTTTTCTGGACGAAATCAAGGCATCGGCTTTTGCAGGGCGCACTCAGTTTCACTTTGACGCCGGGCCGGCCGAACAAAAGCTGGACATCGCCGCCACCCTGGCAGGGGCCGGCCCCGGCCACCAGTTGTATGTGTGCGGGCCCACAGGTTTTATCGACCATGTGGTGAGCAGCGCCAAGGCCGCAGGCTGGAGCAGCGAGCAGATTCACCTGGAGTACTTTGGCGCCGCGCCGCAAGACAGCTCGGGCGACACCGCTTTTGAAGTGAAGATTGCCAGCACCGGCAAAACCTATGCCGTCGGCGCGCAGCAAAGCGTGGTGGCGGCGCTGATGGACCAGGGCGTTGAAATTTTGACCTCTTGCGAGCAAGGCGTGTGCGGCACCTGCATTACCCGCGTGCTGGAAGGCCAGCCTGACCACCGCGACATGTACTTTACCGACGAGGAAAAGGCGAAGAACGACCAGTTCACGCCTTGCTGCTCTCGTGCCAAAAGCAAAACACTGGTGCTGGACTTGTAAACCCGGTTCCCTCTCGTTCACGTGTTAACAAAAAGGAGATATACCCATGGCCAATAACAGAGGCGTCGTCTACGTCGAGCAGGGAAAAGTCGAAGTCCGTTCCATCGACTATCCCAAACTACTCAACCCCAAAGGCCGCACCGCAAATCACGGTGTGATCCTCAAGGTGCTGACCACCAACATCTGCGGCTCCGACCAGCACATGGTGCGTGGACGCACCACCGCCCCCGCTGGCCTCGTGCTCGGCCATGAAATTACCGGTGAAGTCATCGAAGCCGGCAAGGACGTCGAAACCCTCTCGGTAGGCGACATCGTCTCCGTGCCCTTCAACGTCGCCTGCGGCCGCTGCCGCCTGTGCAAAGAACGCCAAACCGGCGTCTGCCTGACCGTCAACGAATCCCGCCCCGGCGGCGCCTACGGGTATGTCGACATGGGCGGCTGGGTCGGTGGCCAGGCCGAATACGTCATGGTTCCGTATGCCGATTTCAACTTGCTGAAATTCCCGGATCGCGCTCAGGCAATCGAGAAGATTCGCGACCTGACCTGCCTGTCAGACATCCTGCCCACCGGCTACCACGGCGCAGTGACTGCGGGCGTAGGCCCAGGCAGCACGGTGTATGTCGCAGGCGCGGGCCCTGTTGGCTTGGCTGCTGCTGCATCTGCACGCTTGCTGGGTGCAGCCGTCGTCATCGTGGGCGACGTCAACCCCGCACGCCTGAAGCACGCAAAAAGCGTGGGTTTCGAGATTGTCGACCTGTCCACCGACGTTCCGCTGGGTGACCAGATCCAGGCCATCCTCGGTGTGCCTGAAGTTGACAGCGCCATTGATGCCGTCGGCTTTGAAGCCCGCGGCCATGGCCACGAAGGCGCGCAGCACGAAGCGCCGGCCACCGTACTGAATTCGCTGATGGAAATCACGCGCGCGGCGGGCAAGATCGGCATCCCCGGACTCTACGTGACGGAAGACCCCGGCGGCGTGGACAAGGCCGCCAAGACGGGTTCGCTGAGCATCCGGCTCGGTCTGGGCTGGGCCAAGTCGCACAGCTTCATGACCGGGCAGACCCCGGTGATGCAGTACAACCGGGCCCTGATGCAGGCCATTCTATGGGAGCGCATCAAGATCGCCGACATCGTTGGCGTCAAGGTCATCTCGCTGGATGAAGCACCTGCGGGCTATGCGCAATTTGATGCGGGGGCGCCAGTCAAGTTTGTGATCGATCCGCACGGACAACTTCGGGCCTGAGCAGGCGGCAGGACGGGACGGGCCTCGAGGGCACGCAAGGGCAGGTGCTCGAGCAGGTGGCACCGGGTGCGGCGCCGGCCGGCACGCCTGTCCGGACGGGAAGCCCCGCTGGGGAAGACCCCGTGCCGGCCCTGGAGCGCCGTCCATGCCATAAGATAAGCAGACTCAACACCTTCACCTTTCACATTTCCAAGACTTACCCAAAGGTACAACAAGCATGTCCCAACTCCCCGCCCGTTATGACCATGTCGGCAGTTTTTTGCGCCCCAAATACCTGCTGGAAGCGCGCGAGCAAAAAGCCAAGGGCGAGATCACCCCCGAGCAGCTGCGCAAGGTAGAAGACAAGGCGATCACCGAGATCGTCAAGTTCCAGGAAGACGTGGGCCTGAAAAGCATCACCGACGGCGAATTCCGCCGCACCTACTTTCACATTGACTTTCTGGAGCAGATCGGTGGCGTGAAAACCGACATCCCCGTCACCGTGATTCGCCCCGACGGCTCGCAAGAGCTGGCCCCGCCGGTGATGCGCGTAATTGACAAGGTTCGCCACGTCAAAGACATCCAGCTCGCCGACTTTCAGTACCTCAAGAGCCAGGTGAGCAAGGGCAACACGCCCAAGGTCACCATCCCCTCGCCCACCATGCTGCACTTTCGCGGTGGCCGCGCCGGCATCAGCAAACAGCACTACCCCGAGCTTGACCCTGACTTCTACCAGGACGTGGCCAATGCCTATGGCGACGAGCTGCGCAGCCTGGCCGCCGCTGGCTGCACCTATGTGCAGATGGACGACACCAACCTGGCCTACCTGTGCGACGAAAAAATGCGCGAAGCCGCCCGCCAGCGCGGCGACGACCCCAACGAGCTGCCGCACCGCTACGCCAAGTTCATCAACCTGGTGGTTGCGCAAAAACCCGCCGGCATGACACTGGCCATGCACCTGTGCCGCGGCAACTTCAAAAGCACCCACGCCGCCAGCGGCAACTACGAGCCGGTGGCCGAAGCGCTGCTGAAAGAAATGAACCTCGACGCCTACTTCATGGAGTACGACGACATTCGCAGCGGCGACTTCAAACCCCTGCGCTACCTGCCCAAAGGCAAAACCGTAGTGCTCGGCCTGGTCACCACCAAGTTCGGCGCGCTGGAAGACAAAGACGAACTGAAGCGCCGCATCGAACAAGCCGCCAAATACGCACCACTGGAGCAACTGGCCCTGTCGCCGCAGTGCGGCTTCAGCAGCACCGTGCACGGCAACGACATTGCGGTGGAAGCCCAGCGCGCCAAGCTGCGCCTGGTGATTGAGACGGCGCAGGAGGTTTGGGGTTCGGTCTGACCGCACGGCCCCATTCGCAGAAAAACCGCCTTAAAAGGCGGTTTTTTTATATCAAATTGGCCTCTGGCCCATACCGCACGTGCGCAAGCAGCTATGAATTAGAGAGCAAATTCAGGGCTCAGGGCTCAGGGCTCAGGGCTCAGGGTTCAGGGTTCAGGCTTATTCCGTGCCCACGCGACGGCGTCTGCCACATCGGCTTGCGTGACGCCGAGTCCAGCGAGCCGGGATCGCACCGTGAATTGTTGCAACCGGGCACGCACCAACGGCTCCCTGTCGGGCTGACTGAGCAAACCAGCCAACGCATTGTTGAAATCAGGGTTAGCCAGCAATTGGGCTACGCAATCCATCACATGCTGGCGCACATCCGTCGCAGCCGCTGATAGCTCTTGCGCCATATCTTCACGCCCTTCAATCACGGTGAGGATGTCTTCCAGGTCGTGGCTGGTGTACACATCATTGCGACCCCTGTCATTAAAGGCCTCAAATTTGGTTGCCAAAAAGTACGGCGCAGACAAATGACGCAGCACCAAGCCCGGCGCCACCTCGGTTTGCACGGCAGCGTCAAAACCTGCGCGGTACCAGCGGTTGGCAAAGCCAAGTACCTTTTCGTCCAGCGGCACCAGGTCCAGCTGCATGCGCTGCCAGAACCAGCGAAACGGTGGCGTGTTGTCCTCCATCGTCTGCCTGAAGCCCAGTTGCAGCAGTTCGTCAGCCAATGCGTGGTACCCCGCCAGAGTGGCAACTTCCACAATGCCATCGACATCTTCAGTTGGCCGCACATCCAGCAGGCTGGGCACAGGCAATAAAAGACCCGTGGCACATCCACCCACAAACACCACGCGCTCGCGCAGCGGCCCCAATGCCTGGGCCATGCCCACCAACATGCCAAGATTGGGATTAGCCACGCACAGGCCCTTTCAGCCGCTTGGGAGCCGACGGGTCAATCAGCGCCTGCAGCCGCTCCGCGGCCATTCCGCGCTCACGTGCGCGCCCTATGCGCAAGGCGTCAAACAGGGCCAGCATTTCATACAAACCGGCGTCCCGCATGGCAGCGAAGGGCACACTGTGGTGCAAAGGCTCTATGCCAATGCCACGCATGGTGCCATTGGGGTGCGGCCATACGTAATCCTCGGACCCCGGCGCAAACACACCCGCAAATGCCGGGGCACTATGGCTTGTGGGCACGCCAATAGCTGAAGGTGTCTTGTCGGCTGCGAAGGCATATTTGGCGCCGTGCAGCGCAAACTCAGCCAGCTGATGTGCGTGAGGACGCACTGGGTTATCGGCAGGCGCGTCGTCGTGGCTGACCCGCTTGCGCCGCGCCACACGGTAGATGGCGGCGGGCTCTTGCACCGCCAGCGCGGCCACCTCTGGCGCAAGCGCTTCGTAGTTTTGCACCAGCAACCCCGCCTGCAAGCCGCGCTTGATGCACGCGTGCGCCTCTGACGCACTCAACCCCAGCTCTTGGGCCAGCTGCGCATATGTCCAACGCTGGTTACCCCAAGCCACCAGCTTCAGGGCGACCACAAAATCCTGAGGTTTTAATTGCATAAATTCTACATTCTTGAATTACGAATATAGAATGTAGCTGCTTTACCTGCCACTGGCAAGTTGACGTTAAAAACAGCCCTCGATCCGCCCAGCCCGATAAAGGCCAGGGCAGTTTGCGCCGCCGGCATCATCTTGATGTCACAGATTGCGATATCAAGTTTTCAAACTCGTCGCAAACACGGGAACCCCCATAAAGCCCCCCAGGTGCCTGTTTTACGGGTTTTCTTATAAGAATCCGGCTTCTGCCCAATAGACACGGGCGCAAGCAGCTATATTTTTCATAGCAAATCATGCCCCAAGCACCGGCTGGCGACCACGCCAGCGGCCCGGCCGTAGGGCTTTCCACAGCGGCGCCGGCAGCGCCTCGCCGAAGGTCAGACAGGTACAACAGCAGCGCCAGTTGCCCTGGCAAACGGCCGTTGATACGCGTAGTGAGCTGACGCGTACCTTCGGCTTTCAGTCTGTGCCGTCTTTTGTGGTGATCGACGGGCAAGGCCAGCTGCAAAGCCAGCGCCGGCTACACCACCGAGCCGGGCATGCGTTTGCGCCTGTGGTCGGCCAAGCTCTTCTGAGCCAGCCATCATCAGTGGCCAGGCAGCACTGCGCACTCTCGGACGGCCATTTTTCTTCCCTTCTTCTTTTATGTGGGCGGCGTTCCCGGCCCAGTGATGAAGCCGATGAAGAGGTTCAGCGCCTGCCCTGCCTCCCCAACCGGAGCCAGGATTCCAATCGGGCCCAGAGGCAATTGCAGGGGCCAAGGCAACTCAACGAGCTGTCCGACCTCGATCAGGCGCTCAACCATGCTGCGGGGCACCAAGGCCACCAGGGGCTGTTGGGACAACAGGCGCCAGACCATGGTCGCCGAGGCGGTGACGACGTTGCAGGTATTCACCTTTCCACTAGCCTGCGCCGTCAGTGCGTCGAATGCCTCCCGGGCGGCGACGGAGGCCGGCGTCACCAGCCACGTCGCTTCCAAGAGTTCGGCCATGCTGGTCGAACGCTTGCGGGCCAGCGGGTGGGCGGGCCCGGCAACGACGACAAAACGGTCGTCCCAGACCGGCGTGAAAGACCAGCCCTCCGGCAGCACCGCCGGCGCCCGGCAGATCGCGCAGTCCACGTCCCCATTGGCAACCAGGGCTGCTTGCCTGGCGGCGTCGGCCTCCTGGAGCTGCACCAGCACATCGGGGTAGGCGCGGGCAAAGTCCGGGATCGCGCGTCCCAAAGCGCCACCCATCGCCGCCGAAATTGCTGCGACGCGCACCACCGTCCTGGAGCCCTGCGCCATCGCCGCGGCATAGGTTGCCGTTTCGTCGATCAATTGCAATGACCGGCGCGCCAGTGGCAGCAACAGGTCACCTGCGGCTGTCAGGCGCATGCCGTGCGCATGCCGCAGAAACAGCGGCACCTCCAGCAAATGCTCCAGGTCCGCCAGGGTCTGGGTCGCGGTGGGCTGGCTGATGCCCACGGCCTCGGCGGCCCGCTTGACCGTGTGCAAGTCCGCGACCTTGACGAACAAATGCAGATGTCGCAGGCGTACACGGTTGAGCAGTCGGTTTCGCAGGGTTGTCGCGGTTATTTCCATGGTGTGTGCGCCCAAGGCTTCAATCGGCTTTTTCAATAGGGTGCCCGTATTTTCTATTAGACGGCTATAGGCCTGTGCATCAAACTCGGCAGCAATTCCAAAAAGGAGACAGCCATGCCCCGTCCTCACATCTCTCGCCGCGTCGCCCTCGCATTGGCCGTGGCTGCCCTGTTGGCACCGCCCGCCTGGAGCCAGGCGTATCCGGACAAACCGATCACGGTGGTGGTGCCCTATCCCGCAGGCGCCGCGGTAGACCGGGTGGCCCGCACGCTCGCGCTGGAACTCGGCAAACGGCTGGGCAAGCCGGTCCTGGTCGAGAACGTGAGCGGCGCCTCCGGTTCGATAGGCGCGAAGAAGGTTCAGCGCGCACCGGCAGACGGCTACACCCTGCTGCTGGGGACCGTGAACGACATGATGGTGGCGCCCGTGGTGATGAAGGCGGGCTACTCGCTCAAGGACTTCACGCCGATCGTCAGGTTGTCGACCAACAGCACCGTGCTGGTTGCGCACCCCAGCTTTCCGGCCAACACCATGGACGAGGTAGCGGCCCTGGCCAAGCGCGACAAAGAGCCGCTGCTGGCCGGCGCCACCGGCGTCGCCATGATGCAGACCATAGGCGGAAGCATGGTCGCGGACGCGGGCGGCTTCAAGCTCGAACACGTCGTGTACAAGGGCGGCGCTCCGCTGTTGAACGACCTGGCCGCTGGCCAGGTGAAGCTGGGCACCATTGCGCTGCTCTCGGCCCTGCCGATGATCCGTGACGACAAGCTCAAGGCCATTGGCGTGATTTCGGGTCAGCGCGACCCGACCGCTCCGCAGATCCCCACGGTCAACGAGGGCAAATTGGTCAAGGGTGCATCGGCCGACTTGTGGACCGGCCTCTTCGGGCCCGCCAACCTCCCCGAGCACATCACCACCAAGCTCTCTTCGGCCCTGCGCGAAGTGCTCGCGGATGCGGTCTACCGCGAGGGCGAATTCAAGACAGGCAGCATCGTTGCCGAGTGGACCAGGCCGCAAGTCTTCGAGCAGTACCTGCGCCAGGAAGAAAAGCGCTTGCATCCCCTGCTGATCAAAGTCAAAACAGAATGACGGTGGACCCTGCGTCGCTGCAACGCACCGTCACCCCTGAAGGCATCGAGATCCACTACGCCAGGGCCGGCCAGGGGCTGCCCCTGGTGTTCATCCATGGCGGCATGGGCGACTGGTCTTCGTGGGCGCCGCAGTGGGATGCGTTCACTCCCCATTTCGACTGCTTCACCTACAGCCGCCGCTACAGCAGCCCCAACCGGAACGCGATCACCGACACCGACCACTCTGTGGTGGCGGAGGCACGGGACTTGTCCCACTTGCTGGCCCACTGGAAGGCCGAACCGGCGATTCTGGTAGGGACTTCTTACGGGGCTTACACGGCACTCCAGCTGGCTTTGCAATGGCCGGAGAAAGTGCGTGCCCTGGCGCTGACCGAGCCGCCCATCCTCTCGTTCGCGGACCGCATGCCCGGGGGCAAGGATGCACGGCTGCGCTTCGAGCGCGACGTGCTCCGCCCGGCCGACCAGGCCTTCGCCGAAGGCAGGCCCGATGCCGCGGTCCGGCTTCTCACGCAGGGCATCAACGGCACCGGCCCCGGTGAAGCAGCAACACCGGCGGGCCAGGAGCGGCGGCTGCGCAATGCCCAGGCCATGCGTGCTCTTTCGCTGTCTTCGAATGCGTATCCCGCGCTCGACGAGCTGGCGCTGAAAGCATTGCGCATCCCCATCCTGCTGCTGCACGGCGACCGGACGCTCGATGTGCATCGGGCCACCACGGCCGGGCTGGCCGGCTTGCTGCCGCACGCACAGCTCACCGAGGTTGCCGACAGCAGCCACGGCGTCCACCGGGACAACCCCGGCGCATTCAACCGCATCGTGCTTGAGTTCCTGGCACGGCACGCCTGCCACGAAACAGACGCCTAGATCAGGGGCGTTTCCGCTACAGTTTTCATAGCTGCTTGCACCCGTTCCATATGGGCTGGAGGCCTATTTGATGGGTATCGGGCGCCCAGCACACTGTGGACGGCATCGAGTTCATCGAATACGCCACGCTGCGGCCCCAGGCGCTGGGGCAGGTACTAGAGGGCATGGGCTTCCGACACCACCGAGCTGAGCATGCGGCTGCGCCTGTGGTGGGCCAGGCTCGTCTGAGCCGGCCACTTCGGGCGACCATGAGGCACCGGCCAGGCCCTTGCGGGGATTACGCCTGCAGCTATCAAAACACGAGCAAACGGCAGACTTCGCCAGCAAGCCTGCGGTAAAACCAGTCGGCTAATTTGCTGCCTGGCTGGCTGGTTGGTTGGGGTTGCCGGCATCCCTTTCATCCGCCTGAAACAGCATCTCGCGCCGCCGCCCGGCCGTTCCGTCGCAATGCGCTCCGGCGCCGCCCCGCGCGCTCCTACCATGGCGTCCAGTTTCAACCCCGTCAACACCCACGGAGCTCACCATGTACCTCACACCGCGCAGAATCACTCTCGTTTTTTGCAGTCTGCTGCTGACGGCGGCCCAAGCCATGGCTGCGCAAGCCGGCTTGCGCCAGATCACCATTCCAGGCACCACGGCAGATCCCGCGCCCATCGTGGCGGCCCTGTATTACCCCACGCAGTCGGCCGCGCGCACCATCGCCATGGGGCCGTTCAATGTGAACGTGGCCATGCGCGCCGCGCCAGAGGCCAGGCTCAAGGGCCTGATCCTCCTGAGCCACGGCACCGGTGGCAGTGAACTCGGACACAGCAGCCTGGCCGAGGCGCTGGCGCAGCGCGGCTATCTGGTGGCCGCACTGCGCCACCCCGGCGACAACTGGCAGGACCTCTCTTTGCGCCAGGGCAGCCTGGCGCGTTATGTCACAGAGCGGCCGCGGCAGGCTTCGCGCGTGATCGACGCCTTGCTGAACGACCCTGAATGGAAAGACCGCATCGCCAGTGACGCCAGGGGGCCACGCGTCGGCGCCGTGGGGCATTCGGCAGGTGGCTACACCGTGCTGGCCCTGGCGGGTGGGCGGGCCGAGCCCGCACGCTTCGACACGCACTGCAGCGCCAAGCGGGCCGAAGACCCCATTTTTTGCAGCACAGGAAAAGCGCTCGCGCCCGTAACGAACGATGGCGCCACGGCGCCGTCCATTCCACCTTTGACCGATCCACGCGTGCGGGCTGTTGTGGCCATGGCGCCCATGGGGGCCTTGTTCAACGCCGCTTCGCTGGCGCAAATCCGCATCCCCGTGGCGCTGTACGAAGCGCAGCAAGACCGTTTTCTGGTGCCACGCTTTCATGCCGAATGGGTTGCCGCGAATATGCCCGGTGTTGACATGCACCGGGTGCCCAATGCCTGGCACTTCGCGTTTTCAGACGCGCCCACCATGCCCATCCCGTCCGAAGACGGCGACATTGGCGCCAACCCGCCGGGCTTTGACCGCGCTGCGTTTCTGGGCCGGCTGCAACGTGAGCTTCCTGCGTTTTTTGACAAGGCACTGAACTGACAGCCCGAGAGAAGGCAGCCACTTGTGCGGCGCCGCGTCCGCCTACCGGGCCAGCGGCTTGTTCTGCGCCACCGCCGCGTGAATCAGCGCTTTGAAGGCCGCCTCGTCGATGACATCACCCTCACCCAGATCAATGGCACGCCGGGTGTTGCCGTCCTGGCTGGAATTGAACAGGCCTGCCGGGTCCCTGAGCGCAGCGCCTTTGGGAAAGGTCAGCTTCACCTTGGCCTTGTAGGTTTCGCCGGTGCAAATGATGCCGTCGTGCGACCAGACCGGCAGGCTCCACTTCCACTCCTCGACCACCGCCGGCTCCGCCTGCTTGATCAGCGCCCGGACATGCGCCAGCGTCTTGCCCCGCCAGTCGTCCAGGCTGTCGATCTTGTCGTCGATCAGCGCGGAGGCAGACTCAGCCGCCACGCCTTCCTTCGGTTTGCTGGGGCCCTTGGTCATGCTGTTGCTCCGTTCTTTTTCAATCGTTACAGCGCTCGCCGATTTCCATTCACATTCCGAGGTCACGGCAATGGACCTGCTTGCCTCGCCCACCCATCCCCGAGCCGCAAGACGGTCGCAGGATCAGGCAGGCCGGATCACCTCCGCGCCATCCCGTCACTGGACACCAGGCGCAGTGGCGCCCGCGGCCCGGCGAAATATGGCTTGCCGCTACCCAGCACAACGGGGTGAAGGTAGATGCGGTACACATCGATCAGGCCCAGTTCGGTGAGGCTGCGCGCCGGGGCCGGCCCCCCCCACCACGATGCCGCCACCCACCTGCGCAGGGCTACAGCAAGCAACAGGTCAAGCAAAGATCAGGGGTAGTTAGGCGGAAGTCCAAAGCCAGTGGTGGGGTCACTGTAGTTCGCTGCGCAGCTTTCGGAGGTATGCTTTTTGATCGTCACACGACCGGTCACCTCAACCGTTTGTTTGTGCACCATGTATACAAAGATTGTGCCGTTGTCTATTTCGCCTACGACGCGGTAGTGCCAGGGGATATTCCATTCGAAAGATGATGGCCCAAACATGGGCCGGCCCTGCTCATCAAGCACCGCCGCTCCCATCGCATCCGTACGGGCAACACCGTGGCTCGACTCCACTCTGTCATTGGCCAACCAATGGTTGACACCGGTCAACGGCACGCATGCGATGCCGAGCCAGGGACCAAAAGGATGCTCCACACCGTTTTCATGGGCGAAAGCCCCAGCGGCCACCGCCTTGAATTTGCCTTCGCGCACCTCCACGTTGGCAAAAGACACACCGATCGGCTCGATGTCCGCTTCGGCAATAAATCCTGCATGCGCGGCGTATTGGACATGGGCAATGGTTGACCCTGGAACCTTTCGGAAAATCACCCCATTGGGTGCCACTACCTTGATATTGACAGTCGTAAGTTTCGCGGGAAGTGCGGCTTCACTCCAGACCTCCAAACCCATATCACCCCCTGTGCTTCCCAACGTGAGGGTCGCCGTACCTGCCGCAGTGTTCACGAGACTCAACCTGCCGGCCACGCCCGACTTGAGTTTCCATTTGACGCCGTCCGCCAACACCGCTGCGAGAGCGCCAAGCGGCGTCACCGTTACGCTCAACTGGATCACTTCGCCCACGCCATAGCGCCCTTTCCCCCTGTGCACGATCGCCACAGCGGGCGTGAGTACTCCTTTTACATTTGCCATCAAAAATACCTCCTCAAGGGTTTGTAATGGACCGGTAAACGTTGAATGGAAATGGCGGCACCGTTACGCTTCTTCGTGCGGCACGCTTATGGGCTCAGCTTATCCCTTTCCTTGCCCGACTAGGCCCGCGAATGTGGTGACAGCCATCACATCTTCTCACCGGGCAACTGGCTGGCCTGCTTGATCCAGGCCATGAGCTGGGCTTCGTCGAGTTCGGCGTCTTCACGGATATCCAGGTAACGCGTGTCCTGGCTTTTGGATTCGCCCGGCGGCACCGGCGACAGCGACAACCCGCGGAAGAAGGTCACCTTTACGTACTTGTTGAAACAGTGGAATCTGATAAACCAGCCCTCCTGCCCCGGCGCCCCATAAAACGGCGAGTTCCATTTGACTGCCTTGCGCACACCGGGCACGGCAGCAACGATGAGCCTGTCAACGCGGCGGCCAACGTCCTGCTTCCAGCCCGACATGGCCGCGATGTAAGCCTGCACCGATGCGTCGCCATCGCCTTCAGGGATTTGCGGGTTGCCGCCAAAATGAGGTGACAGCCCCGGGTTGATCAAGCAGGCACATAGGTCAACCTGATCACGTCCTCGGCCATCCGGTCGCTGCCCACAAGGCGCAGCGGCGGCCGGGGCCCGGCGAAATAGCGCTTGCCCTGGCCCACCACCACGGGGTGCAGGTAGATGCGGTACTCGTCGATCAGGCCCAGCGCCGTCAGGCTGTGCGCCAGCGTCGGGCCGGCCACTTCAATCTCGCCCTCGCGCTCAGCCTTGATCTGGCGGATCGCGCCCTCCAGATCATCGCCAACCAGCGTGGCATTGGGGCCGACCGACTTCAAGGTGCGCGAGACCACCCATTTGTGCTGCCTGCGCCACGCCGCCGCGAAGGCGCGTTCATCGGCACCCCAGTCAGGATGCTCGTCGTCCCAGTAACGCATGACCTCATACATGACGCGGCCGTACACACAGCCCGCCTGCCCCTGAACCTCTTCGATGAAGTGGCGGAAGAGCGTGGGGCCTGGCGCAAACGCCGTGTGGTCGATGTAGCCGTCCAGTGACTGGTTCATTCCGAAGACGAGTCTGGCCATGGCTGCTTCCTTTCAATCAATGCACGCCTAAGCGGTGCTGATGGCGGACATCACATTTTCTCGCCAGGCAAGCGGCTGGCCTGCTTCACCCAGGCGACGAACTGCGCTTCATCGAACGCGGCGTCTTCACGGACGTCGAGGTAACGCGTGTCCTGGCTTTTGGATTCACCCGGCGGCACGGGCGACAGCGATAAGCCGCGGAAGAAGGTCACCTTCACGTACTTGTTGAAGCAATGGAAGCTGATAAACCAGCCCTCCTGCCCCGGCGCCCGATAAAAGGGCGAGTTCCATTTGACCGCCTTGCGCACACCGGGCACGGCAGCAACGATGAGCGCGTCCAGCCGCCGCCCAATATCCTGCTTCCAGCCCGGCATGGCCGCGATGTAGGCCTGCACCGGTGCTTCGCCTTCGCCTTTGGGAATTTGCGGGTTGCCGCCGGAGAGGAGGACGGGTTTGGCGGGTTGTGCGGCGGGTTGGGGTTTCGGTTTGATCATTGCATGCGCCTCATGACTGACTCGCCCTGCAGTTTGCGTGGGGGTCGGTGGAAGAAGGGGCGACGGGCAGGGTGTGCTGTGCGCCAGAGTGGGGTTGGGAGCGGGTGGCGCCTGCTGCGAGGGCGGCTGCGGCGAGGACCACGGTTCTGCGTTGCATGTTGGCTCCTCCAAAAAATGAAACTTTCAACATCTGGCCCCACCGAATGAAAGTCGTCGCCGGATTTCCCATCAGCAATTATTTGGCTCGGGTGCCTGTCGCGCCTCTCTTACTTGCAACCTTCTTTATGAATAAGGCGAGTTGCATCAACAGAAAACAAGGAGTCGCAAATACCAAGATCACAAGAATGCTACCTAGCGTGTATGCCACCGCGAAGCTCTCCCGTGTGTAGTTCGGTATAACTTTTCCATTTTGCTCAAGGCGCAGCAACACAGCGGTGCCTGGACCACCGAAAACGAGAGACATCATCGTTCGCATCCGAAAATAGGTTGCTTTTGCCGGTGCATCAGGCACATACCACTTCCCGCAGGCATAGCTTGAAGCGAGAGGGCTGACACTACATGCCAGAATCACGTCTCCAATTTGAACGCCTGTATCGCAGTGTCGACCGCAGCTCTTGAACTCGAAGGGTATGCCTTCGACAACTTTCAAGTCGGAATAAGGGGCTTGTGGATAAAGCCACCAAAACAGGCCCAGGCAAGCTAGGGTATAAGCAATTGCAAACAGCGCGCGTTGGCTCATCCAGACTTCCTTCTTGAACGCGTTCGATGGGGCCGTTCAAGAAAACGACACACCGAATCGCTCTTTCAATCGCTCGACCGTCGTGCGCCACTTGGGGGTGGTCGGCTTGCAAACACTGTTCTGGTTGCCGAAGAAACCAATCTCCTGCACTGCCTTCTCAAGCGGCACCGTATGCAACCACTCCACCGGTACAAACCATTCGCAGCGCTCAGGGTCGCCGACCAATTCACGGTGGTAATTTCCCAGTATCAACACGTCCAGAGCGGGAGCCTCTCCGTTTGGGGTGATTAGCTTGAAATCAGCAGCCTGCTGCGCTCGCCCAATCACACTCCCCACACCAACGTAGCCAGTTCGGGGAATATTGACCCAGATGCGGTCACCAATATTGAGCAATTGCAGAGTACGGCTGTACCACGCCCCACCGCCCGCGCTGACAAATCCGTACTGCCTCGCCTCCTCCCACGAACGACTACCGGGGTCGCCGAAAGATACATAAAACTCACCGTTCCACGGTTCAGCAGGCTCACTGGAAGGCGGAGTGACGTTGACCTGCGTGTGTATCGGGTCCAGCAGCCAGGATCGGCTTAGCAGTTGATCGACGCCATGAGCGAATACCTGAAAGCACAACACATTGATGGAGATGTCGCGCTTATTCAGGTAGGCAACGATGCGCTCGGTGCTGTCATCCAGTTGAGAGGCGACGATGACGATCTGGTGCGAGTCGTTAAGCGTCTCCTCGTCCAGCGTTTGGCCAAACCGGGCACGAAAATCATCCGACAGACTTTGGTTGGGCTTGAAGCGGCGATAAATCGCGGAAATGTCTTCAGCGTGCAAACCCTCAACCCAACTCGCGTAATCGACGGCCTGCGCCACGACATCACGAGGCGTGCGTGCGCGCTTCAGCTCAATCAATATGAGCGACCCATCCGGCGCGATGGCCAGGAGGTCAATGATTCCCCCAAACCCAGTTCGTTCCTGGCGCCCAATCAGCATCCATGCGTCTGAAAGCAGCTGGGGCTGAGCGACGATCATCTCTTCCAGCAACCTTTCGCTGGGCAGGACTGCTTCCCTCAATTGCTCAGGCTGCGCCGAGACTTTCCACAGGGCTGTATGAACCGCCACCCTTTAAATGCCCAACGGAAGTTGCCGTGCGTCAAATCCCATCGCCTGCATCTCGCGCCGGAAATGAGTCATGGCCAAAGGAAAAGCCTGAGCGACGAGAACATATTGATAAGGCTCTGGTTCAATCAGTGAAACCGCTTCAGCCTCTTTGACTTCGGCAGGGTAGTCAAACTTAGCCTCGTACTCCGCGCTGAAGGTAGCTTTTTTGTCCTGCTTGCCGTCATTGGTGGCTTCGGCAATCAAGGAGATTTTCACAACAGCTTGCAGGGTGCCGCCTGCCACCGTAGGTACGGCCAAACCGACCTCAATATTCTGGGTCAGCTGGATCGTCCAACTTTCAGAACCATTGGCGGGGCCTTTATTTTCACCGTGGAAAGCAAGAGCCCTGAATGAAACAAGCTTTGGACGCTTCTCTACGAGTTCCATTTTTTCGTCTCGCTCAAATAGGGGCGGAGTGTTGTCTTGTCCGGTCCACGTGGCGTGCCGCCACGATAGTTCGCCATGACGAGAATTTGCGCCGTCCGCGTCGTAGACGCCACTTGCTTGTCTTGCGTAAAGTCAGCCGACAAGCCTTTTTCATCAACCAGTTCCCAAAACGCGGCTTCACTACGGCGAACCAGACGTAACAGCGAGTCCATAGACTCAGATTGGGAAACATCGTCGTTCTCGTACTTGCTGAACGCAACCGGCCCGCCACCAAAGAGTTTGGCAGCCTGGTCTTGCGTCAGCTTGTATTTTTTGCGCAGGGCAACAATCTCGGTGCCGGTCAGCAGACCATCCACCGACTTGCGAAACGCCATGATGGCCCGCTTGTTCTTCTTGCCTTCTGCCGCACCCGCAAAGTCCGAATGGCAGGTGTCGCATATTTGGTAGTGCATGGGCAGCATTGCTGTTTTGCCCCTGTATTCGCTCTCAACCTGGTCCACGTGATCAGTCACGTGACCTTCGCCACAAATCGGGCAGAGCTCTTTGTCGTTCATGTTCAATTCCATATTAGGCGTGACAAGAAAATGTCAACACCAGCGTGCCAAGCTTGTTGATTGCAAACTTAAGGAAATACTCCATCAGCATTTCTTTTTGGGCTGTTGGCACCCATTCTTTTCTACATACTGAGTAAGCGTCACAGGCGGCCCATGCGCCTTTGCCGTTGTCACACCACTCGGAATCAATGTAATCCGTCTTACGGACGAGCTGAATAAGGCCAGCTACCTGTTCTACATCACCGCCAAAATATTTACCGACATCTGCAACGCAGTCCCGGGTAAACAACTTCACACCGGTTTCGTCCCGAGCAATCGCCTGAATTCGCCCCAAGTCATATAGCGGACCGCCCGGAATCTTTTCACCCCCGCCTTTGGACGGCGAAGTTGAAATGTACTCCGAAATGACGTAAAAATTTACCATCGTGGTAATTTTAGAGCTGTTTTAGGGGTTATTTCTTAAAGATACCTGTATATTTAACCATGGGTAATCGCTTTACCCCACCCGGTCGATCGAGCCCTGACCTTGGCTTTCGCGCACAGAGCAGTTCACGGTTGCATTGACCAAGGCCTGCTTGGTTTCGATCTCAGCCACGATTCAGCTACCGGCGGGCCGCCTTCATCGCTTCCACCACCTTCATTGTCTCCACGCTCACCGTCATCACCCGCGAGAGCAAGTCAATGACTTTTTCCTTGTAGTCGGCAAAGCGGTAGGTGTCGAACTTCTCGCGAATGGTGGGGTCCTTCGGTTTCTTTTCCTTGTACTGATCCAGTACCCAGTCAATGGCGCTGCGATTGCCGAGTTTGTAGATCCAAGCCTCAGGTGGTACGCCACGCAGCGTGGTTTCGCTGTCGAGCATGATGCTGCCCGCGGCGGGATCGGCGCGCAGGATGGCTTTGGGGGACAAGCCCGCGGCGCGGACTTTCTCGTCGGGTGTGTCGGTGCGGGTGAGCGGGGACAGCGCGACCTGCTCATAGCCGATGTGGAGTTGCATCAGCGCCTCGCCCCAGGCGGCCCACTGCCAGAAGTCGGCGTAGAAGGGAATGCGTGGGAACTCGCGTTTGAGGTTCTGCGCGTACTTCTCTCGATACAGCGGGTCGTGCAGCACGGCGTAGCAGTAGTGAAAGATGGCTTCCTTGGTGATCTTGCGTGCACCCTTGCCCTTGCCGATTTCGTCTGCGTACTGGGCAGCGAATTGCTTGAGTGCCCAGTCGGTGATGTTGTCAACGAGCTGGCCATCTTCCGCCTGCACCCAGCGCGGCACGGACTCGGTTCCTCCATTCCCACGCTTTAGTAGGCAGTAGTCGAAAGGCCCTTGAGTTGCAAGGGACGCAAGTGGGTTCGACGAGTGAACGCAGAGAAAGGCAATCGTAGGGTTCACTGAATCGCCCCGGGTTTCGTGGAGGCCCGTTGGGTTAAGTCAGACTGTTGTGG
>NZ_JBDTTH010000025.1:0-50749 GCF_039930745.1 Polaromonas sp. | reverse complement strand
GCCACAACAGTCTGACTTAACCCAACGGGCCTCCACGAAACCCGGGGCGATTCATGCTTAGTCGCGCCATCGATAACTACTGGCTTCTGAAGGAAGATCTCACTCCGGCCATGGAAAGATTCGAGAGGGAGGTGTTGCGTGCTTAACTTGTCAGTCAACGCGGACGCCCAAGTGCGTCCCTGCGCTTCGCGCACACCTTGTCTTGGTCGCTGGTTACTTTTACGTTAGCCGTCACGAGGAACCGTCTCTCTATATGCCCAAGATTTACCTCATCGAAGGACCAGTCGGCGCGGGAAAGTCAACGTTCGCCTCGTCCCTTGCAACTCGCGTAGGCGGGGTTCACATCGCCCTTGACGAGTGGTTTGCAAGACTATTCAGTCCGGATCGTCCGAGCACAGAGCTCATGCCTTGGTACATCGAGCGCAAGGCGCGCCTGCTTGATCACATCTGGAGCCATGCTCAAGCTCTGCTGGCGTGTGGCATACCGCCCGTCCTGGAACTTGGTCTCGTCCAGCGGCAGAGTCGCGAAGATTTCTACATGCGAGCGCATGATGCGCACGTGGAATTGGCGTTGTATTTGCTCGTGGCGTCCCGTGAAGTGCGGCGCGAAAGGGTCATGCGAAGAAACGTCGAGAGGGGCCCCACGTTCTCCATGGTTGTGCCGGCCGCATTCTTCGAGATGGCAAGCGATTTCTGGGAGGAACCAGACGAACTCGAGATTGCTGAGCATCGTATCGAGAAAATCTCAACTGAGGGTTGAGCGCGATGACGGCTAACCCATCATTGCAGTGGATCGGTTTCGCCGCCCACTGAATTTAGACGTTGAACGTCCGCTACGACCGCAATCGACCCGTTGAAGTCCTTCACACCCGCTCCCTCACTCCCCCGGCCGCACCCCCTCAAACGCATCCTGCAGCAGTTGCCGTATCGCTTTGCCCTCCAGCGGGCGCGGATTCGGGTACTGGTTCTGCATGGCGATGTCGCAAGCCTTGTCGAGGTCGGCCTCTTTCATGCCGATGTCACGCAGCGCCACCGGTGCGCCGTTGTCCTTCGCCAGATCAAACACCGCCTGCGCTGCACTGTCTGCGCGCAGCGCGGTGGCAATGGCTGCCATGGCCTGCGGCGCGGCGGCAGCGTTGTAGGCCAGCGCATGGGGCAGCACGATGGTGTGGGTTTCGGCATGCGGCAGGTTGAAGCTGCCGCCAAGGGTATGGCACAGCTTGTGGTGCAAGGCCATGCCGACATTGCCCAGCACGGTGCCGCACAGCCAGGCGCCGTACAGGGCGTCGCTTCTGGCGGCCAGGTCATTCGCTACGTTTTTAATAGCTGGTAGCGCCCTTCCCATGGCGGCTATGCCCTCTTTTGCCATCAAATCCATGACGGGGTTGCTGTCCACCGAGTACAGGCCTTCGGCGGCGTGGGCAATCGCGTTGATGCCGCTGGTGATGCTCATGCCGACCGGCAGGCCCAGCGTCAGCTCGGGGTCGTAGATCACGGTGCGCGGCTGCACACGTGCGTCCTTGCCGGTTTTTTTCATCCCGCCTTCGGTGATGCCGTAGATTGGCGTCATTTCCGAGCCGGCATAGGTGGTGGGAATGGCCAGGATGGGCAAGCCGGAATCCAGCGCGATGGCCTTGCCCAGCCCGGTGGTGGAGCCGCCGCCAATGGCGACGGCACAATCGGCGCCGAGCTTGCGGGCCAGCTCGCGCGCCTCGCGCGCGGTTTCCATTGGCACATGCATCACGGCGCGGTCAAACACACCGGCGGCGCGCGGCCCGAGCAGGCCGGCAATCATTTCGGCAGAAGCGCGCTGCTCCGGCGTGGACAGCACCAGCGCCTTGCGCGCGCCCAGCGCGTCGATCTCGCGGCCCAGGTGCTGCAGGCTGCCGGCGCCGAAAATAACGCGGGCCGCCTGGGCGTTGTAGACAAAACTTCTCATGGCTTCTCGTTGAACTCCGTGGATAAACCCGCACTGCGCTCGACGGTCTTGATGATGGCAGCGTAGTCGTCCTGGCCGTCGCCCTGCGCCATGGCCGCATGCATCAGTTGCTGCGTCAGCGCGGTTTGGGCCAGGGGCGCATGCACGGCCTCCCCTGCATCCAAAATCAGGTCCAGGTCCTTGATCATCTGCCCGACGGTGAAAGTCGGCGTGAAGTCACGCTGCGAAAGCTGCACGGCCTTGGCCTTGACGATGGGCGAGGCCACTGCACTCGCGCCCAGCACCAGCCACATGTCGCCCCAGTCCAGACCGCCCTTGCGGCCCAGGGTCAGGGCTTCGGCCAGCATGGCACTGGTCTGCGCAATCATGAGGTTGACCACCAGTTTCATCAGACGCGCCTGTTCGGCCTCGCCCAGGTAGAACTGGTTCGGCCCCAGGGCCTTGAGCAGCGGCAACACGGCGTCGTAGGCCGCGCGCGGCCCGGACGCCATCACCGTGAGCTGGGCCGCCTCGGCCATCTTGTTGTTGCCCGACACCGTGGTGCGCAGATAGAACACGCCAGTGGCCGCCAGCACCTCGGCCACTTCGGCCGAGGCCTGCTGCGACACAGTGCTGGTGTCGATGTAGCTTGCGCCGCGCCGCGCGGATTGCGCCACCTGCGCGGCCACCTGGCGCAGGGCCGCATCGTTAGGCAGCGAGGAAAGCACCACGTCGGCGCGCCCGATCGCGGCGCCGGCGTCTGCGGCCACCTTTAACCCCTGGCTGCGCGCCAGTTGCAGGCGCGCCTCGCTGGGATCGCTCACCGTCACCGCATGGCCGGCCGCCTGCAGGTGCCCGGCCATGGGCAGACCCATCTTGCCCACACCGGCGACATGAACAAGCGTCATCACTGGCCCTTGAGATTGGCGGCTTTGGCGATCAGGGCGGCGGCGTCCACTTCGGTCTTGATGAAGGCGTTGAAGGCATCGACCTGCATGGGAAAAGGCTCGGCGCCCAGCTTGTTCATGCGCTCCTTGACTTCCGGGCTGGCCATGGCCTTGAGGGCTTCTCCGTGCAAACGCTTGACCAC
Organism: Polaromonas sp.; assembly: GCF_039930745.1. Classification (GTDB taxonomy): domain Bacteria; phylum Pseudomonadota; class Gammaproteobacteria; order Burkholderiales; family Burkholderiaceae_C; genus Polaromonas. The sequence goes on along the minus strand of NZ_JBDTTH010000025.1, from coordinate 47,741 downwards.
GGGCGCTGGCGTGTTGCTGGCCACAATCATGCCGACCCAGAAGGTGTAGTCCGAGCCCGCCACGCCGGCCTCGACCGTGGTGGGCACCTGCGGCAGCGAGGGCGAACGCGTGGGCGTGCTGACGGCCAGCGCCTGCAGCTTGCCATCTTTCACCAGCGGCAAGGCCGAGGCCAGCGGCGCGAAGAACCAGTCGTTGCTGCCACCGATGACGTTGGTCATCGCTTCGGGTGTTCCCTTGTAGGGCACATGCAGGGCTTCGATGCCGGCCTGCAGGCGGAATTTCTCGGCGTTGAGGTGGGTCGCGCTGCCCACGCCGGCCGAAGCGTAGTTGAGCTGGCCGGGCTTTGCTTTGGCGGCAGCGACCAGGTCGGCCACCGACTTCCAGCCTTTGGCCGGGTTCACCACCAGCACATTGGGCAGGGCCGCCAGCGGCGTGATGCCGGTCAGGTCCTTGAGCGTGTCGTAGCCGATGGTGCTGTAAATCGCCGGGTTCAGCGCATGGCCAGAGGAATGCACCAGCACGGTGTAGCCGTCGGCCTCGCCCTTGGCCACCTGGCCCGCGGCAATGGTGCCGCCGGCGCCCGGCTTGTTCTCGATCACGATGGGTTGACCCATGCTTTTGCCCATGGTGTCGGCGATGCTGCGGGCAATCAGGTCGGTGCCACTGCCGGCGGTAAAGGGCACCAGGAACTTGATGGGTTTGTTGGGGTAGCCTCCCTGGGCCATCGCGGTGCCCGCAACCAGCAGGCTCACGGCGAGAAGAATGAAGCGTTTCATGGTTTGTCTCCTGGATTTATCATCAAATACGGCCCCAGCCCTTTGCACACGGGCGCCATCCGCTATATTATTTATAGCGATAACGCCTTGGCGATCTTCTGCCCCGACACCTGCAAGGCCATTAGATGCGGCTGCAGGTCAACCTCCAGCAACTGCCCGTGGCGCTTTTTCCATTGGCCGGCAACCATCACGCTGTCGATGTTGGCCAGCGAGGTCTGCATCACCACCGAGCTGACCGGGTCGTGCACGGGCTGCATGTTGAGGTCGCTCGCGCGGATCATCACCAGGTCAGCCTGCTTGCCGGCGGCCAGCGAACCGATGCGGTGCGATTGCTTGAGCATGCGCGCGCCTTCGACCGTGACCCACGACAAGGCCTCGCGCGTGGTGATGGTCGAGGTCGGCGGGATGGAACCGCAGGTTTCGCGGTAGGCCACGTTGTCAAGCGAGCGCTGGATGCCCAGCGCAATGCGCGCCTGCGACAACATGTCACCGCTCATCACGCTTTCCAGGTCCACACCGAGCGAAGGGGCGCGGCCCAGCGTCCGCAGGCGCCCGGTGATCGGGTGGCCATGGCCCTGGCTCATTTCGCTTTCGGCCGCGGCAGAAAAACTCATGCCCAGCTCGCAGAAGCGCTGCAGCTGAACGTCATTGAGCGCGTGCCCGTGCACGATGTTGATGTGTTCGCCGAGCAGGCCGGCCAGGTCCAGCTGGCGCCAGCCGTCGGGCGTACGCGCCGGGCCACCGCCCTGGTGCAGCGAGGCGATCAGGCCCAGGTCTTTGGCCATGGCGAAGTCGTGCAGCGCCACCTCCAGCGTCGAGTAGTGCGGCCCGAGCACCGCTGCCTGGATGCTCAGCAGCGGCTGGCCCTGGTGCGCCTTGAGCAGGCGTTCGATTTCGGCGCGCGGATGCGGCACTTCCCAGAAGGCTGCCTGCCCAGGCTGCGGATCCGGCTTGGGCGTGCCGTGGAAAAACGCGGCGCGTATGCCGGACGCCAGCAGCGCGGCAAGCGCCGCATCGTTGTGCGCCGGCGTCGGGTTGTTGTGACACCAGTCGGCCAGTGTCGTCGTGCCGCAGTTGAGCTGGTTCAGCGAACCAACCAAGGTGGCGATGTGCAGGTCGTCCGGGGTGAACACCGTGGCCAGCCCGGCGTGCATCTTCCTGAAGTATTCGAGCAGCGTCCAGTTGGCCGCCATCCCGCGCAACGCGGTCTGCCAGGTGTGCATGTGGGCATTGATGAGGCCGGGGATGATGATGTGGCCGGTGGCATCGACCACCTGCGCATCATCGACATGGATGCGCGGCGCAACCTCCGTCAGTGTGTCGCCCGTCACCAGGATGTCACCGGTGGGCAGGTCGCCCTGCGTATCCATCGTGATGATGGTGGCGCCTTTGATCAGGGTTCTGGCCGGTGCCGCCATGCTCAGCTTTCCAGTCCGTCGCTCATCTTCATGTTTTCAGACTTCAGCTCCAGGCCGGCATCCTTGGCGGTTTCCACCAGCAATACGGCAAAGTCGATGTCCTCGTAGCCGCGGCCCACCATGCGCGCCACCGACTCGCGCGTCGCCGCCGCAGCGGGCATGGCCACACCATGCGCGCGGGCGGCGCCTAGGCCGAGGTCCATGTCCTTGAGCAGCAGCTTGGGCGTGAAGGTCACCTGGTCAAACGTCAGGTTGGTCAGCATCGGCGTCTTGTATTTCGTGTACATGGAGCCGAGCACCGAGTCGTTGATGCTCTCCAGAAAGATGTGGCGCGGAATACCCGCCTTCTCGGCCAGCACCGTGATCTCGCACAGGTTCTGGATGATCACGCCGAACATGGTGTTGTGGGCAATCTTCCAGATGCGCGCGAGTTCGCCCTCGCCCACCCACATGACCTTGCGGGCCATGGCTTGCAAATAGGGCTCGACCTCGGTGTACAGCGCTTTCGGCCCAGAGGCCACCTGCAGCAGCTTGCCGGCCTTGGCCACCTTGGCATTGCCCGACACCGGCGAGCACAGGTAGCCGACGTTCAAGGCTTCAAGCCGCTTGCGGATTTCGGCAGAACCTTCCTGCGAGATGGAGGAGCTGTCCACAACAATTTTGGGTTTGGAATTGCCCGCCACCAGGCCACCTTCGCCGAACAGCACCTGCTTCAGGTCGTCGGTGGTGGAAACCATGGTGAACACGATGTCGCAGGAGGCCAGGTCCTGCTTGCTGCCGACGATGGTGGCGCCGTACTCGGCCAGCGGCGCGGCTTTGGACGCGGTTCGGTTCCACACGCTGACTTCGTTACCGGCCTTGATCAGGCGTTTGGCCATGGCCTCCCCCATCCGTCCCAAGCCTATCCATCCGATGCGCACTGTCATGCTGTCTCCTTGTTCATAACGTCTGACGTTAATGTGCCGCAGCCTACCGGAGGGTTCAAGAAATACAGAGGAAATCAGTTTTCCCGGTGGCGGAAAAAGGCATGATCTTTCAAATATGGCCTGTCGTGCAGACACCTCCAAACTCAGGCAATATCGTTCGCATGAACGACACCACTCCCTACGTCCCCCCCGCCATCTGGTCGCCGCCACCGTCGAGCGGCGGCCGCTTCGCCAACATCAACCGGCCTGTGGCCGGCCCCACGCACGACAAGGAGCTGCCAGTGGGCAAGCACCCGCTGCAGCTGTATTCGCTGGGCACGCCCAATGGCGTCAAGGTCACGGTCATGCTGGAAGAACTGCTGGCGCTGGGTCACAGCGGTGCAGAATATGACGCCTGGCTGATCCGCATCAACGAGGGTGAACAGTTCGGCAGCGGCTTTGTGGCGGCCAACCCCAACTCGAAAATTCCCGTGCTGGTGGACCGCAGTGGCCCCGTGCCGCAGCGGGTCTTCGAGTCGGGCGCGATCCTGCAGTACCTGGCCGAAAAGTTCGGCGCGTTTTTGCCCGCCAGCGGTGCGCCGCGCGCCGAATGCCTGTCGTGGCTGAACTGGCTGATGGGCAGTGCGCCATTTCTCGGCGGCGGCTTCGGCCACTTTTATGCCTATGCCCCAAGCAAGATGGAATACCCCATCGACCGCTATGCCATGGAGGTCAAGCGGCAACTGGACGTGCTGGACCGCCGCCTGGCCGAGGTGCCGTATCTGGCCGGCGACGACTACACCATTGCCGATATGGCGGTTTGGCCCTGGTACGGCACGCTGGTGAAAGGCCAGCTGTATGAAGCCGGCGAGTTCCTGCAGGTACAGACCTACACCCACGTGCTGCGCTGGACCAACGAGATCGCCAAACGGCCCGCCGCCAAACGCGGGCGCATGGTCAACCGCACCTGGGGCGAAGCCTCCAGCCAGTTGCATGAGCGCCATGACGCCGGCGACTTTGACACCCGCACTCAAGATAAGCTGGCAACATGATCACCCTGTACGACTGCGCCACCGCGCCCAGCCCACGGCGCGCCCGCATCCTCTTGGCCGAAAAAGGTGTGCCCCATGAGACCGTGCAGGTGGACCTGCGCACCAGCGAGCAGATGGGCGAAGCCTACCGACGGATCAATCCGCAGTGCACCGTGCCCGCACTGCGCACCAGCGAGGGCGTGCTTCTGACCGACAACGCCGCCATTGCCGCCTGGCTGGAAGCGTACTGCCCGCAACCGCCCCTGCTGGGCAGCACCGCGCTGGAAAAAGCCGATATCGCCAGCTGGCAGTGGCGCATCGAGTTTGAGGGCCTGGTGGCGATTGCCGAATGCCTGCGCAACAGCTCGCCGGCCATGGCGAACCGCGCCCTGCCTGGGCCGGTGGACTACGCGCAGATTCCTGAACTGGCGCAGCGCGGCCTGGCGCGCGTGCAGCAGTTTTTTGTGATGCTCAATGAACGGCTGGACGGACACGATTTTGTGGCCGCAGACCAGTTCAGCGTTGCCGACATCACCGCCGTGGTGGCGGTGGACTTTGCCCGCGTCGTCAAGGTCAAGCCCGGCGAACAGCACCCGCACCTGCTGCGCTGGCGTGCGGCGATGGCGCTGCGGCCTTCGATGGCGCTTTAGCAGGGTGCAGGGCTCACGCCACAAACTGCTACTATTTCAGTAGCATCATACGTAAATAGGACGCGGGTTACGGCCTATTTTCTCTATAAATCCGGAGAAAACCAGACCCCTCATTCCATTTCTACATCATTCGTGAACGCGAAGGCGAAGCGACGACAGTACAGACGTACGGCTAGCGAAGCCGACAAAGTGCACGGATGATTTGGAAATGGAATCACACACGTTCCAGCACCACCGCAATGCCCTGCCCCACACCAATACACATGGTGCACAGTGCGTAACGGCCGCCGGTGCGGTGCAGCTGGTTCACCGCGGTAATCACCAGGCGGGCACCCGAAGCACCCAACGGATGGCCCAGCGCAATCGCACCGCCGTTCGGGTTGACGCGGGCGTCGTCGTCCTGCAGGCCCAGCAGGCGCAGCACGGCCAGGCCCTGGGCGGCAAAGGCTTCGTTGAGTTCGATCACATCCATCTGCGCCAGGCTCAGGCCGGTGAGCGCCAGCACTTTTTCTGTGGCCGGTGCGGGGCCTATGCCCATGATGCGCGGCGGCACACCGGCCGTCGCCATGCCGACGATGCGCGCGCGTGGCGTGAGGCCGTTCTGTTTGGCGGCATCCTCGTTGGCGATCAGCAAGGCGCACGCGCCGTCGTTCACCCCTGAAGCATTGCCCGCCGTGACACTGCCGTCAGGACGCACCGCGCCCTTAAGCTTGGCCAGCGCTTCCATCGAGGTTTCGCGCGGATGTTCATCCTTGCTGACCACCACTGGGTCACCCTTTTTCTGCGGAATGGTGACCGGTGTGATCTCGGCGTCGAAGAAGCCGGACTTCTGTGCGGCGACTGCCTTGAGCTGCGAGGCCAGCGCCATCTTGTCCTGGTCTTCGCGGCTGATCTTGTACTCGGCAGCCACGTTCTCTGCCGTCTCCGGCATGGCGTCGGTGCCGTACTTTTCTTTCATCAGCTTGTTGACGAAGCGCCAGCCGATGGTGGTGTCGTACATCTGCGCGGCGCGGCTGAAAGCGCTTTCGGCCTTGCCCATGACGAAGGGCGCACGGCTCATGCTCTCGACGCCGCCGGCAATCATCATGCGGGCCTCGCCGGCCTTGATGGCGCGGGCCGCCGTGCCCACCGCGTCCATGCCGGAGCCGCACAGGCGGTTGATGGTGGCGCCCGGCAGCTCCAGCGGCAGGCCGGCCAGCAAGGTGGCCATGTGCGCGACGTTGCGGTTGTCTTCACCGGCCTGGTTGACGCAGCCGTAGATCACGTCGGTCACGGCCAACCAGTCCACGTTCGGGTTGCGGGCCATCAGCGCCTTGAGCGGCACGGCGGCCAGGTCGTCGGTGCGCACGCTGCTGAGCGCGCCGCCGTAACGGCCGAAAGGGGTGCGGATGGCGTCGCAGATAAAAGCTTGGTTCATATGTGTCCTTTAGTGAAAATTTCCATCTCTCTTTGGGAGAGGGTCAGGGAGAGGAAGCAATACCAATCGGCAGGCCGACCAGCTTCTCCAGCTCGTCGTGCCCCAGCCCTTCAACTTTATCAATCAGCCTGAGGCCTTGCGGCGTGCATTCCAGCGTGGCCAGGTCGGAATAAATGCGTTTCACACAGGCGATGCCGGTCAGCGGGTAGCTGCAGGTCTTGACGACCTTGCTCTCGCCCTTTTTGGTCAGCAGGTCCATCATGACCCAGGTCTGTCTGGCGCCGATGGCCAGGTCCATGGCGCCGCCCACAGCCGGTATGGCGCCGGGTTCGTCGGTGCTCCAGTTGGCGAGGTCACCGGTGGCGGAAACCTGGAAAGCGCCCAGCACGCAGATGTCCAGGTGGCCGCCGCGCATCATGCCAAAGCTGTCGGCATGGTGAAAAAACGCACCTCCCTTGAGCAGAGTCACGGGTTGTTTGCCGGCGTTGATCAGATCAAAGTCTTCGTCGCCTTCGCCGGGCGCCGGACCCATGCCGAGGATGCCGTTTTCGCTTTGCAGGATGACCTCGATACCCGCAGGCAAATGGTTGGCCACCTGGGTTGGCATGCCTATGCCCAGGTTCACATACGCGCCGTCGTGAATGTCTTGCGCCACGCGGGCGGCGAGCTGGTCTTTGCTGCGTTTCTGGTAACTCATGTCAGGCCGCCTGCTTGAAACCGCCGGCCTGCGTCGCCACGCGGCCGATCTTCACAATTTTGTGGACATAGATTCCGGGAGTGACGATGTGCTCTGGATCCATCTCACCGAGCTCTGAGATCTCGTGCACCGTCGCCACCGTGAGTCTGGCCGCTGTTGCCATGACCGGGCCAAAGTTGCGCGCCGCCTTGCGGTACATGAGGTTGCCCCATCGGTCGCCGCGCTCTGCCTTGATCAGGGCCACGTCGCCATGAATCGGCATCTCCAGCACATAACCCTTGCCCTTGATTTCACGGGTTTCCTTGCTTGTACCGTCGCTGTTTTTTGCCATCTCCGTGCCATAACCGGTCGGCGAAAAAAAAGCGCCTATGCCGGCACCGGCGGCGCGTATGCGTTCAGCCAGATTGCCTTGCGGCACGAGCTCCAGCTCCAGCTTGCCGGCGCGGTAAAGCGCGTCGAACACATGGCTGTCTGCCTGGCGCGGAAAGCTGCAGATGATTTTGCGCACCCTGCCGGCTTTGAGCAGCGCAGCCAGCCCGGTGTCGCCATTGCCGGCGTTGTTGTTGACGACGGTCAGGTCTTTCGCGCCCTGCGCCATCAAGCCATCGATCAGCTCGTTCGGGATGCCGGCCGTGCCAAAACCGCCAATCAGCACGGTGGAGCCGTCCTGGACGCCGGCCAGAGCCTCAGCCACCGACCGGGCAATCTTGTTGATCATGAAACTGTCTCCGCCTGAGGATCATTCTGGCAATTTGTTCTTATATAGAACAAATGTTCGTATAATGAATTTTAGGAGATTTTGGCACCTATGGCAATTGCTGCATCGTCCTCCCGTCCCGACGGTCGCCCCGGTCCCGCACCGGGCGACAGCTATGTCCAGTCCTTCGCGCGCGGGCTGGAAGTCATCCGCTCCTTCAGCGCGCAGGCGCCCCGACAAACACTGAGCGAGGTGGCGGAGCGCAGCGGCTTGAGCCGCGCCGGCGCCCGGCGGATTTTGCTGACGCTTCAGACACTTGGCTATGTTGTCAGCGACGGCAAGTATTTTTCATTGACCCCGCGCATCCTGGACCTGGGCTTTGCCTACCTGTCGTCCATGCCGATCTGGAACCTGGCCGAGCCGGTGATGTCCTCTCTGACCAGACAAGTCGGGGAGTCGTGTTCTGCCGCCGTGCTGGAGGGCACCGACATCGTCTATGTGCTGCGCGTGTCCACCCACAAGATCATGAGCATCACCCTGGGCATCGGTTCGCGCCTGCCAGCCTATTGCACATCCATGGGGCGGGTCTTGCTGGCCGGACTGCCGGAAGAAGAAACGCTAGCCTGCCTGCAGTCCTCCAGGCCAGAGCCCCTGACTCGCCATACGGTGACGGATCTGGAAGCGCTGCGCCTGAAAATTGCACAGACTCGCCGCCAAGGCTGGTGCCTGGTGAATCAGGAGCTCGAGGAAGGCCTGGTGTCCATGGCCGCGCCGATTCATGACCGGCTGGGCCGCACGGTAGCGGCGCTGAACATCAGCGGGCAGGCCAACCGTACGAGTGCCAAAGTGATGCAGGAAAACATGCTGCCGGCCCTGCTGGCCGCCGCGCAAATGATTTCGCGCTTACTCGGCGCTCAGCGAAATTAGAAGCGGAGTTAGGACTTGCGAGCGCCCATGACGAGCACCACGGCGCCCAGCACTATCGCACCTATGCTTAGCCACTGCGGGATGTTGATCGACTCTTCTTCCTTGACGGTCAGCTGGATAGGCCCTATCTTGGCGGCCGTCCTGTCCTTGGTGAAACTGAAACCACCGGTAAAAAAGCCGGCCAGGCCCAGCACGATCAAAACAATGCCCGTGATCCTGATTGCATTCATGAAACTCTCCTCGCCGGATGATAGATAGGTCGGCGCGCGCTTGCCGGGATCACGCTGCCGTGTGCGTAATCTACGCGAAGGCAGCCAAAAACCGCGTAGGACATTACCGCCGGGTCATCTTCCGCCCGGGAAACACCACTCGGGCAACGGAAAAAGCCCGCATGCTACGCTTGCCGGATGTTCACCCCTTCGCAAGCCGACGTCCGCCGTTTCTTTTGCTCTGTTTACGCCAAAGCCCGCTCAGGGCAAGCGCTGGAAGCTATTGAAATCATAGCAAGCCAATGGATGGAGGAGCACCCCGAATACCACGCCGACTTCGCCGATGCCGATGCTGCGCTGAACAAGATGTACGACCTTGAAGACGGCAAAGCCAACCCCTTTCTGCACCTGTCCATGCACCTGTCGATCAGCGAACAGTGCTCCATCGACCAGCCGCGCGGCATCCGGCAGGCTGTTGAATTGCTGACTGCGCGGCGCAACTCGCTGCACGAAGCCCACCACCAGGCCATGGACTGCCTGGGCCAGATGGTCTGGGAAAGCCAGCGCGCCGGTCGCCCGCCCGACGGTGCGGCCTACATGGCCTGTGTGCAGCGGCATGCGACCAAGGATTAGCCCCCACGGTTGCTCACTGCGTGTAGCGCCCTGCACCTTGCAGGCCGCCGCTCGCCAGAGGCTTCGCTTCTGATGCCTGTCCAAACCTGCTCAAGCAGGTTCGGAGCCGCAGGCACCAGCCCCGAGGGGGCCGCTGCGCCTGCGGACTGGCAGAGCCAGATCCGCGGCCCCTGCTTGAATTGAAGAGCCTCCGTTATCCCGTTCATTCTGAGCTTGTCGAAGGAGGCCTCACCGAGGGGCCGCTGCGCCTGCGGGCCGGCAAAGCCAGACCCGCGGCCCCTGCTTGAAACAGAAAGAGTTCCCTTTGAGCGCCCGCGTCGTCGGCCCATAAAAAAAGCCGCTGGATCAGCGGCTTTTTTATTTCAGAGTGCTCTCAATGGCTGTGTTCGTGGCATGGACGATGTGGGCGCACGCTGCGCTCCACGATTCTGCGGTGCCGGGCTGGAACGAGCAGGTGCGCTGGGTACTGCTGGTAGCTTGAGTACCGCAGGGCCTTGCAGCACGGGCAGCGGAAGGTTTTTGCTGGAGTCGTTTCTTGGCGCGTTGAGTAAAGGCTTGTCTGAATGCGGAATGCCCGGATTGAGCTTGGGCTCTTTGCAAGTGATGCTGTACATCTTCTGCGCGGCCTGGGCTATGACCTTGCCTTCCAGGTTGGCAAGATTAAAGCCGATGCGTATCTGTTGCGTCTTCATGGGCGGTTTGCCTCCCGTGGGCGGGGCCGCCAGCGTACCGGCGATTCCACCGCCAGTCGGGTTCCAGCTCAGCTCACGTTTGCCAAATACGTGCTTGACTTGATTGACAGACACTTCAATATCCTCTGGGGCAGTCAGAAAATGATCGCCAAGAAACAGGCCCTTGCCATGAAACGCACTGCCCGCAGTGATCGTGGTGTGCAGCAATACCGCGCTAGGGCAGATTTGTCCATCAACCATGACGGTGAGGCCGGGTTCGACATTCATGCTGACTTTGGGCACCGTGGCGGCCTGCAAGCCCTGGGGAGCAGGGTTTCTGCACTCCATGTCATAAGTCTTCCAGGCTGACTCAAACTTGGGCGAAACACCGACTATGCGGATGCTGCCTGCCTCCCCCCCATTGGGGTTGTTCGGCACATCGTATTTGTATGAAAAGAAAGCGGTTTTAGAGTGGTCGGTAGTGACTGTTTTAATGTCGCTTTTCGTTCCGTTCGTATGTTCATAGCGGAACTTCACCTGCGCGTTGGTGACATTGGTTTCAATCACGCCAGATAGATTTACCTTGCATGCACCATTGACAGTCGCCGTTTCAATAATGGTGAGTGACGATTGCGTGACACCTATTCCCGCTTGCAGGTCGCTGGTGGCTGGAGGTACCTGCGCACCAGCCCATTTCATGCAGACGACCTTGGCATACGCTTCCGCATCCGGTTCTGATTCGAAAATTTGCCAGCTGTCGGTGTCGGCAATATTGGTATAGGTGATGTTGTATTTGCTGGTGGTTCTGATGTGCAGCGTGTACGGGCTATCGAAGATCGCGGTATTGCCTTTTCCCTGACTACGCTGGGTACCAGCATGCGCATTACAGACATCGACGGCAAAGCTTTCAACGTAATGCCGGCCTACGTTCATGGTAATGAACTTGTCGACGTTGGTGGGCCGGTCGCCGTGTCCGTAGCTCTTGCTCACAATGCCCCAATCCGACTCGGGTGGGCGGCTGGTGCCGGAGTTCACGCTCCAGTCCCAGCCCCAGGTTTTGCCAAGGGCGCTCAAGCGCGGCGCAACACTCCATTTTCTGACGCGATCCTGTCCACCCTGTATCTGCAAATGAGCATTGAACTGAATCGGCTGATTACCGTGTTTTGCGGAGGATAACCGGGTGTAACGCGCACCATTGGACTCAACGTAGATTGTTGGGGCAGAGGTATATGTGACCCAGATATCCACATCTTTGGCCCGAAGCGGTGTGCACACAGTGAGCAGAATTGCAGCAGTCAGCAACAACATGAGTGCAGAGTGCCAGGCAGGTGCGATACGAATTCCGGTTTGGCTCGAGATGGTACGCATGATGAACTCCTTAAGGTCTTCCTTGAATCCTTCGCACCAGCGCGAAGTGGCTTGTTTTGAAAGCAGGTTTGACCGCCTTCTGAAAACTGAGTCGGGATGTGTACCGGAAGGGTTCAAAATTTCTATCGAGGGAGATGAATGCCCGTGAGTACGGACTCAGGGCACGGGGTGTGAGCGAGGAAGGAGTGGTTCAAATTTTTTGAACCTCATACCGACGCGTTCCGACTCACCTGCGTCGGGCGAGTCGCCTGATACTCCACTCAGCCGGACTGGCTGAGAACTTCTCAACGAAGGAAATTCGTCATGAAAACCTCACGTACAGCCCTGTTTGCCAGTCTGGTACTGGCCTTTGCCGGCACTGCCGCTTCTGTCTCCTGTTACGCGATGGGCGAAACATCCCACGCCATCGAAACGCCACCAGGATCTGACATGCCACGGAAATTCTCACCATCGAAATCAGCACCGCCGCGTGAAATATCTGACTGCAATCACAACGGTGTGGATGACCTGGACGAGTTCTTTCCGCCGGACTGCTATGGGACGCTCACAACCAACGGTGGCAAATAGCACAAAGTGCATGGGCTGCCATCACAAGACTGATGCGGTACCCGAATCGGCGCTGAATCGCACCGGTTCAAATTAAAAATTGAACCGAACCAAACATTGAGGCGACTCAACGGGTGCAACACCGATTCGTTTGACGACGAATTGCATTTGCTGACTCGAAACCCCATCAAGGAGCTCATCGTGCACAGTATCTTTTCTCTAAAAACGCCCAGCGTCTCCCGTACCAATCCGGTCGCGTTGGCATTGTTGCTTGGCGTGACTTTCCTGCCTGCAACACATGCAGCCAATCCGGCGGGAACTCAACAGCTGAAACCTTGCCCGCCGGCAGCACCCGGCGCTATTGGCGATTGCGCTCGCCGGTATGGCGCGCCTGGAGAACCGGCAAAGGCCGATGTATCTCCGGTTAACCCGCCGCTCAAGACACTGGGTTTGTCGCCCCCTCCGACAGTACATCCGCAGGCCGAAAATGCTGCTGCGCCGGTTGATCCGAATGCCGCCAAATCTTCCCAGGCGAATGGTCTTCCGGATCTTTTCATTTATCGTTTTTACAAGACCCCACAAGAAGCGGGTTTGCCCACAGGTTTTCCGTTGGTTGAATTTTGCGGCTCAAACGATGGCCAGGGTGGGCCTTCCAGACGTGTCTATTTCGAAGTTTATAACCGTGGCACCGTGCCTTCTCCGAATAGCAAGGTGCGTGTCCGATTTGTGAATCCGAACACGCAGCAGGTGCAGATTGTGAATGTAGCGGTACAGCCTCTGGCAGCTCACGCGCACGTGGCAAAGAAGGTGACCATTCCAAACGGATGTTATTCCGCAGGTTCGAATGCGCAATGCAATTTCACCATCACCGCAGACCCCGATGCACAAATTGCCGAGCGCTTTGAGAATAACAATGTGCAAAGTGCATTCTGTGTTGGGCCGACGAATTAAAGCCGGCGCATCAAAGCAGCTTATTGCTGTTGACGCCGGTGGCAGGGGTCAAGCCGAGGTGAGGCGAAACCGGGAGGCGGCGACCCGTTCGTGCCTTTAATCGAAGTGCACTCTTCATGCATCGCGGCGGCCAGGTGGTCAACTCCATCGGGCCGCTCTTAAATTTGTGCGTCAGAGCGCCAGGAATTTCTTCTCATCACCGGTTACTTACCCCATGACGCGCACCGACAACGGGCAGGGTAGCGTTTCGCTCCAATCATGCGTGCGATGAGTTTCGAACGGCCAGAGAGCTGTTGAGCGGAAAAGCGCTCAATGCCTCTGACCCGAAGCTGGCTATTAACCCCGGCCAAGCGACCCGGGTGGAGAAGCGCGAAGCGTCTTCGCATCCGATTTCACGGCAGGTTGCTTTGCCTCTGGGGGTGGGTTGGTGCAACCAAAATCGCCCCAAGTGCAATGCTCAAAGTCGTCGATCGCCGAAGCGGCCCTGGCCTGAAGGCTTGCGCTTCCCAAGGCAAGCAGTATGGAAATTGCTATTGACGCAGTAACTTGCGAGATGATCGGTTTCATATGTTCTCCAATGGTTGGGTTAAGTGCCACCCGGCGCGCTACCCGGTGACGCCAGTGAGTCGGACAGCGCAGCACACCGGTTCAAAGTATTTGCAGCCAATGTGTAAGTTCATTGAACCTTTCACCGCCGACCACCGACTCAACACACATTGACTTTTCCTCACACAAAGCACGCCATGCAGGTCTATACTCCCAAAAATTTCGATGCCATTGATTCGCTCGCCATACGGCCATCAATTCGGGAGGTTTTGTGGGAGATCGCGCTGATCCATCGACGGACCCGGAAGCTCAGACCTTGCAAGCTGACCTTGCCGCTATTGTTCAGCGTGACGAGCAAGCCATGAAACGCTTCTACCAAGCCCTGGCGCCGTCGGTCTACCAGTTTTCCATGCGCCGCTTGAGTGACCCGGTGCAAGCCCAGGAAGTGGTTGTGGAAGCGCTGTACGAGGTGTGGTGCCATGCCGCCAGCTTTGCGGGGCAATCAAGCATTCGTACATGGGTATTGGGCATTGCCCGGTACAAATTGCTCGACAAGTTGCGCGAGCGCTATCGGCATCAGCACGTGTCATTTGATGAGCAACTGGATTCGCCATCTGAAAACCCTGCAGAACCCGAGTGCGATGCTCCCACGGGGTTCGAGCGCGTGGTGCAGCGCGAACAGCACGACATGATTGCCCACTGTGCGGGCAAGTTACCGCCGGACCAGCGCGAGGCACTTCACCTGGCCTTGTATGAAGACATGCTTTTGGCCGACATTGCCCATGTGCAGGCTTGCCCACAGAACACCGTCAAGACCCGCCTGTTTCATGCGCGCCGCAAGATGAAAGAGTGTCTGCAGCGCTTGTTCAAGGATGTCGATGGCCCCATGACCGGAGTCCGCCATGACTGAACACAACAGTGATGCCGTTAACAAGCAACGCTTGCGCGAACTGTTGCCGTTTCATGCGAACCAGACCCTGGACGCTGCGCAAACGGAGCAAGTACATGCCGGGTTGCAACAGTATCCGGAATTGGCAGCTGAGCTGGCCTGGCTGGAAGGCATGCGAAAAACCATGCAAGACCAGCCGCTGGACCCGCTGCCGGTCGGAGATCTTGGATGGTCGGCGCTTGCCGTACGCATTGAAGCGCAACGCAAATCAAAGTTTGCCCGTTCTGCACCCGCCAGCGGCGGCTGGTCAGAGAGGTTGCGGGCCTGGCTGCAACGCAACTTCATCCCCGTCATGGCAACCGCGTGCAGCCTGCTGGTGGCGCAGGCGGTGGTGATTGCAGCATTGATGCAGCAAGACCCCAACTACGTCGCCGCCGGCGCGAGTGAGCCAGCGCTGGGCGCTTCAACGGGCGTTTTGCTGCATGTCACCATTGGCCCGACGGTGACGCAAGCCCAATTGAGCGAGACACTGCACCGCTACAAGGCCACCATCGTGCAGGGCCCCACAGCGCTGGGTATCTATACCTTGCAAATTAAGCCCGCAAGCACTGGTGAAACCGAATTGCGCAACCCGGCCGTTTTTGCGCAACGTTTACAACGCGAGGCTGCCACGGTTTTTGAGACTGTCACACCCGCTGGAGACCGTTGACCATGCTCCGCATTGTGATATTTATCGTGCTGTTGCAAACAGCCTGGGTATCCGAGTCTTTGGCACAACACACCCCGGACCCCGGCTCACTCAGGGCAGCGCCCGTCATACCAAATCCCGGTTTGCTGAACCGGACCATAACGCCACCGCCGCCGCCTACCTCACCCCCTGCGACTACGGTACCTGCAGGCTCCCCAGGCACCGGCACAATACCCGGGCGCGACATCAGCCTTCCAAGATACCCGGGCATGCTTCCGACCCCGCGGGCCGCGGTTAGCGTCACTCCGGTACTGCCCGGTGACGTCGAGATTGGCCAGGTATTGCTGGTGTCGAAGGACCTGGCAGCTATACAGGATGTATTGAGCGCTTTGGCCAATGAAAATATTCAACCGATCACCTCCACCCGGTTGAACACACTGGGATGGAGCCTTGCGCTGTTTCAGTTTGCCGACCACGCCACGGCCGCACAGCAGGTAACGCGGTGGCAGCAACGGTTTTCGCAGGTTAGCGTGGACTTCAACTACCTGTACCGTACCCAGGCCGGTGTCACAGGCAGGGAATATGCACTGGGAATGCTGGATTTACCGCCTCCCCCCGCAAAAGCCGGTGCAGCATCAAAAGCCACTCATCAGGCCTTGCGCGCCATCCGCGTTGGCATGCTCGACACTGAGGTGATGCCCACAGCGTGGCTGCGTGATGTGACGCTTGCAACTAGACCCTTCGCGGCAGAGAGTCCAAGCGCGGCCTCGGATCTGCCAGCCCATCCCGCCCACGGCACCGCTATCGCAAGCCTGATTGCACGCATTGCGCCATCGATACGTCTTTTTAACGCTGTTGTCATGTCGACCAAAGGGGATCAAGCGGTTACCACCAGCTACCGGTTGATTCAAGGTGCCGACTGGTTACTGGAACAGCGCGTGCAGGTCATCAACATGAGCTTGTCTGGCCGGTACGACAAGAACTTCGCAATGACCATCGCTGAACTCATGCAACGTGACGTTTTGCTGACAGCCGCCGCAGGCAACCATGGCAGCGGCGCGCCGCCCGCTTACCCTGCCGCCTATGCAAGCAGCTACACCGGCATGCTGGCGGTTACTGCGATCGATGTCGAAGGACAGCTTTATAGCCAAGCCAATCATGGCGCATACATTTCGGTGGCGGCCCCCGGTGTCAACATCTGGGTACCTGGCGCGGCGCCAGCGCCACACGCACCCCTGGGTGTTGCCGCACGTTATGTCAGTGGCACGTCCTATGCCAGTGCCTACGCTGCAGGTGCCCTTGCATACTGGCTGAGCAAAAGAAAAGTGAGCATGACCGCGCCCTACCATTTTTGCGAGACCGCAAAAGACCTGGGCCCGACGGGGCGTGACGATGCATTCGGTTGCGGTCTGCTTCAAGTCAACGCAGCACTCCGGCATTGACCCGGCGCGTTGAGCCAGACCGCCAGTGGCGACAAGCCCCTCAAGCCAATAAAAAAGCCGCTGGAACCAACGGCTTTTTTTGAGGCGAAAAATACCTTCAGCGGAATTTGCTCTGCGGAACGGTTTTCAGATCGCCTTCCACCGATGACAGGTAGTTGGCCAGCTGCTTGAGTTCTGTATTGGTGTACTGCTTGGCCATGCCGGCCATGATGGCGTTGCCGCGACCGACCTTGGGATTGTTTTCCGTCTTGTAGGCCTTGAGTGCCACGAACAGGTAGTCCGCATGCTGGCCGCCCAGCTTGGGATAGCTCGGGTCAATCGGTTTACTGAAATCAGCACCGTGGCAGGAAACGCAGTTGGCCTTGCCAAGCAGAGCCGCGACGGCCGGGCTGGGCGTTTTCACCGTTTTGGAAGCGGCGGCTGCGCTGTCTGCCACACCGTGCTGGCTGTAATAAGCGGCCACATCGGCGATGTCCTGCTCATTGAGGGTGTCGGCAATGCCGCGCATGGTAGGGTGTTTGCGCTCGCCTTTTTTATAGGCATTCAAGGCAGCCTGGATGTATTTGGCGCTCTGGCCCGAAATCATCGGGACTTTGTAAACCTCTGGAAAACTGGCCTGGTAACCCTTGATGCCGTGGCAGCCAATACACATGGCGATTTTCCCTTCGCCGGCTTTGACATCCCCCTTGATGTCCTGGGAATGGGCGGAAACCGTCACAAATGAGACAGCAAGAGCGAATAGCGTGGTGAACAGCTTGGTCATTTTGCGCGCACAATCAGGTGAGAATTTGTTATATAAAACAGCCGCTGATTATATCTGGGCCTGCCGGGGTGAATCCCGCCCCCGCCAACCCGCGCAGATTGACTCCGACCTTCCAGCTCCTACTTCCTGCCCAACATGAAATTCCAAGGCTCCAAAAACTACGTCGCCACCCAGGACCTGATGCTTGCCGTCAACGCGTCCGCCACTCTCAAGAAGCCCCTGCTGGTCAAGGGCGAACCCGGCACCGGCAAGACCATGCTGGCCGAGGAAGTGGCCCAGGCGCTGAATCTTCCGCTGCTGCAGTGGCACATCAAGTCCACCACCAAGGCGCAGCAGGGCCTGTATGAATACGACGCGGTGTCGCGCCTGCGCGACTCGCAGCTCGGCGACGAAAAGGTCAAGGACATCCACAACTACATCGTCAAGGGTGTGCTCTGGCAGGCCTTCACCGCCGATGAGCCGGTTGCACTGCTGATTGATGAAATCGACAAGGCTGACATTGAGTTCCCCAACGACCTGCTGCGCGAGATCGACCGCATGGAGTTCTATGTCTATGAGACACGCGAGCTGATCAAGGCCAAACACCGGCCACTGGTCTTCATCACCTCGAACAATGAAAAAGAGCTGCCCGACGCCTTTTTGCGCCGCTGCTTCTTCCACTACATCAAGTTTCCCGACGCAGACACCATGAAGCAAATCGTGGACGTGCATTTCCCGGGGCTCAAGAAAGAGCTGCTGGCCGCGGCCATGAAGACGTTTTATGACGTGCGCAACCTGCCCGGCCTGAAAAAGAAGCCGTCCACCAGCGAACTGCTGGACTGGCTCAAGCTGCTGGTGGCCGAAGACATTCCGCTTGAAGCGCTGCAAAGCAAAGAAGACAAGGTGGCCGTGCCACCGCTGGTCGGCGCCTTGCTCAAGAACGAGCAGGACGTGACCCTGTTTGAAAAACTGGTGTTCATGCAGCGCCATAACCGCTGATGCCGCTAGCTTGCGTAAAGGGACTCGCCAGATGAGCTTTGTAGAACCCGTCACCCTGTCCGGCCGCGGCGTCGAGCTGGTGCCCCTGTCACTGGAACATGAAACAGGCCTTCGCGCCGCGGCGGCCGATGGCGAGCTCTGGAAGCTGCGCGTCACCTCGGTGCCGGAGCCGGAGCAGACCCGCGTCTATATCGAAGATGCATTGAAAGCCCGCGAAGCCGGCCACCGTTTCGCCTTCGCCGTGCGCGACCAGGCCACCGGCACCGTGCTGGGCAGCACCAGCTACCATGACATCCTGCCGGCAGTGAAACGCGTGGAGATTGGCTACACCTGGTACGCCGCGCGCTGTCAGCGCACCCACGTCAACACCACCTGCAAGCTGCTAATGCTGACCCATGCGTTTGAAACCCTGGGCTGCCATGTGGTGGGCTGGCGCACCGACAACTTCAACCATGCCTCGCAGCGCGCCATTGAACGGCTGGGCGCCAGGAAAGACGGCGTGATCCGTGGCCACGCGATGCGCCGCGACGGCACGATTCGCGACACGGTGATGTACAGCCTGCGCTCCGGCGAATGGCCGGAAGTGAAGGCGCAGTTGCTGTACCTGCTGGACAAACCACGCGGGTAAGTCAAATGCTCAGCGCGCGCGTCCTTCTCTCCATCCTGTGTGCTGTGTGGCTGGGAGGAATGGGTTTCGCCGCCGCGCAAAAGCCGGCTGATGTTACTGGCTCTTATGGGATGCTGGGAAGTTGTAGCGACAAAGAGATGGATAACAGTCTTGACGAAATTTCTGTTCGCCATTGCTTCCTCGGGAAGAAATATGCGGCCTACGCGGAAATGTCACTGATTCAAAATGGCCACTCTGTCTGCGGAAGTTACTCGGAGTGCGGTGGTATTAATTGCTCCAGGGTTTACACCGGTCAGTTGGTCGGCAAAATTGCAGGTGATAAGCTGACTTTATTCATGGAAACCGGACATCGGGAGGATGGGCCTGCTGAAGAACGGATTTACAGAATTGTTCCGAGCGGGTTAGCTGATGGTGATCAGCACCAAACCGATAAACCCGTCCATGTGAGACGAGCGAAGGTGCTGGAAAACCCTTCCTTAAGGAATGCCTGCAACCCTGTTATCCCAAAGGAAGTTTTACTTAAAAATTTCACTTTGGATGTCCCGGGAATCCTTACGACGGCCGACATCAGGTTTCTGGATGCAAAGAACGATGTGACGAAGAAGGCGCCTCCTGCCAAGCAATTTAATTTGTCAAAGTTATCTTCAAACTACCAATGGACAGATCAGCGCAGCACCGGCAACTACGTTCCTCGCTTGATCACTATTCACAACGATTCAAAAAAGGAATGGACAGTGGTAGCTGGATATTCTGAAACGTGCCGGGATTTTTTGTCCCGTGATCCGGAGACAGGGCGCCTTGTTTACGATGCTCAATTTGAAGGCCTGGGAATTTTGCCGGACAAGACCCTGACATTACCGAGTTGCAAAGATACGATCTTTACGCTCGAGGACAAAGCCGCGTGTCCGCGCTTCACATGTTCGGAGAATTGCAGATGCTGATCGACTTCTTCTACACCCTGCGTTCGGCCAAGCTGCCGGTCTCGGTCAAGGAATACCTGATGCTGCTGGAAGCGCTGCAGGCCGGCGTGGTCGGGCCCAACAGTGGCAAGCTGGAGGATGGCGAGATCGGCGAAGGCGCGTACAAAATCGACGACTTCTATTACCTCAGCCGTACCGTGCTGGTGAAGGACGAAAAACACTACGACAAGTTCGACCGCGCTTTTGCGGCCTACTTCAAGGGTGTGGAGATGATTGCCGACTTCACCAAGGACATCCCGCTGGAATGGCTGCGCAAGAACCTGGAGCTTGAGCTCAGCGCCGAAGACAAGGCCAAGATCGAGAAGATGGGCTGGGACGAGCTCATGGAGACGCTCAAAAAGCGCTTCGAAGAGCAGAAAGAGCGCCACGAGGGCGGCAACAAATGGATTGGCACAGGCGGCACCTCGCCGTTTGGCGCCAACGGTTTCAACCCGCAGGGCATACGCATTGGCCAGGAGAAAAGCCGCAACAAAAGCGCGGTGAAAGTCTGGGACCAGCGCGCCTACAAAGACTACGACGACACGCAAGAGCTGGGTACACGCAACATCAAGGTGGCACTGCGCCGCCTGCGCAAGTTCGCGCGCGAAGGCCATGTCGAAGAGCTGGACCTGGACGACACCATCAAGTCCACTGCGGCGAATGCCGGCTGGCTCGACATCAAGATGGTGCCGGAGCGCCACAACAACGTGAAAGTGCTGCTGCTGATGGACGTGGGTGGCACCATGGACGAACACATCACCCGCGTCGAGGAATTGTTCTCCGCCACCAAGACCGAGTTCAAGCACATCGAGTTTTACTACTTCCACAACTGCGTTTATGACTTCATGTGGAAGAACAACCGGCGCCGCTTCAGCGAAAAGTTCGCCACCTGGGACATCATCCGCAAGTACAACAAGGACTACAAGCTGATCTTCGTCGGTGACGCGACCATGAGCCCTTACGAAATATTACAGCCTGGCGGCAGCGTCGAATACAACAACGAGGAAGCCGGCGCCGAGTGGATGCAGCGGCTGACCAATGCCTTCCCGAAATTCGTCTGGATCAACCCCGAGCCCCAGGGCGTCTGGCAGTATCGCCAGAGCATCAGCGTGATTCAGCAGCTGGTGAACCAGCGCATGTACCCGTTGACCATCAAGGGGCTTGAAGAGGCAATGCGTTTGCTGTCCAAGTAAACTGAAAATGTGACCCATTCCCGTTCCTGCCTCGCCTGGAGGGCGGCCAGGAATTTACCGGCCGCCGCGCTCGCCCTCCTTTTCACCTGCGCTGCTGCAGCCCAGGCTGTAGCGCCCGCCGCGCCCGCCGCCCCTTCCGACAGTGCCGCACCCCTTCCTTCGGCCACCAACCCCGCGCCCGTCACGCAGACCACCGTGCCGGCGCCACCCCCCGCCAGCGCGGCGCCGCCGCCCACACCGGCAGGCTCCATCGGGCCCACGCAGGCACAAACCGATGTCACCGCCTTTGACATCGAGGTGCGTGCACCCGATGCAGTGCGTGAACTGCTGGAACGCCACCTTGAACTGCAGCGCTACCGCGCGGTGACCGACCTGGACGACGCCGAACTCGCCCGCCTGATCGTGCTGGCCGAGCGCAATGTGCGCAACCTGGTGGGCACGCTGGGCTATTTCAGCCCCGAGATCCGCATCACGCAGGAAGGCCGCACCACGCAACGCCCAAAAGTAGTGGTTGAGGTGACGCCCGGCGAACCCACCCAGACCCGCAGCGTGGCCATCGATTTTTCGGGTGACATTGCCGAATCGCCCGACACCGATGCCGCGGCACAGCGCGCGGAAATACGCCGCGACTGGCGCCTGCCTATCGGCCAGCGTTTCACCCAGGACAGCTGGGACAGCGCCAAAACCCAGGCCCTGCGCGGACTGGTGGCGCGCCGTTACCCGGCGGGGCGGTTGGCCGACAGCCTGGCAGACATCGATGCCACAACCCAAAGTGCCAACCTGTCGCTGCGCCTGGACTCCGGCCCGCTGTACCGCCTGGGGCCCATGCAGGTCAACGGTATCGAGCGTTACGACCCGCTGCTGGTGCCACGGCTGGCTCGCCTTGCACCCGGTTCGGTATATGACCAGAACCGGCTGGTCGAAGCCCAGCAGCGCCTGGCGTCCAGCGGTTATTTCGATTCGGCGACCATCTTTGTGGATCCCGAAAGCGACCCGGCGGCGGCACCCGTGCAAGTCCAGGTACGTGAAGCCCCGCTGCAAAAAGTCGTGCTCGGCGTGGGCATCACCACCGACGGCGGGCCGCGCGCATCGGTAGAACACACGCACCACCGCGTGCCCGGCATCGGCTGGCGCGCGGTCACCAAGCTGCAGCTGGAGCGCAAGTCACCGTTTGCACAAACCGAGTGGACAGCCATTCCCGACGAAAACGGCTGGCGCTGGGGCGCGCTCGGCCGCGCCGAGCGGCTGGACGATGACGAGCTGGTCACGCGCGCGCAGCGCCTGCGGTTCGGCCGCTCGCAGGCCGGTGACAGTATCGACCGGAATATGTACCTGCAATACGACCGCGCCAGTGTGCAGGCCAAGAGCCCGACCGCGAGCGCGATAGCCGAGAGCGACACCGGCGACGGCTCTGCCATCAGCGGCAACTATGTGTGGACCGGCCGCTATTTCGACAGTCTGCCTTTTCCCGGCAAAGGTTACGGCCTGGGGTTTGAACTCGGCGGCGGCCTCACGCTGGGCAGCGAACGCAAACCCTTCCTGCGCACCACGGGGCGCTGGCTGGGCGTGAAATCGCTGACCGCCAGCCGTCTTTCCCTGCGCGCCGAAGCCGGCGCGGTGGTGGCGGCCGACTCGGCGCGCATCCCCGGCACCCTGTTGTTTCGCACCGGCGGCGACAACACGGTGCGGGGCTACGGCTACCGCGACATCGGTGTGGAGCGCGCCAACGGCGTGATCGGGCCGGGACGTTACATGGCTGTCGGCAGCATCGAATGGCAGCGTCCTATACGGCGCAACGGCCTGCCCACCGAATGGGAGCACACGCTGTTCATCGACGCCGGCTCGGTGGCCGAACGGCCGAAAGACCTCAAGCCCAAAGTCGGCGTGGGCACGGGCGTGCGCTGGCGCAGCCCCATCGGTCCGCTGCAAATTGACGTGGCTTACGGGCTCGAGCCCAAAAAACTGCGGCTGCACATGAGTGTGGGTTTTGTTTTCTGATGATGGCCATGCCAGACAGTTCTGCATCAGCCCCACAGCCCGCACGGGCACCGCGCCGCTGGCGCCGCGCGCTGGCGGCCATCGTGGGCACCCTCCTGCTGGTGCTGGTTTCCTCACTGGGCGCGCTCTGGTGGTGGTCGGGCAGCGATGGCTCACTCGCCACCGCGCTACGCTGGGTCGCACGTTCGCAGCCGCTCACGGCGGAAGGCGTGACAGGCTCCCTGCGTGCGGGTGGCCGGGTTGAAACGCTGGACTGGCAGCAGGACGGCCTGCAGCTCGTCGCCAACGGCGTTCAGCTGGCGTGGCAACCCCTGTCGCTGCTCTCGGGCACGCTCAAGCTCGAGCGCCTGGCCGCGGCCAGCCTGCGGGTGGTCGACCAGCGTCCGCGGGCGGAAGCCGCGGCCGGTCCGCCGGCATCGGTGGCCCTGCCCTTTCGCATCACGCTGGATGAGCTGGCCATAGGCCGCCTGCAATGGCTGGGCCCACCTGCATTGGAGGCCAGCGCGGTCCGCGCGCGTTTTGAGTTTGATGGCGTACAGCACAAAGTCGAGCTGGCAAATGCACAAGTGGCCGGCGGGCGCTATTCCGGCCGCGCCACTTTGGTTGCCACCGGTACGCTGACGCTGGATGCCGCCCTCTCGGGCGTGCTGGAAGCCGCCGTGCCTGGCAGCAGCACGCGCCTGCCGCTGGCCTTTGATGCCACCGCGCAAGGGCCTCTGGCCGAGCTGCAGGCCAAGGGTGAACTGAAGCTCGGCGCCGCACCAGCCCGCCCCGGCGATACGCCACAAGCCAGCGCCACGGCGCGCATCACGCCCTGGGCCGCGCAACCCCTGACGCAGGCCGACGCCACTTTTCGCGCGCTGGACCTGGCCAGCCTCTGGCCCGGTGCGCCGCAAACCGGCTTGAGCGGCACCCTCAGCATCCAGCCGGACAGCAGCCGCAGCGACGCCTGGCAACTGCAAACCGCCATCAGCAACAGCCTGCCCGGCCCCTGGGACCAGCAACGCCTGCCGCTGGACAAGCTGCAGGCCGAAGGCGAATGGCGCGGCGGCGCGGCCCTGGTGCGCAGCCTGCAGGCACAGCTGGGTGGCGGCGAAGTGGTTGCCAGCGGCGAATGGACCGAGGCATCAGGTGCAGCAACGCCTTCTGCCGCCGCGGCGCCAGCCTGGCAACTGCAGGCCACGCTGAAAAACATCAACCCGGCCGCCCTGCACACGCAGCTGGCACCGCTGCTGGTGGACGGGCGCACCGAACTGAAAGGGCAAGCAGGTGCCATCGGGTTTGATGCCCGGCTGCAGGCCAGCGGCAGGGCCGCAGCTGCGCGCCCACGCACGGCCGGCAATACGCTCGCGGCCTTGCGCCTGCGCGACGCCCGCGCCACTGGACGCTGGGCCGGCGATACGCTGACGCTGGCCGAGCTGCAGCTGCGCACCGACGATGCCGAGCTGGCCGGCACGCTGGACATTCAGCCCGCCCTTCGCAGCGGCAAAGGCCGCCTGAGCCTGAGCGCACCCGGCCTGAGCGCACAAGTGCAAGGCGAGCTGCGCGAAACACGCGGCGCCGGCGAACTGAGCCTGCGCGGGCGCGACGCCGCCCAGGCCTTGCGCTGGCTGCAGCGCCTGCCCGGCGCGCCCATGGCTTTGCAAAATGCATCGGCCAGCGGCAGCGCCGAACTCCAGCTCGGCTGGCAAGGCGGCTGGCGCGACCCGGCCGTGCAGGCTCGCTTGAGCCTGCCTTCGCTGGACTGGCGCAGCGCCGCCGCCAGCTCCAAAACGCCGTCCACGACATCCACGCCGGGCCCTGCGGTGCCTGCCAGCGTGCTGAAATTTCGTGCCGTTGAAGCCACGCTAGCCGGCCGCTTGAGCCAGGCCAACCTCAAGCTCCAGGGACGGCTGGAAGAAAGCGCGCGCCGCTACGCGCTGCAGCTGGCCGCCAGCGGCGGCCGCACCGGCCCCACGCCAGGCAGCCTGGCCGCATGGAGCAACGCGCCGTGGCAAGCGCTGCTGCAGCAGCTCACGGTGTCGGTGGAAGACCCGGCCCTGGGCGCCGGCGCCTGGCAACTGGCCTTGCAAAAAGCAGTGCTGCTGAAGTGGACGCCAACATCGGCCGGGGGTGCACTGGAAACCGGCGCGGGCGAAGCGCTGCTGACGGCGCCAGCACGCAACGCCGCGGCCGGCACACCTTCGCAGGCCACGCTGGCCTGGCAACCCGTGCGCTGGCGCGCCGGTGAGTTGCTGACCGCCGGCGCGCTGACGGGCTTGCCGCTGGCCTGGGTGGAACTGATTGCCGGGCCGCAGCTGGCCGGCGCGGGCCTGGCCGGCAACCTCGTGTTCAATGGCCAGTGGGACGCGGCGCTGGGCAAGACGCTGCGCCTGAAAGCCAGCCTGGCGCGCAGCAGCGGCGACATCACGGTCCAGGCCGAAACCGCGCAGGGTGCCGCCACACGCATTGCTGCCGGCGTCAAAGAAGCACGCCTGTCTCTCGACAGCCAGGGAGACGCCGTAACCCTGGCGCTGCGCTGGGACAGCGAACGTGCCGGCAGCGCCGACGGCCAGCTCGCCACCCGCCTGGCACGCAGCCCCGGCGGCGGCTGGGCCTGGCCGGCCGATGCCCCGCTGAACGGCCAGCTGCGCGCACAGCTGCCGCGTATTGGCGTGTGGTCGGTGCTGGCGCCGCCCGGCTGGCGGCTGCGCGGCTCGCTGGCAGCGAATATCGCCATCAGCGGCAGCCGCTCTGCGCCGCAGCTGGCAGGCACGCTGCAGGCTGACGACCTGGCGCTGCGTTCGGTGGTGGACGGCATCGAGTTCAGCAAGGGCACGCTGCGCGCCACGCTGGACGGCACCCGCATGCGCATCAGCGAGTTCACCCTGCAGGGCGCCGGCGACAAAGGCACGGGCGGCCTGCTGCGCGCGCAGGGCGAGGCGGGCTGGGTCGATGGCCAGCCGCAAGTGCGGCTTGACGCCAAACTGGAGCGCCTGCGCGCCAGCCTGCGCACCGACAGGCAGCTCACGGTGTCGGGCGACGTCCAGGCCAGCCTGCTCGGTAAAGTTGCGTCGCTCACCGGCAGGTTGCTGATTGACCAAGCGCGCATTTTGTTGCCCGACGAAAACACGCCACAGCTCGGCAACGATGTAATCGTGCGCAGCGCTGGCGGCGCAGCTTCCGGCAAAAAGGGGCCGGCCGAAGCCAATGCGCCCGCCGCAATACAAGCCGAAAAAGACGGCCGCGCACTCGACCTGGCGGTGCAGATTGACCTGGGTCAGGACTTCCGCATCCAGGGCAAGGGCCTGGACACACGTGTGCAGGGCACGCTGGCGCTCAGCGGCGAATCTTTCAGCAGCGCGCGCCTGAACGGCACGGTGCGTACCGTGGGCGGCCAGTACCGCGCCTACGGCCAGCGCCTGGATGTGGAGCAGGGCCAGCTGCGTTTTACCGGCCCCATCGACAACCCGACGCTGGACATCCTGGCGATTCGCCCCAACCTCACGCAGCGCGTCGGTGTGCAGATCCTGGGGACCGCCCTGCTGCCGCGCGTGCGCCTGTACGCGCAGCCCGAGCTGTCCGACGCCGAAAAACTCTCCTGGCTGGTAGTCGGTCGCGCCTCGGCCAGCGGCGGTGCCGAAGCCGCCCTGCTGCAGCAAGCCGCTATTGCGCTGCTGGGCAGCAAGGCCGGTGGCGGCATGTCCGGCGGGCTGGCTGCTTCACTGGGACTGGACGAGCTGTCCTTCCGCGGCGCGGCCAGCAACACCGATGGCGGCACTGCCGAAGGCGCCGTCACGCTGGGCAAACGCTTTTCGCGCAACTTCTATGCGGCCTATGAGCGCAGCCTGTCGGGCGCGCTTGGCACACTGTTTGTGTTTTATGACCTGTCGCAGCGCTTCACCGTGCGCGCCCAGGCCGGCGATCAAAGTGCGATGGACCTGATTTTCACGCTGCAGTTTGACTAGGCTGGGGAAAGGCTTGCTTCAGACGCCCAGGCATTGCCCGGAGAAGCAGGGCAATGGCGCTGAAAGATGGTGCCCTTGGCAGGAATCGGACCTGCGACCTATCCCTTAGGAGGGGATCGCTCTATCCACTGAGCTACAAAGGCAGACGCGTAGTTTACCAAGGCGGGCGGCGCTGATCGAGATCCATCCCCGCGACCCACCGGAGACCGCCAATTGCTACGGTTTTGATAGCTATTCACGCCCGTGGGATAAGGGCTGAAGACCGAAAATATTATTAAAATGACGCTGCTGTGAAGAACGAGGCATGTCAG
The DNA here is from genome assembly GCF_039930745.1 of Polaromonas sp. Taxonomy (GTDB): domain Bacteria; phylum Pseudomonadota; class Gammaproteobacteria; order Burkholderiales; family Burkholderiaceae_C; genus Polaromonas. The sequence goes on along the minus strand of NZ_JBDTTH010000025.1, from coordinate 20,502 downwards.
GCGAACACGCAGTTCAGGGCCGCCAGGCGGTCACACGGCGCTGCTGGCTTCTTTTGTCTCGATGGCAGGTCGCGCACGGGCTGTTTGCCAGGAAGTAAACAGGCACAGCACCGGCACCAGCACAAACAGGCCGAACAGCCATTGCGCCGCGCCGGAAGTTCCCGCGACGCCGCCGGGGCTGCTCAGCCCGCCCAGGTTGGCGACCATGCCCGCCAGGGCGGCGCCCAAGGCGGTGGCAAACAGCTCCACCGTCATGATGGAAGAGGCTGCCAGGTTTTCCTCGCCCGGCGGAGCAATCTGCAACACGCGGGCGCTCAGGTGCGGCCAGGCGATGCCCACGGCAAGGCCCACGGCCGTCATGGCGATGCAGAGGAGGCCCAGCATTCGCCAGTTACCGTCGGTAGGCGCAGGCATCAGGACAGCCAGGGCCACCATGCCCGCCAGCGCCAGCAGCGGCGCGCTGCGGATCGCCAGCCTGACCCGGCTCCCGGTAGCACTCGAACTCATGAGCGAGCCTACTGTCCAGCCCGCCGACATGATGGCTGCGAGGTAGCCTGAAGCGAGTGGAGTCTGCGCATGCAGGACCTGAAAAAACAGCGGTGCAAAAATTTCCGTGGAAGTGACCATCATGGCCAACAGCGCCATCGTGAGGTACAGCGCGCCAAGGACAGAACCAGAGCGAAAGGCGTCTTTGGGCAGCAAGCGATTGGGGGCGTGTTTGTCGATGACGACCAGCAGCACGCTGAGCAAGACGGCCACGGCCACGCCGGCGGCATTCCAGGCGGCCTGGGCACTGACACCACCGGCAGAGACCGCAATCACCGCGCCCGCCAGCAAGGTCAACTGGACCCACGGCACTGAAGAAGGCGGCCTGTCCATGCTGTTGCGCCTGGGAATCACGCAGACTGCCAGCACGGTAAACAGTGCCGCCGCGGGAATGAGCGTGCCAAACGCCATGCGCCAGGCATCCAGCTGGGCAAACACGCCGCCGATGGCAGGCCCGACCAGGGTGGCCACGCCCCACATACCCGACAGCAGGCCAATGGCCCTGGGCCACAAAGCCTCGTCATACAGCAGGCGGATCATGGCGTAAGGCAAGGCCAGCAACAGGCCGCCGCCAAAGCCTTGCACCACGCGCCCGGCCAGCATGACGGGCATGGACGGCGCCAGTGCGCAGGCGAGCGAACCCACGGCAAAGATCACCGCGCCCACCACATACGCAAACCGTGGCCCGAGCTTGCCCAGTACCTGCGTCGCCATGGCGGCGCTGATGATGGAGGCAACCACGAAAAGTGCGGTGTTCCAGGCGTAATACTCCAGGCCGCCTATATCGCGCACCACAGTCGGAAGGATGGTCGTACCGATATACAGGTTGATGGCATGCAAGGCGACCCCGCCGACCAGCGCCAGCGTGCGAATTGCGTTAACGCCAGTCAGCAGGGCCATCCATCCGGTTGAGGTGTTGCTCATGCCAGCGCCTCCGGCCCAAAGGCCAGCCCGTCCAGCTTGTCGGGGTTGCGCATGATGTAGATGTTCGTCGCCTTGCCTTCGTCGTTGTAGGCAAAGGTGATGGCTGTCGCGATCTCGCCGTTCGCGCGCAGCTGGATGGCCCGGCCGCCGTTGATCTCGCAGGGAATCCATTCGTAAGCCGCCCAGTAGCGGGCCAACTGGGTGGATATAAGCGTAAGCACGCTGCCCTTGCCCTGAAACACGCCTTCGATGGAGGGGACCTTGCCGCCGCTGTCGGCGCTTACAGCAATGTCGTCCGACAGCAGGCTGGCGAGCGACTCGGTGCTGCCGCCGGTGATGGCTTCGCGAAAGGCGGTGAGCAGGTCGTCCTGCACCTTGGGCGGTGTTACGTGGCGCACCCTGCCCTGCGCGATGTTGATGCTGGCGCGCGAGACCAGCTTGCGGCAGGCGGTTTCTTCCATGTCCAGTATGCCGGCCACCTCGGCATAGGGCGTTTCAAAAATCTCGTGCAGCAGGTAGGCGGCGCGCTCCTTGGGCGTGAGCCTTTCGAGCAGCAGCAAAAAGGCCATGCTCAGCGACGAAGCCAGCACGGCATGTGTTTCGGGGGTTTCTTCGGTGCTGGTGTGAATGGGTTCGGGCAGCCAGGTGCCGACGTAGTCCACCCGGCTGCGCTGCGCGTCGCGCAGCATGTCGATGCAGTGCCGCGTGCAAAGCGTGGTGAGCCAAGCCGCCGGCGTGGCAATGCTGGCATGGTCGGCGGCCTGCCATTTGATGAAGACGTCCTGCACGGCGTCTTCGGCATCGGCCCGTGAACCGAGGATGCGGTAGGCCAGGCCGAACAGGTGCCTGCGCCTTTCTTCAAACACGGCGGCGGGAGTGATGCCTTGCATGCTGGCGCCTAGTGAGCCGAAACCTGGATGCGGTTCCAGAGGTTGATCATGCTGATGGTCGCGGTCAGCGCGCCGATCTCCTTGTCGGTGAATGATTCGCGCAGCCGGCCGCGCAGGCTGGTGTAGTCGGTTTTGTGGTCGAGCACGGTCAGCGCTTCGGTCCAGGCCAGTGCGGCTTTCTCGGCTTCGCTGAAATCGTTGACGTGCGCCCAGACAACGAGGCGGTCCAGCCGGTCTTGGGTTTCGCCGTCTTCACGGGCTTCGCGCAGGTGCATCTTCACGCAAAAGGCGCAGCCGTTGATCTGTGAGGCGCGCAGGTGCACCAGGTGATGAAGTTTTTTGTCCAGGCCCAGTCCATCAACGACCTCTCTCACCTTGAGCAGGGCGGGGAAGACTTCAGGCACGACGAGGTCCAGACGGATGGGAGCGGTGTTGGCCGTGGTGGTAGCGGTCATGGTGTTTCCTTTAAAAGTTGGAGGTGACACCGTATTGACGATTCAGCGTGGCCGTTTGTGACGTGAAAGCTGAAAATAAATGACACGCTACATATTTGATAGCTGTCGGCGCCCGCCACATAAGGGCTGGAGGCCGAAAAGGCTTGAAAATTCACCACCCAAGGTGCTGCCAGGTACTCAATCCCGCTTGGCCCACTCCAGAAACTCCGGCTTGTAACCCTTGGACTTCAAGAAGTCAGCCATCGCGTAGCCGGTGCCTGCCGGCCAACACTTCACGTCTTCGTGCGCATACAGTTTGTAGTCCACCAGCTCGGGCGAGAGCTTGACTTCGCCGTGACCGACCGCGCTGTAGGCAATGATGATCTGGTTCATGCGCTGGAAGTCATAAACGCCGATCAGCTTGAGGTCGGTCACGTCAAGATTGGTTTCTTCCTTGATCTCGCGCGTGATTCCGCCTTCAGGCGTTTCGCCGGCTTCCATGAAGCCGGTGATCAGCGCATACATCTTGGCCGTCCAGGCCGCGTTGCGCGCCAGCAAGATCTTGCCCTGGTACTCGATCACGCCCGCCAGCACCGGCGTCGGATTGTTCCAGTGGGTGAAGTCGCAGGCCGGACAGCGCAGGCGGGCTTTCTCGCCACCGTCTTCCATCTCGGTGATCATGGCGAGCGGGGTTGCGCAGTTGGGGCAAAACTTGAATTCGTGGGTCATGGCATGTTGGTCTGGTTGCTTCGTTTTTGATAGCTGCTTGCGACCGTCATATAAGGGCTACAGCCACTTTTTATTCAATAAAATCCGTCAAGCGGGGAACACGCCGGTGGACAGGTAACGGTCGCCGCGATCGCAGACAACAAACACAATCACCGCGTCTTTCACCGTTTTGGCAATCTCCTGTGCCACCCAGCAGGCACCGGCGGCCGAGATGCCTGCAAAGATGCCTTCTTCACACGCCAGGCGCCGGCACATGTCTTCGGCATCAAGCTGGCTCACCAGCACGGTCTCGTCAATATGGCTGGGGTCGTAAATTTTCGGCATGTAGGCTTCAGGCCATTTGCGTATGCCCGGAATACGCGAGCCTTCACTCGGCTGCGCACCTATGATTTTGATGGTCGGGTTCTTTTCCTTCAGGAAGCGCGACACACCGGTGATGGTGCCGGTGGTGCCCATGGCGCTGACGAAATGCGTAACCTTGCCCGCCGTGTCGGCCCAGATCTCGGGGCCGGTGGTCTCGTAATGGATACGCGGGTTGTCCTGGTTGGCAAACTGGTCCAGCATGCGGCCCTTGCCGTCTTTTTCCATCTGCTCAGCCAGGTCGCGCGCATGCTCCATGCCGCCGCTTTTGGGCGTGAGGATCAGTTCGGCGCCGAAGGCTTTCATAGTTTGCGCTCGTTCGATCGACAAGTCCTCCGGCATGATCAGCACCATGCGGTAGCCCTTGATGGCCGCGGCCATGGCCAGCGCAATGCCGGTATTGCCGGAGGTGGCTTCGATCAGGATGTCACCGGGTTTGATCTCGCCACGCTCTTCGGCGCGCTTGATCATGGACAGCGCGGGCCGGTCTTTCACCGAGCCGGCCGGGTTGTTGCCTTCGAGCTTGCCGAGGACCACGTTGTTGCGTTGGGAGTTGCTGTCAGCCTGGATGCGTTGCAGTGCCACCAGAGGCGTTTTGCCAATGGCGTCTTCGATGGTCAGATAATTCATACCTGCACTGTGCCATAATTTGCCTCTTCGCTTCTTCCTGCCCGGGTGGTGAAATTGGTAGACGCAGGGGACTCAAAATCCCCCGCCGCAAGGCGTGCCGGTTCGATTCCGGCCCCGGGCACCATGGCTTTTCTGCCATGTATTTATCCCACTTCGCAAGAAAACCATCATCTCCAAGCATCTGATGGATGACGGCGACTGCTTGGGCAGCTTGTTGCCGCATGGCCAACTGCGTGGTTAGCCCTTGTTCTGTCTGCGCAGCGATTGCCTTGCAGGAAAGGAGACCCGATCCTGTTGACCTTTTTCCCCAGCCAGTCAGGCTGCGGTCAACATCAGATGACCGATTTCCTCTTTGGCTGGCCTGACGTTGATCTCGATGTCATAACCTAGTACTGCAACCCGGAAGTAGCGAAGCAAGATGAAAGTGATGGCTTCGAGCCCAGGGCAAGGCGCAAGCCGCAGCGAAGGCTGGGCGCCTTCGCAAGGGTTGCAACGCCGCCATGGGTGCGAAGACGCGCTTTCATGTTTCGATATTTTCGGGTTGCAGTACTAGTGTCAAGCAGTCCATCAGTTTGCGCTCTGACAGGTTAGTGAAATCGCCGCGCATCATGTCTGAAACTTTCGGCTGGGTGATGCCCATGCGCTTTGCAGCGGCTTGTTGCGTAAGGCCACGATTGCGCATGGCTTTCCTGATCTCAATCACCAAACCAGTTTTAATCTTGAGCTGGTCCGCGTCAGGCTGGCCAAGGTCGGCAAACACGTTGCCGCTCAGCCTGAGCCGGCTGCTGACTCTCTGCCTCTCTCTATCTACCCGTCTGCCCGTCCTTGCCGAGCAGGCGGCCAAGCACCCGGTAGGCCTGCTCCACCTCGTCCGTGAAACGCACGGTACAGCCCAGCCGCACAAAGCCGTCGTAACGCCCGGTGTTGGAAAACATGGAACCCGGCGCAATGCGTATGCCTTCGCGCAAAGCCTGCTCGAACAGCCTGGAAGATGAAGCGCCCGGCGGCAGCTCGACCCACAGGTTCAGCCCGCCCGGTGGAATGCTCAGGCGGGTACCCGACGGAAAATGGCGGGCAACAGCACGTGCCGCCTGCTCGCGCTGGCCGCGCAGGCTGGTGCGCAGGCGCTGGAGGTGGCGCGCAAACGCCGGCGCCGAAGCCCAGCGTGCGGCCAGCAGTTGCCCCCACTGCGCGGTGTTGCGGCTTTGCGCAAACTTGAGCATGTACACACGTTCATGCCAGCGGCCGGCGCTCATCCAGCCTTGCCGCAGCCCCGGTGCCAGCGTCTTGTTGAACGACTCGCAATAGATGACATGGCCTGAAACGTCCCAGGCCTTGGCCGGGCGCGGTGGCGTGGGCGAATCCAGCAGGAGCCGATAGGAATCGTCCTCCACCAGCGCCAACCCATGCTCGCTGCAGAGCGCCACCAGCGCCGCCTTGTGGCTGTCGGGCATCAGCGTGCCCAGCGGCATCTGCAGGTGCGGCATGACGACCACCGCCTTGAGCCTCGGCTCGGTGCGTACCGCCAGTTCGAGCGCTTCCAGCGAGATGCCGCTGCGCGGACTGCAAGGGATTTCCAGCGACTTCAGGCCTTGCGACTCGATCACCTGCAGCAGACCGTAATAGGTGGGTGACTCGACCGCCACCACATCGCCGGGCTGCGCCACGGCGGTCAGCGCCAGATGCACGGCCTCGGTGTTGCCGCTGGTGGCCAGCACGTCCTGTGGCGCCAGCCGCACCCCCGCATCGAGTGCGCGGCGGGCCATCGCCGTCTGGAACTCCGGATGCGCGCCGGTGGTCGCACGGCCCAGCACCATGAGCTCGGGCTGCTCCCGCAGCAAGGCGACGGCGCTGCGGTTCATGGCTACCACGTCGAACAGTTCGGGGCCGGGCGTGGCGCCGCCCAGGTCCACCCGCACGCCGGCGCGGCGGGCGCTGTCCAGCACCAGGGAGATGCGTTCATTGAGCCCGACAAAGCGATCACCGAAACGGCTTTGCTCAGCAGCCAGCGGGGTCCGCAAGTCCGGGTCGGCCAGCTCGGCCAGCGCCGGCGCGCTGGCACGCACAAAGTAGCCAATCCGCGGCCGCGCTTCAAGCCAGCCGCGGTCTTCCATCACGCGCAGTGCCTGCAGGGCCGTTGACAGGCTCACTTCATGGCGGCGCATCAATTCACGCACCGAAGGCATGCGGCTGCCCGTCTGCAAGGAGCCTTTACCGATGGCTTCACCGTAGTCGGCTGCAAGTTGCTGGTACAGCGGCGTGTCGTTGGGCTTGTTCATGGCTTGATCTTGCGTGGCGCCGCTGTTTCGCAACAGATACAGGCAGCGCCGAAATCGACCATAACAGAGTCCACCAATCGTTTCTGATGCCCTCGCATTTCCAGGCGCTGTGCCTGTTCCGTCCGGCGCGCCCCTTTTACGCTTGGGGCAGGAGGTCAACACACCATGTCAATTCCATCTTCACGGCAGGCTGCCCTGGACAGCATCATCCAGGCCCTGGGCTACAGCTTCGACGGCAACATTCTCATTGGCGGCAACTATGTCTCCGTAGCGCAGGAAAACCACGTCGCTTACGTCAGCGGCCAGATCCCGCGTGTGGGCGACACGGTCGTGGTCACCGGGCGCGTGGGCGCCGACGTCACGTTGGCGCAGGCGCGCCGGGCTGCACAGGTGTGCGTTGTCCGTGCCCTGCTCCTGCTGGGGCAGTCCCTGAATGGCCTGGACGGCATCAGCCGCATGTTGCGCATCAATGTCTTTGTCCAGAGCGCCCCGGACTTCACGCAGCAAAGCGAGGTAGCCGATGCGGCTTCAGACCTGCTGCACACCGTGCTGGGCAAGGCTGGCCAGCACACACGCAGCTCGATAGGGGTTTACCAACTCCCCAAAAATGCCGCCGTGGAGGTGGACATGGTGGTGAGCACACATGCGCCCTGACCGCACGCTGCCGCCCGGGCAGCCGCTGAGCCTGCATCTTGCCGCCGGCGACGAAGTGATGTGCACGTCAGGCCTGCTGCATCTGGCCGCCACCGGCCCCTGGCTGGGAGAGGCCTGGGCGCCACCGGCGCTGCAATTGCCAGCTGGCCGGTCGTGGCGCGCCAGCGAAGACCTTTGGGTAAAGCTGGAGGGTATCCGCCAACCCTCGCGTTTCAGGCTGACGGCGGTGCAGCCGCCCTGAAGGGTCACCCCCAAGGTAGGCAGCGGCTCAGCGCAACTTGAGTGAAGCTTCCTGGAAGTTGTCCAGCGCTTTGGCAATCTGCTTCGACACCATCGTGGACGCCAGGTAGGACAGATGATTGTCGTCCGCGTACATCAGCGCGCCATTCATCAATGAAGTGCATTGCAATGGCACCGAGGCATTGCAAAACAGGCTGGAAGGATGAACCACCCTGAAGCTGGAAATGTCCTTGAACTTGGCGAGCGTCTGGTCGAAAGCAGCATTTCTTTTGACAAAAACCTCCGCACCGTAGCTCAGCGACAACTGGTCAAAGCTTGCATCACTCAACATGTAGAGCGCCTTTTTGGGTACATTCCAGCCTGGCTCGGGAATGGTATTGACCACCACGGTAGGGATTCCCGATGCAACCAGGGACCTGAAGGTTTTTTCGTACAGGGAGGACAACAGGCTGACGCGACCCTCTCCGCTTTTTTGGTGGGAGATCAGGAAGTTGCTCGATTTTTCGCCCACACCGCCCTGCAAATTGTCAAAGGGTTCCCTGTGGATGTACCAGCTCCACCGCGCTACCAGGACAATCGCATCCACATCGCTGTCCTGCAAAAGGGCTTTGTAGATGGCCCTGCTGCTGGCCACACACTTGTCATCGGTGAGCACCCCGTCCGCCGCAAATACCGGGGGGCAATTGCCGTCCGTGATGAGCAGGAGTTTTTGCCCCCGGCTCTTGAGTTCCTCACTCAGGCCATGAAAAAGCGTGTAGGAATGGGAATCGCCAAAAAGGATGACTTTCCTGGCCGCATGAACATCGCCGCCTTCGCAGGCATTGGCGATGCCGGTGGCGGAACATTTGTCCCAGGTGTGTACGCCCGGATCATGCGCCGGCGCGCGCATCAACTGAAGCTGGGCCGGTTTGTAGGCTTTGAATTCCTCCGGCCTGTCCTGCAGCAACCACCCGCCTGCAATCATCAGGGCCGAAATCACACCGAACAGCGCTGACATGCCGAGCTTGCCCGCTTTCGAATAGCGGACCGGCCGTTCAATGGCCACCAGTGAGAAATAGGCCATCCCCACCAGCAGGGCAAACAGCCAGCCGACGGGAACATAAACACCGTGCTGCGACTGGTAGATATGGCCCAGGGCAAAGACCGGAAAGTGCCAGAGGTACAGGCTGTACGACATGGCTCCGATAAAAACCAGCGGACGCACAGACAGCAAACGCGCAGCCCAACCCCGCTCATTGAAAAACAGGATGATCAGCACAGTCCCCAGCACCGGCATCAGGGTAGGCGGCCCCGGGTAAGGCGTCATCTTGTCAAAGGCAAAGACCGGAAACACGATCATCAGCAGCCCCAGCAGCGGCAAGCCTTCCCTGACAGCCCAGTGTCCCTGGTGGCGTTGCAGGACGTGCAACCTGGGCAGGAAAACAATCAGGGCACCAGCAAGCAGCTCCCATGCACGCGTCGGAAGCACGTAATAGTTGCTGACCGGAAAGTTTCTCGCGCCCAGAATGGACAGCAGGAAAGAAACAATAAAAATGCCCAGCAGAGCGCCGAAAACATGCTTGCGCCCAAAACGCCAAAGCAGGAACAGGACCACGGGAAAAATCAGGTAGTACTGCTCTTCAACCGCCAGGCTCCAGGTATGCAGCAAGGGCAGTTGGTCAGAAGAGGGGGCGAAGTAGTCCGCCGATTTCCTGAAATAGAAATTGGCTAGAAAAGTCAGCGCATACACATTGCTCTTGCCAAATGCGGCGAGGTCATTGGGCAGCATCAGGTACACGGCGACGGGCAGCGTCAGAAGCAGGACAAAAAACAGGGCGGGCAGGATTCTTTTTGCCCGGTTGTAGTAAAACCCGCTAAAGGAAAACTGTTCCGCCTTCAGTCCCTCGAAAATGATGGTCGTGATGAGGTAACCCGAGATGACGAAAAAGACGTCCACGCCCACATAGCCACCTGAAAAGATGGTGAATCCCGCATGAAAAAGAATGACCGGGATGACGGCAAGGGCCCGCAATCCATCAATGTCTGGGCGGTATTTTGTTGATTGGTTTGTGCCGCTCATGGGAGCGGATTATGGGTGCAAAGCATGGATACTCCGCTCATGAGCGCAACTTTCACACCCCTGCACCGGCTCGAAGCCTGGCAGGCCGTCCCATTGCTCGCACGCCGTGAACTGAGCGCTGTAGATCTGGTGCGCGCCTGCCTGGACCGCATTGCCGAGCGTGAAGCGCAAGTGCAGGCCTTTGTGCAGCTGGGCGCCGATGCCGCTCTGGCGACGGCCCTCGAGCTCGAGGCCGGGCCGGTACGTGGCCTGCTGCATGGTCTGCCGTTTGGGGTGAAGGATCTGTTCGACACCTTTGATCTGCCCACCGCTTACGGCTCACCCATTTATGCGGGCCGGCAGCCGCCGGCTGATGCTGCCGCCGTGGCGTTGTGCCGCGAAGCCGGCGCAGTGCTGCTGGGCAAGACCGTGACGACCGAACTGGCCAATATGTTCCCCGGCGCCACGCGCAACCCGCACCACCTCGCGCACACGCCTGGTGGTTCGTCGAGCGGCTCGGCCGCGGCGGTGGCCGACGGCATGCTGCCGCTGTCGCTGGGGACGCAGACTGCCGGCTCGCTGATACGGCCGGCCGCTTTCTGCGGCGTGGTGGGCTACAAACCCACGCACAACCGGGTACCGAAGGCCGGCGTCAAAAGCCTGTCGGAAACGCTGGACACGGTGGGCGGCTTTGCGCGCAGCGTGCGCGATGTAGCCCTGCTGGGCGCGGTGCTGACCGGCGATGCGCGGCTGGCTGACCCTGCCAACTTTGAGCAGGCTGCGGCGCCGCGCATCGGCTTGTGCCGGACATTCGAGTGGGCGCAGGCGGGTGACGACACGCAGCAGGCCTGGGCGCAGGCCGAAAAAGCGCTGGCTGACCACGCCACGCCTCTCACGCTGCCGGTGCCATGGCGCGGGCTGGTCAGGGTGCAGAAGGAAGTGCAGGCTTTCGAGACAGCCCGCTCGCTGAGCCATGAACGCCTGCGATACCGGGAACTGCTCAGTGCGCCGCTGCAGGCATTGATCACCGACGGCCTGGCGATCAGCGGCGAAACCCACGCGCGCAACCTGCGGGCCACTGCCAGCGCGCGCCAGCAGGCGCAGGCACTGTTCGACCAGCACGACGTGCTGCTGGCACCCAGCACCTTGGGCGAGGCGCCGCGCGGGCTGGACAGCACCGGTGACCCGCTGTTCTGCCGCAGCTGGACCTTGCTGGGCCTGCCCTGCGTGCATCTGCCCTTTGCCCGCGGGCGCTACGGTTTGCCGGTGGGGCTGCAGCTGGTGGGCGCTCCTGGTGACGACCACAGGCTGCTGGCCGCTGCGCACTGGGTGCACCAGCGCCTGCGCAGTTAATTCCTACAGCAGGCAGCGCTGCGCGCCCACAGGTTTCCCGGGCCTGTCGCTTGCAGGGGCATCCGATTGGGCGCATTCTTGGATCGCGGTTTTTGCCGCTTCGGGAGTTCGTCATGCGCTCACCTCGTCCTTGGTTGCTCCGTTTTCTCTTTGTGTCAGCCTGCTGGCTGGCCAGCCTGCCGGCCCATGCGGCCACGGACCCGCCATCGGCCACGCTGCGGATGATCGAAGCGCTGGAGCGCGCGAACTCGTCGGTGGTGGGCATTCGCGTCACGGTGGCCGAAGACGCAGCATCTGCAGACACGCTGGGCCAGCGGCGCAAAGGCACGGGCGTGCTGATCGCGCCGGACGGGCTGATCCTGACCATCGGCTACCTGATGCTGGAGGCCGAGCAGATTGAAATCGTCACGCAGGACAACAAGACCGTGCCGGCCCGCCCCGTAGCTTACGACCTGGCCACCGGTTTCGGCTTGCTGCGCCCCCTGCTTCCGGTGCAAAGCCTGGGCCCGGTCAGCGTGGCCGCGCTGGGCAGCAGCCAGCGCCTGCAGGCCGGCGAGCCGCTGATGGCGGTGACCGGCCCGCAGGCCGACGAAGACGGCGCCGTCAACATGACGCAGCTGGTCAGCCGGCGCGCGTTTTCCGGCACCTGGGAATACCACATCGAGAGCGCCCTGTTCACCAGCCCGCCCATCCTGTCCAACGGCGCCAACCACAGCGGCGCGCCGCTGTTCAACCAGCAGGGCGAGCTGATGGGCATAGGTTCGTTGCTGGTATCGGACGCCACCGGGGAGAACCAGCGCGTGGTCGGCAACATGTTTGTGCCGGTGGATTTGCTGCGCCCCATCCTGGCTGAAATGCAGCAGTCCGGCACCAGCATGAAAAGCCGCAGGCCCTGGCTGGGCCTGAATTCGAACGACCTGGGCGGCCGCATCCGGATCACGCGCATCAGCAAGGACAGCCCCGCCGAGCTGGCCGGGCTGGAAGCGGGCGACGTGGTGCTGGCGGTGGACGGCACCCAGGTCGCCACCCTGGAAAGCTTCTACAAGAAACTCTGGGACCGGGCCGCGCCCGATGCCGAGGTCTCGCTCACGGTGCAACACGGGGCCGAGGTGAAAATCATTGTGCTGAAAGCGCAAGACCGGCTGCTGACGCTGAAGAAACCCTCGTCGATCTGAAATTATTCAAACAAATCGGCCTTCAGCCCTTTCCACACGGTCGCTAGCAGCTCCTGAAACAATAGCAACTACGCCGTTGCCGGCACCGGATAACGCATCTCCACATCCACCGCCGCGAGGCGGCTTCCGGCTGCCATGCTGCCTGCGGGTGCGTCGTCGGCATCCAGCTTGAACTCACCCACCGCGGTCTGCAATTGCTGTGTCTGCTCCGCCAGCGCCGAAGCGGCTGTTGCGGCCTGCTCTACCAGTGCCGCGTTTTGCTGCGTCGCCTTGTCCATCAGCACCATGGCCTGGTTCACATGCTCGATGCCGTTGCTCTGCTCCACCGACGCTGCCGAAATCTGCTCAAGCAGGCTGCTCACGCGCCTGACGGCCTGCACGATGTCCTGCATGGTGCGGCCCGCCTGCCCAACCAGTTCGGAGCCGTTGTCAACATGCGCCACGGAATCGGCGATCAGCGCCTTGATCTCACGCGCCGCCTCGGCGCTGCGCTGCGCCAGCCCGCGTACCTCGCTGGCCACCACGGCAAAGCCGCGCCCCTGTTCGCCGGCGCGCGCGGCCTCCACCGCCGCATTGAGCGCCAGGATGTTGGTCTGGAAAGCAATGCCCTCGATGACCGCGATGATGTCCACGATTTTTTTCGAGCTGCCGCTGATCGAGGCCATGGTGTTCACCACCTGGACCACCACCGCGCCGCCCTGCTCGGCGATTCCCGAGGCATCGGTCGCCAGTCCGCTGGCGGAACGTGCATGTTCGGCGTTCAGCCTGACGGTGGAAGTCAGCTCTTCCATGCTGGAGACCGTCTCTTCCAGCGACGCGGCCTGCTCTTCCGTGCGGCGGGACAGGTCCGAGTTGCCGGCGGCGATGTCCCTGGACGCCAGGGTGATCGAATCGGTCGAAGCCTTGATGCGGCTCACCAGATCGGTCAGGGTGTCTTCCATGCCGCCCAGGGCACCGAGCAGCCGGCCGAAATCACCGCCACGCTCGGTGGAAAATTCCTGGCTGAGGTCGCCGGAAGCCACGGTTTCAGCGATATGAATTGCCTCATTGAGCGGCTGCTCAATGCTACGCACCAGCCGGTAAGCCACCGTGCCGCCTATCAGCAGGGCAGCCAGCCCGAGCCCGATCATCCAGCGGCGTGCCGAGCCGACGTCGCCTTCCACAGCCTGGCCGCGAGCTTGCACCCGCTGCGTCTGCAGCGCGGCCAGCGCCTGGACTTCCTGCTGCAGGCGCTCCAGCGTCTGCCGGGTTTCGCCCATCCAGGCGCGGGAGGCCGCATCACGGTCGCCGTCCTCCAGCAGTTTCACCACCTTGCCAAGGGCCAACGCGTACGACGCATGGGCGCCGCGCAAGCCTGCCAGCAAGGCCTTTTCTTCACCGGGAGGACTGCCCTGTTCCAGCGCCGCCAATGCTTCGGCGATGGTTGTTTCGCCGGCCGCCAGCTGCTGTTTTGCCGCCGCCTGCGCCGGATCGCCCGCGAGCACCCGTTCCATAGCCTTTTGCGCAGTCGCCTGGGCCGAAGCGCCCACAGCCGCCAACGCGCCAGCCCGGCGCCAGTCAGCGCCGGCAATGTCACGGCTGACAGTGCCCACACCTGCGAGGGACGTCAGCCCCACCGCCATCAAGCCGCCCATCAGCAGCCACACGATGCCAAAGCCGGCCCAGAGGCGCGTGCTGACCTTCAAATTGTCCAGTTGCATGTTCTCTCTCCAGCAGGCCTCTTCCGTCTCAAACGCGGGAGAACCACATCCATGGACGGTATCAAGAAAGGCGCAGCCGGATGACCCTGAACAAGGCGTGAAAAAGCGCTCTTTTCATCGGATTGACAAGGCATGCCTTCAGCCGGAGAAGGCATAGCCATCGGAGCCTTCAAAACCGGTAGCCAACCTCGGTCCACACACGTTTTGAGTGGGTTGCCCTGACCAGCTCGGGTTCCGACCCCAAAGGCACGGCTAGGTAGGCCCGGGCTCGCCACTGATTGAGTCCGGTCCAATCGAGGCCGATTCCCGCTCCACTCAAAGTCGCGCTGTTGGCGCCCACCACCCAGGGGCGTTGATTGACTGTCAGATGCGCGCCGTCCCAGAACGCAAGCCCTTGGAGTTTGCCGCCTCCTGCCTGGCCCAGGTCGTAGCGCATTTCAATGCTTGCCCGGTAACCCTGGTCACCCGAGAGAGCGCCCACATCGTAGGCGCGCACCGAGTGAGGCCCGCCCACGGCCATCTTCTGCGACGAATCGAGGTTGGTGCTCGCCCATTGGCCTGCCATTGAAAAATACAACGTGCCTCTGGGTCCCAAGCGCTGCAGGCGGGCAAAGCCCAGATTCACTTTGGAAAACGCGCCCTGGGTTCTTGCCGTTGCCGCATCATCCAGCTGCGCTGCAGCGTCATCAAAACCAACCTGGCCCGCTGTCCACCCCAGGCTCCAGGTGTTGATGCTGCCGGACATCAGCGTATCCCGCCAGTCTCCGGCCAGGCTGGCAGTCCAGTTGTCAATATGCCGGTCTGTCTTCATCTCGATGAGGTCAATGCGCTCACGCAGCTGCGTCCTGTCGTACTGGAGTTGTCCGTAGAGATTGGCATCCGCAGTTCGCACCAGCGGATGCCGGCCCCAGAGGCTTCCCGTTTCGGCGGACCCATGCGCACCAAGAATCTCCAGGGATTCGCCAAGTTTGTAGTTCAACAAAGAATAAGCTGCTCCCGCGCGCGTACCCTGGCCATTGAGCAAGGTCTCGTAGCTCACGCGTCCATAGTTCAGCCCCGGGCCGGAGCTCAAGCCCCCCAGGCTCAGGACATCGCCGTGCTGTAGTGGATTGATGAAGTTCACCGTGCCGCCCAGGCGGGCTTTTCCTGTGTAGCTGTTGCCGTAGCCGTCCAGAACCAGGCTTCCCGTCGTCGCCGGGCCGGGTGTGGCATAGATCGTCAAATCGGACGCGCCCATCTCTTCACCGGGTTTCAATACCGCCTGCACCACCACACCAGGTATGTCTGACATCAGCAGCAGGGACTTGTCCAGCGACGCCTGGTCGACCGCCTGCCCAATTTGCAGCGGCGCCGCCGTCGCCTGCAGCAACACGTCGTTCACGCGGGTCTGGTTATCGATGCCTACCCTGCCGTAGCGTGCCTCGATCACCAGCAGGCGTACAACGCCCGACTGGATCACCTGTGCAGGCACCACGGCCCGCGCGAAGGTGTGGCCCCGGCTGTGGTAATACTTGCCTATGCGTGCGGCCAGCTGGTCCAGCTGGTCCAGCGTCAATTTTTTCCCTTCGGCGTCGGCCACCAATGCATGCAGGGTGGCCGTCTCGAACAGGGTATTGCCCAAAACCTTGACCGCTGTGACATCCACCAGAATGGCAGCCTGTTCTGGCGACGCCTGGGCATCTTTCTCTTTGTTGACGGACAACCCTGCTCCGCCAGACGACTGAACGGCTCGCTCGGGCGACTGGATTTGCTGCAGGATGGAACCGACACCCACCGGCGCCGGACCAGCCGCCTGGGCCGTCAACAGGGGTGCGGTTACCAGCAGACCGGCTACCAACCACCTCAAGCGGGAAATTTTTGCGGAAGGCTGGCCCGCAAGCCGGTCACGCATCACACCAGGCGGCAAGTGGGCCAGGCCAGCATGGCGATCCAAGGAAGTAAGCCTGTTTATTTTTTTATCCGACACCGCTACCAAGCGCCAGACCTGCCGATAACGGCGATTCAGGCCAGCGCTGCCCTTCATGAAAAATACCATTCGATGACCAGCTTTATTCCTGAGATGCAAACATGTTTCTTCTCACCCTGACCCCACCATCAACGATGTGCAGCAGCGGATCTTTTCCTCCGGTGCCAGAAGCGTCCTTCAACCTCTCAACGGCCGGACTGGAAACTGGTAGATCCTTTCTATCTTTTGCATCGTTACTCGCGCTGTAAATGACCTGGAGGGTTGACGATGCCTCGGGCACTTCGGATTTGGCACGTGCCTCGTTCAGAGCCTGCTGCGTGGCGGCATCCACGTTCCGCCCGGGCGCTCCGGCCGTCGCGGACGCAGATGCTGACGCAGATCCGGTCACTATCACCGGTACAGGCACAGGCGCGGGGGTAATCGCAGCCGTCAGGCCGACGGGCTGCACGGCGGTGTAGTTGCCTGCGTCGGCGCCGCTCAGCGTATAGCCTGTGACGGTCACGGATTTGCCATTGCCCACGTTCGCATTGGCAAAAGAACCGCTACCGCTGCCGCTTACCGTGACCACATCGGTGCCCAGCGCTGTCACGTTGGCGGTGCCGTTCAGCGTGGCTGCGGTTGTGCCGTCAAACACCTTGTTGGCAGCGCCCACGCCGGTGACAGCGAGGCTGGCCGGTGTGATGTTCGCCGTGACGCCAGTGGGTTGAGTGATGACATAGTTGCCGGCATCGGCACCGCTGATGGTGTAACCAGTAACCGTCACGGCCTTGCCATTGCCCACGTTCTTGTTGGCGAATGTGCCGCTGCCTGTGCCGCCCAAGGTCACTGTGTCGCCCGCGAATGCTGCAACGCTGGCTGTGCCATTGAGCGTGGCTGTGGCGGTGGTGTCGTAAACCTTGTTGCTCGCGCCCACGCCGCTGACAGTCAAGCTGGCCGGCGTGATATTGGCAGTCAGGCCCGTGGGCTGTACCACGGTGTAATTGCCGGCATCTGCTCCGCCCAGCGTGTAGCCCGTCACCGTGACTGCTTTGCCATTGCCCACATTCTTGTTGGCGAAATTGCCGCCGCCACCGCCAACCGTCACCACGTCGCCGACCATGGCCGTCACCGCAGCCGTTCCGCTAAGCGTGGCGGTGGTCGTGGTGTCGTAGACCTTGTTGTTTGCGCTCACACCGCTGACCGTCAAACTGGCCGGCGTGATATTGGCGGTCACCCCCGTGGGCTGCACCACCGTGTAATTGCCGGCGTCGGCACCACTCAAGGTGTAGCCGGTCACGGTCACGACCTTGCCATTGCCCACGTTCTTGTTGGCGAAGTTGCCATTGCCAGTACCGCCCACAGCCACCACATCGCCCACCAGGGCCGTGACGGCCGCCGTTCCGCTGAGCGTGGCGGCGGTCGTGGTGTCGTAGACCTTGTTGTTTGCCCCTACACCCGTGACAACCAGGCTGGCGGGTGTAATGTTTGCCGTGATCCCGGTCGGTTGAGTGATGACGTAGTTGCCGGCATCGGCGCCGCCCAGCGTGTAGCCAGTCACAGTCACGGCCTTGCCATTGCCTACGTTTTTGTCGACAAAGGTGCCGCTGCCACCACTAACCGTCACCGTGTCGCCCGAGAAAGCCGCAATGCCGGCCGTGCCGTTGAGGGTGGCAGCGTCGCTGGCGTTGTACACCTTGTTGTCCGCTCCCACGCCTGTGACGGCGCGGCTGGCCGGCGTGATGTTTGCCGTGAAGCCTGTGGGTTGCACCACGGTGTAGTTGCCGGCATCGGCGCCGCCCAGCGTGTAGCCGGTCACGGTAACCACCTTGCCGTTGCCCACGTTCTTGTCGGCAAACCGGCCGATGCCCGTGCCGGCCACGTTCACCGTATCACCGGCGAAAGCTGCAACGCTGGCCGTGCCGTTGATGGTGGCGGCGTCGCTGGCGTTGTACACCTTGTTCTGGATCGTCACACCGCCAACGACAAGGCTGGCCGGCGTGATGCTCGCGGTCAGGCCCGTGGGCTGCACGATGACATAGTTGCCGGCATCGGCACCACCCAGCGTGTAGCCTGTGACCGTTACCGCCTTGCCGTTGCCCACGTTCTTGTCGCCAAACGTTCCGCTGCCGGTGCCGGCCACGCTCACCGTGTCGCCGGCAATGGCCGTGACGCTGGCTGTGCCATTCAAGGTGGCACCCGGGCCGGCGTCATACACCTTGTTGGCCGCGCTCACGCCGGTGACCGC
Organism: Polaromonas sp.; assembly: GCF_039930745.1. Classification (GTDB taxonomy): domain Bacteria; phylum Pseudomonadota; class Gammaproteobacteria; order Burkholderiales; family Burkholderiaceae_C; genus Polaromonas. The sequence goes on along the minus strand of NZ_JBDTTH010000025.1, from coordinate 2,360 downwards.
CAGGCTGGCGGGATTGATCGTCAGGCTGCCATTGGCGTAACTGATGTCGTAGCCCTGCTGGTTGGAATACAGGCCGGACCCCGTCACCGTATAGCTGCCGGCATTGACCGCACCCTGGGCAGTTCCGCTGAAGCTGATGCTGCCCGACAAGCTGCCGCAAGCCACGTTGGAGCAACTGATGCCGGTTCCGCCGTTCCAGGCCAGCCTGTCGTAGGTTTTGCTGGTATTGCCGATGGCGACCGTGGTGGCCTTCATGAGCGCTTTGAGCAGGGGACGGCTGTTCCCCTCATAAATGCGCCACACGCTGGCGAAATCCCAGTTCGGGTTGACGTTGCCGTTGGCGGCCGTGGCCGAGCTGAAGTTGGCCTGCTGCTGCATCTCGGCCGTGGTCATGGCCGTGCCGCCGCCCGAGCTGTTGGGCTGTCCGGTCGTGGTGCGGTCCCAAAAGCTGTTGTTGATGCCAGTCCCGGCGTCCCACAAGCCGACCAGCCCACCGGTGTTGCTGGCGCCACTCACGGAGCCGGCCGCGTAGCTGTTGTTGACAGTGCCACCAGCACTGAACTTGTGCCCCACCAGGCCGCCGACGCCATCGGTGCCGGTCACAGCGCCGGTCGCGTAGCTGTTGCTGATCGCAGCATTGGCGGCGCCGTTGCTGTTCCACGACCCCACCAGCCCGCCCACGTTGCCGCCGGTGCTGCTCACGTTGCCGCTTGCGTAGCTGCCGCTGATGGCCCCACTGTTGAGCATGTCGCCTACCAGTCCGCCTGCCCGCTCGCCGGAGGCAGTGACATTGCCGGTGGCATAGCTGTTGATGATGACGTCCTGGCCCCAACCGACCAGCCCACCCACGTAGGACCCGCCGCTCACCGCACTACTAGCGTGGCTGTTCGTGATGGAGCCCTGGCTCAGCCCAACCAGCCCGCCGACCACGCTTCCGCCGCTCGTCACAGGCGTGTTGTCGGTGTAGCTGTTGTAGATTTTGCCGAGGTTCCATCCCACCAGCGCGCCCACCCTGAATTGGCCCGAAACATTGCCGCCGACCAGGCCCAGATTGTTGATGCGGCCAAAGTTGTTCACGCGGCCGAACAAGCCGATATCGTCGGCGGTGGGCCGGTTGATGGACAGGCCATTGACGGTGTGGCCCAAACCGTCCAGCGTGCCGGTGAACTGCGTCGTGCTGTTGCCCAGCGGCGTGAATCCATTCCCGGCGTTCCAGGTGCTGGTCGGCGAAGCATCGATGTCCGCGCCCAGCGCATAGCGCCCGTTGAGATTGCCGCTGATGCCCTGCAGGTCGGTTCCGGTGGCGCTGGTTGCGGTGCCCAGGTCGGTGATCACGGTGTAGACGACGGGCGTGCCGGTGCTGCCTTGCTTGGTGCTGAAGTTGTTGCCGGCCGGCAGGTTGATCTTCGCGCCATTGTTGAAGTTGTAGGTATTGGCAGTGCCGTTGGCAGCCCCGTTGGCCGTTCCCTGGCCATACTCCAGTGCCAGCTTGCCCGTGCCCGAGGCATTGAGGTTGGCGTTGATGTTGATGTTGTTCTGCGCGCTGAGCGTCAGCTGGTTGGCGCTCCAGCTCACCACGTCGTTGACGTTGATATCGCCTGCGGTGCCCGTATTCCCGTCGGTGCTCTGGACAACGAAATTATTTACGCCCAGGGCGGTGCTCAACGCCGCGCCCGTCATGTTTCCGCCCGAGGCCGCAATCGTGAAGTCCACCGGGTCGATCAGCCAGGTGCCAGTAGTGCCCGTGAGCGCCGCCGTGGTGATACGGGCGCTGTTGGCAACGTTGACGTGCGCACCCGAAGTCTCGATGAACCCGCCGTTGCCGCCATTGGGCGCCGAGGCATCCAGCGTGCCCGCGACATTGGCGGTGCCGGCGGCCATGCCGCCCAGCAGGATGATGGTGCCGTTGCGGTTCTCGACCGTGCGCGCCTGGATCACGCCACTGTTGTTGACCACGCTGGCCTGCAGAGAATCCCGGGCGCCGGCGCTCATGAGCACACGACCGCCGTCTGCCTGAATCAGCCCGCCGTTCTCGGCCAGGCTGTTGAGAACGCTCTGGTCCACCACGACCTTGAGCAACTGGTTGTCCTGGAAAGTCAAGGTGGCAGCACTGCCCGCGCCGAGCACTACGCTTCCTAAGGGCGCGCTGATGCTGCCCTGGTTGCTCACGATATTGCCCAGCAGGGCCACGTAACCGCCCGGTGTGGCACTGATGCGGCCCTGGTTGACGACGCTGCCGGTACCGGGGCCGCTGAAGCTGCGTTGGCTGCTGCTTAAGTCCGCATCCTTGATATCCAGCGTCGAGGCCACCAGCCCGCCCACATTGACCTGAGCACCTGCGCCGAACAGGATGCCGTTGG
>NZ_JBDTTH010000024.1:0-52329 GCF_039930745.1 Polaromonas sp. | reverse complement strand
GGCTGACCCGCGCCGTGGTCGGCGTGACCGTGCTGGCCAGCGTGCTGACGCTGCCCGCGGTGGCGGTGTTGCCGGTGTTTCCGAGCACGTCCGACCTCGTTCCGCTGATGTACGCGGTCGTCGTGCTGATGGCCGCGACAGTCTGCATCGTGGGCGGCATCAGCGCCTGGCGCCGTTCCAGCGAAGGCTGGTTGCTGGTTGTCGGCCTCGGCGTATGCACCTTGCTGGGCGTGCCCGACTGGCTGCTGCATAACAACGTCATCAACCCGGAAGGATGGTTTCTGGGGGCCTACACCAATGCCGTCACGTTTGCCATGTTCGGGTCCCTGCTGTACCGCCGCTACGTCGGTGCCATTGCCGACGTGGAGCAAAGCAACACCCAGCTGGAGCAGCGTCTGAAAATACGCGAGGCAGAGCTGGCCAGCAGCTATGAGCGCCTGCGCGAAGCGGAGCAGCGGCAAACCCTGAGCCAGGAGCGGCAGCGTCTGACACAAGACATGCACGACGGCCTGGGCTCTTCGCTGGTCAGCGCGCTGCGCGTGGTGGAAGGCGGCCGCGTCAGCGAAGCGGAAGTCGCCGAAGTGCTCAAGGGTTGCATCGACGACCTGAAGCTGACCATTGACTCGATGGAGCCGGTCGAGGCCGACCTGCTGCTGCTGCTGGCCACGCTGCGCTTCCGTCTGGGGCCCCGCCTGGCCGCCGCCGGCATCACCCTGCGCTGGGAGGTGGTGGACGTCCCGGCGCTGGACTGGCTGGACCCGCGCAATGCCCTGCATATCCTGCGTATCCTGCAGGAGGCGTTTGCGAACATCCTCAAACACACCCAGGCCGTGGAAATCCGCGTCAGCACCGGTGCCAGCGACGGCGGTGTGACCGTGACCATCACCGACAACGGGCCGGGCTTCTCGCTGGACAACGCATTGAAAAAAGGCGGCAAGGGCTTGCAGAACCAGTTGCGCCGGGCCAGCTCGATTGGCGGCGAGGTGCGTTGGGACTCCGACGGCACGGGTACCCGCATGACCTTGTGGCTGCCGGAAAGCCGCAAGCCTGCCTGAGCCTGGTGCAGTGTTGCATGCTTGATGCAACACGGCACTAGCGCCATTATTTTGCGCTGTCTGTCACTAGTTTTTGTGACAGCATTTCCCCGCCGGAAAGGCTCCTGGCGCTTGCTGCACGGGCTGCATGGCGGTCTAATTCAGGCATGAATTCATTGCAAAATCTGCCTGTTGAAGACCATGCCCAGTTTCACCCGGGCATGCACGGCGTCTGCGCGCCCCCTCCCTCTTCTGGGGCCGGCGATGAACCTCCGAAGCCCGCCCTGACCGCCCGCCAGTGCGAGGTGCTCACCCTGCTGTGCGAAGGCATGTCCGACAAGCTGATCGCACGCCGGCTGGATCTGTCTCACCATACCGTGCGCGGGCACATCCAGATCGTGTTCGCGCGCCTGCAGGTGTCCACCCGCATGCAGGCCATGTTTGCGGCGCGCCGGCTGGGCCTGTTCGACTGACGCCGGTTCAGGCCGCCTGCGGCCGCTGCGCCCGGGCCTGCTGGTACTCGACCTTCCACCAGCCCGGAAAAAGCTCACGCACCTGCGCTTGCGCGTAGCGGTCATCGATCAGGTAGACCACGCCCTGGTCGGACTCGGTGCGTATCACGCGACCCGCAGCCTGCACCACTTTTTGCAAGCCGGGGTACAGGTAGGTGTAGTCGTAGCCCTTGCCGAAGCTGGCCTCCATGCGCTGCTTGATCTGCTCGGTCACCGGGTTGATCTGCGGCAAGCCCAGCGTGGCGATGAACGCGCCTATCAGGCGTTTTCCGGGCAGGTCGATGCCCTCGGCAAACGCGCCGCCCAACACGGCAAAACCAATACCGCGCGTCTCGGGCGTGAAGCGCTCGAGAAAACCGCGCTTGGCACTTTCTTCCATGCCGCGCGACTGCTCCCACACGGGAATGGCCGGGTAACGCGCCTTGAACAGGTCGGCCAGTTGCTGCAGGTAGTCGAAGCTGCTGACAAAACTCAGGTAGTTGCCGGGCGCCGCGGCGTACTGTCGCGCCATCAGGTCGACCATGGGTGACAGCGAATGCTCGCGGTGCTGGAAACGCGTGGACACATCGTCCACCACCTGCACCGAGAGCTGCTCGGCCCTGAAGGGCGAGGCCACATCAACCCAGGCGGTGTTGTCGGGCAGGCCCAGCATGTCGCTGTAATAGTGCGACGGACTCAGGGTGGCGGAAAACAGCGCCGCTGATCGTGCGGCAGCAAAACGCTGGGCCAGGAAAGTGGCCGGCACGACGTTTCGCAGGCACAGCACGGCGCCCCCGCTTTCGCCGGTGTCGGTAATGTCGAACAGCGAATGTTCGTCCAGCAGCTCGGCCATGCGCGAGAAATGCAGCACCTCGAAGAAAAAGTCCTGCAGCCTGCCGTCGATGCCCGCCGGATGTTCGGCCAGGTGGTCCAGGATGGCACTGGCCGTCTGCTGCAGCGCGCCGCGAAAAGCCTGCGGCACCTCGTCATACACTTGGTAAGCCTCGGCTTGCTCCTGGTGCAGCTCGTACCAGCTGCGTTTGAGGCGGTCCAGCACCGGCTTGATGGCCGTGGGCGCGCCCTGCCGCGCCAGCGCCAGGCGCGCCGGGTCCAGCTCGGCCGAATACATCTTGCGCGCACGCTCTACCAGGTTGTGCGCCTCATCAACCAGCACACTGACCTTCCACTGGTTGGCCAGCGTCTGCGCGTAAAGCATGGCGTTGATGTCGAAGTAATAGTTGTAGTCGCCGATGACCACATCGCTCCAGTGCAGCAGGTCCTGGCCCAGGTAGTACGGGCAGACCTCGTGCGCCAGCGCGACCTCGCGCAGTGTGTTTTTGTCGAGTGGCCCGGCAACCGCCACGGCGGCACGGCGCGCCGCCGGCAGCCGGTCGTAAAAACCCCTGGCCAGCGGACAGGCCTCACCGTGGCAGGCCTTGTCCGGGTGCTCACAGGCCTTGCCCTTGGCCACCAGCTCCAGCACGCGCAGCGGCAAGGCCGGCGCACTGCGCTGGATGCGCGCCACCGCGTCCAATGCGAGCTGCCGGCCCGGCGTCTTGGCTGCGAGAAAAAATACCTTGTCGAGTTGCTGCGTCGGGCAGGCCTTGAGCAGCGGGAACAACGTGCCCACGGTTTTGCCGATGCCGGTGGGGGCCTGTGCCATCAGGCAGCGGCCGCTGCTGGCCGACTTGTAGACGGCCTCGGCCAGGTCGCGCTGGCCGGGACGGAAACTTTCGTGCGGGAAGGCCAGGGTCTGCAGCGCCTCGTTGCGCGCACGGCGGTGCGCCAGTTCCTGCCCGGCCCAGTCAAGAAAACGTTCGCACTGTTCTTCAAAGAAAATTTCCAGTTCGGCTGCACTGCACTCTTCTGTCAGCAGCGTCTCGTCCTGCGTGGCGACATTGAAGTACACCAGCGTGAGCCGCACGCCGGAGCGCCCTTCTTTCTGGCAAAGCAGGTGGCCGTAGACCTTGAGTTGCGCCCAGTGTAGGTGGCGGTGGTTTTCGCGCATGGCCTCCAGGTCACCGCGGAAAGTCTTGATCTCTTCCAGCTGGCCCTGCTCGGCGTCGTAGCCGTCGGCCCGGCCGCGCACGCGCAGGGTTTTGTAGTCGCCGCTCAGGCTGACTTCTGTCTGGTAGTGCGCGGGCCGGCGCATTGCCACCATGCGGTGACCGGCCATGCCTTCCAGCGCGGAAGGCGATGGCGTGAAGCGCAAGTCCAGATCACCCAGCTTGGCCGTGAACTCGCACAGCGCACGCACGGCGACCACGTAGGGCTTGTCCGTGTGGGGGGCGAGAGTCATGGGGGGTTGCTGGTAAAACTGTATGAATGACCAGTATTGTAGCCAGCCGCCCTGACAATGGCGATCTCGCATTCGGGCCATGCGGCTGGCGCCCGCACTAAGGCGCTCTGAAAGCCGGCTGAAAGCCGGCGCGAGGCAACATCCACCGACATCAACCCTTTGGAGACATCATGAACAACCCCGCCTGGACACGCCGACAACTGCTGAAAGCCACTGCCGCGCTGGGCGCGGGCAGCGCTCTGACGCCGGGCGCATTCGCCCAGACACCCTGGCCGAGCAAATCCATTCGCTTCGTCGTCCCCTTTGCGCCCGGCGGTAGCTCGGACATTGTTGCGCGCTCGACGGCGGCTGAGCTAACGCGCCTGCTGGGCCAAAGCGTGTTCGTCGAGAACAAACCGGGCGCCGCGGGCAACATCGCCATGGTGGAGGTGGCCCGCGCCGAAGACCAGCACACCTTGATCCTGGGCCACATCGGCACGCTCGCCGTGAACCCCTACATTTTCAGCAAGCTGCCCTACGACCCGATCAAGGATTTTCAGGCGGTCACCCTGCTGGCAAAAGTCCCAAGCCTCTATGTGGTACACCCCAGCGTCCCCGCCAAAAATCTCAAGGAATTTATCGCCTTGGCTCGCAGCCAGCCCGGCAAGCTCAGCTATGGCTCCGCAGGCAACGGAAGCGCCGGCCACCTGGCTTTTGAATACCTCAAAGCCAAGGCCGACCTGTTTGTGCTGCACGTGCCCTATCGCGGCACCGGCCCCCAACTGACCGACCTGCTGGCCGGGCGGCTTGATGCAGCCTCCGTCGGCGCCTCTGCCATCCTTGCGCACATCAAGGCGGGCAAGCTTCGCTGTATTGCGACCGGCTCGACCCAGCGCTTACCCCAGCTGCCGGATGTTGCGACCGTGGCAGAGCAAGGATTCCCTGGTTTTGAAATGACGCAGTGGTACGGCTTGCAGGCGCCCGCCAACCTGACAGCAGCGAACATGGCCCGCCTTGCGACGGAAGCCGTCAAGGCGGTGAGGTCGCCGGGCTCTGTGGAACGCCTGCACGCCGATGCCGCAGAGCCTGTGGGCAACTCGCCCGCCGAATACGCCCAATTTATCGCTGCGGAGCAAAAGCGCTGGAAGGCCGTCGTCGAGCGCGCCAAAATCCAGCCCGCGTGAACGACCGGATGGCGCATTGGCCTGGGCTTGGGTAGCATCACCCCATGCGTGCGCTGCTGGCTGAAGACGAACACACCTTGGGCACCTGGCTCAGCAAGGCGCTGGAGGGCATAGGCATTCAGGTCGAGTGGGTCAACAACGGCAAGCTGGCTGACATCGCGTTGCGGGACCATGACCATGATGTCCTGATCCTCGATCTGGGCATGCCAGGTCTGGATGGCCTGGAAGTTTTAAAGCGGCTGCGGGAGCGGGACCAGCGGCTCCCCACCCTGATCCTGACCGCTCGCGGCTCATTGGCAGAAAGAGTGAAGGCGCTCAACGCGGGGGCCGATGACTTTTTGGCCAAACCCTTTGCGCTGGCGGAGCTGGAGGCGCGGCTTCATGCGCTGGTGCGACGCGCCCGGGGCAGCGAGCACCCGCGCCTGTGCTGCGGCTCGCTCATCTTTGACTTGGCCAAGAAACAGTTTCTGCTGCACGGGGAAGGTTTGACCTTGTCGCCGCGCGAGCATGCGGTCTTGCGCGTCCTCATCCAGCACAGTGGCGAGCCGATGTCCAAGCAACAAATCCTCGAGCGGGTTTTCTCGGACGACGAGGACGTGCATCCTGAAGCGGTGGAAGTGTTCGTCCATCGCTTGCGCAAACGCCTGGAAAACAAGGGCGTGCGCATCGTCACCATGCGGGGGCTGGGCTATGCGCTGGAAGAAGGCTGAAAGCTTAAACCTGAGCCTCAGGCTGCGGCTGTTTCTGTCGCTCCTGCCCGTGCTGGCCATCGTCACGAGCGCAGAGTTGTGGATGACCCACCACGATGCGCTGGATGCGGCCAATGCCGCCTATGACCGCTCTCTGTTGGGCGCGGCCAAGTCCATCTCTGCCAACATCTCCACCGCTTCCGGCGGGTTGTCTGTTGAGCTTCCTTACCGGCAGTTTGAATTTTTTGAGCTGACGGCGAGTGACCAGGTCCACTTCCGTATCGCCAGTTCCGACGGCCTGGTTGAAATTGGCAGCGCTGACCTGCCGCCGCCACCGACTGCCTTGAAGGTCGGCGCTCCTGTTTTTTACGACGCCAACTACTTCGGCGAGGCTGTGCGGGTGGTGGCCTACCTGGCTGCTCTGGAGCACCCGCTGGCGCAAAGTCCGGCGCGCGACGTGCTGATACAGGTCGCAGAGGGCGTGCAGTCCCGTCACGAATTTACCCGCAGGTTTGTGGCACGCGCGGCCTTGCGCGACGGGTTCATCTTTGCGCTCAACCTGCTCTGCGTGGCCTTCGTGGTAGCCCTCGCCGTGCGGCCCCTGGCGCGGCTGGCATCACAGGTGCGGTCACGCAGAACCGACGACTTGACCCCTCTGGACGGTACGGGGCTGCCCGCCGAGGTCGACCCGCTGGTGCAAGCGGTCAACCAACAGATGCAGCGCACAAAAGACTTGTCCCTGCAGCAACGGGAGTTTGTGGACGACGCATCCCATCAGCTGCGAACCCATCTGACCACGCTGCAGTTGCAGGCGGACTATGCGATAGGCGAGGACGATCCAGCTTTAGTCAGGCAGGCACTGTCGGCGTTGCGCCTGGAAATCGCCCGCGCTACACACACCACCAACCAGTTGCTGACCTTGGCCCGTAGTGACACTGTCGCCCTGAATCCGCAAAACTTTGAGCTCGCGGCACTGGTCCGAGACGTCGCGCTCAATCGCATGCCGCAGGCGCGGGCCAAAGGCATTGACCTGGGTGTGCAGCACGCCGTGCCCACCGCCGTGGCGACAGGCGACCTGGACCTTCTGCGAGAAGCCTTGCTCAACCTTGTGGCGAACGCGGTCTCTTTTACCCCAAGCGGCGGCGAGATCACGATTGCTTCTGCCGCAGATGACCTCGGCTGGAGCCTGAGCGTGACCGACAGTGGGCCCGGGATATCCGACGCGGAAAAAGACTTGCTTGGGCACCGGTTTGTCAGGACACACACGCACGGGACCGGATCAGGGCTGGGTCTGGCCATCGCCCGCGCCATCGCTGAAAGACATGGCGGCGTGATGAAGCTGGATCACCGGACGAACGGCCCCGGCCTGCAGGCCAGCATCTGGTGGCCGAGACCACTGCAATGAGGCGACCATGAAATTTCAGAAAAAAAATACACATGTTTTTTGGTGGCTGCTGGCCTGCACGGTTGCGGCATGGCCGCTGGGGTTGAAGGCTGGCGTCTTGGATGCACCCGAGTGCCTGGTGCCGGCCAAAGCCAACGGCGGATTTGACCTGACCTGCAAGCTCGCCGGCGCGTTGCTGGACACGGGGCGCCCAGGTCGCCAACCCACGAGCATCAGTTACCTTCCGGGCGGCATAGGCGCGGTCGCCTATGACAGGATGGTCACCAACCGTTTAAGCAACCCCGGCGCACTGGTGGCCTTTTCAAGCGGTTCGTTGCTCAATCTCGCGCAGGGAAAGTTCGGGCCACACACCGAGTCAGATGTGCGCTGGGTTGCCGCCCTCGGGGCGGACTACGGCGCCATCGCCGTCAGGGCGGACTCTCCCATTCGCTCACTCGGTGATCTCGTGGCGCAGCTCCGGCAAGACGGCTCCAAAGTCGTGTTTGGAGCAGGCGGGACGGTAGGCAGTCAGGATTGGGTCAAGGCCGCACTCATCGTCAAGAAGTCTGGGCGTGACCACAAATCCATGCGTTTTGTGTCATTTGAAGGCGGCGGCGAGGCCTTGAGCGCATTGCAAGGCAAGCATGTCACCGTTTTTTGCGGCGACATTGCGGAGGCCATGCAATCCATCCAGGCCGGTGCGCCCGTCCGCATCCTGGCTGTACTTTCAGACAAGCGATTACCTGGCGCCGCTTCTACGATACCCACGGCCCGCGAGCAAGGGCTTGATGTGGTGTGGCAGACCGTGCGGGGCGTCTATGTCGGCAAGCACGTGAGCAACACAGACTACCGAGCGTGGGTCGACAGTTTCAAAGCCGGAATGGCAACGCCGTGGTTCAACGCAGTTCGCAGCCGCCACGGTCTTTATCCCTTTGAACTAACAGGCACCGAACTGGACGACTTCGTTAAGAAAAGTATTGGCGAGTACAAAGTGCTGGTGCAGGAGTTGGGCGTCGGTACAAAGCGTCCGTGACCGGCGCCTTACACAAGCGCCCTGAAAGGAGCGCAAATCCCGCCTCTGTCGATTACCGGGTCAAACCAAAGGTGCAGGGGATCAGTTCGTCGTGCTTTCATATTTGTCTTGGGAGGCAGATGCCTTGCTATATCTGATTCAGGCAAAGGAGAACCTGCGAGTGGAAGAAACAATGCGCTCAGCGAATGAGTCGGCCATCCCGGGAAACCATGGTCAGGTCAACATAACGGCCGCCTTTGGTCATCGGGCTGTAGACAATGCCGCCCAGATCAATGGGCCCCGTTGTCCGCAGAACTTCGGCGATACGACTCGCGTCGGCCTGAGGTCCAGCCTTGGTCGCGGCGATGGTCAACAGCTTTGCCGAAGCAAAACCTTCCAGAGCGGCGTGCGATACGGGCACCTTTACTTTTGCTGCCTTGTTCAAGCGGTCAAACTCTTTCACGATGGCTACGTTGCTGTTCCACGGGAATGGCATTACCTGGCTCATAAGCACACCACGCCCGACTTTTGCGATCGACTGCAAAAGCTCGTCATTGACCGCGTTGGACAAGGTCAGAAACATCATCTTCTCGTTCGTCTCACGGATTTTTTTAATGATGCTGGCACACGCCTGCGAGGTGCATGCCATGAGTACCGCCTGAGGCCGTGTATCGGTCAATCCCTGGATGACATCTTTGGTGTCGAGCGTTTTTCGGTCATACGAGTAAATATTCGCCGGTTTGATGCCTGCGGCCTCCAGGGTGGTCGCAAATGCCTTGGACTGTTCGGTGCCAAACGGGTCTTGCTGATGAACGATTGCGACATTGCGGATGCCGGTAACACGCACATGCTCAACGAGGCGACTGATTTCATCCTGGTAGGTCGCCCGCAGGAAGAACATCCAGTTCCCACCTTTGGTACGCACGCTTTCTGAGCCGTTGTAAGGCCCTACCAAAGGAATCTGCAGTTCCTCAAGCAAGGGTGCAACCGCTGAAAGCGAAGGCGTGCTTCGATAACCGAAAAGTGCGACGACCTTGTCTTCCTCCACCAATTTGCGGGTCTGCAGGACAGTCTGTTTCGGATCACGTTGGTCGTCCAGCGCTTTAACCACGTATCGGTGCGGCCCTTGGACGCTCGCATGGTCGAACCACAGGCGCGCACCCAAAGCGTTTTCATCCGCGTTTGCGAGGCCCGAGAGCTCCGCCACTTGGCCAACGACCAAGGTGCGCGCGGTGACCGCGGTGGCGCAGGCACCAAGTACCAGTGCCAGAAGGGTATTTGCCAAAAACTTCATGCTGTCTCCTTAGGTTGCAAGTTCGTCGACTTGAAAGCTCATCCTAGGAAGCAACTCCTTTCATGTTCCTTTCAAATAGCGTTAACCATTAGTTACACGTCGCCTCTGGTGACTTTGGTCACGTTTGATCCCGGATAGACCTCCGGGTGCACGATCCGGGTGCACGAGTTAGGCGCCACGAGACGTTCGCGACAAGGCTTGGGCGGTTGACGAACTACTTGGAGTCCCAGAATTTTTGCATCTCTACAAAAAGAAAGGACGCCGTCCAGGTGATCAACACCAGCCCGGTCAATGACTCGATGCCCGTCAGGAAGCGCAGATCACCTGTGGGCTGGATATCGCCGAAGCCCAGTGTGGTGAAGGTCGTGAAGGAAAAATACACACAGTCCATCAGGCTGCCATTGAAGCTCCCCGTCAAGCCACCCCATGTCTTGGCGTGGTGCATGAAATAGTAGGCAAAGGCAAACACCCAGACCTCCACCGCGTGGGCCAGCAGCGCACCGCCGACGCCCAGCAGGATACGCAGGCGATGCCGGATCTTCACCCGGACGAGCAGCAAGGTCAGCCGCAGCAGGCATTCGTAGTGAATGATCACTGCGAGAGACACGACGGCAATATTGGCCAGGACCACAGTGAGCACGGCTATCCTTCAGACGCTTGTTGGGAAAAGCGGGAGCCTTCACCCCACCGGAGCGCGGAAGGCGGTGCACCGCAACCGGTCGAACTATAAGCCGCGCACCGCCCTGTCAGGCGGCGCGCCCGGGTACCGGCGCAATCAGCGCGTCCAGCACCCCCGCTTCGAAATGCCGCGCCATGTAGTCGGCCAGGCTCTCAAACACCGACTCCAGCGTCGGCGTGCAGGCCCCGAACAGCGCGTGCAACACGGCAGAGTCTTCAAACAGGCCGTGCAGGTAGACGCCCATCACATTGCCGCTGCCGTTCTGCCAGGCCAGTCCTTCGGGCATGACGGCATGCGCCACATCGCCGGCCGCGGCCATGGCGCTGTGCGGCGCGGTCTGACCATGGTGAATCTCGTAGCCTTGCACCTTCACGCCCGACAGCGCCGACCACTGCCCGCTGACCGAGGTGAAACAGGCCTGACGGTTTTGGACGGTTTTGCTTTCTTCAAACAGCGTGACGACCGGCAGCAGGCCCAGGCCCGGCCCGTTGCCGTCGATGCCGTGCGGATCGATCAGCGCTTCGCCCAGCATTTGCAGGCCGCCGCAGATGCCGAGTACCGCTCCGCCACGACCGGCGTGTGCGGCAATGGCCTGGTCCAGACCTTGGGCGCGCAGCCAGGCCAGGTCACCGCTGGTGTGTTTGGAGCCCGGCAAGATGACCCAGTCCGAAGGCGCCAGGCCGGCAAGTTCGGTTGGGCTGCGCACCCACTTCAGATGAATGCCGGGCACATTCTTGAGCGGCTGGAATTCATCAAGGTTGCTGATGCGTGGGTAGGCTATGACAGCGACAGTCCGCGTCACGGCGCCAGAGCTCACGCTGCTGGCATCAAATACACCGTCTTCTTCCGGCAGGCCGTGTTGCCACCACATCGGCAAGGTTGCAACAGTGGGCACACCAGTCAGATCCTGCAGCATCTGCGGACCGGGCGCGAGCAGCGTCGCATCCCCGCGGAATTTGTTGAGTACGAAACCCTTGATCAACTGCCGCTCTGCTTCGTCGAGCATGGCCCAGGTGCCGTACAGATGCGCAAACGCACCGCCCCGGTCTATATCAGTAACCAGCAGACAAGCGGCATGGGCATGTTGCGCCACACGCATGTTGACGATGTCGCTGTCCTTGAGGTTGATCTCCGCGGGTGAACCTGCACCCTCGATCACAACCACATCGTTTTCTTCCAGCAATTCGTCGAGCGCCTGTGCCACCACCGGCCAGACCGAGGCACTGCGGCCGCGCCAGGCCATGCGCGAAAGCTCGGCATTGACCTGGCCCATCAAGATGACCTGGCTTTGTGTGTCTTTCTCCGGCTTGAGCAACAGCGGGTTCATGCGCACTTCTGGAACGGCGCGCGCCGCGAGCGCCTGGAAATACTGGGCGCTGCCTATTTCCCCGCCGGCCACCACCCTTGCGTTGTTACTCATGTTCTGCGCCTTGAAGGGCGCGACCTTCAAACCCTGGCGTGCGTAATAGCGGCACAGGGCTGTGGTCAGCCAGCTTTTGCCGGCGCCGCTGGTGGTGCCCAGGACCATCACGCTTTTTGCGGTCATGGCTTTGACCCACCGTGCGGGTTATCCGTGCGTATCGCCTTTTCCAGCACGGCAAGCGGCAGATACAGGCACAGCGGATCATCCAGCGTTGAAGTAAATCCCATCGTCTGGTAGTAATCCTTGGCCTTGTCGTGCTTGGCGTCGATCACCACGGCATATAGGCCGACGCTTCTTGAAAATTCCAGCGCAAGCTGCAACGCAAAAGACAGCAGTTGCCGCCCTGTGCCCTGCCCCTGCGCACGGCTGTCCACGGCCAGGCGGCCAATGCGCAGCATGGGTACGGGGTAGCGTGGCAGCTTGAGGTTGGCGGGCAGGCTCTGCGTTTCAACTTGTCCCGCGCTCAAGGTCACAAACCCGACCACGGCAAGGCCATCCGCACCGAGCTCCACATAGGTCTTGCCGAAGCCCTTGCGCCCCAACTGTCCGGCCTGGCGAGACAAAAACTCGTTGAGCGCGGGCTCGCCGCAGTCGAAACCCGCGCGTTGGTGATGCGCGGCAAGCAATTCAATGGAAACCGGCATTCAGCGCAATGCCATCAGATCAATCAGGGCTTGGGTAGGCTCTGCGGGATGTTCACACGACGCTACGAAAGCTTCAAAAGCATCTTGCGAAAGCATCAGTGTGTCTTTGTCGGCCACGATGCGCCGCGCCGCTTCATAGGCGTTTTGCAGCATGAAGCTGGACACAGTGGCGCCCATGATGCTTGCAGCACGCTCAATCAGCGCCTTGGCTTCCGGGCTGGTGCGCAAATTGATACGGGCGGATTCGGTGCGAGGGATGGTAGAGGGCATGGCAGGGCTTCAGTTCTGTAAATTGTACGTCAATTTGACGCACAAAACACAGACCAAGCCGCTGCGAGCGCGTCTTGCGCGGCAGGAGGCATCACGCTCAGGCGCACATGGCCGGGCAGGCCAAACGACGTGGTGTCCCGCAGTTTGATGCCCTGTAGGCGCAACTGCGCCAGCGCCTGCGTCAAACTGATACCCTGCGGCACGGCAGGTCTGGCGCAAAAGAAGTTGGCTTCGCTGGGCAGGCAGGCCCAGCCCAACGACTCGCACAGCGCGATTTGCCGCGCCTTCCATTCACGCAGGCTCACCAGGCTGCCGGCCAGCCAGGCCTGCACGGCCGGCAAGGTCCAAGCTTGCAGCATGGCCACCCCATGCGCGCCCACCGGCCATGAAGGTGCAAGGCTCTCCAGTTGCGCCACCGCGTCTTCCGAGCCGGCAGGAGCCAGCACATAGGCGGCGCGCACACCTGTCAGGCCCAGCGCCTTGTTGGGCGTCCACAGCTGCCAGAACAGCCGCAGGGTTTCGGCATGCAGGGCCATGGCGTCGCCAAGACGCAGCGGCTCGTAAGCGCGGTCGAGTACGCACAGTGCTCTCGCATCGGCCAGCTGGTTCAGCCCGGCTTGCGCGGCACCCAGCGGGCTTGAGGGATCACAGGCCCAACGCAACTGGGCCTGCGCCGGCTCGGCCACCACCGGCAGCTTCCAGGCGCGCGCTGCCTGGGCGTAGTCGCCATAACTGTAGGGCGGTAAGCAGACGGCCGCGCCCGCGCGCTGCGCGGCCAGCGACGTCACGCGGAAGATGAACTCGCTGGCACTCCCGGCCAGCAACACCCTGTGCACCGGCACGCCATGAAAGGCGGCGAGCTGCCCACGCAGCGACGAGTAGTCCGGATCCGGGTAGGCCGATGCGTCGGCCTGCTGCACGGCAGCCAGCGCCTGCGGACACGGACCGCAAGCGTTGCTGTTGCTTGAAAAATCATGCAGCGGCACGCCCTGGCCGTCTGCGCCGCCGTGGCTGCGCGCGGGAAGCCTGTTTGCAGCGTCCATCAGTTTATCCATAACGCTATTAAAAACATAGCTGGTAGCGCACATGCAGAAAGGGCCAGAACCACTTTTGATGCAATATCCACGGCCTGCTGCGTGTCCACCGCCTGCGCCGCCCTGCCCGCCTGGTTCAGGATGTAGACACCCGGCTTGCAAAGCGACACCCCGAGCGCCAGTGCCATGGCCGCCATCGGCCAGCCGCTGTTGGGGGACGGCGTTTGCGCGGCTTCCCGTCGCAGGCCGGCCAGATGAAACTCACCCGCCACCAGCCAGAGCAAGGCTGCCGTCAGCCGTGCAGGCAACCAGGACAACACATCGTCGGCACGCGCCGCCCACTTGCCGGCCCACTCCCACTCGCCACGGTAGCCCCACATCGCATCGGCCGTGTTGGCAAAGCGGTAAACGGCCGCGCCGGGCAAGCCCAGCAGCACAAACCAGAAGACAGGCGCCACCACCGAGTCGTTGAGGTTTTCGGCCAATGATTCGATGACACTTTCACGCACCTCGCCTTCGCTGAGCTGGCTGACATCGCGGCTCACCAGCCGGGCCAGCCGCTCCCGCCCCGCCGCCAGCGAGGTCTGCAGGGCCGCCTCCACCGCCAGCACCTCATCGCGCAACATGCGCCAGGCCAGCAACGGTTTCAGCAGAAGCGCCAACAGCAACACCAGCGCGGCGCCAAGAAGGCCGCCCCCGATTGAAGCGATGTCGAGGCGCAGCAGCTGAAGCAGGAACAGCCATTGCAGCCCGAACGCAAGCCCGCCCACGGCAGCCGCACCAGCACACCAGGCCAGCGCGCCGCCGGTAAAAGCCGCGGCCGGAGGAAGCCGCTTGAGACGCGCACCAAACAGATGAAGGTAGCGCCCCATCCAGGCCACCGGGTGCCAGGCCGCAGCAGGTTCACCCCAGCGCCAGTCGATGGCCAGCGCGAGCCACAAGGCAAGCAGCAGGCAGCTGACAGCCGCGGCCAGCGCTGCCGGTTGCTGCAGGAGGTGCCAGGCTGTCAGCATCACCGGTCAGAAGGAAAGGAGGAAAGCGGCCACGTGCAGACCGAGGCCGGATGTGGGACCGCCGCCATCTTCAATCTTCAATACCGCGCTGCGCCGGTATCCCTGCGTTGAACGCATGCTTGACCTTGGTCATCTCGGTCACGGTGTCTGCGATTTCGATGATCTCGGGCGGGCAGCGTCGCCCGGTGATGACCACGTGCACATCTTTGGGCCGGTTCTTCAGGGTCTGCAACACATCGTCGAGCGGCATCCAGCCGTAGATCAGCGGATAGGTCAGCTCGTCCAGCACCACCATGAAGTTCTCGCCGCCCAGGATGGCCGCCTTGGCCTTCTCCCAGCCGTTGCGCGCGAGCTGGGCCGAGTGTTCCAGGTCCTGGCTCTTCCAACTGAAGCCGTCGCCCAGGCCTTCGATGGGAATGCCAAGCTGCTCGAACATGCGGTGTTCGCCGAAGCGCGCGCTCGGCACCTTCATGAACTGGAAAATCTTCACGGCTTTGCCATGCACGTGGTGGCGGCCGTGGGCGCGAAGGGCCAGGCCGAAAGCGGCGGTGCTTTTGCCCTTGCCGTCACCGGTGTTGACGATGATGAGGCCGCGGCGTTCGCCCTCAGGTTTCTCGTAGCGCTTTTCTGTCGGGGGTGTTTCTATTTGCATGGTGTGACTTTCAGATTCTGGGCACGGCCAGCCACTGGCCGGCGAGTTGGTGAACGGCGATACGGTGGTCGAACACTTCTTCCAGCGCCCGATGCGTGGCCGCAGCGCCGCAGGCGCCCTGGTGCGTGACCTGGCCGGAGGCCATGACCACCAGGTCGTCGGCCTGCAGCGCAAAAGAAACTTCATGCAGCACGCTGACGACGGTTTTGCCGGCGCTCACCAGTGCGCGCGCCATGCGCAGCCAGTCGGCCTGGTGCGGTGGGTCGAGGTTGGCCAGCGGTTCGTCCATCAACAGCACTTGCGCCTCGACCGCCAGCGCGCGTGCGAGCAGCACACGCTGGCGCTCACCACCCGAGAGCTGGCCCAAAGCACGGCCGCGCCACTCCCAGGCTTGCGTGGCCTGCAGCGCGCGTTCGACGGCGGCGTGGTCCTGTGCGCTGGGTGGTGCCAGCCAGGCCTGGTGCGGCAGGCGCCCGAGCATGGCCACGTCATACGCCGTGAGATCGTCGGCAGAGCTTTCGTTCTGGCCCAGCCATGACAGCTGCTGCGCGCGTTCGCGTGCGCGCACGGCATGCAGGGGCCGGCCAAGCAAAGCCACCTCGCCGTGGTGCGGCAACAAACCGGCCAGCACCTTGAGCAAAGTGGATTTGCCGGCGCCGTTGGGGCCGACAATGCTGGTCCAGCGCGCGGCCGGCAGCGCCAGTGAAATGCCGTGCAATACCTCGACATTTCCGAGCCTGGCCCTTATACGGCGGGCGTCAATAGCTACTGAATTCATAGCAACTGAAGAAGTGTCTGGCATCACAGGCCGGCCCCTCTTCCGGTGTGCCGGTGCATCAGCCAGAGCAGGTAACCGCCGCCGAGTACGGCTGTCAGCACGCCCACCGGCAACTCCTGCGGCGCCACCAGCCAGCGCGCCAGGGTGTCGGCCGCCGTGAGCAGCACTGCGCCCATCAGGCTGGCCAGAACGATCAGCCGGCCGTGCGTGGTCTTGACGACAGAACGCACCAAGTGCGGCGCAGCCAGGCCGACAAAAGCAATCAACCCGGTTTGCGCCACGGCGGTGCCGGTGGCCAGCGCCAGCACCGCCACCAGCGCCACCCGCATCTGCGGCAGGCGCAGGCCCAGGCTTTGCGCGGTGGATTCGCCCAAGGCCAGGCCGTCTAGAACATGGCTCATCATCCATGCGGCCAGCATGCTGGCCGCCAGCACTGCCGCCATCACGGCGCACGCCGTCCAGCCGACAAAACCAGTGCTGCCGAGCATGAAGGACTGCATGGCCTGCATGATCTCGGGCGTGAGCAGCAAGATCAGCGACGTGAAGGCGCCCAGCACCACACCGACAATCACGCCGGCCAGCAGCAGGCGCAGGGTGTGCTGCACACCCTTGGCCAGCAACAGGGTCAGCAGCACGGCCAGCACGGCGCCGACAAAAGCCGCGCCGGTGAGCCCGATGCGCGCCAGCCAGTGCGTGGCCAACGGCGACACGCCGAACAGCGCCATGGCGCTGGCCACACCCAGCGAAGCGCCCGAGGCGCTGCCCAGCAAATAGGGGTCAGCTAGCGGGTTGCGGAACAGGCCCTGCGCCACCGCACCGGCCAGGCCCAACAGGGCGCCGGCCAGCCAGGCGCCCACCGTGCGTGGCAGGCGGATCTCGCGCACGATCTGCAGGGCCTGCGCATCGTCCAGCATGTTGCGCACGCTTTCGAAACCGGTGCTGCCCACACTCACGCCGAGCAGCAGCAGCGCCGCGCTGGCCAGCAGCAAGCCCAGGGCCAGCAACAGGGCCTGGCGATGCTGGTTCGGAAAAGGAAGGGCCACCGCACTCACGGCGCTTTGTCCTCCAGGCACTTGGCCATGAGGCGGGCGGCCTCGGCCATGCGCGGGCCGGGCCGCACCACGACGTCGGAATCGACCACGCCGAACACGCAAATGCGCTGCTCGCGCACTGCCTTGATGCCGCCCCAGCCGGGGTAGGACGCCATGGCCTGCATGCTGCGGTTGCCCACCATGATCACATCGGGATTGGCGCGCACCACGTACTCGGGGTTGAGCCGCGGGAAGGGGCCCAGCGATGCGGGAATCACATTCCGCACACCGAGGCGCGTGAGTGTTTCGCCAATGAAGGACGACTCGCCAGCGGCATAAGGCCCGCGGCTGACTTCAAAATACACGCGCGCACTTCTGGCCCTGGGCGACAGCGACTGGGCCGCGGCCGAGATGCTGGCGTCAATGATGCGCCACAGGCGCTCCGCCCCCTGCGCGTCGGGAATGTCGAGCAGCACGCCGATCTTGCCGAGCACACGCCGCACATCGGCGTGGCTTTTGGGCTCCAGCGCCACCACCTTGATGCCCAGCGATTCCAGGCGTTGGCTGGCGCGCGAGGAAGTCGCCAGCAGCACCATGTCCGGCCTGAGCGCAACAATGCCTTCGATGTTCGGGTCCAGCCCGCCGCCCATCACGGGTAGGCTGCGCACGCTGGCCGGGTGGTTCGAATAACGGTCAATGCCGACCAGGCGATGGCACTGCTCCATCGCACAGACACTTTCGGTCAGCGAAGGCAGCAGGCTGACGATGCGCTGCGGGCTCTGGGCAAAAGTGACGGTGACGCCTCGGTCGTCAACCAGTTGCAGGGCGCGGGCTGGCGCCATCGCCATGCAGCAGACCAGCGTCAGAAGAATGGCTGCTTTTTTCATGGCTGGCCCTTCAGTATGAGCGGCAAACCCGCCGCCATCAGGGTCACGCGTTCGCAGGATTGCGCCACCTCCTGGTTGAGCCGGCCCAGCGCATCAACAAAGGCGCGGACCTCGCGCCCTAGCGGAATCACGCCCAGCCCGATCTCGTTGCCAACCAGCACCAGCGGGCCGGGACTGCTGTCGATTGCTTCCAAAAGCATAGCTGTCTGCCCAGGCAGGGAAAGGGCTGGAGGCCGATTTTTCTTAAATTTTTCGGCCGGCATCAGCAAATTGGTCAGCCACAGCGTGAGGCAATCCACCACCACCAGCGTCTGCGCGCTGCCGTGTGCCGCAAGCGCCTGCGGCAGCTGTAGCGGCTCTTCGACAGTAGTCATGCCCGGCACGCGTTCTGCCCGGTCCTGCTGGTGACGCGCAATGCGTTCGCGCATTTCATCGTCCCAGGGCTGGCCTGTAGCGACCAGCACGGCTCGGTGCGCGGGCGACTGCGCCAGCCACTGGCGCGCCAGCATTTCTGCGCGGCGTGACTTGCCACTGCGCTGGCCGCCGAGAATGAGCTCGCTGCGCGCGACTTCAAGCATGGGTTTGGCTCCATTGCATTACCAGACGGTGGATCTGCTCAACCCCGTCGGTCAGGGCCGCCGGCCCGGGCTGAAGGATCTCGGAAGACTTGATTTCAAACAGCTGGCTATTTTTGACGGCGTTGACGTTTTCCCAGCCGGTGCGTGCGCGCACATGGTCCGGCTTGAATTTGCGGCCGCACCAAGAGCCGAGAATGATGTCGGGGTTGCGGCGGACGATCTCGCCGCCGTCGGCGATGATGCGGTCCTTGCCCATGGGTTGGGCAGCAAGCTCAGGAAAGCAGTCGTCACCGCCGGCAATGCCGATGAGTTCAGACACCCATGCAATGGCGCTGATGTGCGGGTCGTACCATTCTTCAAAAAAAACGCGCGGCCGCCGTGGCAGCGTGGCAGCCGTAGCCTCGATCGCCAGCAGGCGTTGCTGCATGCCCTGGATCAACGCCAGGCCGCGCGCCGCTTGGCCGACCATGGCGGCAAGCTGGTACATCATCGAGAAAATTTCGGCGACGCTGCGCTGATTGAAGATGGTGACCTGGATGCCTTTTTTGACCAGCTGTGAGGCAATGTCGGCCTGCAGGTCGGAAAAGCCAATCACGCAGTCGGGCTGCAGCTCAACGATCTTGTCGATCTTGGCGCTGAGGAAAGCACTGACCTTGGGTTTTTCCTCGCGCGCACGCGGCGGCCGCACGGTATAGCCCGAGATGCCGACGATGCGGCGCTCTTCACCCAGCAGGTACAACCATTCGGTTGGCTCCTCGGTCAGGCAGACGATGCGTTGCGGGCCATACGCTGCGGTGCCCTGGCCAGTAGCCAGCACACGCCAGTCTGTCCTTGTTGCGCTCATGAGGCTTGCTCCAGAAAAAGCTGCGCGGCCGCCGTGGGGTTCGAGGCAAACCAGGCATGGAAATAACTGGCCCTGACGGAACCCGAAACATAAAGCGCCTCGCCGCCAGAACGCAGCTTGCGCCCCGGCGCGGCTTCGGTGTGTGTGGCAGGCTGCAACGGCGTCGCGCAGGTTGAGTAGTGAAAAGTGTGGCCGCGCAGGGTGCCGCCGGCCAAGCCCAGTTGCTGCGGACCGAGGGCGGCGAGGCGTTTTTGCATAGTCACGCTGCCGGGCAGTACACCCCACATTGCATGCGACGCGCCATCGACGGTCTGCAATTCATCAAACAGCGCCATCATGCCTCCGCACTCTGCCCAGACCGGTTTTCCGGCACGCACATGGCCGGCGACAGAAGCCCGCATCGCGCTGTTAGCGCCAAGGGTTTCGGCATGCAGCTCGGGGTAGCCGCCGGGTAGCCACAGCGCGTCGCAGGCGGGCAAGGCCTTGTCGGCCAGGGGCGAGAAAAACACCAGCTGTGCGCCGAGTTCACGCAGGCAATCAAGATTGGCCGCGTAGATAAAACAGAAAGCCGCATCGCGCGCCACGGCCACCGTGCGGCTCTGCAAGGCACCGGACGGAAACCCCTGCGCATCGGGTGCCGTGAAGGGGACCGCCCAGGCTTGCAGGTCATCTCCACGCATCTGCCCCAAAGGCGTGGTGGCCAGCGCATCCGCCGCGGCGTCCAGCCGCTGCATGGCGTCGCCCAGTTCATCAGACATCACCAGGCCCAAGTGCCGCTCGGGCAGCGTCATGGCATTGCTGCGGATGAGCGCGCCCAGCCATTGCGCAGGCTCGCGCAGGCTTTCCTCCAGCATGGCCGCATGGCTGTCGGACGCCACCCGATTCGCCAGCACGCCGGCAAAACGCAGGCCCTCACGGTAATGCTGCAGCCCCCAGGCCAGCGCGCCGAAGGTGCCCGCCATTGCGCTGGCATCAATGACAGCCAGCACCGGCAGGCCAAAACGCTGGGCCAGATCGGCCGCGCTCGGCAGGCCGTCAAACAGGCCCATGACGCCTTCGACAATGATGAGGTCCGCCGCCTGCGCGGCATCGTGCAGGCGGCGTGCGCAGTCCGCCTCGCCGGTCATCCACAGGTCGAGCTGATGCACAGGCGCGCCGCTGGCCAGCGACAGCCAGTAGGGGTCGAGAAAATCTGGTCCGCACTTGAAAACACGCACGCGCCGGCCCTGGCGCGTGTGCAGCCGCGCCAGGGCGCAGGCCACCGTGGTCTTGCCCTGGCCGGAGGCCGGTGCGGCAATGAGGACGGCGGGGCATGGAACAGGCATGTCAGTGCTGCCTTTTTACAGGGGCGCCCATGTCACACCGACATACGCGGTGCGGCGTGCCATGGCGTAGGTGCTGGCCGTCTGGTAGATCTTGTCCGTCAGGTTGTCCAGCTTGGCGACCAGCTTCCAGTCCTTCGACAAAGCCGTGGAGGCACTGAGATTGAGCAGCCCGTAACCCGGAAGCACGGTGGTGTTGGCCGCCGTATCGAAACGCTTGCCCGACAACAGGAGATCAGCAGCCACTGTCCAGCCAGCAATGCGGGTGTCCGCGCCTAAAGTGGCATGCCGGCGTGCCCTGCGCGCCAGCTGTTTGTCGAGGCTCATGTCCCTGGGGTTCTGGATGTCCAGCGACCCGTACAAACCGAACCGCCCGGCCTTGCCTGCCGCGGAGAAAGTCAGGCCTTCATACTGCGCCTGCGCCGTGTTGGAATAACAGCCGATGGCCGGGCGGGGGCACCCCGTTGCCGATGCGCCGGACAGGAAAGTCAGCAAGTCGCTCACCTTGTTCTGGTAGGCCACAACGCCGAATTCACTGCTGCCCTGGGCATACTTCAGCCCGATTTCAGTGCTCCGGCCGGACTCGGGCTTGAGTGTGGCGACCCCATACTGGCTGAAACGCTGGTACAGCGTGGGCACGCGAAAGGAGGTACCCGCGCTCGCGGAAAGTTTCCACTGTGGCGTCAGTGCAATGGCGTAGGCCGCAGAACCCGTGCTTTTTCCGCCAAACTCGCTGTCCGTGTCGTGCCGGGTATTGAGCTGCACCGTGTGCACCCCTTCAGACCATGCATAACCCAGGCCCAAGCCGCTTTGCGACTTGGCCCGATCTATGCGCGGGGCCGTGGTCAGGAGAAACTCCGACTCCCGCTCTTCCAGGGTGGCGCTCAGCAGATGGGGGCCAAGCTTGTATTCGTTCTGCCAGAGCAGGTTCCTGGTTTTTGTCTGGTCGAAGGCGGCTCCTATGACTTCTTCGCCCTCGTCCGTCCCCTGGCTGAGGCCCACCCTGGTGCTGTAGCGCTCGGTCCATTGCGATTGCAATTGCAGGCCGGCGGTCTGCAGCCGGCTGATGCGCCTGTAGTCGCGGGTCAGGCCGCTGTCGTACTGCGAATCCACCCGGCTTTGCAGAAATGTGGCCTGCAGACGCTGGTTGGGAGCGAACTTGAAACCAAACTTTGCATTGGCACTGCTGCTCTTGTAGCCGTCGGCGTCGGGGTTCTGGGCGGCAATGAGCCGGGCATTAAAACCCTCGCTGCCGCCTTCCGACACGCCGAACGAGTAGTCAAAAGCATCGACCGATCCGCTGGCCGAAAAATCAAGCCGGCGGGTATGGTACGAGCCGTAACCCATGCTCACGGCGGGCGCAAAAGGCCCCTGCCCTGTTTTGGTGAAAATCTGGATCACCCCGGCGACGGCGTCCGAACCATAAACCGCGCTGGTGGGGCCGCGCACAATTTCTATGCGCTCTATTTGCGCGAGCGGAATGGCGTTCCAGCTGGTACCGCCGCTGGTGGTCTGGGCATCCACCCGGACACCGTCAATCAGTACCGCGGTATGCCGGTTTTCACCACCGCGGACGAACACACTGCTGTTGCTTGCCGTGCCGCCGTTGCGCGTGATCTCGATGCCGGGAACGCGGGCAAGCACGTCCACCAGCCCGACAGCGCCACTGCGCTCGATGACCTCCCGGTCGATGATGGTGACATCGGCCACAACCTCACCCACCGGCCGCTCGCTACGGGTTGCCGTGACCACCGTTTCCTTGAGCTGCGGCGCGGCGACAGATTGGGAAAATGCAGGAAAAACCGCAGCCAAAGCCAGCGGCAGCGCGGCAAGGCGCGCATAAAAAACACGGGTTTTCATGAAGGGAAACATTCAACAAAAGGCCTTCACCGGCTTCCCCGCCAGTGCATGAGCGTTAAAAACGCCCGGTCGGATAAAGGACGCGCGCGTTCACCTTGTTGGCCGGTATCCGGGCTGACGGAACTGCTCTCATCGCCTTCCCAAGTGCGTGTTCAAAACGCTCAGTGGCTAAAGATGAAAGCTGAATGTGCCCGCCTGAATCAGGGAGCGGCATTCGTCCGTTTTACCGTTGCGGGGGCAGCGCAGGTTAAAAAGTCACAGCGCTTTCGCACCGGATACGATGCGGATGGCCAAGACTCCCTCCTGCTTCCCGTTGAACTGCGGCGTGTGAACCACACCGCGAGCACCAACAGGCAAGATTCTACGCGCCAAAACCGTGCAAACCCTACAATTGAAGTTGCCATGGCGAACCAAACCCACATCGACCAGATTGCCGAACGCGTCGAGCGGCTCCTGCTGCGTTACGAGGAGCTGCAGCGTACCAATGCCCTGCTCGGCGAACAGGTCCATGAACTGACCCAGGAGCGCGATTCGCTGCGCTCACGCCTCAGTGCAGCCCGGGCCCGCGTTGATGCCCTGCTCGACCGCCTGCCGGATGTGTCCGCGCCCGCAACAGACCATGCCAACGGCAGAACACCTGTGGGGTCGGGCCGATGATGGCGATGACGAGCGGTCAACTGAGGAATCCAGGATGAAGCAGCTTGATGTACAGATCATGGGCCAGAGCTATTTGCTCGGCTGCCCTGAAGGCGGTGAAGCCCGGCTGCTCGACGCCGTGGAAAAAGTCGACGCCGCCATGTGCAAGATCCGCGATGCCGGAAAAATCAAGGCACGCGACCGTATCGCGGTGCTGGCTGCCCTGAACCTGGCCTTCGAGCTGTCCGAACTCGAAGCGAATGCGCTGAAGACTTCACGCACCGTCACGCCTTCCACTACCATTGCCGCGAAACCGCAGGTTGCGGCCATGTCAGCGGCGGAAGCCGCGGCGCAACCCCAACTGACGGCACTGCTGCAGCGACTGGACAGCGCGCTCGGCGTGGATGGCCGCCTGCTGTAAAGCCGCTCGCCAACAGGGGCGCCAGCGCCTACAATCAAACTGTCTGCGGTGCGCACCGGGCTTTATATTTCCTTGAACCAATGCTCTTAGAGCACGGGCTTGGTAAATTGTCAGGCAGGCGTGATCGTCTCGCGTTAGACGAACCCGAAACCCGACTGCCCTCGCCCACCTGAACCCTGGTTCAGGATGACGGTCCGGTGGTACTCGCAGACACCTTTTTTCTTCTCATCATCCCGGGCTTGACCGGGGTCACGCCTACCAGCGCAGATCCAATGTCCCTCGAGCCCCAACTCATTGCCGAACTCCTCCTGCTGGGCCTGTGCACCGGCTTTCTTGCCGGCCTGCTGGGCATCGGCGGCGGCATGCTGATGGTGCCTTTCATGACCTTCATCCTCACGTCCAAGGGCTTTCCGCAGGAGTACACGGTGAAGATGGCCGTGGCCACCTCGCTGGCCACCATCTGCTTCAGCTCGCTGTCGTCGGTGCGTGCGCATCACCGGCGCGGCGCAGTGCTCTGGCCCATCGTCCGGCTGCTGGCACCCGGCATCCTGCTGGGTGCGCTGGTCGGCGCCCAGCTGGCAGCGGCACTGCCGGGGAAAATCCTGAGCATCCTGTTTGCGGTCTTCGTGGCGTTTTCTGCCACGCAGATGTTCCTGGACCGCAAACCCAAACCGAGCCGCACCCTGCCCGGCCGACTGGGTACCTTCGGCATGGGCGGCGTCATCGGCGTGTTGTCTTCGCTGGTGGGTGCGGGTGGCGCTTTTGTCTCGGTGCCGTTCATGACTTGGTGCAACGTGAAAATCCACGACGCCGTGGGCACTTCGGCTGCACTCGGTTTTCCGATCGCACTGGCCGGCACGCTGGGCTACATCTGGGCCGGCCGGGATCTGCCGCAAATGCCGCCCGGCTCCGTAGGCTTTCTCTACCTGCCGGGCCTGATCGTCATCTCGCTGGCCAGCATCAGCACGGCACCGCTGGGCGCGCGCACCGCGCATCGCATGGACATCCGGCCGCTAAAGAAAGTATTCGCAGCCGTGCTGTACGTTCTGGCTGCGTACTTCCTGCTGCGCTGATAACCACTCACCCCCTGAGCCGCCTTCGGCGTCTTCCCCTACAGGGGACACCATCTGTGGCCCGGCAAAGCCGGTTCCACGATGGCGCTGGCATTGCTGCTCCTCTAGTACTGCAACCCGAAAATATCGAAACATGAAAGCGCGTCTTCGCACTCATGGCGGCGTTGCAATCCTTGCGAAGGCGCACAGCCTTCGCTGCGGCTTGCGCCTTGCCCTGGGCGCGAAGCCATCACTTTCATCTTGTTTTGCTACTTCCGGGTTGCAGTACTAGTGCGAGGTGAGTAGTTACCTGCGCTGATTTTTTGCTAGGGTGCGGCCGGTTTGGGGCGGTTGACGGGCTTGGGACGATAGCCGATGGTCTGCTCGATCAGCGCGCCGCCGTCGCTCATCAGAAAAGTCTTGAAGGCCTGCGCCACCGGCGTCAGGCGCTTGTTACGGCGGTGCACCACATACCAGTGAAGCATCAGCGGAAAACCCTGCACATCGAGCACCGTCAAGCTGCCAACCTGGAGTTCGCGGCTGATGGTATGTGCAGATAGAAAACTCACACCCATGCCCGCAATCACCGCCTGCTTGATGGTCTCCGTGCTCTTGATTTCCATCGCGATGTTGAGATCGGCCAGGTGATCGCCAAAACCTTCCTCCATTGAGTTCCAGGTATCAGACCCTTTCTCGCGCACCACAAACGGCTCTCTCGCCAGGCGCGACAGGGGAATGCGCTTTTTGGCTGCCAGCGGATGGTCGGGGGCGGCCACCACCACGTAGGGGTGCGGTGCAAAAGGCTCGCTCACGGTGTCCATGTCCAGCGGCGGGCGCACCATGATGGCCAGATCCGTCAGGTTGTCGGTCAACTGGTTCAGGAGTTCTTCGCGGTTGCAGACACCGAAGTCCAGCGTCACCCCGGAGTGGCGCCGCGCGAACTCCACCAGCAGGCGCGGGAAGAAATAATCGCCGGCACTGATCACCGCAACGTTCAGCTTGCCGCCGGAGACGCCCTTGAACTGCGCCATGGCCTCTTCCACTTCCTTGAACTGCTGGATGATGATGCGGCTGGAATGCAGCATTTCCACACCCGCCGGCGTGAGGTGGATCTTCTTGCCCAGTTGCTCAAACAGCGGAAGGCCCGCGTGATCCTCCAGTTTTTTGACCTGGATGGACACCGCGGGCTGCGTCAGGTGCAGCTCTTCGGCGGCCCGCGAGAAGCTCAGGTTGCGGGCGACGGCCTCGAAAACCTTGAGCTGGCGCAATGTCGCATTCTTCATTCAGTCCTTTAATCCATAAGCTTTGGACAATCGATAAACCAAATAGTTTAGCGATGGGTAATTGCTTGCGATGACCACGTGCCTGCGTTCCACTTCAGCTGCGGCTATTTCTGGTCGGTCCACCATGACTCGCCGAACTGGCCTTGCAGCCAGCCGACAAAGCCGCTGACCTTGGCCGGCACCAGCTGAGGCGAGGGATAAACGGCATGGATTTCCTGCGATGGCAGCATCCAGCCGTTCAGCACAGACACCAAGGCACCGCTGCGCACCGACTCATGCGCCACATACTTGGGCAAGGCCGCCACGCCCATGCCGCCGCGCGCCGCCGCCAGCAATGCGGAGAGATTGTTCGAGCGCAACGGCCCACTCACCGACACCGGACGCGCATGGCCTTCGGCCCCGGTGAAGTGCCAGCGAGCATCGCCCTGCACCGTGCTGTAGACCAGCGCATCGTGTTTCACCAGACCGGCGGGATCGGACGGCGCGCCGCGCCTTTTGATGTACTCGGGTGAAGCCACCACCACCCAGGGATTGATACCGAGGTAACGCGCGCCCAAGGTCGAGTCGGCCAGCGGGCCCATCCGGATCGCCACGTCAATGCCTTGTTCAACCAGGCTGACATAGCGGTCTTCGAAGTTCAGCTCGATTTGCAGCTTGGGGTGGAGCTGCATGAAACGCATGACCAGCGGTACCAGCACGCGCCGCCCGAAAGCCACCGAGGTGGTGATTCGAAGGCCGCCCTGTACCTGCGACTGCAGCAATGCGGCCACCGTTTCGGCCTCTTCGACATGGTGTGCGATCAGCTTGCACTTGGCGTAATACAGCGCGCCTATCTCGGTAGGCGTCACGCCGCGGGTCGAACGATGGAGCAAGCGCGAACCCAGCTGCTTTTCCAGTTGCACCACCAGTTTGGTGGCCGACGGCTGGCCCATGCCCATGTCGGCCGCAGCCTTGCTGAAAGAGCCAAGGTCAACCACGCGAATGAAAAGCCGGATGGCCTGAATGCGGTCCATGGCCGCAAGTAGACCACGGTCGCCGCAGTGGAGCAACCATTTATTCCGAATTGGAATAAGCGTAATGCATGAGTCGAGACTTCCGCAACACGGCGAACCCCACGACCATCGGCCTCAAGTTCAGCAACGTTTATCAGGAGACTTCGATGGCAAAAATGAAGGCCGCCATGGCCGCCGTTCTGGTGATGGAAAAAGAAGGCATCACACAAGCTTTTGGTGTGCCCGGCGCGGCCATCAACCCGTTTTATTCCGCACTGCGTGAGCGCCAGTCGATCACGCACATCCTGGCCCGGCATGTCGAGGCCGCGTCGCACATGGCCGAAGGCTACACGCGCGCCAAGGCCGGAAACATCGGTGTGTGCATAGGCACCAGCGGCCCGGCCGGCACCGACATGATCACCGGGCTGTACTCGGCGATTGCCGACAGCATCCCCATCTTGTGCATCACCGGCCAGGCGCCCCGCGCGCGGCTGTACAAGGAAGATTTCCAGGCGGTAGACATCGAGTCCATCTCCAAACCGGTCACCAAGTGGAGTGTGACCGTGCGCGAACCGGCTCTGGTCCCGCGCTCCTTCCAACAGGCGTTTCATCTGATGCGCTCGGGACGGCCCGGCCCGGTGCTGATCGACCTGCCTTTTGACGTGCAGATGGCCGAAATTGAATTCGACATTGACACCTACGAGCCGCTGCCCGTGTACAAGCCCGCCGCCAGCCGCAAGCAGATTGAGAAAGCGCTCGACATGCTTGCCGCTTCCAGCAAACCCCTGATCGTCGCCGGCGGCGGCATCATCAATGCCGAAGCTTCCGCCTTGCTGGTTGAGTTTGCAGAGCTGACAGGCGTTCCGGTGATCCCCACGCTGATGGGCTGGGGCACCATTCCCGACGACCACCCCCTGATGGCCGGCATGTGCGGGCTGCAAACCAGCCACCGCTACGGCAACGCCACCATGCTGGCCAGTGATTTCGTCATCGGCATTGGCAACCGCTGGGCCAACCGCCATACCGGCTCGCCCGAGGTGTACTGCAAGGGCCGCACCTTTGTGCACGTCGACATCGAGCCGACACAGATTGGCCGGGTCTTCAACCCCGACTTTGGCATTGTCAGCGACGCCAGGGCCGCGCTGGAACTGCTGGTGCAGGTTGCCCGCGAACGCAAGGCGGCCAAGGGGCTGCCCGACTATGGCAACTGGGCCGCCCGCTGCGCCGAGCGCAAGAAGCTCATGCACCGCAAGTCCCACTTCACCGAGACACCCATCAAGCCGATGCGCGTGTACGAGGAAATGAACAAGGTGTTCCCGCGCGACACCATTTACGTGACAACGATTGGCCTGAGCCAGATTGCCGGCGCGCAGTTCCTCAATGTGTACGGACCACGCCAGTGGATCAACTGCGGCCAGGCGGGTCCGCTGGGCTGGACCATCCCCGCGGCCCTGGGTGTGGTGGCGGCTGACCCGACACGTACCGTTGTCGGGCTGTCGGGCGACTATGACTTCCAGTTCCTGATGGAGGAACTGGCTGTGGGCGCGCAGTTCAACCTGCCTTATGTGCAGGTGCTGGTCAACAACAGCTACCTGGGCCTGATCCGCCAGGCCCAGCGCGGTTTTGAGATGGACTACTGCGTGCAGCTGGCTTTCGAGAACCAGAACGTACCGGCAGGCGAAGGCGACTTGCGCAGCTACGGCGTGGACCACCAGGCTGTGGTGCAGGGCCTGGGTTGCAAGTCCTTGCGCGTGACCGACCCTGAAAAAATCAATGATGCCATGGTCGAAGCACAGGTAATGGCGCGCAAATACCGGGTGCCGGTGGTTGTGGAAGTCATCCTCGAAAAGGTCACCAACATCGCCATGGGCACAGAGATCGACAAAGTCAACGAGTTTGAAGACATTGATTGCCGCCACCCCAAGGGCCGTGAAGGCCTGGAGTTGGCCGGCCTGCTTGAGTAATAAGGACTGACGTCCAACCATCCACCAGCACACAAGCCATGCCCAAATTTTCCGCCAACCTCAGCATGCTTTTTACCGAGCACGCATTCCTCGACCGCTTTGAACCGGCTGCGAAAGCCGGCTTCAAGGCCGTGGAATTCCTCTTTCCTTATGCCTTCAGCGCCGCCGACATCAAGGCCAGGCTTGACAAGCATGGCTTGCAGCTGGTGCTGCACAACCTGCCCGCGGGCGACTGGGAAGCTGGCGAACGCGGCATCGCCTGCCACCCGGACCGCGTGGAGGAATTTCGCTCCGGCGTGGCCAGCGCCATCACCTACGCCGGGGCCTTGGGCGTCAAGCAGCTCAACTGCCTGGCAGGCAAGGCGCCTGCAGGCGTGAGCGACGCGGCGCTCAGGCAAACCTTTGTCGCCAACCTGCGGCATGCCGCCACCGAGCTCAAAAAAGCCGGGCTCAATTTGCTGATTGAACCGATCAACACTTTCGACATTCCCGGCTTTTACCTGAACCGCACAACGCAGGCGCTGGACATTCTGGACGAGGTGGGCGCCGACAACGCCTTTGTCCAGTACGACATCTACCATGCGCAGCGCATGGAGGGTGAACTGGCCGGAACACTGCACACCTGTTTGCCGCGCATTGGCCACATCCAGCTGGCGGACAACCCCGGGCGCCATGAGCCGGGCACCGGCGAGATCAACTATGCATTTTTGTTCGCGCACCTGGACCGCATCGGGTATGGCGGCTGGATTGGCTGCGAATACAAACCGGCGGGCACCAGCGAGGCCGGACTGGGTTGGCGCCAGCGCCTAGTAGGCTGAATCAGCGAAGTCGCTGGCAAGCGGCGGCCCAGCGGTGTGCCAGGCAAAGCGCAAGGCACAGGCGGGCCCGCAGGCCCGGCGCGCATTTGCAACGCCGCATGGCGCGGCGAGGGGCGGTCGAGTGACAGTGAATTTCATTGATTCGGCCTACTAGCTCTCTGACCACTCCACTTTTACAAGGACAAGCTTCACCATGACTTCAACCACTCTGAAAATCGGCTTCATTGGCCTGGGCATCATGGGTACGCCCATGGCCGGCCATCTCATCCAGGCCGGACACCAGCTGTTTGTCTACTCCCTTGGAAAAATGCCCGCAATGATTACCGGCAGCAGTGCGACCCAGTGCTTGAATGCCCGCGGCGTCGCCGAGCGCGCCGACATCATCTTCGTCATGGTGCCCGACACACCTGATGTCGACGCCGCGCTATTCGGCGAAACAGGCGTGGCCGCCGGGCTCAAGCGACCCTCCGGCGAGGCGACCGCGAGCATGCGCAAGGTAGTCATCGACATGAGCTCGATCTCGCCGATCGCCAGCAAGACCTTTGCACAGAAAATCAACGCGTTGGGTTGCGACTACCTCGACGCCCCGGTTTCTGGCGGCGAAGTCGGTGCAAAAAATGCAACGCTGTCCATCATGGTCGGCGGTCCGGAAGCTGTGTTTGAACGCATCCGCCCGCTGTTCGAGCTGATGGGCAAGAACATCACGCTGGTCGGCGGCAACGGCGACGGCCAGACCGCCAAAGTCGCAAACCAGATCATCGTGGCACTCACCATCGAAGCGGTGGCAGAAGCCTTGCTGTTCGCCGCCCGTGCCGGCGCCGATCCCGCGCGCGTGCGCCAGGCTTTGATGGGTGGGTTCGCATCGTCAAAGATTCTCGAAGTGCATGGCGAGCGCATGGTCAAGCGCAACTTTGACCCGGGCTTTCGCATCGAACTGCACCAGAAGGACCTGAACCTGGCACTTTCGAGTGCACGTCTGCTGGGTGTTTCGCTGCCCAATACGGCCACCGCGCAGGAGCTGTTCAATGCCTGCGTCGCGCACGGCGGCAAGGCCTGGGATCACTCGGCCATGGTGCGTGCACTGGAGAAACTGGCCAACTTCGAAATCGGCCAGCAGCCCGGATGATCTTCCGCCGCAAATCCACGCTATAGCGCGGGTGTCCCGCGCGGACACACCCGAACCCCCGGTAATTTCAAGCCGCCAGGCACGACCTAGCGCCGACGGCCGCGCAAACGGTTGAGCCCTTCTCGAAACCATCACCAGCTAATCCGTTATCCGCGGGGCTTTGTCAATACATTAGCTATTAGTAATCAATAGCATCAAATACTTTAACTATCATTAATCATTCATTGTTTCTACAGTTGCCTCAAGCCCGGTGCGAAACGACACGCCGGAATTGCCTCCACAGCGTCACCCCCATTCAAGGAGAACTCCCATGCTCAAAGCCCTGCTTGACAACACCGCCACCGACCGGTCCGACCAGGCCCGCCATGCCTATAACGCCGCGTTTGAAGAACTCGGCCTGACATGGCATTGGGATTCCGCCACCTACGCCCGCTTGCAGGCTGACGGCCGCGACGCTGTGCGCACCTACCTGGAGACCGAGCAGTCGCACCTGCTGCGCGCCTACGAAGCGGACTTCCTGGTCGAAGCCGTCGAAGCCGCCAGGGCCCGCTGCCATGCAAGCATGGCCAGCAACCGGGCAGGTAGGGTCCCTTGCGCCAGCTGGTCCGGCAGCGCGCCTTCGTCCGCCAGCCGGAGTACACAAAACAGTGTGCCTGCGCAACGGTACGCACCAGCGGCCCTTCAGACTTGATGGCCGGAATGTCCAAGCGCTGGATACGCTTCAAGGAAAGCAGCACCACTCGCTTCGGTACCCTGGAGGGCGCGCACGTGAGGGTTTTCGAGGGCAACATGTTCAGCGGCGCCATCCCCACAGACCGCGTGATGCCGCTGGCCGACGTCGAGCTGTTGATGCCGGTTCTGCCAACAAAAATCATCGCCCTGTGGAACAATTTTCATGCGCTGGGCGAGAAGCTCAAACTGCCTGTTCCAGCCGAGCCGCTGTACCTGATCAAGGCACCCAACTCCTACCTGGACCCGAACCGGACCATCCGCCAGCCCGCCTGCGGCGGCAAGGTAGTATTTGAAGGTGAGCTGGGCATCGTCATCGGCAAGACCTGCAAGCAGATTACCGAGCACCATGCATCGGAGTACGTATTCGGCTACACCTGTGCCAACGATGTGACGGTGGCCGACATCCTGAATCGGGATGCTTCGTTTGCGCAATGGGTGCGCGCCAAGGGTTTCGATACTTTCTGCCCTTTCGGGCCAGCGGTGGCCACGGGCCTTGACCCGGCACAGTTGGTGGTCAGAACCCTCCTGAATGGCGAAGTCCGACAGGACTATCCCATCAGCGACATGCGTTTTTCCGTGGCGCAGCTGGTCAGCCTGATTTCGCAGGACATGACTTTGTACGCGGGCGATATCATCCTTTGCGGAACGTCGGTCGGCGTGGGCTCCATGAAACCGGGAAGCGCCATCGAGGTGGAAATTGCCGGCATCGGCAAGCTCAGCAACCGGTTCGAATAACTTTTTTGTCGGGAGAATGGTGTGAAGATTGCGATCATTGGAGCCGGGGCCATCGGTGGCTATGTGGGCGTGAAACTGGCCCTGGCCGGCGAAGACGTCACGTTCATCGTGCGGGGTGCCAATCTGGACGCCATCCGGAAAAACGGCATGAAACTCGTCATGCATGATGGAGCCGAGCATGTTGCGGCCGGTGTCAAAGCCACTGATGACTATGCCGAGGCCGGCCCGCAGGACCTCGTGATCCTGGCGATGAAAGCGCACCAGGTGGAGGCGGTGGCCAAAGACCTGCCCCGGTTGCTCGGCCCCGAGACCGCCGTGGTCACCATGCAAAACGGCATCCCCTACTGGTACTTTCACAAGCACGGCGGACCGCTCGAAGGCAGCAGGGTGGAAAGCGTGGACCCGGGCGGCATGCTGTCGGAGATGATTCCACCGCGACGCGTGATCGGTTGCGTCGTCTATCCGGCTTCGGAGTTGCTGGCCCCAGGCGTGGTCCGGCATATCGAGGGCGACCGTTTTCCGCTGGGCGAACTCGATGGAGCCATCAGCGAACGTGTCACGCGCATCTCGGCGTGTTTTGGCAAGGCCGGCTTCAAGGCACCCGTACTGGACAACATCCGCGCGGAAATCTGGCTCAAGCTCTGGGGCAACCTCACCTTCAACCCCATCAGCGCGCTGGCCCATTCCACCCTGGTGGACATCTGCCAGTACCCGCTGTCACGCGAGTTGGCCGCCAGCATGATGGGTGAAGCGCAGGAAGTGGCGCACAAGCTGGGCATTCAGTTCCGCGTGACGCTGGACAAACGCATCGCCGGCGCAGAGAAAGTGGGCAAACACAAAACTTCCATGCTCCAGGACATCGAAGCCGGGCGTGCACCGGAGATTGATGCGCTGGTGGGGTCGGTGGTGGAACTCGGGCGGCTCACACAAACGCCGACGCCCCACATCGATACGGTCTACGCCCTGGTCAAGCTGCTTGCCAGGACCATCGAAGAAGAGCACGGCCAGGTGCGGCTCCAGCCCCTCGCCTGAGTTTCCTGGCGAATCAGCTCATTTCCGGAGAGGGCTTCGGTGAAAAGAAACGCGCGAACAGCGTGCCCTCAAGGCGCCAGCACTTTCCTCATTCCTTCGACAGCGGCGTCGGGAGGAACGGCGAACTCGTAAGTCTTGCCAAGATCCAGCGCCTTCAGCAACAGCGGATTGCTCGTCTTCAGGGAAATGAACTGACTCCCGACCTTTTTCACCGTATCTGCCGGAACACTGCTATGGACATAGATTCCATAACCCCAGCTGGGGTGGGTGGCGGGCACGATGAACAGCTGAGCCATGTGGATGCGCTCGTCAGTGCCATGGTGATTTTTCATGGTAGAGCCTTGCGCGGTTTGAAGCCGGGTGATCAACCCCACCCACTTGTCCGCCTGCCACTGAAAAGCTGCTTTGGTAGGCAGATAGCTCTGCCCCAGGCCTTGCTGAGGCATCACTTCGATCACGGTGCCACAGAGATTTTCGGCTTTTACAAGCGAGGTGGTCACACCGCTTTTCATGCCAAAACAACTGGTAGTCTTGAGTTTGGCGAGGACCTTGGCCTGTTGGTCGGGAGGCAACTTTTTCAGATCGACCGGCTTGTTGTCTTTCTCCGAACCTACGTCCGCGAGAATCAGCACTGCCGACTGGATCGGGTCCATGTTGATGGCCACCGGCCGGTAGCCGGAAGCCAGGCCGACAACCGGGTTGCCGTAGACCCAGCAAGGAGGCGCAGGCTTCTTGATGGCTGTCAGGACGTCCTGGGTTTCCCGGATGTTGAGGACAGGCGCCACCGACAGGCCGGTGGGTCGCACGAATTCGATCAGTTCCCTCAACGCGCTTTCAGTTTGAGATGATCCCTCGCCGCGAATCACCTGCGGATTGAGGTAAAGCCCGCCCTCGCACGTCTGAGCCTGAGCTGCGAAAACACAACACAATAAACTGGTGAACAATATTTGATGCTTCATGCTCTTCCACCTTTTCATTTAAAGACTGTGGTGCACTCAATCACATGCGGAGCCCAACTGAGTAAATTCATACTACTGCGGGTGTAACAATTTCCCCCAGGGAGTTACGCTATTCCGCCAGTATGGCCCGTGTACGGATCGGCCCCTCAGGAGAAACCCTAGGCAAGCTTTAAAAATCGGCAAACTTGACCACTGTCAAGAGCTTTTTGCCCCACTTGGTAAGACCATGCCCCTGTGATACTTTTCGACATGGAAACTGGAAAAACTTCCAACCCAGGACAGAGTTACTCAACAACAGGAGACAACGAAATGAAAGTCAGATTCACGAAGGTCAGGAATGAGTTGGCAGCAGTCGCGGCAGCAGCCGTTTCAGCAGCGGCGCTGATGGCTGCGCCGGCACACGCCGCTTGGGAGCCAACCAAGCCGGTCGAGTTTGTTGTTCCCGCCGGCACTGGCGGTGGTGCTGACCAGATGGCTCGCCTGATTCAGGGCATCGTCATCAAACACAAGCTGATGAAAGAGCCGCTGATTGTTGTCAATAAATCCGGTGGAGCCGGCGCCGAGGGTTTTCTCGAAGTCAAGGGCGCCAAAGGCGATCCGCACAAGATTGTCATTACGCTGTCCAACCTGTTCACCACGCCGCTGGCGACGGGCGTTCCGTTCAACTGGCGCGACATGACACCGGTTTCCATGATGGCGCTTGATCAGTTCGTGCTGTGGGTCAATGCAGAAAATCCCGCCAAAACCGCCAAGGAATACCTGGACGCCGTGAAGGCCGGTGGACCGAGCAAGACCAAGATGGGTGGCACCGGGTCCAAGCAGGAAGACCAGATCATCACTGTCGGCATTGAAAAAGCCACGGGCACCAAGTTCATTTACGTCCCGTTCAAGGGCGGTGGTGAAGTGGCTGTGCAGCTTGTCGGCAAGCATATTGACTCGTCGGTGAACAACCCGATCGAGGCTGTTGCCCAGTGGCGCGCCGGCCAGCTGCGCGCACTTTGCGTGTTTGATGACAAGCGCATGACCTACAAGACCAAGGTGACGGGAACCCAGTCATGGGCCGACATCCCGACCTGCAAGGAAGCCGGTGTGCCCACCGACTACACCATGCTGCGCGGCATTTTCATGGCGCCTGGTGTGTCCAAGGACCAGCTTGAGTTTTACGTGACCCTGCTCAAGAAAGTGCGCGATACGCCCGAGTGGAAAGACTACATGGAAAAAGGCGCATTCAACCAGACAACCATGTCAGGCGACGAGTTCGGAAAGTGGCTGGGCAGTGCCGAAAACATGCACCGCGAGCTGATGAAAGAAGCCGGCTTCATCGCGAAATAGAAAAGGGACGCCCCCGCGCGCGAGGGGCTTCCACCGCAGGGCCGGCCGTTTCCGGGGCTGGCTCTGCCACCCAATCACTGTTCGCCCAATCCAGGGCTATTCAATTATTCAGCAGGAGTTCCCGATGGAGCCAAACGATCTATCCGGTACCGGGCAACGCTCGGGCGTCGCCACCCACGTCATCGAAGCCATCGTTGCCTTTCTCATTGTGGTCCTGGGGGCCGTGGTCATCCAGGGCAGCTGGAAGCTGGGCTCGGGCTGGACCAGCGATGGCCCCGGTGCCGGCTACTTTCCGTTTTACATTGGTATCATCCTCTGCATTTCCGGCGTCGGCATCATGATTCCGGCCTTGTTCGGGAAAAAAAAGAACACCGAGGTTTTCGTCGACAGCGAACAGCTCAAGCGTGTCCTGTCCGTGCTGCTGCCCGCCCTTGTCTATGTGCTGGCCGTCCAGTTCATAGGCCTGTATGTGGCTTCGGCGCTTTACATCGCCTTGTTCATGATCATCCTGGGTAAATACTCCCGGGTCAAAAGCGTTGTCACAGCGTTGGCCGTGAATGTGCTGTTTTTCTTCATGTTCGAGGTCTGGTTCAAGGTACCCCTGTTCAAGGGTCAATTCGACCTTTTGAGTTTCCTGGGTTACTGAGCCCTGCCGCCCTCCACCCCGATACCAGACTATTGAACTTTACTGACCGGACATTTCCATGGACGAACTAAACTCGCTTTTTCACGGATTCAGCGTCATCCTGACGCCAATGAATATCCTGCTGATGTTCATAGGCATCATCCTTGGCGTGCTGATCGGCGTGCTGCCAGGACTGGGGGGTGCCAACGGCGTGGCCATCCTGCTGCCCCTGACCTTCACGATGACTCCGACCTCGGCCATCATCATGTTGTCGTGCATCTACTGGGGGGCGCTTTTTGGCGGCGCCATCACCTCGGTACTATTCAACATACCGGGTGAACCCTGGTCGGTTGCAACCACCTTTGACGGCTACCCGCTGGCCCAGCAAGGCCAGGCAGGGCAAGCGCTGACGGCAGCATTCACGTCATCGTTCATAGGCGCTTTTGTGGCGGTGGTGATGATCACCTTCATGGCCCCCCTGGTCGCCAAGTTCGCGCTGAAGTTCGGACCCCCCGAATTCTTTGCCGTTTACCTGCTGACTTTCTGCAGCTTCGTGGGCATGGGCAAAGGCTCCCCGTTCAAGATTCTGGCCTCTATGACCATTGGCTTCGCGCTGGCGGCCGTGGGCATGGACACCGTCACAGGGCAGTTGCGCCTGACCTTCGGTATTCCCGACCTGATGCGCGGCTTCGACTTCCTGATCGGCGTGATCGGGCTGTTCGGTATCGGCGAAATCCTGCTGTCCATGGAAGAGGGGCTGGCCTTCTCCGGCAAGACCGCCAAGATAAATCCCAAGGTGGTGCTTGAAACCTGGAAGAAACTGCCGCAGTACTGGGCAACGTCCGTCAGGAGCTCGCTGATCGGCATCTGGATGGGCATCACCCCCGGCGGTGCCACCCCGGCTTCGTTCATGAGCTACGGCGTGGCCAAGAAGATGTCCAAGAATGGCGCCCAGTTCGGAACCGGCCAGCTTGAGGGCGTGGTTGCGCCCGAAACCGCAGCCCACGCCGCCGGTACCAGCGCCCTGCTGCCCATGCTGGCCCTGGGCATTCCCGGGTCGCCAACAGCTGCCGTGCTGCTGGGTGGCCTGCTGATCTGGGGCCTGCAGCCCGGACCGCTGCTGTTCGTCGAGCAAAAAGACTTCGTCTGGGGACTGATCGCCAGCATGTACCTGGGCAACCTGGTCGGCCTGATCGTCGTGCTGACCACAGTGCCGCTGTTTGCCTCCATCCTGCGCATTCCGTTTTCCATCATCGCCCCGGTGATCGTGGTGATTTGCGCCATCGGCGCCTATACCGTCCACAACGCCATGCTGGACATCTGGTTCATGATGCTCTTCGGCGTGGTCGGTTACCTGTTCAAGAAACTGGACTACCCGCTGGCGCCGCTGGTGCTGGCCCTGGTGCTGGGCGACAAGGCAGAAGACTCCTTCCGCCAGGCCATGCTGGTTTCCCAGGGCGAAATGTCCATTCTGTGGTCCAACCCGCTGGTTGGCGGCATCAGCACACTGGCGCTCGTCCTGCTGTTCTGGCCGCTGGTGGCGCGTCTTCTGGCCAAGATCCGTCCGGCCAAGCGTGCGGAATTCGCAGCAGAACAGCCCGTTGACTAAAGCCAGGAGAGCGCCATGCCCGTCATTGCCATGACCCAGGAGATGGGGTCTCTTGCCAAAGATGTCTCCCTGCAACTTGCCCAGACAGCCCAATTGGCCATCATGCGCCATGAGGTCCTGGAGAATGTGGCGGGCAGGATGCATGTTCCCGGAAGCCTGATCAGCAGGCTCCGCGAAGGCAAGGCGGGCCTCGTCGAGCGCCTGACCACGGACAGGGAACGCGTCGCCGTGTATACGGCGCAGGAGGTTTTTTCCCTGGCCGACAAGGGCAATATCGTGTTGCGTGGCTGGGGGGCAACCTGCCTGCTGCGTCCGGTAAGGCATGTGTTGCGGGTACGGGTCACCCGCCCCTTCGGGCAACGCGTGGCATGGCTGATGGACCACCTCGGAACCGACGACGAGGCGTTTGCCGAAGCCGAGGTGCGGCGCAGCGACAGCGCCCATGCTTCCCGCATGCACGACCAATTCGGTGTGACCTGGGGTGACCCGCTTCTTTACGACCTGGTGTTGAACACCGATCGCGTCTCGGTCGAAAGCTGCGTGGAGCAAATCCGGCACCTGGCCAGCCGGCCGGAGTTCCAGGAAACGGCGGAGTCCCGCGCCATGCTGACCGACCTGGCGCTGAATGCGCGCATTCGTGCGGCGCTCAAAGACCATGAATCGACACGCGATATCAACATCAACATCGAATCAAAAAACGGCAAGGTCCTGCTCAGCGGAATTGTGATCAATTCGCACGAAAGCGCAGAAGCGGCCCGCGCTGCCAGCACCGTGGCCGGCACCATCAACGTTGACAATCAACTCCGCCTGATGGCCTCGACCCGCCGATTCGCGTCAGCCAAAACCTGACATGAGGGCTCCGCGCCGGCAGCAAAAACTGCGGCGCTCAGATCTTGCCGCGCTGCTTGAGCCGGCTCAGGGTTTCCGCGGAGAGGTTCAGGTAAGACGCCAGTTCCTTCTTCGGAATCCGGTCAAACAGCTCGGGGTGTTTACGCAGGAAACGCTTGACGCGCCCGGGTGCATCCAGCAAGTGCAGCGTGATGGTATGCGCCATGATTTCGCTCATCAGCCGCATGACGCTGTACTCGAAAGACTCCTTGAGCGCGCGGTGCCTTTCCAGGAAAGCCACCCACTCCGGCAAGGGCAGCTTGGCCACCCGGACCTTGGTGACGCAGACCGTGCTGTAAGGTGTGGGCGTGCCGAGGCGCCAGGCCGCGTAGCTGGTTTCCATGTCGCGCTCGTCGGCAAAGCGAAGAATCATCTCCTTGCCCTGCTCGTTGGTCACCACCCGCTTGAGGATGCCCTCCAGGATGAAATACTGTTCCATCTCGTGAACCCCCTGCTGAAGCAGGAAATCGCCTTTCTGGCCGTCCACAATGACCAGGTGGGTCTCGAGTTCCGCGCTCTGTTCCGCCGTCATCCCCTTCAAAACGAAGTTCTGCGCCAGCTGCACGCGAATGATGTTTCTCTCGGGATGATCTGGTATGGATAACATGGATGGGTCAGGGGTTGGGCGGCAGGCAAGTCGCACTTGTTCAGGCGGCCTAAATACAGCGAAAATTGACCGCGGTCAAGGGTGAAATCCGAAGCGATTCCTATGATAACCGGACGGTGCAGCGGGCCTAGCCCGCCAGTGAGGCGGCACCGCGTTGCTCAATCTTTTAGCGAAGTCAAACGACGAGACATCCAACATGACAAACGACACTCAATCACCAGAACAGACCGACGGGTTTCACCTTGTCATTGATGCCCTGAAACTCAACGGCATCGACACGATCTTCGCCCTGCCCGGCATTCCCATCACAGACCTCACACGCAAGGCGCAGGCCGAGGGCATTCGCATGATCTCGTTCCGTCACGAGCAGCATGCCGGCAATGCCGCCGCCGCTGCAGGTTTCCTGACACAGAAGCCCGGCATCTGCCTGACCGTGTCGGCTCCCGGTTTTCTCAATGGCCTGACGGCGCTGGCCAACGCGACGACCAATTGCTTCCCGATGATTCTGATCAGCGGCTCCAGCGAGCGCGAGATTGTCGATCTCCAGCAGGGCGACTACGAGGAAATGGACCAGTTGGCGATTGCCAAGCCGCTGTGCAAGGCCGCCTATCGTGTGCTCCATGCAGAGGACATCGGCGTCGGTATTGCACGCGCGATCCGCTCGGCGCTGTCCGGCCGTCCTGGTGGCGTGTATCTCGACCTGCCCGCCAAGCTGTTTGCCCAGTCGATGGATGCCGCAGCCGGCAAACGCTCGCTGATCAAGGTGGTGGACCCCGCACCGCGCCAGATTCCCGCGCCAGATTCGGTCAAGCGCGCGCTGGACCTGCTCAAGGGCGCCAAACGCCCCCTTATCGTGCTCGGCAAGGGTGCTGCTTATGCGCAATGCGATGCCGACATCCGCGCCCTGATCGAAAAAACCGGAATCCCTTACCTGCCCATGTCGATGGCCAAGGGCTTGCTGCCCGATACGCACGCCCAGTCGGCATCGGCCACCCGCTCCCATGTGCTGGCAGAAGCTGACGTGGTGATGCTGGTCGGCGCGCGTTTGAACTGGCTGCTGTCGCACGGCAAAGGCAAGACCTGGGGCGGCCCCAACGCCGACACCCGGCAGTTCATCCAGATCGACATCTCGCCAACCGAAATGGACAGCAACGTTCCCATCGCCGCACCGCTGGTTGGCGACATCGGTTCATGCGTGTCCGCACTGCTCGCCGGCCTCGGCTCCAGCTGGGCCAAACCACCGGCCGAGTGGACCCAGGGAATCGCCGAACGCAAGGACAAGAACCTCACCAAGATGGCGGCAACGCTGGCGCAAAACCCAGAGGTCATGAACTTCCACAGCGCACTGAACGTGGTCCGCAACGCGGTCAAGGCGCGCCCCGATGCCATCGTCGTCAACGAAGGCGCAAACACCCTGGATTTCGCACGCAGCATTGTCGACATGTACGAGCCGCGCAAACGCCTGGACGTCGGCACCTGGGGCATCATGGGTATTGGCATGGGCTTTGCCGTCGCCGCCGCGGTGACTACGGGAAAACCCGTCATTGCCATCGAAGGTGACAGCGCTTTCGGCTTCAGCGGTATGGAAGTCGAGACGATTTGCCGCTACAACCTTCCCGTCTGCGTTATCGTCTTCAATAACAACGGCATCTACAAGGGCACCGACGTGAATCCGCGCGGCGATGATGTGGCGCCGACCGTCTTCGTCAAGAACGCGCGTTATGAAATGATGATGCAGGCCTTCGGAGGTGTGGGCGTGCTCGCCAATACCCCGGAAGAGCTGGCCAAGGCGCTGGACGAGGCGATCAAGTCCGGCAAACCGACCCTGATCAATGCCATCATTGACGAAACAGCCGGAACCGAAAGCGGTCGAATCACCAGCCTGAACCCGCAGAGCGCCAAGAAGAAGTAACCCAAGTCACCTTTAGGAGAAATCAAATGAGCAACAAACCACTCGCGGGCATCAAGATCATCGACTTCACACACGTTCAGGCCGGTCCCGCCTGCACGCAAATGCTGGCCTGGTTCGGCGCTGACGTGATCAAGGTCGAGCGTCCTGGCTCTGGCGACGTCACCCGAAGCCAGTTGCGCGACATCGAAGGCGCTGACGCGCTGTACTTCACCATGCTCAACAGCAACAAGCGCGGCCTGACCTTGGACACGAAAAAACCCGAAGGCAAGGAAGTGCTGGAGAGGCTCATCAAGGAATCCGACGTGATGGTCGAGAACTTTGGTCCCGGCGCGCTGGACCGTATGGGATTCACCTGGGAACACATCCAGTCACTCAACCCAAAAATGATTCTGGCATCCGTCAAGGGCTTCTCTGACGGCCACCACTACGAAGACCTGAAGGTCTATGAAAACGTGGCCCAGTGCGCTGGCGGCGCAGCATCCACCACCGGCTATTGGAAGGGCGAGAACTCAGGCCCCACCATTTCGTCTGCCGCTTTGGGCGACAGCAATACCGGCATGCACCTGGCCATCGGTATTTTGACGGCCTACATCGGCCGCCAGAAGACTGGCAAGGGCCAAAAAGTCGCGGTGTCCATGCAAGACAGTGTGCTCAACCTGTGCCGCGTCAAAATGCGTGACCAGTTGCGTCTGGACAACCTTGGTTATCTGGAAGAGTACCCGCAATACCCGCATGAAATGGAAGCCTTCAAGGACGGCGTGGTGCCGCGTGGCGCCAATGCCGGCGGCGGCGGGCAACCCGGCTGGATTCTGAAATGCAAAGGCTGGGAGACCGACCCCAACTCCTACATCTATTTCACGGTCCAGGGCCACGCCTGGGAGCCGATCTGCGATGCACTGGGCAAACCCGAGTGGAAAACCGATCCCGCTTACACCACGGCCAAAGCACGCCAGCCGCACATCATGGAGATCTTCGCCACGATTGAAGCATTCATCGCTGACAAGACCAAGTTCGAAGCCGTGGACGTCTTCCGCAAGTTTGATATTCCCTGCGCGCCCGTTCTGTCGATGAAGGA
The DNA here is from genome assembly GCF_039930745.1 of Polaromonas sp. GTDB lineage: Bacteria > Pseudomonadota > Gammaproteobacteria > Burkholderiales > Burkholderiaceae_C > Polaromonas. Next base: position 10,150 of record NZ_JBDTTH010000024.1, on the reverse strand, counting down.
TTTGTTGAATGACAAATCTTTGCGCGACAGTGGCTCCATCGTTGAAGTACCGCACAAAGTGCGCGGTAGCTATTGGACGGTGGGTAGCCCGATCAAGTTCTCTGACACCAAGCCCGAAGTGACGGCATCTCCCCTGCTGGGCGAGCACACCGATGAAGTTCTGGCCGAGCTCGGCTACAGCAAGGACCAGATCGCAGCCATGCACACGGCGAAAGCAGTCTGATCCCTGAAGCTTGATGCCTTGGTCGTCAAGGCTTGAAAAGACGGCGTTCAGGTGAGCGCCGTCTTTGTTTGAGGACCATTTACCGCCCACAGCGGAACAGGAGCACAACAATGCAATCATCCATCGACTTCAAGCAACTCGTCGAGGCCGTTGGCGATGCCATCGTGGCATCCGACGCCAGCGGTGCCATCACCTTGTGGAACCCGGCTGCGCAGCGCATGTTCGGTTTCACGGAAAAAGAGGCATTGGGCCAGTCGCTCGACATCATCATTCCGCAGCGCCAGCAGCAGCGCCACTGGGACGGCTACCAGAAGACCATGGCCACGGGGCAGACCAAGTACGGCAACGACGTGCTGCGCGTACCGGCGGTGCACAAGGACGGGCACGGCCTGTCCATCGCCTTCACGGTGGCCCTGCTTTACACGCCTGACAAAAGGGTAGCGGCCATTGTTGCGGTGATCCGCGATGAAACCGCTCGTTTCGCGGAAGACCGGAACCTGCGCAAACGCCTGATGGAACTGGAAAGCCAGCTGGCCCCGCAAGCCAGCGCGCCCTGAACCGGACGGCAGGGCAGGACCGGGGCACGGTGATTAATATAGGGGTTGAACCGGCCGGAGGGCCGGGCCCATGGCTGTAACCATGGATGAACAACCCATTTTCAACTCCCTGCAGGAATTTTCATGAGCAAAGCGTTAGACGGCGTTCGCATCCTTGACTTCACCCACGTCCAGTCGGGCCCCACGTGCACCCAATTGCTGGCCTGGTTCGGCGCCGATGTCATCAAGGTGGAGCGCGCCGGTGAAGGCGACGCGACACGCGCGCAACTGGCCGACATCCCCGGTGCGGACAGCCTGTATTTCACGATGCTGAACCACAACAAGCGCTCGATCACCCTGGACATGAAAAAGCCCAAGGGCAAGGAAGTCCTGGACGAACTGATCAAGACCTGCGACGTGATGGTGGAGAACTTCGCCCCCGGGGCACTAGACCGCATGGGCATGACCTGGGAGCACATCCACGCGATCAATCCGCGGATGATCGTCGCTTCGGTCAAGGGCTTCGGCCCCGGCCCCTACGAAGACCTGAAGGTGTACGAAAACGTGGCGCAGTGCGCCGGTGGCGCTGCCTCAACCACAGGCTTCGAGGACGGCCCGCCGCTGGTCACCGGCGCCCAGATCGGCGACAGCGGCACCGGCCTGCACCTGGCGCTGGGCATCGTCGCGGCGCTGTACCAGCGCAACACCACCGGCCGTGGCCAGAAGGTGCTGGCGCCCATGCAGGACGCGGTGCTGAACCTCTGCCGGGTCAAGCTGCGCGACCAGCAGCGGCTTGCACGCACTGGCACCATGCACGAGTATCCGCAGTACCCGGACGGCAAGTTCGGTGACGCCGTGCCGCGCGCCGGCAATGCTTCCGGCGGCGGCCAGCCCGGTTCGGTGCTCAAGTGCAAGGGCTGGGAAACCGATCCCAACGCCTATATCTACTTCATCACCCAGGCCGCCGTGTGGCCGGCCGTTTGCAAGGTGATCGGCGAGGAAGGCTGGATCACCGACGAAGCCTTCGATACGCCTGCCGCCCGCCTGCTGCACCTGAAACCGATCTTCGCGCGTATCGAGCAGTGGACCATGACCAAGACCAAGTTCGAGGCCATGGAAATTCTCAACAAATACGACATTCCCTGCGGGCCGATTCTCTCGATGAAAGAAATCGCCGAAGAGCCCGCCCTGCGCGCAACCGGCACCATTGTCGAAGTCGACCATCCGGTGCGCGGCAAATACCTCACCGTAGGGAACCCCATCAAGATGTCGGACAGCGCGACCGAAGTCACGCGTTCCCCCCTGCTGGGCGAACACACCGTCGAGGTACTCGCGCAACTGGGCTACAGCGCTGAAGACATCGCCAAATTGCGCACCGAACGCGTCATCTGAACGGACCCAGCTTCCAAAGCCAACGACGTCAGCCACACAGCGAGCCCATAAGCCCATGAACCATCCCATCATTCCCATTGCCGTCATCGACGCCTCCAAGCAGCGCAAGCGCCAGGGCCCCAAGGGCCGCCGCGTGGACCCGGCGGCGCTGGCTGACGTGCAGGGCCTGCTGGGCAACGCGTCACGCCAGGCCGATCTGCTGATCGAACACTTGCACAAGCTGCAGGACCATTTCGGTCACCTGTCAGCAGCCCATCTGGCGGCGCTGGCCCAGGAGATGCGGCTGGCGCAGACCGAGGTTTATGAGGTGGCAACCTTCTACCACCACTTCGACGTGGTCAAGGAAGGCGAGGCCGTCCCGGCAGCGCTTACTGTTCGGGTCTGCGACGGGCTGTCTTGTGAAATGGCCGGCGCCAAAGACCTGCTGGCCAGGCTCCCGGCCCTGCTGGGCCGCGAAGTGCGCGTGATCGCGGCGCCTTGCGTGGGCCGCTGCGAACAGGCGCCGGTGGCCGTGGTGGGACAAAACCCCGTGCCGAATGCCAGTTGCGAAACCATCATGGCCACCGTCGCGGCCGGCGCGGTAAAACACGTCCCGGTGGGATTTGTCGACTTTTCCAGCTACCAGGACGCCGGTGGTTACGCGCTGCTCAAGCAATGCGTCTCGGGTAGCCGTGAGGTCGAATCGGTCATCAAGACCATGGAAGATTCCGGCCTGCGCGGCCTGGGCGGCGCAGGCTTTCCTTCCGGCCGCAAGTGGCGCATTGTCAGGGCCGAACAAGGCCCGCGCCTGATGGCGGTGAACATCGACGAGGGCGAGCCCGGCACTTTCAAGGACCGCGTCTACCTGGAACGCGACCCGCACCGCTTCCTTGAAGGCATGCTGATCGCCGCCTGGGCCGTCGGGATCGAGAAGATTTATGTTTACCTGCGCGACGAATACCACGGCTGCCGCAGCATGCTGGAAGCCGAACTCGTCAAACTCAGGTCATCCCCGCTGATGGCAGGCATGCCGGAGATCGAGCTGCGCCGCGGCGCCGGTGCCTACATCTGCGGCGAAGAGTCGGCCATGATCGAGTCTATCGAAGGCAAACGCGGCATGCCGCGCCTGCGCCCGCCCTATGTGGCGCAGGTCGGCCTGTTCGGTCGTCCGACGCTCGAGCACAATTTCGAAACCCTTTACTGGGTGCGCGACATCCTGGAAAAAGGCGGCGAGTGGTTTGCCTCGCACGGCCGCAACGGTCGCAAGGGCCTGCGCTCCTTCTCGGTCTCGGGCCGGGTCAAGGAACCGGGCGTGAAGCTGGCGCCTGCCGGCATCACCATTCGTGAGTTGATCGACGAATTCTGCGGCGGCATGCTCGATGGCCAGACCTTCTACGCCTACCTGCCCGGCGGTGCCTCTGGCGGCATTCTTCCCGCGACCATGGGCGACATCCCGCTGGACTTCGACACCCTGCAGCCTTATGGCTGCTTCATCGGTTCTGCCGCCGTGATGGTGCTGTCCGACCAGGACACAGCCACCGATGCGGCACGCAACATGATGCGTTTCTTCCACCACGAGTCCTGCGGCCAGTGCACACCCTGTCGCGTTGGCACGGCGAAAGCGGCGCACCTGATGGAACAACCCAAATGGAACCTGGCCCTGCTGGCCGACCTGTCGCTGGTCATGCGTGACGCTTCGATCTGCGGGCTCGGCCAAGCCGCTCCGAACCCGATGGACTGCGTCGTCAAGTACTTCCCCCACGAGCTGGCTTGAGTCCGTTCGGTCCAAAGACAAGGCAATACGATGAATGCAATTACCCGCCAGGAACTCGCCGAACTCGACGCCCCGCTCGTGAGTTTCAGCCTCAACGGCCGTGAAGTCACAGGCCGCGCCACCGAATCCCTGCTGCAGGTCGCCAAGCGCGAAGGGGTGGAGATTCCCCACCTCTGCTTCAAGGAAGGCATGGAGGCCGTCGGCAATTGCCGCTCCTGCATGGTCGAGATCAACGGTGAACGTGTGCTGGCCCCTTCCTGCTGCCGCGCTCCCACGGCCGGCATGAAGGTGGTCACTGACAGCGAGCGCGCTGTCGCGTCGCAAAAACTCGTGCTCGAACTGCTGCTGTCCGACATGCCGGAGAAGGAGTACACGCGCAACAACGAGGTGGACCAGTGGGCCGCGAAGATTGGCGTCGGCAAGCCGCGTTTCGAGGCACGCCAGCAGGTGCGCCAGGACCTGTCCCACCCGGCCATCGCCGTCAACCTTGACGCCTGCATCCAGTGCACACGCTGCCTGCGCGCCTGCCGCGACGAACAGGTCAACGACGTGATCGGCCTGGCCTTCCGCGGCGACCAGGCCAAAATCGTGTTCGACATGGACGACGCCATGGGCGCGTCCACCTGCGTGGCTTGCGGTGAATGTGTGCAGGCCTGCCCCACAGGCGCGCTGATGCCGGCGCGCGAGGCCGCACTCGTGGTGCCCGACAAGCAGGTGGCATCGGTCTGCCCTTACTGCGGCGTCGGCTGCCAGCTGACCTACAACGTCAAGGACGACAAGATTCTCTTCGTGGAAGGCCGCGACGGCCCGGCCAACCACGAACGCCTGTGCGTCAAGGGCCGTTATGGCTTTGACTACGCGCACCATCCGCAGCGCCTGACCAAGCCCCTGATCCGCCGCGAAGGCGTGCCCAAGACCGGCGATTTCACGATGGACCCGGACCGCGTGATGGACGTGTTTCGTGAAGCCAGCTGGGAAGAGGCGCTGGAATTTGCCGGCGGCAAACTCGCCGCCATACGCGACCGGTACGGCAAGAAATCGCTGGCAGGCTTCGGCTCGGCCAAGGGCAGCAACGAGGAAGCCTATCTGTTCCAGAAACTGGTGCGCACCGGTTTCGGCAGCAACAACGTGGACCATTGCACCCGGCTGTGCCACGCGTCGTCCGTCGTCGCCCTGCTGGAAGGCATTGGCTCCGGCGCCGTGTCCAACCCGGTGATGGACGTCACCAAGGCCGACGTGGTCATCATCATCGGCGCCAATCCGACGGTCAACCACCCGGTGGCCGCCACCTGGATCAAGAACGCCGTGAAGAACGGCACCCAACTGGTGGTGCTGGACCCGCGCCGCTCCGACCTGACCCGCATGGCGCACCGCCACCTGCAGTTCAAGCCCGACACCGACGTGCCCATGCTCAACGCCATGATGAACGTCATCGTGACCGAGGGCCTGGTGGACCAGGCCTTCATCGACAGCCGCACCATAGGCTACGAGGAACTGCGTAAGAACGTCGAAGGCTACACACCCGAGCTGATGGCGCCTATCTGCGGCATCGACGCCGACACGCTGCGCTACGTGGCACGCCTGTACGCCACCTCCAAGAGCTCGATGATCCTCTGGGGCATGGGTGTCTCGCAGCACGTGCACGGCACCGACAACGCACGCTGCCTGATCGCCCTGTCGCTGATGACCGGCCAGATTGGCCGTCCCGGCACCGGCCTGCATCCGCTGCGCGGCCAGAACAACGTGCAGGGCGCGTCCGACGCGGGCCTGATCCCCATGATGTTCCCCGACTACCAGCATGTCTCCAGCCCCGCGGTGCGCGCCAGTTTCGAGAAGGCCTGGAAAGTGCCTGAAGGATCCCTCGACGACCAGGTCGGACTGACCGTGGTCGAGGTGATGCATGCTGCCAAAAAGGGAACCATCCGCGGCATGTATGTGCAGGGCGAGAACCCGGCCATGTCCGACCCGGACGCCAACCACGCACGCGAAGCGCTCGCCGCGCTGGACCACCTGGTGGTGCAGGACATCTTCCTGACCGAAACCGCCTACCTGGCCGACGTCATTCTGCCCGCCAGCGCCTTCCCCGAAAAAGACGGCAGCTTCACCAACACCGACCGGCTGGTGCAAATGGGCCGCAAGGCCATCAACCCGCCCGGCGATGCGCGCCAGGACCTGTGGATCATCACGCAGATTGCCAATCGCATGGGTTGCGGCTGGCACTACAACCATGTCAGCGAAGTTTTCGACGAGATGCGCCACACCATGCCCAGCATTGGTGGCATCACCTGGGACCGGCTGGACCGCGAGCATTCGGTCACCTACCCTTGCATGAAGGAAGGCGACCCGGGCCAGTCGGTGGTATTTGTGGACGACTTCCCGCGCGAGACGGGCCGCGCACGCTTTGTGCCGGCCGACATCATCCCGGCCAACGAACGTCCGGACACCGAGTACCCCATGGTGCTGATCACCGGCCGCCAGCTCGAACACTGGCACACCGGCAGCATGACGCGGCGTGCCACCGTACTGGACGCGATCGAGCCCGATCCGGTAGCGCTGGTGCATCCGCTGGATCTGGCGGACATGGGTGGCAAGCCGGGCGACGTGGTGACCATCGCGTCACGCCGCGGTGAGGTGGCGCTGTATGCACGCGCCGACGAAAGCTCGCCGCGCGGCGCGGTGTTTGTGCCCTTCTGCTACTACGAGGCAGCCATCAACAAGCTGACCAACGCAGCACTGGACCCGTTTGCCAAGATCCCGGAGTTCAAGTACTGCGCGATCAAGGTCTCGCTGGGCGGTGTGCCGCCGGTGCAGGACAGCTATGGCGGCGGCCAGGCGCTGGAAAACTCCGTCGCCCTGGCTGGCATTTAGGCAAACCCTCAGGCCTGCGGCTTAGCCGTGGGCCCGGCGCGAGTCGGCCGGCGCCTGCTCGCGCTCCTTCAGGCCGTAATCACGCGTCACTTCGGCGATGCGCAAGCGATAGTCCTTGAACATGGTGCTGCGGCCCGCGTTTTGCGCGGCGCGGTGCGCCTCCAGATTGCGCCAGGCCGTCAGGCAGGCGTCGTCGCGCCAGAACTGCAGCGACAGCAGCTTGTCGGGCTCTGTGAGGCTCTGGAAGCGTTCGATGGAGATGAAGCCGTCCATCTTCACCAGCTCGCTTTTCAGTTCGGCCGCCCAGTTCAGGTAGCCCTCGCGGTGCGCTGGATCGGGCCAGACTTCAAAAATGACCGAAACCATCTGATTTCTCCTTTATTGAGCAAAGACAGGAATACGCGCATTCGGCAACGGTCGAAAACCGGTGCTGTGCCCAAAATAGTTACAAAATTGACCTCCAGACCTTATATGACGGGCGCAAGCAGCTACTATTTCAATAGCAATCAAAGCACCGGGGCAGGCATGTGGGCCGGAACCAAAACCCATGCTGCGGCCTTGCGCACGGTGCGCATCGAAGCGCTCGGCTTGCGGGTTGAAGGCTTCGTCGCGGTTGGCGCTGGCCAGCACCAGCAGGATGGCCTGGCCGGCCTCCACCGGCTGGCCCAGCAGGCTCAGTGGCTCGGCGGCAAACCGGCGCGTGTTCTGGATGGGAGCGGCCCAGCGTTCGACTTCGCGCACAAAGTTCCGCATGGCCTCCTGTGAAGTGTCCGCCGCGGCGCCCTGCTCTGGCTCCTGCGTCAGCTGCAGTGCCGTCAGGCCGAGCAGGCCAGCGCCCGCGTCCATGGCCTGCTGCATGAAGGCAATACGGTTGGCAGCCTGTGTCGGCGGCAGGCCTAGCGCCCGACCCTGCGCCATCAGCGCCGCAGCCGCGCCGTCCGCCAGCGCCACAGCCTGCGCGTCGGCCCCAGGCGCGATGCCCTGTGTGAACTGCCCTACCCAGCGGCAAGTGTCGTCCCGCAGCTCCACGGGCACATCCAGCAGCCGCGCCATGGCCTGTACCGGCAAGGCGCCCAGAAAGTCATTCACCTCGAGGCGCGGCTGCAGGTCGCCCGCCGCGTCCTCGGCAGCCCGCGCCACATCGGCCAGGCTCCAGCGGCGCGCCGCCTGCGTGACAGCAGGCTTGTGCGCCGCATGAAATTCACCATCCGTCATGCGCACCAGCTGCGCGAACACCTCGCCGGCTGACGTGCCCTGCAAAGCCTGGGGCACCGGCTCGGCGGGCGGGCGCACCCGCAAGGCCGGATGGCTGAGGGCGGCGCTGACGGCGGCATGGCTGCTTGCCACCCACAGACCCACGCCGGGGTCAAAAAACAAGGGGCGCTCCTGACGCAGGCTGCGGTAGAAGGGCCAGGGGTCGGGGTGGGTCGCGGCCTCAATGGCGTTGCGGGGTTGCTGCATGTGGCCAGTGTCCCAAGCGGCTGAAGGTTTGTCCAGCTTCAACAGTTTGGCTATCATCAAAGCATGCCTGTTGAACCCGACATCGCCCGCATCGCCGCCACCATTGGTGACGCCAGCCGCATCCGCATGCTGGTGCTGCTGATGGAAGGCCGCGCCCTGACCGCCAAGGAGCTCGCGCTGGGCGCGGGCATCGAACCGGGCACGGCCACTTCCCACCTGAAGCGCCTGGTCGATGACGGCCTGCTCGAATCCACCGCGCAGGGCCGCCACAAGTACTTTCGCTTTGCCTCCGAACAGGTAGCGCAACTGGTGGAATCGCTGATGCGGGTGGCGCCAAAACGCCCCAGCCTGCCCGCAGCAAAGGTAGACGAGCCGATACGCCGCGCCCGCTTCTGTTATGACCACCTGGCCGGCAGCCTGGGCACTGGGCTGCTCGCCATGCTGCTGCGCAGGCGCTGGCTGGAGGCTGATGCAGGCGATACCCGGCAACTGCTGGTTACCACTCCTGGCGACAAAGCCCTGCGCGCCCTCGGGCTGGACTTGGATGCGCTGCGCGGCAAGCGCAGGCAACTGGCCTGCACCTGCCTGGACTGGTCGGAACGCCGGGACCACCTGGGCGGCGCGCTGGGAGCCGCACTGGCGCTGCACTTCACGCAGCAAGGTTGGATAGAGCGCAGGAAGCACTCGCGCGTGGTGCAGGTCAGCGCCGATGGCGCCGCGCAATTCGGGCGGCTGGGCATCAAGCTGCCGGCCTGAGTGAGCGTATGCCGACCTGGCCCTGCGTGTTCAGCCAAATCACGCTGAACCTGGCAACACCACCGAAAGACCTGAAGACAGGCGGCAGCACGCGAAAGTGCCCCGTGCTGTCGTTTTTGTGAGCGTCGCACCCATCGCAGGTGGCAAGGCCTTGTGCGAGTGAGGGGCTGGTCACGGAAGAGGTCCCTTCAGAGAGACGACCGGAGTCAGACCGCAAGGGGAATTGCCCGCAGGAATGCCTCGCAGTCGGGGACGCTCGCGGACAAATGCTGTGTGCTGGCGCGGTGTTAAGTCGCCTTCCTCGGGTGCTGCATGAGCAGGCACGGGCACTGCTGCATGCATCTTCCGCATCATCTTTTCGTCTCTGACACCGGCCGCAACCCGGCCACTCGCTGCGCTTCATGTCGCCCGAGGGGCCGTTTTTTCAATCTCCCAGAAGTAAATCTGCAACATCCAGACCCAAAAAAATTGCGTTTTCCCTATGAAACAGCTGTTTTCTCCAGTAGCATCCCCCTTGCCAGTGAAGAGTAGTTATCTGCATTGGTGATTTATCAACTTCTAGAAGGAAAATCAATCATGGCAACTGCAAAAAAAGCACCGGCAAAAAAAGCAGCCGCAAAAAAGGCTGCACCGGCAAAGAAAGTAGCTGCGAAAAAAGCAGCTCCAGCGAAAAAAGCCCCTGCGAAGAAAGCACCGGCTAAAAAAGTAGTGGTGAAGAAGGCCCCTGCAAAAAAGGTAGTGGCAAAAAAAGCTCCTGCGAAAAAAGCGCCCGCCAAAAAGCGTACGCCCAACGCAGCCTTCATGAAGCCACTGACTCTGAGCCCCGCTTTGTCGGCTGTGGTTGGCGCTGCTGCGCTGCCCCGCACCGAGATCGTGCGCAAGCTCTGGGTCTACATCAAGGCCAAGGGTCTGCAGGACAAGGTCAACAAGCGCATGGTCAACGCCGACGAAAAATTGCGTGCCGTTTTCGGCAAGGCGCAAGTGTCGATGTTCGAGATGGCTGGCCTGATCGGCAAGCACGTCAAGTAAACGTCGCAGCGATCCCCGGCGCTCACGCGCGTGGGAACCGGAATCGCCGAAAGGGCCACGCAAGTGGCCCTTTTTTTTTGCCCCCACGGTTGCTCACTGCGTGTAGCGCCCTGCCCCCCGAGGGGGCCGCTG
>NZ_JBDTTH010000023.1:0-55747 GCF_039930745.1 Polaromonas sp. | reverse complement strand
TGATCCAGGCGATTCCGCTGCCGGTGATGGGCGGCGTGAGCATCGTGGTGTTCGGCCTGATTGCGGTGGCCGGCGCCAAGATCTGGGTTGACAACAAGGTGGATTTCTCGGACAACAAGAACCTGCTGGTGGCGGCCATCACGCTGGTGCTGGGCACCGGTGATTTCACGTTGAAGTTCGGCCAGTTTGCGCTGGGCGGCATCGGTACCGCCACCTTCGGCGCCATCCTGCTGTACGCCTTGCTCAATCGCAGGAAATAAAACCAGGCAGCCAGGTCCCCGCCCGGCGGGGACTATTTCGCCTGCGCTTTAGCAAGCGCCGCCTTGGTGGCGGCAAGCTCGCGTTCCACCTCGACACGTTCGTCGATTTCCTGCTCCAGCAGCTCGTTGACATGCGCCAGATCGTCGGCCGATTCCTGGATCTTGCCCTCCAGTTCGCCTGTTCTTTCCAGCGCCTGCGCCACATCGCCAGTCTGAAGGTGGTCGGGGATTTCCTGCTTGAGTATCGCGTTGATCACAAACAGCTCGGCGCTGGACTGTTTCACGGTTTCCTCGACGGTTTCGTTCCGGTCGAGCGCACGTTCCAGAGGTGTTTCCGCCGACGGTGCCGGCTGCTGACGCGATGACGGTGACTGCTGGGACATGGGTAGCCTTCGTTTAGGGGGCAATCGGCGAAAAAAACAAACCTGCCGCAAGGGCTGCGAGATGTTTGCACGCCGTATGTTAGCCAGATGAAGCGCCGCGGGCCAGAGCATTCCCCCGCAATCAGGAGGTTTTATTCCATTTCTAAATCACCCGTGCACTTTGTCGGCTTCGCTAGCCGTACGTCTGTACTGTCGTCGCTTCGCCTTCGCGTTCACGAATGATTAGAAATGGAATTAGGGGGTAAACCGCCCCAAAAAACCAGGCGGGTGCCGCCGTCTTCAGGGCTTTCTTGCGGGCTGAGGTGCCGGCTTTGGCTTGGTTGGCGGGTCTGGATTGAAGATATTGCCCAAGGTCGCTCCCAGGCGCGCACCAATTGCTGTTCCCACGCCAGGCAGCACGGCTGTACCGATCACCGCGCCGGCGATGGCGCCCCGGGGCACAGAAACAGCCACCTTGTCCACCGGCCCGCTGAGCAGGAGCGGAACCCCGACGATGCCGTCCACCAGGTCCACAGCAAAGTCCGCCTCGATGTGCCGGTTGGCCAGCCGTACCTTGCCGGAGGCACTGAGGACGCCCGAGCTGGCCTTGAGATTGGTGTAGGTGGCCACCATGCCCTGCGGCGTGTTCTGGGTGTCAAGCTGGCCGGTGACGGAGTCAAGTTCGGTTTGCCCCGCATGTTCCTGGCCCAGGCTGCGGACCGCCTTGTCCAGATCAAAACGCAGCAAGGTGGAGCGGCCCATGGTGAAAGCGGTTTGCGTGTGCAATGAGCGCGCCAGCTCACCCACAGTGCTGCCGGCGGCCGAGAGCTGGGTGGTGCCCGAGGCCTTGCCCGCAATGACCGGCTTGCGGTTGAAAGCCGAAACGGCGCTGGCCACATCGACCCCCACAGGCTGCAAGCGGCCTTCGAGCTGCATCCGCCCGCTGTCGCGGGTCTGCACTGCCACTTCGCCATGGGCCGTGCCCCCGCCCACGTTGATGCGCGTGGTCCAGCGGTCTTCCTGTCCCTGGCGGGTCAGGGTCAGGTCGGTAGCGGGTTGAAAATCAGGGCGCCGCACGCGCGCCTGCCGCGGCCGCCAGTTCGCATCAAAGTCAATCTCGCCGTCATACACCACTGCCACGCCATGGCGCGATACCCAGGTCAGGTTACGAAACACGAAGCGCTCGAGCGGTGTTGCTGCGACGTCCGGCAGCAGGCTGGCAGGCTGGGCATCCATCGCACGCAAGGACAGTTGCGGCACCACAGCGCCTTCAAGCTCGACGCGGTCAAATTGCAGCCGCCTTGCAAGCAGTGCGCCCAGGTTCGGATAAGCCGTGAGTTTTTTGACCGTGATGGGCTGCGGCTGGCCAGTCGCCGCATCTTCAAGCACCACAGCCGGCACCGGAAGCAGGCGCCAATGCAGCGCACCAAGCGCCACAGGAACACCCAACCGGCTCTGCAGTTCGGCACGCGCGCGAGCCGTCAGCTCTTCGTCGCTGGGCAACAGGAACACGAGCGCCAGCCATGACAGGCCGAGCAAAACTGCCAGCGCGCCGACGGCGACCATCCATCCACGTTTTTTCTGCATGCTTTTCCTGCTGTTGATGCTTGCCTCCGCCCGCCCCGCCTGCCCGCTGCTTGGTCCACCTTAACCGGCAGTACACGCAACCCGTGTAGGCCGCAATCTCTTTATAGTCGGTGCTTCTCGGACTTTCTGAAACCTTTGGAACCGCAATGCCTACCTGGAAAAGACCGATTTCTGTCGAGCTGCTCACCCTGCACAACGCCAACAGCGCAGTGACACACCTGGGCATTGAATTCCTGGAGGTCGGCGACGACTTCATCCGCGCGCGCGTGCCGGTGGACGACCGCACACGCCAGCCTTACGGCCTGCTGCATGGCGGCGTGTCGGTGGTGCTGGCGGAAACGCTGGGCTCCTGCGGTGCCGCCTTTGCTGCGCCGGAAGGCCACCGCACCGTGGGCCTGGACATCAACGCCAATCATCTCAAGGGGGTCAGCAGCGGCTGGGTCACCGGCACGACCCGGCCGGTGCACATTGGCCGCAGCACCCAGGTCTGGGCCATTGAGTTGACGAACGACGCCGGCGAGCTGACCTGCGTCTCACGCATCACGATGGCGATGCTGGTGCCGCGTTAAGAACAAAATCGTCTTCCAGCCCTTTCTGGGTGGGCGTAAACAGCTATTAATACAATAGCAGCGGCGATTCAGTCCGCAGCCGACCGGGCCAGCCGCTCGCTCTTCCAGTAGACGTCATCGCCACCGTTCATGCGGTTGAGCACACGCGAGAGCACAAACAGCAGGTCGCTCAGCCGGTTCAGGTACTGGCGCGGCGATTCCTTCAGGGTTTCCGCCTTGTCCAGTGCCACCACGGCGCGTTCCGCGCGGCGAGCAACGGTGCGGCACACGTGCGCCAGCGACGCTGCACGCGAGCCCGCCGGCAATATGAACTCCTGCAGGCGTGGCAAGTTGGCGTTGTATTTTTCCAGCGCCGCGTCGAGCAGCGCCACGGCCTCAGGCTTGAGCAGCTCGAAGCCGGGAATCGACAACTCACCGCCCAGGTTGAAAAGTTGGTGTTGCACTTCCACCAGCAGTTCGCGCACGTCGGCCGGCATCTCTTCACACAGCAGCACGCCGATCTGGGAATTGAGTTCGTCAACATCGCCCATCGCATGCACGCGCAGGCTGTCTTTGGACACTCGCGTGTTGTCGCCCAGGCCGGTGGTGCCGTTGTCTCCGGTGCGGGTGGCGATCTGGGTGAGTCGGTTGGCCATGAAATGATGCTTCCGGCAGGGAACGCCTGCGTTACGGGAGGAAAGAAAATGTGTTTGAAGCGCTGTACATGTCAGCGAGGCAACACCGTGCAAGAGTGCTGGCCGGCCCTGTCGGGCTGCGGTGCAATGGCGGCCTGTTTAATTCACGGACCCCTTCCCCTCATGACTCCCACGCCTTATTTTATTCCCAACTTCGAAGTCCGCAGTGTGCTGCTGCTGGCCGCGCTAACCGTGGGCACAGCGCTGGTCACCCAGGCACAAACAGCCAGCCCGGACACTCCGCCGGTGCGTGCCATTCCTGTCGCCCAGGAAGTTGAAGCGGCCTTCCAGCGCGCCGATGTCAACAAGGACGGCCGCCTCAGCCGGCAGGAAGCGGCACGGTTTCCCGTGATCGAGCAGCATTTCGACCAGATCGATACCAACCATGACCAGATGCTCTCGCCTGAGGAGTTTCAGGCGGCGCTCAAGACCTGACGCCAGGGCGCGCGCGGGGCCATGGTTGGCCCTACTTCTGCAGAGGGCGGACACGTCGTAAACTGGGGGCCAGCCAGGAGACACCATGAACGCCCCCGCCCATCCCGACCATCTGCTGCCTCAACTCAATTTGCGCGCCACTCCGCCAGACCTGATCGAGGCCCTGAAAACGCGATTTGCCGAACGCTGCACCACCGCCCTGGTGGTGCGTGAGCAGCACGGCAGGGATGAGTCTTCGTTTGCAGCGCCACCGCCGGCGGCCGTGGTGTTTGCCGAAAGCACGGCCGATGTGGCCGACGCGGTGAAGCTTGCCGCGCAGTACCAGGTGCCGGTCATTCCCTTTGGTGTCGGCACCTCGCTCGAAGGCCATCTGCTGGCGGTGCAGGGCGGCATCAGCATTGACGTGAGCCGCATGAACAAGGTGTTGTCCATCAACGCCGAAGACCTGACCGTGACCGTGCAGGCCGGTGTCACGCGCAAGCAGCTCAACGAAGAAGTCAAAAGCACCGGCCTGTTTTTCCCCATCGACCCGGGCGCCGATGCCACGATAGGCGGCATGAGCGCCACACGCGCCAGCGGCACCAACGCCGTGCGCTACGGCACCATGCGCGAAAACGTGCTGGCGCTGGAGGTGGTGACGGCCAGCGGCGAAGTTATCCGCACCGGGACGCGCGCCAAAAAATCATCCGCCGGCTACGACCTCACGCGCCTGATGGTGGGCAGCGAAGGCACACTGGGCGTCATCACCGAAATCACCGTCAAGCTCTATCCCTTGCCCGAGGCGATCTCGGCCGCGATCTGCTCTTTCCCCAGCATCGAGGCGGCGGTGCGCACCACCATCCAGATCATCCAGCTCGGTGTTCCGATTGCACGTGTCGAGCTCATCGACGCCAACACCGTGCGCATGGTCAACGCCTATGCCAAGCTGGGCCTGCGTGAAGAACCCATGCTGCTGATGGAATTTCACGGTTCGCCCAACAGCGTCAAGGAGCAAGCCGAGACCGTGCAGGAAATCGCGGCGGACATGGGTGGCAATGCCTTCGAGTGGGCCAGCACCCCCGAAGAGCGCACGCGCCTGTGGACAGCGCGGCACAACGCCTACTTCGCGGCCATCCAGTCGCGGCCCGGCTGCCGCGCGATTTCCACGGACACCTGTGTGCCGATTTCACGCCTGGCTGACTGCCTGCTCGACTCGGTCAGCGAAGCCGATGCCAGCGGTATTCCCTATTTCCTGGTCGGCCATGTTGGCGACGGCAATTTCCACTTCGGCTACCTGATCGATCCGGACAAGCCCGAAGAGCGCGTAACCGCCGAAGCGCTGAACCACACCCTGGTGACGCGTGCGCTTAGCCTGGAAGGCACTTGCACTGGCGAACACGGTGTCGGCCTGCACAAGATGGACTTCCTGGTCACCGAAGCCGGCGACGGCGCGGTGAACATGATGCGCACCATCAAGCGCGCGCTGGATCCGCACAACATCATGAACCCGGGCAAGATTTTCACGCTGTGAGCTGCCCGGTTTTTTCTCGCTCCTGAAGCCGTCAGACAGTGTCGGGCCGGGCCAGGCTTTGTGAAGGCCGGCGCAAGGTGGCGTCAAAGGGGTTGATGCGGGCACCGATGGCCGCAGCCTCGCGCTGGAGCAGTTCCACCACGGTCGGCAAACGGTCAGGGCTCAGGCGTGACGAGATCGTGCCCACACTGAGCGCAGCCACAGGGCGGCCTTCGCGGTCAAGCACGGGCACGGCCACGCCGGCCATGCCTTCGAGCAGGCCGGTGTTGCGCCCCGCATAACCGAGCTGGCGCACACGCTCGATTTCGGTACGCAGGTAGACCTCGTCGAGCACGCCGTACTCGCGCACGCGCGGCAGGTTAAAACGGATCACCTCCTC
The DNA here is from genome assembly GCF_039930745.1 of Polaromonas sp. Lineage (GTDB taxonomy): Bacteria > Pseudomonadota > Gammaproteobacteria > Burkholderiales > Burkholderiaceae_C > Polaromonas. The sequence goes on along the minus strand of NZ_JBDTTH010000023.1, from coordinate 49,971 downwards.
GCGCTCGGCCTCAGGCAGCAAAGCCAGGATGGCCAGGCTGCCCTGGCCTATGCCCAGCGCCACCCGGCCCCCGATGTCGCCGGTGAAGGAGCGTATCGGAAACGGCCCTTCGCTGCGGTCCAGGCATACGGCGTCGAAGCCGCTGCGCACCAACAGGAAAATGGTGTCGCCCAGGCTGGCGCACAGACGCAGCATGGAGGGGCGGCACAGGGCACGCAGGTCCATTGAATTGCCGGCCTGTGCGGCCAGCGCAAAAAAATTGATGCTCAGGCGGTAAAGCCTGGACGACGCGTCCTGCTCCACGATGTGCTCGGCCACCAGGCTTTGCAGCAAGCGATGGGTGGTGGCCTGGGTCAGGCCGGTGGCTTTTGCAAGGTGCGTGATGCGACCGCCCTTGGCCTGGGTGGCGGCCAGTGCGCGGATGATGGCAAAAGCCCGCTGCACACTGCTGGAGGCGCCGTCTTCATTTTTCATTTAGCCTCTTCCAACGGAATGAAATACCTTTCGATTAGTCATACATTCCATTCTACGGAATTAGTTTAATAAAAATCTCTGTATACGGAATAAGCTATTGACGCTTTTTTACCCCATGCCCTAGCATGAATGCCATCAAAGCGTCTTCAGTCGGCACGTTCCAGCGCTAATCGCCCTTTCAACGCCCTTCAAATTTCCCCGTGTTTGCGGAGGTATCCATGTCTTTCCTGACCCTGGCGAATGTGAGCAAGTCCTACGGCGCCACACACGCCGTGATCGACATGGACCTGTCCGTGGAAAAAGGCGAATTCGTCTCGCTGCTCGGGCCTTCGGGCTGCGGCAAAACCACCACGCTGCAGATGATTGCGGGTTTTTCCGACGTCACGGCCGGGCGCATCACGCTCGATGGCCGCGACATTACCCACGCCAAACCGAACAGCCGTGGCCTCGGCATCGTGTTTCAGAGCTACGCGCTCTTTCCTCACATGAGCGTGGAGGGCAACGTGAGTTTCGGCCTGGAGATGCGGCGCATGCCCAAGGCCGAACGTGCCGAACGCGTGAAGGCGGCGCTGGCCCTCGTGCACCTGGAAGCGCATGCCGCACGTTATCCACGCGAACTGTCGGGCGGCCAGCGCCAGCGGGTCGCGCTGGCCCGCGCTCTGGTGATCGAGCCGCCGGTGCTGCTGCTCGACGAGCCGCTCTCCAACCTCGACGCCAAGCTGCGCGAGGAAATGCAGTTCGAGCTGCGGCAGATCCAGCGCAAGGTCGGTACCACCACCGTGATGGTCACGCATGACCAGACAGAGGCCATGTCCATCAGCGACCGCGTGGTGGTGATGGAAGCCGGGCGTGTAACCCAGATCGACCAGCCGCACCGCCTGTACGAACATCCGCAAACACGTTTCATTTCCAGCTTTGTCGGCAAGGCCAACCTGCTCGAAGGTCATGTGACGACCATCGGCGCCTGCGCCACCGTGAATCTGGGCATGGTATCGCTAGAGGTAGAGGCCCCCGGACTGGCCGCGGGTGATGCGGTGGTGCTCAGCCTGCGGCCCGAAAAAATCCGCCTGATGCCTGAGGGCCAGGGGCGCCTGGCCGGTACCGTGCACCAGCGCTTTTTCCTGGGCAGCCAGTGGCTTTATCAGGTAGCAACAGCCGCCGGCGAGCTGGTGGTGGTCTGCTCCAACGACGGCGCGGCGCCCGCCGAAGAGGGCATGCACATCGGTCTGGACTGGACAGCGCAGCAGGTGCGCCTGCTGCCCGGTGCCCGGCATCTGCCGCATGAGCCACACCCTGCGCTGGAAACACAGGCATGAACGCCGCCTTGCCGATGCCAGCGACTCACCGGCCCGGCACCGCCCGCGCGCCGTGGCTGCTGTCGGCACCGGTCTTCCTGCTGTTTGTCTGCCTGCTGCTGGTGCCGCTGGCCCTCACGGCCGTGTTGTCCTTCCAGGTGTTCGACCACGCCACCGGCGTGAAGAACAGTTTCACCCTGGCGCATTACGCCGCAGTGCTGACGGACGACTATTACCACCGCATCTTCTGGCGCACCTTCTGGATCTCGGCGCTGACCACCTTCATCTGCGTGCTGGTGGGTGCGCCCGAGGCCTATGTGCTGAGCCGCATGCGCAGCCCGTGGCGCTCCATCCTGCTGCTGGTGGTGCTGGCGCCCCTGCTGGTGTCGGTGGTGGTGCGCGCCTTCGGCTGGAGTATGCTGCTCGGGCCGGAGGGTCTGGTGAACCAGGCCGTCCGCGCCATGGGTCTGCCGACCATGCGCATTCTCTACACCGAAACGGCCGTCATCATCGCACTGGTGCATGTGATGCTGGCCTTCATGGTGATACCGGTCTGGACCTCGCTGCAAAAGCTCGACCCCGGCGTGGAAGACGCCGCGCTGTCGCTCGGGGCTTCGCCCTTCACCACCTTGCGCCGCATCATTTTTCCGCAGGTGCTTCCCGGTGTCCTGTCCGGCAGCCTGATCGTCTTCGGCCTGAGCGCCAGCGCATTTGCCATCCCCGGCCTGCTGGGCGGGCGGCGTCTGAAGATGGTGGCGACCGTGGTCTATGACGAATACCTGCACGAGCTCAACTGGCCGCTGGGCGCGGCGATTGCACTCACGCTGCTGCTGGCTAACCTGGTGTTGATGCTCAGCTACAACCGCGTGCTTGAGCGCTCCTACAAGAAATCCATGGGTTAGGCAGGACTGCAGCATGTCAAAAAACGGCCCCATCGCACTCCTCTTCAACGCCCTCGTCATCGCCTTCATGATGGCGCCGCTGGTCATCGTCTGCGTGGTGGCCTTCACGCCCGAGAACACGCTCACCATCCCCACCACGCAGTTCTCCCTGCGCTGGTTCAGGGCGGTGTTTGCCCATTCCGACTTTGTGCAGTCCTTCCGGAACAGCCTGTGGCTGGCCTTCCTGTCGGCCACGCTGGCCACTGTGCTTGCCGTGCCCGCCGGGCTGGCGATTGCGCGCCACAGCTTTCCGGGGCGCGACTTTCTCAATGGCCTGTTCCTCTCGCCGCTGATCATTCCGCACCTGGTGCTGGGTGTGGCGCTGCTGCGCACTTTTTCGCTGATAGGCGCCACCGGCAGTTTCTTCTGGCTGGCACTGGCACATGTGGTCATCATCACACCTTATGCGCTGCGCCTGGTGCTGGCCTCCGTGGCGGGCAGCAACCGCAGCGCCGAGCAGGCCGCCCTGTCGCTGGGCGCAAGCCAGGCCACGGTGTTCCGGCGCATCACGCTGCCGATGATCCTGCCCGGTGTGACCGGCGGCTGGCTGCTGGCCTTCATCAACAGCTTTGACGAAGTGACCATGTCGATCTTTGTCACCGCACCGTCCACCGTGACCTTGCCGGTGCGCATGTACATGTACGCCACCGAATCGATTGACCCGCTGATGGCAGCCGTTTCCGCGCTGATGGTGGCGCTGACGGCTGTCGCCATGCTGGTGTTGGACCGCGTGTACGGCCTCGACAAGATCCTGGTGGGCCATCGATGAACCCTCTCCTTCCTTCAGGAAAAGCCATGGGGCTGCTCAGACGCGTGGCCGAAACCGACCGCACGCCGGTGCGCTTTGTGCTCAATGGCCAGGCCTTGACCGCACTGGCCGGCGACACCGTGCTGACCGCGGTGCTCACAAATTCGGCGCAGCTGCGCAACAGCGAATTCAGCGGCGAGCCGCGCGCCGGCTTTTGCCTGATGGGGGCTTGCCAGGACTGCTGGGTCACCACGGAGTCGGGCCAGCGCCTGCGTGCCTGCGGCACCCTGGTGGAAGAAGGCATGCGACTGATGACAGGCATGGAGACCGTGCCCCGGAGCAACACGGTGGCCGACACAACGATAAGCGCGGAGGCTCTCCCATGACGGCGCTGCAGCCCGTCATCGTGGGCGCCGGACCAGCGGGTGTGCGGGCCGCGCAAACGCTGGTCGCGCACGGCCTGCGGCCGGTGATGCTTGACGAAGCGCCGCGTTGGGGGGGGCAGATTTATCGTCAGCCGCCACCCGGTTTTCATCGGTCCAAGCGCACGCTGTATGGGTTCGAGGCCGGCCGCGCCGAGTCCTTGCATACCGCCATGGCGAACATCCTGGACCGGGTGGACTACCGGCCCAACACCCTGGTCTGGAACGCCGAAGGCAGCCGGCTTGACCTGCTCAGCCGCGGGCGCACCGACACGCTGCCTTATGGCCAGCTCATCGTCGCCACGGGTGCAACCGATCGCGTGTTGCCATTTCCGGGCTGGACTCTGCCCGGCGTCTACACCCTGGGCGCAGCGCAGGTGGCGCTGAAATACCAGGGCTGCGCGATCGGCTCGCGCGTGGTCTTTGCCGGCACCGGGCCTTTGCTCTACCTGGTGGCGTATCAGTATGCGAAGGCCGGCGCACAGGTGCTTGCCGTGCTCGACACCGCCGCCTTCAAAGACAAGGCGGCGGCCCTGCCGTCCCTGCTGCGCCAGCCGGCGGTTTTTGCCAAAGGCCTTTATTACCTGGGGTGGCTGCGCGCCCTTGGTGTGCCGGTGCACCAGGGCGTGCGGTTGGTGCGGGCCACGGGTGACACACAGGTCAGCGGCCTGCGCTGGCATGACGGGCGCAGCGAATATCGACTGCCCTGTGATGCCGTGGGTTTCGGTTATGCGCTGCGCTCCGAAACCCAGCTGGCCGACCTGCTGGGCTGCCGCTTCAGCTACAACACATTGCAGCGCGCGGCGCTACCCGAGTGTGATGCGGCCGGGCGCAGCAGTGTGCCCGGGGTGTATCTGGCGGGCGACGGCGCGGGCATCATGGGTGCTGACGCCGCCGAGTGGGCGGGCGAACGCGCGGCACTGGCGCTGCTGGCAGACGCCGGCCAGGCCGTCGATATTTCACGTGCGGCCACACTGGAAACCCGGCTGGCGCGGACGGCAGCGTTTCGCATCGGACTGGAGCGCGCTTTTCCTTTCCCGCGTGACTGGGCCGCTCATGCGCCTGACGAACTGGTGATTTGCCGCTGCGAAGAAGTCACGGCGGGCGAACTGCGGCAGTGCAGCCAGGAAACGGGCGCGCGCGAGATGAACCGGCTCAAGGCCCTGACGCGTGTGGGCATGGGCCGCTGCCAGGGCCGCAGCTGTGGTGCAGCCGCCGCGGAGATTCTGGCGCACGCCTGCGCCATCAGCCCCGACGCGGTGGGCCGGCTGCGCGGGCAGGCGCCCATCAAGCCGCTGCCGTTTGCAGCCATGATGCCGCGGGATGGAGAGGCCGCATGAAAGAGCGCATCTCTACCGACGTGGCCATCATCGGCGGCGGCATCATGGGTGCTTCGGCCGCCCTGTTCCTGCGCCGCATGGGTCTGTCGGTGGCGCTGCTGGAGCGCGACCTTTGCGGTTCCCGCTCCAGCGGCGTGAACTACGGCGGTGTACGGCGCCAGGGCCGGCCCGCTGCCCAACTGCCGCTGGCGCAGCGCGCGCACGGCCTCTGGGCGCGCTTGCCGGAACTCATTGGCACCGAGGGCGAATACCTGCGCTCCGGCCACCTGAAGATTGCACGCAGCGAAGCCGACCTGGCCTCGCTGGAGGCTTACCGGGAACGCACACACGGCTTTGGCATGGACCTGGAAATGCTCTCGGTGCGCGCCTTGCGCGAACGCTGCCCCTGGTTGGGTAAGACCGCCGTTGGCGGCTCCCTGTGCCCGGAGGACGGCCAGGCCAACCCGCGGCTGGTGTCGCCGGCCTTTGCGCTGGCCGCACGGCGCCTGGGTGCGGATGTGCGGGAACAAACCGGTATTGACGAGGCAATTCACGATGGCTCGGTGTTTGTCCTGCGTTCAGGCCAGGCACTGGAGGTTCATTCCCGCTATCTGCTGAACTGCGCGGGCGCCTGGGCAGGCAACATCGCCGCGCAGTTTGGCGACACGGTACCGATGGAGTCCGGCCACCCGGAGATGGCAGTGACAGAGCCCCTGCCAGTGTTCATGAATTTCAGCCTCGGCGTGGAAGGCGGCGGCGCCTATGCACGACAGGTGGCGCGCGGCAATTGCGTCATCGGCGGCGGCCAGGGTTATGCGCTGGACGACCAGCGGGCCCGCGCACAGCGCAGCGGTCTGGCGACCCTGAGCCAGCAGATCCTGGGTTTGCTGCCGGCCCTGCGCCATGCCCACATCATCCGCACCTGGAGCGGCACCGAAGGCTACCTGCCGGACCGCCAGCCGGTGCTCGGCCCGAGTACCACCACCCCGGGCCTGTTCCATGCCTTCGGTTTCGCCGGTGGCGGCTTCCAGCTGGGTCCCGGGGTGGGCGCCGTACTCGCCGACCTGGTGCGGGATGGCCAGACCGCCACACCTATCGCCGCTTTTTCCGCTTCACGTTTTTCTTCCGCTCCGCGTGCAGCAACCACCGGACCTGTCCCCTTAGCCGTTGCCTGACCACGATGCTCAACCCTGTTTCCAGGAGAATTTCATGAACCTGCCTTCACGCTTCCTGTCCACCCGCGCCACTGCGGTGTCTTTCGCTGTTGCCGTGGCCGGCCTGTCTGCTGGCCCGGTTCTGGCGCAAACCAAAACCCTGTACATCGGCATGAACGGCGGCACGATGGAGAAAACCTATACCGGCCATGTGTTCGGCGCCTTCGAGAAAGCCAACAACGTGAAAGTCGTGGTGGTGCCCGGCACTTCGTCGGACATTCTGGCCAAGGCCCAGGCCAACAAGGACAACCCGCAAATGCACGTCATGTTCCTGGATGACGGCATCATGTACCGCGCCATCGGCATGGGGCTGTGCGAGAAGATGCAGCCCAGCCAGGCCCTCAACGACCTGTTCCCCACGGCACGCTTCAAGGGGGACATGGCCGCTGGCGTTAATGTCGGCATGACCGGGCTGGCCTACAACAAGAAGATGTTCACCGAAAAGGGCTGGGCCGCGCCCACCTCGTGGATGGACCTGGCCGATCCGAAGTTCAAGGGCAAGGTCGTGTTCCAGTCGCTGGCCTCGTCGACCTTCGGCTTGCATGGTTTCCTGCTGTTCAACCGCATCCAGGGCGGCAACGAGAAGAATGTGGAGCCCGGCTTCAAGGCCTGGCCCAGCACCATCGGCCCCAACGTGCTGGAGTACATCCCGGGTTCGGCCAAGATTGCGGAGATGGTGCAGACCGGAGAGGCCGCCATGTTTCCGCTGACCCCGACAGCTGTGGGTGTGCTGAAAGACAAAGGCCTGCCGGTCGAGTATGTGCAGCCCAAGGAAGGTTCTGCCGTGCTTACAGTGGGCGAATGCGTGATTGCCAAAAACAGCGAACCGGCGCTGGCCCACAAGCTGGCCCAGTACCTGCTGTCGCCGCAGGCGCAGGCCGCGGCACTTGAACACGGCGACCAGATTCCGTCCAACCCCAAAACCAAGGCCTCGGGGGCCGCGGCGGCGCTGGTTCAGCAAATGAATGAGTACATGAAGACAGCGACCACGGTTGACTGGGACGTGATCAACCAAAATCGCCCTGCCTGGAATGCCCGCTGGAACAAGACGGTAGAACGCTGACGGGAGGGCTTGGCGGAGCGCACGCTCAGCGGGGCTTGAGCACGCGCGTTTCGCCAATGGCCACCACAAAAAATTCTTCGTCCGGCACACCCTGGATGCCGCGCTGAACCGCCAAGGCTCTCGGCGGTTCGTCCAGCGGCTCGTCGGTCAGCTCGAACGTTCCCCAATGCACACCGAGTGAGCGCTTCGCGCCAAGGTCGCGATGGATCTTCACCGCCTCCTCCGCATTCACATGTTGCGCTGCCATGAACCAGCGCGGCTCATAGGAGCCAATCGGAATCAGGGCCATGTCGAAACCGCCTCCCTGCGCGTGACCCTGCCGGTGGGCGAAACGTGTACGCATGTCGGTGAAGTCCCGCGAATAGCCGGTGTCACCCGCATAGAAGAGATGACAATCCTGCGCGAAAACAGCAAAGCCGCCCCACAGTGTTGCCATCCGGTCCGTCAAGCCGCGCGCCGACCAGTGTTGCGCCGGCACGAGCGTGATCTCGACATCACCGCCGGGTGCCTGAAGCATGTGGCTTTGCCACCAGTCCAGCTCCACGGCATGACGGATCCCGCGCCCTGCCAGCCAGGCCTTGAGACCAAGCGGCACCACGAACAGGGGCGGGCCACCGGGCTGGCGGTTCAGCGCATTCACCGACGCTTCGTCAAGATGGTCATAGTGGTTGTGCGAAGTCAGAACCAGGTCCACACGCGGCAGATCACCCACAGCGATGCCCGGTGGCTGATGGCGCTTCGGCCCCAGAAAAGAAAAGGGCGAGGCACGTTCGGAGAAAATCGGGTCCGTCAGCAGCGTCAGCCCACCCAGCTGAACCAGCACCGTGGCATGGCCGATCCAGGTGACTGACGGCAGCATCTGCTTTGCCGCCGCGGCGTTGCGGTGCAGAAAATCGATGTCGGCTATTTGCGTGGGAATGGCTTGCGTGGGCGGCGGCGGCAAGCCGCGGCGCGACGCATCCCAACGCCAGCGCAGCACCTCTGCCAGGCTTTTGGCCGTGAACTCGGCGTGAACATTCTGGAAACCTTGCGGACGATGGTGTGGCTTGTCGGGGTCGTAGTCTGGATTCATGTCGATCGGCATGTCGGAGTTTGTGTTCCCCAGTTTCTCCTGTTACTGGTTCGGTCGCAACAACCCTTCGGCGTCCGGCTATTGCAGGCATGCGTGATGCGATCAGCAGGCCACCGGGCTGTTATTTGAATAGTGATTGGTGCCCGACTTGCACGGCCGATCTGGTGAACCTCTTGCGTGCGCTATGATATTCATAGCTGTTTGCGCCCAGTGTCAAAGGGCTGCGAGGTCTTTTTGCTTGTAAAAATAGACCCGAGAGGATAATCTCGTCTGTCCAACACGGAAACTCACAATGAACACCTTGCCCACCCTGTTCCTACTTGTTGCCAGCGGCATGGCCGCTGGTTGTGCCGCGCCCCGGCAGCCCTCGGCCAACTACGGCCATCCCGCGCTCAATCAGGTGGCGGCCCAGCAGGCAGCCCCTGCGCCTCAAAACGATGCGGGCCGGGTCGCAACCGGCGCCGTGCTGGGTGGGCTGGTGGGTAGCCGCTTCGGCCAGGGCAGCGGCCAGGTGGCCGGTGCGGCGGTCGGCGCTGCAGCCGGTGCCATGGCAGCACAGGGCGGCTACAGCAACGAGGCTGCGGGCGGTGCGCTGATCGGCGGGCTGGTGGGTTCGCGATTTGGCCAGGGCCATGGGCGAACAGCTTCAGCGGTTCTCGGTGCCGGGCTGGGCGCCTGGCTGGCGGTGCCGCGGGATTGAACGTCCTCTGGCGCGTGAACAGCCCTTATCGAAAGCTGCTGCTCAGTCATTCAGCAACAACAGTTTTGTCATGGGCGGCCGCCCATAAAAAAGGCCAGCAGTGCTGGCCTTTTTCACGCCTTTCAGTGCCTCAACTGACAAACGCCGCTTCGATCTCTTTGCGGAAGACCGGGTCGCGCGGGTGTGCACCGGGCTCCAGCGGGCCAGCCTCACCCAGCAGCGACAGCGGTGCCAGCGAACGGCCCCAGTAGAGCTGGCAAGAAGGGGTGTTGACCAGCCGGGTGGCCGCACCGTGAGAGACGCTGCCCTCGGTGTCGAGCGCCACGTTCAGGGTGCTGGCGCTGGTTTTCTGCGCGCCGGTGCCAAGCCAGACCGTCGCCGGCAACTGCTCCCACTCGCGGACGTCGGCCTGCGCCTGGGTGGCGTTGGCCACGCCCTGCGCGATCAGGCCGGCAAACATGCCGAGCATGCCCAGGCCTGCAGCGTCGCGGTTGCCTGTTGACGCTGCCGCCAGCATGCCGATATCGCCCACTGCGCTGGCTACCGTTGCCACGCCCTGTGCACCCTCCTTGAACGAGGCCTTGCCATTGAGCACGCCGTCGATGGGGCGGCCACCGCGGGTGGTGGCCTGGAAACCGAGATCGGCACCCATGACAAAAGAGTTGACGGCGCAGCCCGTGCCGCTGGTAGAGGTGCAGGCCATCTTTGCGGTTTGCACCGGCATCTCGTGAGGCTGCCATTTGAGAACTTCGCCCGACTTGCCGCTGCCATATTTAAAGGGTGAGCGGCCGCTTTCAAAAAGCACCAACACCGGCTGGTCCACCTGGACCGTGCTGTAGTTGCTGTCCCCCTTGATGGCCTGCTGCAGGAAATCCTTGGCCATGCCGGTATTGCCATCGCAGTAGCTCGCCCAGCCTGCCATGTAAGGCATCAGCCCGAAGTCGCCAGCATATTGCTCGGCCTCGGCCACCGTGTCCTGGTAGTCGGCCTGCTTGAAGAGCGCGCGTGCGTTCTGGAAGTCGCCCTTGGCCGCGTATACCAGGCCCCGGTAGAAATGCGCCATGGCGCGTTCGTAGGGCTCGCCCTTGTAGTCCTTGATTTTCTCGGCCGTCCAGAGCGACTTGGCTTTTTGCGCCTCGGGGTTGTCGGCATAGATCAGGTCGATGCGGGTCACCGCCGCATCAAACGCCTTCTCGGCCAACTCAATATCACCGGCTGCCAGCGCGGCCATGCCGATGCGCTGGAAGTTCAGCGTGGCATTGCGCTCCCCTTCGATGTACAGGCGCTGGAACAACGGGCGCAGCTCGGCGCTGGGCATTTTTTCGGCAAACTCGGCAGCAGCGGCCAGCACGTCGGGCGGCACTGGTGCGGTGGGCGCCCAACGCTTGGCAGGCTTTTGACTGGCTTGCGCTGCGGCCTGCTGCTGTGCCTGCTGCCTGGGCGCCTGCATCAGGCTCTGGAACAAGCCGCCAAACTGGGCATGGGCCGGGCCTGACAGTGCGGCCACCAACAGGGCGGCGGCTGCCGCGACGGAGCCTGAGGCAGGACGGGTCCTGAAGAACGAGTGCTTCATCATGAAAACTCCAGTACGGTGTTTGTTTATCGGTTCAATGCTTCGCCAAGCCTGGCGAGGGTCTGCTCGGCCACCAGCTTGCCGGTGTCGCCGACGGTGACGGGCTTGACGATTTCGCGGAAACCGCCGCGCGGGTCGGCTTCGAATCGGGGAGCCGGCTTGGGCGCATCTTCGGGCAACCGGCCGTCCATATAACCTTCGGCCAGCACCACGCCGTCAGCCAGCCGCTTGATGGACACATAGGTGGCCCAGCCGGTCGGCGACGCCGCATCGCGCGTGTTGAGGACTTCCATCAGCAACTTGGCGTGCCGAGTCAGCGCATCGGTTTCAACCTGCTGGGCATCAAGTCCACCGCCCTTTTGTTTGGCGGCTGTGGTGCGCATGACCACGTTGCGGTCTACCAGCCTGACGCCCGAGGAAGCCATGGTCTGCATGAAGGCGCTGCGCATCTGCAGGTCCACGCGCTCCACGGGGCTGCTGCGTTGCGCCTGCTGCGTCTTGACGTCCTGCGTGGTAATGGTGGTGTTGCCTATCGTGGCGCCGCTGACCTGCGCCGCCGAATAACCGGGCACACGCACCGCTTCGCCGCTGACAGCGCCGGCACGCAAGGTATCGATGCTCACCTGTGATGCGCTGTGCTGCTGCAGCATGTCGGTGAATTCGCGGTTCCAGAGCACGGCGATGGTCGGGCGGCCCGCGCGCGCATAGGCGCTGCCGAAGCCGGACCGGTTGAACTGGGGCCCGGTGCTCGCGGCCACTGGCGGCGGCGTGATCGTGTCCGGCATGCCCTGACGGTAGGCGCTTTCGGGGATGACTGGCGCCGGGGTTTGCGCCAGCGCACTGGCCGCCAGCATGGCCAGGCCAAGGGACAGGGTGGGTTGCCTCATGGGGTGCCTTTTCTTGTTATTCGGCGCGTGCGCAAATGTTATTTGGCAGGGATCACGTAACTCTGGCCCGGTGCAAACTGCGACTGGCCGCGGTTGCCGTCGTTGATGTCTACCGCCACTTTGTCGGTGGCCTGGGAGATGGCCGACTCGCCGTAAGTCGCCTGGCCGCGCGGCGTCAGGAACACGGTTTTCCAGGCGCTGGGCGGCTCGCTCTGGCCGCGGTTGCCGGTAAAACGCGTGCGCATGGTCAGCACCACATCGACGTCGGAACAGTTGTAGACCGTGGTCTGCACGGCAGCCATGCCGGTGCCTGTGCGTGCGGTGGAGACCTCCTGCACGCCAATGACTTTGGCCAGCTCGGGCGAGAGCACGGCCACCGACACCAGGTGTGGCGAGCCGGCCTGCTGCTCCCAGGTCTTGCAACCGGAAAAGGTGGGCGGTGTGGACTGCGTGGCGGCGCAGCCGGCCAGGACGGCAACGGCTGCAGCAATGGCAAGAATGCGGAACATGGGCAGAGTCCTCTGGTTGGGTTCAGCGGTAGATCACGTCGTCGGCTGCGGCGCGGGCAAATTCGTAAATGCCGCTCCAGACGATTTCACCGGACTCCAGGTCCGTCATTTCAAAGGCGATCTGCGTGTAGCGCTGGATCATCCCGGTCTTGGTGTTGCGGCTGTCGAGCGAGCCGATTTTTCCGGAGAGACGGTAGTCGGCGCCAAGCTGTGCCTTGGTCAGGCCGGTGGTGCCGACGTCGGTGGTGCCGCTGCGCTTGAGCGCGCGCTCCTGCTCGATCATGGCGGTGTTCTGGCGGTTGATGAACTGCATGCGAGAGCGGGCTGCACGGTTGAGGTTGACCATGAGGCGCTGCGTGATCAGGTTCTTGTTGATCGCCTGCGAGCTTTCATTGACGAAATACTGGCTGTCGATGATGACGCGCGGACGCTTGCCGGTTTCGGCAAAAATCTGTTCGGCCAGCATGTCGCGCATCATCTGGTCCGTCATGGCCAGGATGTCCTGGCTTTCGACGCCGACGCCGGACACCGGCCCCTTGCGGCCCGGGTCCACGTCCATCGACGACACGCCGGTGGCGTTTTGCAGGGGCGGGTTGGTCTGGCAGGCGGCCAGGCTGCAAACCAGCAGCAGCAGCGATGCTGTTTTGAGGGAGGTTCTGTTCATGTCCGGGCTTCTTTCATGGCGACGGTGCGTGGCCGCCAGGTCAGCAGCCACAAACGAAACACAATTTCGTACAAAAGACGACGCTTGTTTACAAAATTAGTATCGCTACCGCCCGCCAGTAGCACCATCCCATGAATGTGGGAGGCTGGGTGAAACCTCCATAACTAGGCACCCGCGCTCGCGCGGATCCCGGAGAGGCGGGCAGGCCGTGCCGGCAGCCCTCAGAAAGCCGGGAAGTTCGAGTCTTATTTACCGCCGCGCAGGCGCTCGATCAGCCCGTTGAGTTCGTCCATGGAGGCGAACTGGATGGCGACTTCGCCGGTGTCTTCGCGCCGGCCATTGCGCTTGACCTGCTTCTTGACCCGCACTTCAACATTCGCCATCAGCAGGTCGGCCAGCTCTTCTTCCACGCGGCGGGTATCACGCGACTTTTCCTTGGTGTTTTTCTGCGGCTTGAGCGAGAACTCGGCGCTGAGCTTTTTGACCAGGCTTTCAGCCTCGCGCACCGACATTTTTTTGGCCGCAATCTGGTTGCCCGCGGTAATCTGCGTGGCCCGGTCCAGGGCAAGCAGTGCGCGCGCATGGCCCATGTCGATGTCGCCGGCCATCAGCATGGTCTGCACCGGCTCGGCCAGGTTCAGCAGGCGCAGCAGGTTGGAGGCGGCGCTGCGCGAGCGTCCCACGGCTTGCGCGGCAAGCTCGTGGGTGAGGCCAAACTCCTTGACCAGACGCTGCAGGCCTTGCGCTTCTTCAAGCGGGTTCAGGTCTTCACGCTGGATGTTTTCGATCAGCGCCATGGCCGCAGCCGACTCGTCCGGCACGTCGCGCACCAGCACCGGCACGCTGTCCAGGCCCGCCAGTTTCGCCGCCCGGAAGCGCCGCTCGCCAGCAATGATTTCGTACTTGCCGTCGTTGGCGCCGGAGGTCAGGCGACGAACAAGAATCGGCTGCATGATGCCCTGCACCTTGATGGACTCGGCCAGTTCGTAGAGCGCGCCCTCATCCATGCGCGTGCGCGGCTGGTACTGGCCGGCCACCAGATCGGCCAGCCGCAGCGAGGCCGGCTGGCCAGGGCTGGTGGCACTGCTGTTGCCGTTGTCGTCAGCACTGGAAGATTCGCTGACCTTGGGGCCCAGCAAGGCTTCGAGTCCGCGGCCCAGGCCTTTGGGTTTTTTGGTGACCATGGTTTCTTTTCTCTCTCAATATTCAAAAAAATAAATCATTCGGCCGTGCTGCCGCCCAGCGACTGCAAGACACCGCGCCAGAGCGCGGCGCGTTCTTCATAAGGCTGCGGGTCCTGCCGGCCGCTGGCGCTTTCAAATACCGAGGTCAGCACCAGCACCAGGCCGGTGGAAGGCTGCACATAAACGGTCTGGCCGTGGATGCCCTGCAGCGCAAACGTACGCTCGCGCAACGGCATCAGCCAGAACTGGTAGCCGTAACCAAAATACGGCGTGGCTTTGCGTGGCTGAAAAGCCGCCGGCTGGCGCGCCGGATCCGTGGCTTCCCGCAGGTAGTCAAGCGGCACCAGTTGCTGCGTACCCACCTTGCCGTCATTGGCCAGCAGCAAACCCAGGCGCGCCCAGTCCCGCAAGCTGGCGTTGAAAGCGCCATAGGACTGCTCCTGTCCATCCACACCAATGCGCCAGAAGGCGTCGTGCTCCGCACCCATCGGTTTCCACAGCCATTCGCTGGTGAGCTCGGCCATGTTTTTCGAGGAAGCAGCCGTCAGCACACGGCCCAGCACATCGGTTTCGGCACTGGCATATACAAATTTTTCACCGGCCGCCGCGTGGCGGTCGGTGATGGAACGCAGCACATCCACCGGTTTGCCGGCCCCGGGCGCACCGGCGCCGGCTCGCGCGAGCCGCGCAATGTCGTCCTGGCCGTCATAACGCTCGGTGAAGGTGAGGCCCGAGCTCATGCGCAGCAGTTGACGAATCGTGGTGGCGCCGTAGGGGCTGCCCGCCAACGCGGACACATATTTCTCGGCCGGATCATCCAGCGACGCGATCAAGCCGCGCGCATGGGCCTGGCCAATGAGCAGAGAGGTGACGCTCTTGGCCATCGAAAACGAAATAAAGCGCGCATCCTCCTTGCGCCCGTAGCGGTAGTGCTCGGCAACAATCTCGCCGTTCCTGAGCACCAGCAACCCTGTTGCACGCTGACGCTCCAGGTACTCAACCAGCGTGTAACCGATGTTGCGATAGCGGTAACTGATGGCCGGCGGCTGGACAGCACGCGGCAGGACGCGGACGTCCGGCCCGCGGGCAACCAGGCGGGTCTGCACACCCGGCACCTTGTCCAGCGCCGACCAGGAGCCAACGCGGTAAGGGTTGAGTTGCCAGTTACTCGCGGTGCCCAACGGGTAGCCCTGCGCCTTTCCCAGCCGGTCTTCGTCGGGTTCGGCACAGACCGGCGCGGCCAATGCGGTGCAGGCAGCCAGCACCAGTACAAAGCGGCCAGAAGAACGATGCCGGGGGAATGTGTTCATGACGCGGCCCGTGCTGCGGTTTGTGAGGTGCCCGGCAAACCTTGCAGGCACTGCAGATGGAGATGCGCCTCGGGCCAATCGCCCAGGCCACTTTCGGCATTGAGATGCCCACGTGCACCGGCGTCCATGTACGTGGCGCCCCAGGCGGCGGCGAATTGCGCCGCCCGCGCCGGCGCGCAAAACGGGTCGTTGCTGCTGGCAAACACCAGCGCCGGAAAGGGCAGCGGCTGCAGCGGCACTGGCGCCCAGCTGCTGAGCATGGGGCGGATGTCCTCGCGCTCCACGTCAGGCGGTGCGACGAGCAGCGCGCCCTTAACGCGCTGTGTGTTTTTCGAGTGGGCGGCCCAGGCCGCCGTGTGTATGCAGCCCAGGCTGTGCGCCACCAGAACGGCCGGCTCGTCGCAAGACAGCAGCACTTCTTCAAGCTGGGCGATCCAGTCCCCGCGCAGGGGATGCATCCAGTCGTGTTGCTCCACACGCTGGTAGCCGTGGGCCCGCTCCCAGCGGCTTTGCCAGTGGTCGGGGCCGCTGTTTTGCCAGCCAGGAAGAATCAAGATGTTCGAGGGCTTCATGCCGGGAAAGGAATTGTGCTATTTATTTGATAGCTGCTAGCGCTTGCCAGACAAGGGCTGGAGGCCATTTTGGCTATATATTTCGCCATCACATGACTTTGATGCGCTGGACCATCTCCTCGGCAAAAGTCACAAAGGCCTGCGCGCCCCGGGACGAGGGGTCGAACACCACGCCGGGCAGTCCGTAGCTGGGCGCTTCGGCAAGCCGCACATTACGCGGGATCACCGTGTTGAACACCTTGTCGCCGAAATGCTCTTTCAGCTGGTCGCTGACCTGCTGCTGCAGGGTGATGCGCGGGTCAAACATGACGCGCAGCAGGCCGATGATGGCGAGGTCTTTGTTGAGGTTGGCGTGCACCTGCTTGATGGTGTTCACCAGATCCGTCAGGCCCTCGAGCGCAAAATATTCACACTGCATGGGCACGATCACGCCGTGTGCACAGCACAGGCCGTTGAGCGTCAACATGCTCAGCGAGGGCGGGCAGTCGATCAGCACAAAATCGTATTCGCTGCCCACATCGGCCAGCGCCAGCTTGAGGCGTTTTTCGCGGCGCTCGACATCGACCAATTCCACCTCAGCACCGGCCAGCTCGCGGTTGGCGCCCAGCACGTCGTAGCCACACTTTTCGCTATGCACGCGCGCTTCCAGCACCGACGCCGATTCGAGCAACACGTCGTACACGGTGAGTTCAAGCTTGCGCTTGTCCACACCCGAACCCATGGTGGCATTGCCCTGCGGGTCCAGGTCGATCATCAGCACGCGCTGGCCGACCTTGGCCAAGCCCGCGGCCAGATTGACAGTCGTAGTGGTCTTGCCTACTCCGCCCTTTTGATTGGCAACGCAAAATATCTTGGCCATGTTGTTTTTCTTTTGTTCAGGAAACTGGATTTACTTGGCAGCGAGCTTGATGCCGAAGCCGATCAGGAAAACACCCGCCGCCTTGTTCAGCCAGGCAGAGATTCTTGGGTTGGCGCGAATGCGCTCAGCCAGGAAATAAGTGATCAACACCGAGGTCAGGCCGTACAGAAAGGTCAGCCCGGCAATCGTGACAGCCATCACCGCAAAAGTCTTCAGGCCCTGGTGTTGGGCCGGGTCTACAAACTGCGGGAAAAAAGCCATGTAAAAAACAATGGCCTTGGGATTCAGCAAGGTGATCAGCAAGGCTTGGCGGAAGTAATGCCGGGGCTTGATTTGCAGGATGGGCGCGTCGCCGGCTTTAGCCCGGAGCATCTTGATACCCAGCCAGACCAGATAGGCGGCGCCCACCCACTGAATAAGGTGAAAAGCCGTGGGATACGCCACCATCACCGCCGCCACGCCAGCCACAGCCGCCCAGAGTAGCACTTGGTCACCAGCGATCACCCCGAAAGTCGCACCCATGCCACCGGCTATTCCGCCTTTGCTGGTGGAGGTGATCAGCGCCAAGTTGCCAGGGCCCGGAATCAACAGAAAAACGACGATGGCGAGCACAAACGCGCCGTAATCGGCAACGCCGACAAATGAACCGAGCATGAAAACCTCCGAAACAGAGGGCTTGAGTTTACGTCAGCCCGCGAGGCTGAAATTCGTTACCCGCTCTGAAGTGGGGCTGGTTTCGCCAAGGAGAGCGATTGGCCGGAATTAGCCAGGGCGGCAGGGCCGCATCCAGACCATGCAGCGCTCGGCAGTCAGCCCAGGGACCACCAGTTGTTCCACGTGAAACACTTCCATCCCAGCAGGCAAGGCGACTATTTCGTCGGCTGGGTGCTTGCCTTTCATGGCCATCCAGACGCCATGCGCAGCCAATGCCTCCGCCGACCATTGCGTGAAATCTGGCAGGGAAGCAAAGGCCCGCGAGCAGATGACGTCGAATGGCTGCTTGATGGTTTCGACCCGCGCATGCAGGCCAGCCAGGTTGGGCAGCTTCAGCGCCAGCGCCGCTTGTTTGATGAAGGCTGCTTTCTTGGCCACCGTGTCTACACAGGTGACCTGGACAGCCGGGCAACAGATGGCGATCACCACGCCCGGCAGACCAGCCCCCGCGCCCACGTCCAGCAGACTCGCGCCCTGCTCCAGGCCGGCCTGTTGCAAATGCCGGCGCAGGGGCGGAACGGCCGCGAGGCTGTCCAGCAGATGGTGGGTCAGCATTTCCGCCGGGTCGCGCACGGCCGTCAGGTTGTAGACCTTGGTCCACTTGCCAATCAGGTCCAGGTAATCCAGCAGCTGGCCCACCTGGTCATCGCTCAGCTCCAGCTGCAGCGCCTTCAGTCCGGCGCGCAAATCCTGTTCGCCGCCACGCATCAGGCTTCGGCCTGCTCGGCAGTGGATGGCAGCGGGGTGATGTTTTTCCAGAGATTCTTCTTCAGGTGCACCAGCAACAGCGACACCGTCGCCGGGGTGATGCCGGAAATACGCGAAGCCATGCCCAAGGTTTCGGGCCGGTGCTTGGCCAGGGTTTGCCGTGCCTCGAAACTCAGGGCCGTGACCTGCAGGTAGTCCAGATCGGCCGGAAGCTTGAGGTTTTCATAATGGGCCGCCCGCTCGACCTCGGTTTTCTGCAGGTCGATGTACCCGGCGTATTTGACGGCAATTTCGATTTGCTCGACCACGTCGCGGGCCATGTCGGCCACTGCCGATGTTTCACGTGAAACCTCTGGTCCCAGGTCAGGGTTGGCGTATCTGCCACCGTCCAGCGACATCAGGGAGGCGTAGTTCACATCGGGCCGGCGCAGAAGATCGAGCAGGTTGTACTCGTGGTCTATCGCCTTGCCCAATACCCGCTCGGCTTCGGTCACAGGCAGGCTCCGCGGGTTGACCCAAGTCGAACGCAGCCGTTCTGTTTCACGTGAAACAGCGTCCCGCTTGCGGTTGAAGGCATCCCAGCGGGCGTCATCGACCAGCCCCAGTTCCCTGCCCTTTTCGGTCAGGCGCATGTCGGCGTTGTCTTCGCGCAGCATCAGGCGGAACTCGGCCCGGCTGGTAAACATGCGGTAGGGTTCGGTCACGCCCTTGGTAATCAGGTCGTCCACCAATACGCCCAGATAGGCTTCATCGCGCTTGGGCAGCCAGGCTTCTTTGCCCTGGCATTGCAGCGCGGCGTTGATGCCCGCGAACATGCCCTGGGCCGCCGCCTCTTCGTAGCCGGTAGTCCCGTTGATCTGCCCGGCGAAAAACAGCCCGCCCACGGCACGTGTTTCAAACGTGGTTTTCAGGGCGCGTGGATCGAAGTAGTCGTACTCGATGGCATAGCCGGGCCGCAGGATATGGGCATTCTCCATGCCGGCCATGGACCGCACCAGTTCGTACTGGATGTCAAAAGGCAGGCTGGTCGAGATGCCGTTGGGGTAAATCTCGTGCGTCGTCAGGCCTTCCGGCTCCAGAAAAATCTGGTGACTTTCCTTGCCGGCAAAGCGGTTGATCTTGTCCTCCACGCTCGGGCAATAACGCGGGCCGACGCCGTCAATTTTGCCGGTGAACATCGGGCTGCGGTCAAAGCCGGAGCGGATGATCTCGTGCGTGCGCTCGTTGGTGTGGGTGATCCAGCACGACATCTGCTTCGGGTGTGCAATCTGCCCGCCCATGAAGCTGAACACCGGCACCGGCCCGGGTGTGCCACCCGGCATGCCGTCACCGGGCTGTTCGGTGCACTTGCTGAAATCAATGGTGCGCCCATCAATGCGTGGCGGCGTACCGGTTTTCAGCCGGCCCTGCGGCAGCTTGAGTTCCTTGAGCCGTGCCGACAGTGACACCGCCGGCGGGTCGCCCGCCCTCCCCGCCGAGTAGTTTTGCAGACCCACATGGATCTTGCCGTCCAGAAAAGTCCCGGCCGTCAGCACCACCGTGCGCGAACGGAATTTGATGCCGACTTGTGTGACGGCGCCGACCACGCGGTCGCCCTCCACCATCAGGTCATCGACCGCCTGTTGGAAGAGCCAGAGATTGGGCTGGTTTTCCAGCCGGCGGCGGATGGCCGCCTTGTACAAAATGCGATCGGCCTGCGCCCGGGTGGCGCGCACGGCCGGGCCCTTGGAGCTGTTGAGAATGCGGAACTGGATCCCGCCCTCGTCTGTCGCCAGCGCCATCGCGCCGCCCATGGCATCAACTTCTTTAACGAGGTGGCCCTTGCCGATGCCGCCTATCGACGGGTTACAGCTCATCTGGCCGAGCGTCTCTATGTTGTGGGACAGCAGCAAAGTCTTGCAGCCCATGCGCGCCGAAGCCAGCGCGGCCTCGGTACCAGCATGGCCGCCGCCGACCACGATCACATCAAATTCTTGCGGGTAAAACATGGGTATCTTTCAGGGAAGCGGCCACTCAGGCCGTGATCAATTCCGTTTTCAGGCCAACGGCTTGGGCGGCCAGGGCCTGGCGGCGGTCAGCAGTGACAAACAGGTCCACCCGCGCAGCCTGTGCCGTGCCGATATGCAGCGCATCCATAGCGCGCAAGCGGCTCATTTCCATGGCCGAGATCGAGTGGGCCTCCACCTGGCTGTCCAGCGCCATCAGGGTAAAGTCTGCAAAATCGCCCTGCACGTCGCGCATGATCCGCCCATAGTCATCGGCGTTGAGGAATCCGTCATGGCGATTGC
This sequence comes from Polaromonas sp., assembly GCF_039930745.1. Taxonomy (GTDB): domain Bacteria; phylum Pseudomonadota; class Gammaproteobacteria; order Burkholderiales; family Burkholderiaceae_C; genus Polaromonas. Next base: position 29,455 of record NZ_JBDTTH010000023.1, on the reverse strand, counting down.
GATTAAGTGCCGAAGCGATCTCGGATTTGCAGTGCGCCGCCACCACCACTTCGGTGGCCCGGTCACTGGCCGCCAGCACCTGGTCGCGGCCCGGTTCGATGTTGTAGCGCTTGTACAGAGCGGAGGTGTCAAACAGGATACGCATCACCAGCCGCCTTCGCGCTCTTCAATAATCAGCTGGGCGCCGGTTTTTCCGTCGGGGCGCACAATATTCACCGGCGTGATCGGCCGCTTCCAGCTCGGCACCTTGACAGGCGCTTCCGGTTTGGGCGGAACCAGTTCGGCGACCAACTTGCCATGGCGCAAGATCCGCACGGTTTCGCCTTGCTCTACCAGATCAATCATGGCTGATGCGTGGGCGCGGAATTCACTGAGAGGAATGGTGTGCATTTTGTACAAAAAAGAGGATTTTGTACATTTTAGCCGGTTTATCACGCCCCGTCGGGCATGCGCTTCTTCACCCCACGGCCTGTGGTGAAATCAGGCGATGAACCCATCCCCGAAACTCCTGATTTTTGCTGGCAGCACGCGCCTGGCCTCCTCCAACCGCAAGCTGGCCCGCGCCGCCGCCGACCTCGCGCGTGCCGCCGGCGCCGACGTGACCCACATCGAGCTGGCCGATTTCGACATCCCGATGTACAACGCCGACCTCGAAGCCGAAGGCACACCGGCCGATGTCATGAAGCTCAAGCAGATCATGTTCGAGCATCCGGCCTGGATCATCTGCTCGCCCGAGTACAACGGCAGCTACACCGCCCTGCTGAAAAACACCCTCGACTGGGTCTCCAGCCCCGTCAAGGCCGACCCAGCCTGGCAGGAGGGCTTCAAATCCTTCAGCGGCAAGGTCGTCGGCATGCTCAGCGCCTCGCCGGGCGCGCTCGGCGGCCTGCGTTCGCAAAGTCATCTGGCGCCGCTTCTGCTCAACGCGCAATGCTGGGTCGCGCCGCGTGCGTTTGCGCTGGGCCACGCGGGTGATGCGTTTGACACGCAAGGTCATCTGGTGAGCGAAGCGCATCGCAAGCACGTGCAGGCGGTGATTGACCAGGTGTTGTTTGCAAGCAGCAGGCTTCATGCCTGAATCGGCACCTAGCCCTTATTTCACGGGCGTCGACAGCTCTTTATTTGATAGCAAATGACTCCGATGAACTGCCGCCCCGGCTGCGGCGCCTGCTGCATTGCGCCTTCCATCAGCTCGCCGATTCCCGGCATGCCTCTTGGCAAGCCCGCAGGGGTGCGCTGTGTGCAGCTGGACCCAGCCAACCGCTGCATGATCTTTGGCCTACCGACGCGGCCGGCGGTATGTGGTGGGCTCTCCGCCTCACTCGACATGTGCGGAAGCGGTGAGCACGCAAACCGCCACGCCCTGCGCTACCTCGCACAACTTGAGAGCCTGACCTCCCCCTCCTAGAGCAATTCCGCAAGCATCAGACCGGGCGAGTTCTGCGGCGACAATCAGGCTCAAGGGAGGAGATGCTCGTGGACAAGAAGAAGCTTTCCGAAAGCGACATTTGCGACAAGTTCATCCGCCCGGCCATGGAGAAAGCCGGGTGGCATGCCATGGACCAGATTTATCGGGAATTTCCGCTGCGGGCCGGCCGCGTGGTGGTCAGGGGCAACAAGGCACAGCGTGACAAGTCAACCGTTCTGTTTGCTGACTATGTTCTGTGCCTGAAGCCCAACATACCCCTTGCAGTGATCGAGGCCAAGGACAACAACCACGCCATGGGCGCCGGCATGGCACAAGCCATCAACTATGCGCAGCTGCTTGATGTTCCCTTCAGCTTCACCAGCAACGGCGACGGCTTTGTGTTCCGCGACACCACGCTGACCACCGGCGTTCTGGAACAAAACCTTACGCTCGACGAATTCCCCAGCCCTGCCGAGTTGTGGGCGCGGTATTGCGCGTGGAAGGGCTGGACGCCCGACGTACAACGCGTCGCAGGTTTTGCCTACTCACCAAGCAAAACACCACGCTACTACCAGATCAACGCCATCAACCGCACGGTAGAAGCGATTGCCGCTGGCCAGCAGCGCGCCTTGCTGGTCATGGCCACAGGCACCGGCAAAACCTACACCGCCTTCCAGATCATCTGGCGTTTGTGGAAGAGCGGCACCAAAAAACGCATCCTGTTTCTGGCCGACCGCAACATCCTGATCGACCAGACCATGGTCAATGACTTCCGCCCCTTCAAGGGCGCGATGGCCAAGCTCAGCCCCAATGCCAAAGGCGTGGAGCGCATCAATGCGCAAGGACAGATCGAGGCGGACGACGTGGACCTGGCGGTAGATAAAACCACCAAAGCGGTGAACAAGAGCTACGAGATTTATCTTTCTCTCTACCAGGCAGTCACCGGCACCGAGGAAGCGTCCAACATCTACAAGCAGTTCAGCCCCGACTTTTTTGACCTCATCGTGGTGGACGAGTGCCACCGCGGCAGCGCCTCCGAAGACTCTGCGTGGCGCGACATCCTGACCTACTTCAACAGTGCCACGCATGTGGGCCTGACCGCAACGCCCAAGGAAACCAAAGAGATCTCCAACACTTTCTACTTTGGCGAGCCCATCTATACCTACAGCCTCAAGCAGGGCATTGAAGACGGCTTCCTGGCGCCCTACAAAGTCATTCGGGTGGACCTCGACAAAGACACCTTCGGCTGGCGCCCCACCGCAGGCATGACCGACAACACCGGCCAGATCATCGAAGACCGCGTCTACACCGGCCGCGACATGAACCGCAAGCTGGTGCTGGAGCCAAGAGACGCCGTGGTGGCAGAACGCATTACCGCCTACCTCAAGGCCACCGACCGCATGGCCAAGACCATCGTGTTCTGCGAAGACATCGACCACGCCTCCCGCATGCGCCAGGCGCTCAGCAACGCCAACGCCGACCTCTGCGCCACCAAATCCAATTACGTGGTGCAGGTCACCGGCGACAACCCCGAAGGCAAGCGCGAGCTCGACAACTTCATTGACCCCGAAAAGGATTACCCGGTCATCGCCACCACGTCCAAACTCATGAGCACCGGCGTGGACGCGCAAACCTGCAAACTGATCGTGCTGGACCAGAACATCAAGTCCATGACCCTGTTCAAGCAGATCATCGGCCGCGGCACCCGCCTGCGCGAAGACCTGGGCAAAAGCTGGTTCACCATTCTCGATTTCAAACGCGCCACCGAGTTGTTTGCCGACAAGGACTTTGACGGTGATCCGGTGCAGATCTACGAGCCCAAGGGTGACGACCCGATCGCACCGCCCGATACCCCCGATCCGCTGGACCCTGCCAACCTCAACCCCGTTCGGCCTGAGCCTGTCGAAGGCCAGCCCCAAGACCCACTCGGCCCTTTCGGTGGCGGCGGCTCACCCGTCGTCAAATACGTGCTGGGCAACCAGGTCACCGTTTCGGTGGCGCGTGAGCGCGTGCAGTACCTCAACGCTGAGGGCAAGCTCATCACCGAAAGCCTGCGCGACTACACCCGCATCAACCTGCAAAAGCAATACACCTCGCTTGACGCCTTTCTGCAAGCCTGGAGCGCCGCCGACCGCAAGGCTGCGCTGCTGGAAGAGCTTGAAAAACACGGCGTGCTGGTGGATGCGCTGGCCGAAGAAGTGGCCGCCTCTGGCCTCACCGGGCTGGACCCGTTTGATTTGCTGCTGCATGTGGCGTGGAACATGCCGCCGCTAACCCGGCGCGAGCGCGCGCGGCGCGTCAAAAAGCGCAACGTCTTCACCCAGTACGGCGCCACCGCCCGCAAGGTGCTCGAAGCCCTGCTCGACAAATACGCCGACGAAGGCATCGCCGCCATGGAAAGCGACGAGGTGCTGCGCGTGCAGCCGCTCAACGCACTGGGCAGCCCGGTGGAACTGGTCAAGAGTTTCGGTGGCCGTCCGCAGTACCTGGCCGCCCTGCAGGCGCTGGAAAACGAGCTCTACACGGCCGCGCCATAAGCCATCTTTTGCTACTGAATTTATAGCTGGTTGCGCCCGTCCCACAAGGGCCAGAGCCTTAAAACACTCCGAACTTTTTCCTCAAACCTTATAGATGTCCAACCTCACCCCCACCATCAAATCCATCCAGGACGTCATGCGCCAGGACAGCGGCGTCGATGGCGACGCCCAGCGCATCAGCCAACTCACCTGGCTGCTGTTCCTCAAGGTGTTTGACGCACTGGAAGAAGACCTCGAACTCACCCGCGACAGCTACACCAGCCCCATTCCAGAAACACTGCGCTGGCGCAACTGGGCTGCCGATGCGGAGGGCATCACCGGCGACACCCTGCTCAACTTCGTCAACAACGAGTTGTTCCCCGGCCTCAAGGGCCTGAGCGCTGACCCCGTGCGCAACCCGCGCGGCTTTGTGGTGCGCGGCGTGTTTGAAGACGCCTTCAACTACATGAAAAGCGGCCACCTGCTGCGCCAGATCATCAACAAGCTTGCCACCATCGACTTCAACCGCCAGACCGAGCGGCATCAGTTCAACGACCTGTACGAAAAGATATTGCGTGACCTGCAAAGCGCCGGCAACGCGGGCGAGTTTTACACCCCGCGCGCCGTCACCCAGTTCATGGTGGACCAGATCAACCCGCGTCTGGGCGAAAAGCTGCTGGACCCGGCCACCGGCACCGGCGGCTTTCTGGTCTGCGCCATCGAGCATCTGCGCAAGCAGGTGCACACGCCCGACCAGGAGGCCCTGCTGCAAACCAGCGTCGGCGGCGTCGAGAAGAAACAGCTGCCCCACATGCTGTGTATTACCAACCTCATGCTCCACGGCATCCCCGTGCCCAGCCAGATCATTCACGGCAACACCCTGGCCCGGCCGCTGAGGGAATACACATCTGCTGAGCGTGTAGACATCGTGTTGACCAACCCCCCCTTTGGCGGCACCGAAGAGCCGGGCATCGAGCACGGCTACCCTGCCGACGTGCGCACCAAGGAAACGGCCGACTTGTTCCTCGTGCTCATCAAACACATCCTCAAACCCGGCGGCCGCGCCGCGCTGGTGCTGCCCGACGGCACCCTGTTTGGCGAAGGCGTCAAAACCCGCATCAAGGAGCAACTGCTGAATGAGTGCAAGCTGCACACCATCGTGCGCCTGCCCAACGGCGTGTTCGCGCCCTACACCGGCATCAAAACCAATTTGCTTTTCTTCACCAAAGGCCAGCCCACCACCGACGTCTGGTACTACGAGCACCCCTACCCGGCGGGCGTGAAGAACTACAACAAGACCAAGCCCATCCGCATCGAAGAGTTTGATGCGGAGAAAGCCTGGTGGGGCAGCGAGGCCGATGGCTTTGCCAGCCGGGTGGAAAACGAACGCGCCTGGAAGGTCAGCATTGCGCAGATCAAGGCCGCCAACTACAACCTCGACCAGAAGAACCCCCATGTCGGCGAGGTACAAGACCACAACCCCGAACACCTGCTGGCCGACTACCAGCGCCTGCAGGGCGAGGCGCAGGCGCTGCGCGACGAACTGCGCGATATATTGGCCAAATCGCTGTCAAACCCCCGTTGAATATGCGCAAAGCGCTATGAAATTCGGAGCAATATGTCATTGGCCTCGGCTTCGCTTGGCAACCAGCAGTAGCCAAATTGCAGCTTTTTTCGGATAATTCGTTTTCAATTAAAAAACGTTTGTTTCTATTTTGAAAACACACCAATCCCTCTCTGAGCTGCTGTTCCCCAACCAGTACCGGCGCAAAGTGCTGGCGCTGCTACTCATGCAGCCCGACCAAAAAGTGCACCTGCGCGAACTGGCCCGACAAACGCAGGCCGCCCCTGGCACCTTGAAAAAAGAGCTTGATGCGCTGTGCCACGTCGGCCTGCTGCACAGTGAGCGCGTGGGCAACCAGGTGCACTTTCAGGCCAACCCTGATCACCCCGTTTTTGCCGAACTGCAGGCCCTGGTGCGCAAAACCACCGGCCTGGCTGATGTGCTGCGCCAGGCCCTGCAACCCCTCGGTGAGCACGTGACGCTGGCGCTGGTGTTTGGCTCCATGGCCAGCGGCAGTTCGCATGCCGGCAGCGATGTGGACCTGCTGGTGGTGGGCAGCGCCAGCTTTGGCCAGGTGGTGGAAGCCACCCACGCCGCCCAGACCCAGCTGGGGCGCGACATCAATCCCAAGGTCATGACGCCCACCGAATGGGCCACCAGCCAGCGAGAGGCCAACCCCTTTGTGCAAGAACTGCTGGCCAAGCCCCAAATCCTGTTGATCGGAAGCCTGAATGCCTGAAGAAGAGCTCAACAACCTGGCGCGTATCGGTCAGCTCGACCAAGTGCCATTTTCTGCCGCCCTGCTGCGCAAACTGCTGGCCAACGCACACACCCGCCTGCAAGACGCACAGCGAACCGACAACAGCACCGAGACCCGCTTCGACTGCGCCTACACCGCCATCCGCGCCGTGGCCGATGCCGCCCTGCACGCCCAGGGCTGGCGCACCAGCACCAGCAAGCCCGGCCACCACCAAACCACCATCGCATGCCTGGTGCACACGCTTGGGGTCAGCCCCGCCACCGTGCGCGTGCTCGACGCCCTGCGCAAGCAGCGCAACCTCAGCGACTACGACGGCGAACTCGTCACCGACCAGGCCCTGCAAGAATGCTTGCAACAGGCCGCGTCCCTCATCCACCTGGCCGAGCAGCAACTGCAGGCATTGATGAATAAAAACACCCTCTAGCCCTTGCTGAATGAGCGCATGCTGCTATCAAATTTGAACCTGTTGGCCACCGCACCCGACGGCGTGGCCAAACTCCGTGAGCTGATTCTGACCCTGGCCGTGCAGGGGAAACTGGTACCGCAAGACCCCAGCGAGGAGCCGGCGAGCGAGCTGCTAAAGAAGATTCGCACCGAGAAAGACCGGCTGATTGCCGAAAGAAAGATTCGGCGCTTAAAGCCGCTTGATCCGATTGACGAAAGCGAAACCGGGTTTGCCTTGCCAAGTACCTGGGAATGGGAGCGCCTCGGAAATCTTGGCGACTGGGGGGCTGGCGCAACGCCCTCGCGATCAAACAGCAGCTACTACGGCGGTGATATTCCCTGGTTCAAATCCGGCGAACTAAACGCAGACTTCCTATCTGAGTCAGAAGAAACGGTGACCGACGCGGCGCTGCGCGATTGCTCCCTTCGTCTGAATCAAGTCGGGGATGTGTTGATTGCCATGTATGGCGCAACCATTGGCAAAACTGCGATCCTGTCCGTTATTGCTACGACCAACCAGGCGGTCTGTGCCTGCACGCCCTTCGCGGGTTTGTCCAACACGTATCTGCTGCTGCTTATGAAGGCGTTGAAGCCATACTTCATCAGCATCGGTGCGGGTGGCGCACAACCCAACATCTCACGCGAGAAAGTTATCGCCACAGTTATTGGCTTCCCACCTCTCGCCGAACAATCTCGCATCGTCACTCGCGTCGAAGAGCTCATGCGCCTGTGCGACGCGCTTGAGGCCAAGGCCCGCCTCGAAGCCACACAACACGAACAGCTGGTTCGCACCCTGCTCAGCACGCTCCCCACCAGCTCCACCCCCGAAGAGCTGACCGACCACTGGCACCGCGTCGCCACCCACTTCGACCTGCTGCTCGACCGCCCCGAGGCCGTGGACACCCTGGAGCAAACCATCCTCCAACTCGCCGTGCGCGGCCTCCTCGTCCCCCAGGACCCCCAGGACGAACCCGCCAGCACCCTCCTGCAAAAAATCCGCGCAGAGAAAGACCGCCTTATTGCCGAGGGCAAGATCAAACGCGACAAACCCCTGCCGCCGATTGCGGAGGATGAGAAGCCGTTTGAGTTGCCTCAGGGATGGGAATGGGTGAAGCTAGGCGAGATCGTGGTGATTTCAAGCGGCGTCACGCTGGGTCGAAAAACTGCAATTCCTTCTCCTATTTCGTTGCCATACCTGCGTGTGGCGAATGTCCAGCGTTGGCATTTGAACCTGGCTTCAATGAAAGACGTCGTAATCGACAGCAGTGAACTTGAGCGCTTTCAGCTCGTGCATGGTGATTTGCTCATCACCGAGGGAGGCGATTGGGACAAGGTCGGTCGCACCGCCATTTGGCGCGACGAAATTCCCAGTTGCGGGCATCAGAACCACATATTCAAAGCCCGCGGCACCTCATCGCAATGGAACCCTGTTTGGGCTGAGATGTATCTGAATTCGGCAGTTGCTCGGGCCTATTTCGCTTCATCTGCAAAGCAGACTACGAACTTGGCTTCGATCAATATGACGCAGTTGAAGGATTGCGCGTTCCCCATGCCTCCCCTCGCCGAACAATCCCGCATCGTCGCCCGCGTAGCCTCCCTGCGCGCCCTGTGCGCCGACCTGCGCCAGCGCCTCACCGCCGCCCGCACCCAGCAGGCGCTGCTGGCGGAAGTGTTGATCGGCGAGGCGGCTTAATGTTATTTACCTGATAGGTAAATAAATGATAGAATCCCGGAAACGAAACGGAGGCGTTCTTGGAGATCAAATTCAAGGACCAGCAGCTACGCGAACTTTGTGAAAAGAAAGCGGTAGCGGCTAAGAAGCTTGGGGATAACTGTGCACGCAAGCTGCAAACGCGATTGGCCGATATTGCAGCAAACTCGCGTGTTACCGATTTGGTGGCAGGCAAACCGCATCCACTCAAAGGGAATCGTCTTGGTCAATTTTCTCTGGAATTGGCAGGCGGCTGGCGCCTTGTCTTTGCGCCTGCGAATGAACCCATACCGCGTCGGGACGACGCATCCATCGACTGGTCCGCAGTGACCATCGTGTGCATTGAATACATCGGGGACTACCATGACTGACTTGGCACAACGCGGCGCAGATGCGCCTTTCGCGCCGGATTGGGTGTCACCTCCCGGGGACACCATTCTTGACTTGCTTGAAGAGCGCGAGTGGACGCAGCAGCAGCTGGCGGACCGCTTGGGGTACTCGCTCAAGCACGTGAACCAACTCATCAAGGCCAAAGTTCCGCTGACGGAAGACGCAGCCATTCGTTTGCAGAACGTGCTGGGGGCATCGGTTGGTTTCTGGTTGACCCGTGAAGCGCAGTACCGTGAGCGCGTGGCAATGCAGGATGCTACCGAGCGCCAAACGGCCATGGTGCCTTGGCTGGAGCGTTTTCCGATCAAAGAGCTGATGGACATTGGCGTGCTGCCGAAGCGGCGACTCGATGCCAAGTCCAAACCCGGTCTGGTCGGCGAGTTGCTCGGCTTCTTCGGGGTAGCCAGCCCTGACCAGTGGGACAGCCAATACGGCTGTATGGAACTGGCCTTTCGCCGCAGCCGCGAAGATCAGGCAGATGTGGCTGCCATATCCGCTTGGCTGCGCATGGGCGAACGCATGGCGGAAAAGCTGGATGGACCAGCCTATGACGAAGCGCGGTTCAAGACGGCACTGGCGGAAGTGCGTGGGTTGACCTGTCAAGCGCCCCAAGAGTTTCAGCCCCCCATGCAGCGGCTTCTCCACGAGGCCGGCGTTGCGTTTGTGCTGGTTCCTGCATTGCCCCGAACGCATGTATCCGGTGTCGCGCGGTGGTTGCATGCGCGGCGGCCTTTGATTCAGCTGTCTTTGTACGGCAAGCAAAACGACCGCTTTTGGTTCAGCTTTTTTCATGAGGCGGCGCACATATTGCTGCACAGCCAGCAGAAAAAATCCGTGTTTTTGGATGATCCCTCAAAAGGGGGGTCTTCATCAAAGGAAGAGAAAGAGGCCAATGCGTGGGCGCGTGATTTTTTGATTACGCCGGTTGCCGCAGCTGCGTTGGCCGACCTTCCAAAAACCAAGCCCGCCATCACCCAATTCGCGAAATCCATTGGCGTGCATCCTGCCATCGTCGTGGGGCGCATGCAGCACGACGGGCTGCTCGATGTGCGGTGGTTGAACGACCTCAAAGTCAGTTTTGCATTCAGGGGCAAGACATAAGCCGATACTGAAAAAGCGCGATCCGCTTTTGCCTGCGCTCCTCAGCCCAGCCCAACGGGTGGGAGAGCAACCAATACCGGACTCAATCCGGAGTGCAGGAAGCGCGCACCGCTTCCTGCACGGGAATCCCAACTGACCTTCATGTTTGCACGCGAGCGCAGCACACACGGCCAAATGAGGCTCCCTTCCATCGCCCAGCGGGGCGAGGGAAGGGCGGGGGGTTGGGAGTGGGGAGTCCGACCTACCAACTCAACGCAAACCGGGGACGCAGCGTGATGCAAGGAATCCCCTCCCCCGGCTGACGCCAGGTCAGAACGGGTAATGCCGTGGCGTCGTCTGAATCGTGACCCAGCGCAGCTCGGTGAACTCGGCCACTCCCGCTTTGCCACCAAAGCGCCCCATGCCACTGCCCTTCACCCCGCCAAACGGCATTTGCGCCTCGTCGTGCACCGTCGGGCCGTTGACGTGGCAGATGCCGGAGTCGATGCGTTGCGCGACACCGAACGCGCGCGCGATGTCGCCGCCGAAGACGGCTGACGACAAGCCGTATTCGTTGTCGTTCGCGCAGGCCACGGCCTCCTCGACGCCGCTCACACGCACCACACACTTGACCGGACCGAAGGTTTCTTCGTGGTAGATGCGCATGGCGGGTGTCACATGGTCCAGCACGGTCGCGGGCATCAGCGTGTTTTCGGCCTTGCCGCCACAGGCCAGCTTCGCGCCTTTGGCCAGCGCATCGTCGATCAGCGCGTTGCAATGCTCCACCGTGCCCATGCCGATGACCGAGCCCAGCACCACTGGCTCGGGCTTGCGAGGGTCGCCCACCGGCAAGGCGCTGGCCTTGGCCGCGAACTTCTTCACAAAAGCGTCGGCGATCTTCTGGTCCACGATGATGCGTTCGGTGGACATGCAGATCTGGCCGCTATTGGCAAAACAGCCGAAGGCGGCGGCGTTAACCGCGTCGTCGATGTTCGCGTCGTCCAGAATCACCAGCGGCGCCTTGCCGCCCAGCTCCAGCACCACGGGCTTGAGGTATTTGGCGCAGGTCATCGCAATGATCTTGCCGACCTTGGTGGAACCGGTGAAGTTGACGCGCCGCACCGCCGGGTGCGCCACCATGGCCTCGACCACGATGCCGGCGTCGGCCGGTGCGTTGGTGATGTAGTTAACCACCCCGGCCGGAAAACCGGCATCGGCAAAAGCTTCCACGATCAGCTGATGCGTGCGCGGGCAGTTTTCCGAGCCCTTGAAGATCACGGTGTTGCCGCAGGCCAGCGGCGTGGCAATCGCGCGCACCCCGAGAATGATGGGTGCATTCCACGGCGCAATGCCCAGCACCACACCAGCCGGCTGGCGCACCCCCATGGCCAGGCTGCCCGGCACGTCGGATGGAATCACCTCGCCGCTGATCTGTGTGGTCAGCGAGGCCGCCTCGCGGATCATGCCGGCAGCCAGCATCACGTTGAAGCCGGCCCACATGCCCGAAGCGCCGGTTTCAGCGGCCACGGCCTCTATGAATTGCGGCGTCTTGGCTTCGAGGGCGTCGGCGGCCTTCAGCAGCAAGGCCCGGCGCGTGCCCGGTCCGGTTTCGCTCCAGGTCTTGAAGGCCTCGGCAGCAGCTTCCACCGCCATCACCGCGTCGGCCGGCGAGGCTGCCGGCGCGCGCGTGGCGACGCTGCCATCAAGCGGGTTGCGGCGCTCGAACGTGGCGCCCTTTTCAGCGGTGACCTTCAGGCCGTTGATCTGCATGGACATGTCAGACATGGAAATACTCCTTGAAAATTACAGGATGCGCTCGGGTTGAGACGCGATGGTTTTAGTGGGCGCGGGCGCCGCACCGAGATAGGCTTCGCGAATGACGGTCGAACGCGCCAGCAGCGCCGCCGGCCCGCTAGCCACCAGCGTGCCGCGCTCCAGCACGTAGCCGCGGTCGGCCACGGCCAGCGCCTTCTTCACGTTCTGCTCGACCATCAGCACCGTGGTGCCGGCGTCGGCAATGCGGCGCGTGATCGCCAGCAGCTCGTCGACCATGCGCGGCGCCAGGCCCAGCGACGGTTCGTCGAGCATCAAGAGGCGCGGCGCACTCATCATGGCGCGCGCCACCGCCACCATCTGCTGCTCGCCGCCGCTCATGGTGCCGGCCAGTTGCTGCGCGCGTTCGCGCAGCTTGGGAAAATCGTTGAAGGCCTGCTCCAGCCGCCGCGCACGTTCGGCCTTGGCAACCAGCCAGCCGCCGAGCTCCAGATTTTCAGTAACCGTCATCTGGGGGAACAACTGCCGGCCTTCCGGCACCAAAGCCATGCCGCCTTTAACGATGTCACTGGCTTTTTTGGGCAGCGCTTCACCATTGAGCTGCGCTTCCCCGCCGCGCGGAATCAGGCCGGACAGCGCCTTGAGCAAGGTGGTCTTGCCCGCACCATTGGGGCCGAGAATCAAGGTCAAGCCCGGTTCGACGTCAAGTGTCAGATCACGCAACACCAGGAAAGCGGCGTAACCGGCGCTCAGGCCCTGGACTTTCAGATGCGCGCCGCTGGCACCGCCAAGCACGAAGGGGGGAGCAAACCACATCATGATGTCATCTCATCACCCAGATAGGCTTCAATCACTTCTGCATTGCGCACCACCTCGGCCGGCGTGCCGTCGGCAATCTTGCGGCCCTGGTGCAGCACGATCACGCGCTCCACATGACGCAACAGGGTCGTCACCGCATGCTCAATCCACACCACGGTCAGGTCCAGTTCGTCGCGCATGCGGCGTATCAGCTGCGCCATGTTTTCAATCTCGGCTTCGGTCAGCCCGGCCGCCACCTCGTCGAGCAGCAGCATGCGCGGCCGCGTGGCCAGCGCCATGCCGACCTCAAGCAGGCGCTGCTGTGAAGGCGTGATGGCTCCAGCAGGCAGCGCTGCCTGCCCTTGCAGGCCAATCAGCTCAAGAATGCTGTCCGCGTCGCGCAGGTGCCAGGAGCCCTTGCGCTTTCGCCCCGCAAACTTCAGCCCGAAGTCAATGTTGGCGGCCACCGCCATGTCGGGGAACACGCGCGGCGTCTGGAACGTACGCGCAATGCCCGCCGCGGCATAACGATGCGGACCCTTGCCGCCCAGATTCTTCCCGTCGGCCATCAATTGGCCCGAGGTTGGAGCAATCACGCCGGAGATGGCATTGAAGAAAGTGGTCTTGCCGGCGCCGTTGGGGCCAATGATGCCCACCAGCTCGCCGGCATGAAAATCAGCACTGACGGCATCGACGGCTGTCAGGCCACCGAAACGCACGGTGACGTCGCGCGCCTGCAAAAGGAGCTCAGCCATTGTTGCGCTCCTTGCTACCCAGGTCGCGCAGCCAGCCGCGGCTGTCCCGCCACCAGCCGCTGAAGGTAGCCCAGCGCAGAGAGGCCAGGCCGCCCGGTAGGTAGAGCACGCTCAAAATCAGCAGCAAACCCAGCGACATCATGTAGACCTGCGGCGCCTGCAGTCGCAGGGTCTCGGCCAGCACGCTGAACACAATCGCGGCAATCAGCGGCCCCCACAAAGTCATCGCGCCGCCGATCAGCGCAATCAGCACCGTCTGGAAACCAATGAAGGGATTGAACACCGTGTGCGGGTCGATGTAGGTCCAGCGCACGGCCATGGCCGCACCCACGGCGCCGGCAAACGCCGCCGTCATGGCAAAGCCTGCCACCTTGATCAGCCGTGTGTTCACGCCCAGGGTCTGCGCGCGCTGCTCGTCCGCGCCTATGCCCATCAGCGCCAGGCCGAAGCGGCTGCGCCGGAGGATGATGGACACCAACACCGCCAGCACGGCCAGCGCGAGCACGGTCAGGTAAATCGTGTCGCGATCCGGCACCACGGTCAACACCCGGCCCACCGTGCCGGTGACCTTTTTCTCGAAGTAGGTCACCGCATGGCGGATCAGCTCGGTCATGCCGAAGGTCAGCACCGCAAAGTAGGTGCCGCGCAAATGCAGCACGGCAGCACCCATGACCACCGCCACCACGGCCGCAATGCCGGCGCCCAGCGCAATCGACTCGAGCCAGGCCATTTTTTCCAGTGCAATTGCACTGCTGTAGGCCCCGATGCCGAAGAAGGCCGAGGTCGCCAGCGACAGGTAACGCGTGCTGCCACAGAAAAGGCCCCAGCTTGAGGACAGCGCCACATACATCAGGCAGGTCAGCGCCATCGAGACGACGAACTCGCTGCCGTAATGTGGCAGTGCCAGCGCCCAGCCGGCAAAGGCCAGCAGCAATAGCAGATCCCGGATCAAAACTTGTTTGTCTTTCATGTTCTTCTTATTTGGCAAACAAACCGCGCGGCCGCAGCAGCAGCACCGCAATAAACACGCTGTACGACAGCAACGCCTTCAGCGAGGGATTCGTAAAGTGCATGCCCAGCGCCTCGACCACGCCCAGCAGCAGGCCGCCGGCCAGCGCGCCGCTCATGCTGCCGAAGCCGCCCAAGGTGATGACGATCAGCGCGGTCACCGTGTAGGGCTCGCCCATGGAAGGCGTGATGGTGTAGGCCATGGACAGCAGGCAGCCCGCCACGCCGGACAGGCCCAGGCCAATGCCGAACATCAGCGGGTGCAGGCGCTGGGTGTCGATGCCAACCAGCTGAGCGCCGGTCGGTGACTGCATCAGTGCGCGCACACCCTTGCCGAGCAGCGTGAAACGCAGCAGCGCAATCAGCGCGCCGCTGAACAACAACGCCAGGCCAAACACCAGCAGCTTGTTGCCGGCAAACTGCGCCTCGCCAATCTTCACCGGCTCGGCCAGATAGTCGTAGCCGCGCAGGTCGCCGCCCCACATGAAGGAGGCAAAGTTCTGCACCAGGAACATCAGGCCGAAAGCCACCATCAACCCGCGCGCCTCGAAGATGTCGAGATTCGGCGAGGTGACGGTCAGGCGCCGGAAACACAGCCTGTGGATCACCAGGCCCAGCGCCATCAGCGCCAGAAAGGACACCGGCACCATCAGCAGCGGCGAGAGGCCCAGTGTGGTGTGCGCCATCCAGGTCAGGTAGGCGCCCAGCATCAGGAACTCGCCGTGCGCAATGTTCAGGATGCGCATCAGGCCGTACTGCAAATTCAGGCCGAGCGCCACCAGCGCGTAAATACCGCCGGTGATGAGCCCGGAGGCAATCAATTCAAACCAGGAAAAAAGGGACATGGGTGTCTGTTTCAGGGACACCGCGGAACCGGCTATGCCGGGCCGCAGGTGTCGCCCCCTCGAGGGGGAGGCGCCAAAGGCGCTTCGGGGGGAGTCTTCTATTTATTTCCAGGCGGACTTGACGAGGCTGAGCTTGGCAGTGGCCACCTTCTGCGGCCACACCACCTCGAACTCGCCGTTCTGCCACTGGCCCACCGTCCCCGGCGTGGCGGTGTTTTCACTGCCGGTGAACTTGATGTCGCCGATGATGGTCTTGTGCGTGTTGCCGGCAATGTAGTCGCGGATCGCTTTGCGGTCCAGACCGGCCTTGGCCACGGCCGCCTGCAGGATCTCCAGGCCGGCCCAGCAGTGGCCGCTGGCCCAGCGGTCCGGCTCCTTGCCGCCGAACTTCTTGGTGTGTGCGTCGAAGTAAGCCTTGGCGGCCGGGCTGGTCTTGCTGTTCCACGAGCCCATGCCCAGCACGCCTTCGGCGCCGGCCGGTGTCATCACGTTGCGGTAAAGCTGGAAGGCGGTGCCGACCGAGGCATAGTAGAAGCGCGGGTTGAAGCCGATTTCCTTGGACTGCTTGCTGGCCAGGATGGTGTCGGGCGGGTAGCTCAGGCCAATGAAGGCCTCCGGGTTCTTGTCCTTGATGGAACGCAGCACCGGTGACAGATCCTTGATGTCGCCGGGGTAGCTTTTTTCTTCCACCACCTGAATGCCGGTGCTGCGCAGCGCCACTTTCAGCGCCGAGAAATTCTCCAGACCGAAGAGGTCGTCCACGTAGATAACGGCCACCGTTTTCACACCATTCGCCACCAGCATGTCTACCAGCGCGCCCACCATGCGGTCGGGCTGCTGCAGCAGCAAGAAGAAGTTCGGCAGCTTCAGCTCAACCAGCTTGCGCGACAGCGCGGTGGGCGCCAGCACTGGGTAACCCATGCGGTTGGCCAACGGAGCGATCGCAAAATTGGCGTTCGAGCCCCAGGGCGGCAGGATCAAATCGACCTTGTCGCTGCCCATGAGTTTTTCATACGAGCGCACGCAGGTTTCGATGTCGCTGCGGTCGTCGGAACTGATCAGCTCGATAGGCCGTTTGGTGCCCTTGACGTCCAGGCCACCAGCCGCGTTCTGCTGCTCGGCCCACAGCAGGTAGTTGGGCTCCTGGCTGACCTGCGCGCCGCCCGTCCACGGGCCAGTGCGGGCAATCGCGTAGCCGATGCGCACGGGGCCCGTCTGGGCAAAAAGGGAAGGCGCGAAGGCCGCGGCGCCGACGGCGGCTGCGGCGCCCTGGATCAATGTGCGTCTGGATGGCTGAACCATGAATGTCTCCTCGTTGTAGGCGCCCGGCGGGCAGTGAAAGCAGATGGTAAGCAGGGGCAGCCGTCTGCGCTTTGCTGAGCGCGCACAAAGCAGTTGTCGGGCAGCGCATGGCGACTGGGGTTAACCCTCGGCCCCACGCTGCAACAGAACCGGCCCCAACGCCCATAATCTTTGTCATGGGCCGAGCCCCATCCCACCGGAGACAAGCATGACCGCGGCCACCCTGGTATCCACCGACAATTTCGCGCCGCGTGAGCGCGCGCCCGTGTGGCGCGAGTGGGTCTGGAAACATTTCGGTGGCCTGGAATCGGACCTTTACGGCGACACCGATTTCGACGGTGAAATGGTCACTGCCCAGGCGGGCGATGTGGTGCTGACACGGCTGGAAGCGAACCGCCATCGCGTCGTGCGCACGCCCGACATGGCGCGCGCCAGCGACGCCGGCTACCTCAAGATCGTCGCGCCGCTGCAGGGCCGCGCTGGTGTCGAGCAGATGGGCCGGCGCGCCTGGGTCAGCCCAGGAGCCTGGACCATTTACGACACCACCGGCTCCTACGCGGTGGACAACCCCGAACGCGTAGAACACCTGATCGTCATGCTGCCCAAGGCCCAGATCCTCGAGCGCGGCCTGCCGCTGGACACCCTGATGGCGCGCCATGTCGGTGGCGCCAGCGGCATCGCCCGCGTGGCGCTGACCACCATGCGCAGCACCTACCAGGAGCTGCCCAACATGAGCGCGGCCGCGGCGCGCGGTGCCGGTGAACTCATTGCCCAGCTGGTGCGGCTCTCGTTGATCGAACTCGCCGGGCAGGAAACCGCCGTGACCCAGCGCGAAGCGCTCAAGGACCGGATACGCGGCTACGTCGCCACCCGGCTGCGCGACCCGGCCCTGTCCATCGACCAGATTGCCCAGGCGCTGAACTGCAGCAAGCGGCATCTGCACAACGCCTTCGCCGGCGAAACCGACACCCTGGCCAGCCACATCCTGCACCTGCGTCTGGAGGCCTGCATACGCGAGCTGCAGCAAAGCGGGCCCCAGGCGCGCCCCATCACTGACATAGCGCTGTATTGGGGTTTCAGCAACCTCTCGCACTTCAGCCGCGTGTTCCGCGAGCACACGGGCCTGAGCCCCAGCGAATTCCGGCAGGCCTGCCCACCAGGCCTGGAGGCCGGTCCGGTCCGGCATTGACACCAACCCAAATTCAAGGTCAAACTGGCCCTCAGCCCTTATCACACGGGCGCTGTCAGCTCCTGATTTTATAGCAACCAAAAACACCCACGCTCATGTGTCGCATGTCAAACAGGTGACCGCTGCCACCTTGGTACCGGCGTATCGTGCAACACACACCCAACCACCCCACAGGAGACACCATGCATATCCCCTCACTCAAGGAAGTTGTCAGCGCCGAAGAATGGCAGCTCCGCTGCGATCTGGCCGCGTGTTACCGGCTGGCAGCCCTTTACGGCTGGAGCGACCTGGTGTTCACCCACATCAGCGCCAAGCTGCCCGACTCCGTCAGCGGTGCAGGCGCGCACCATTTCCTGATCAACCCCTACGGCCTGATGTTCGACGAGATCACGGCGTCCAGCCTGGTCAAGGTGGACGACAAATGCAACAAGGTGATCGACTCGCCGTTTCCGGTCAACCCGGCCGGCTTTGTGATCCACAGCGCCGTGCATGAAGCCAGAAGCGACGCCGGCTGCGTGCTGCACACCCATACCCGCGCCGGCGTTGCCGTCAGCGCGCAAAAATGCGGCGTGCTGCCCATTAGCCAGCAGTCCACCTTTGTGCTGGGCTCGCTGGCTTACCACGCGTATGAAGGCGTGGCCTTCCGTGACGACGAAAAGCCGCGCCTGCAGGCCGACCTGGGCAAGGCCAACTTCCTCATGCTGCGCAACCACGGCCTGCTGGTGGTCGGCAAGACAATTGCCGATGCTTTTCTCTCCATGTACACCTTCGAAAACACCTGCCGCATCCAGCTCGACGCCCAGGCTGGCGGCGAACTCATTGAAGTCCATCCGCAAATCGTCAAGGGTGTGGCCGAGGCTATGCGGGTACAGACCAGCGGCCTGGGCGGCGCCTTTGCCTGGCCGGCACTGATCAGAAAGCTGGACCGGCTCGACGAAAGCTACAAGTCATGAACCGCACGGAGGCATCCGCATGACCGGTTCACCCATCGTGACCCAGCTGCTGGTGGCCGCGCTGGCCCTGGTCATGTTCGGCCTGGGGCTGTCGCTGGGCACCCAGGACTTCACGCGCCTCTTCAAACACCCCAAGGCTGTAGTGGTTGCGCTGCTGCTGCAAATCGTAGCCCTGCCGTTGGCCTGCTACGGGCTGATTGTGCTGCTCAAGGTGCCGCCGCTGTTTGCCGTGGGCCTGATGCTGCTGGCCGCTTCCCCCGGCGGTATTTCGGCCAACCTGTTCAGCCACCTGTTCGGCGGCAATGTGGCCATGAACATCTCGCTGACGGCCATCAACACCGTGCTGTCCATCGTCACCCTGCCGCTGATCGCCAACTGGGCCATCAACCACTTTGCCAAAACCGGACAGGTGGTGCCGCTGCAGTTCGGCAAGGTCGTCGAGGTGATCGCGATTGTGTTGGTGCCGGTGTTCATCGGCATGTGGGTGCGCCGGCTGAAGCCGGTTTTCGCGGCACGCTCGGAAAAACCGATGAAGGTATTCAGCGCCCTGGTATTGGCCGTGGTGGCTATCGGTGCGCTCGCCAAGGAGTGGCAGGCGCTGAGCACCAGCTTTGCATCGATAGGTCCGGCCGTGGTGGCGTTCAATCTGGTGAGCCTGCTGGCCGGCTATTACCTCTCGCGCGCGGCCGGCCTGGACAAGCCCATGTCTACCGCCATCAGCTACGAGATCGGCATCCACAACTCCACATTGGCTATTTTTATTGCACTGGCGGTGCTGGACAATTTTCAGCTTGCGCTGCCGGCGGCCATTTATTCCGTCAGCATGTACATCACGGCCACGCTCTTCGGGCTGCTGGTGCTCAGGCGCGGCACCCGGGCGGCGGCGGCCGAAGCAGCCGGAACCTGATCAGGCCGGCACCAGGGACGGCGCGGCGGGCTGTTCACCGACAGCCTCGTCGGCCGGCCTGTCGCCCTGGTCCACCATGAGCTCCTTGCGCAGCATCTGCACCTGGCCGAATATCGTGGCAAAGGCCACGTCCTTGGCATCGCGTCCGGTGCCCACACGCACCAGCCGGTCGTTCGGTGCCATGCGGGTCGCGTCAAACAGCACCCAGCGGCCGTCAAGCCAGGCTTCGAACACCGCGTGAAAGTCCTGCGGCGGCTCGTCAAAATAAACATAGCCCACCACCAGGCGCGCCGGAATGTTCAGCGCCCGGCACAGCGTGATGCCCAGATGCGCAAAATCGCGGCAGACACCGGCGCGCTGCACAAACACCTCCTGAGCGGTGGTGGTTGAATTGCTGAAGCCCGGCAGGTACTGGATGGAATCGTGAATCCAGGTTTCAATGGCCTGCACCCGCGAGAGGCCCGGCGAGATATGGCCGAACAGTTGTTGCGCCGCACGGCTCATCACGTCGGACTCGCAATAGCGGCTGGGCATCAGGTAATGCAGCACCTCGTCGGGCACCGCTGTCACGGCCGCCTCTTCCAGGTGCGCCGGCACAGGCGCATGCCGGAGCTCGACCTGCGCGTGGTAGTTCACCGACACCTGGCCACGCGCCGCATCGAGCCGGAAAAAGCGGGTGCCGGTGCGCTCATCGCAGAAGTGGCGCACCTTGACGCTGGGCGTCACCGTCAGCCGCTCTTCCACCACCTGGTGGGCCTCGTGAAAGGCCGCCTCAATGTTGAAACAGAAATGGGTGGGGCTCGCTACCTCGTACTCGAGCAGGCAGTCAATCGTCGCGATGTGCATCAGGGCCTTTGGAGGTGGATGAAGCGTCGGCAACCGGTGCCGGCTCTTCAGCGGAAGGGGCGCTGCCGTGAGCCACGGAAAACCAGTGTTTGCAGGTGACCAGCATCACCTGGGCAGCGCGCTCGAGTGAGTCTACGGCGAGGTCGCGGCGGTTGCGTGCGCGCAGGCGTGCCAGCAACAATAGCTGCGCAATGCTGGCCCACCGCCCCGTGTCGCGCTTTACTTCTACTTCCGTCGCCCGGCCATCCGGCCGGGACGGTTTCAGCACAGCCATGCCATTGCCAGTCCAGACAATCCCAGCCGGCATCTACTTGAGTACTTTTTTGGCCGCACCCACACCGAGGGCTGCCAACACCACAAAAACAACGGCCAGGATCAGGAACAGGCCGAACAGGATCTTGGCAATGCCCGCCGATCCTGCGGCAATGCCGCCGAAGCCCAAGGCTCCGGCAATCAGAGAAATGATCGCGAAAATAATGGCGTACTTCAACATCTTGGTTCTCCCGGAAAATACCGTGCACGAACACATCGAACGCTTCCGCGTGCGAACTGTCCATACATCCGGGAAATCGTAAATCCCGGGTGCCGCCTGACGAATCAGCAGCCCACCCATGCCGCTGTAGGACAATACCCGGATCCCCATAGCGCTATATTTTCAATAGCTGAAAATGCACGCTCAACAGGGGCTTCCGGTCATTCTGACCGAAAAATGGTAGCTACTCAACGGCCAAAAAGCTTCTTCAGGCGCTCGCTGGCGCGGTCGCCCAGCTCCATGCCGACGCCGGTCCCCACGCCGGGCACCATGACCGTGCCGATGGCCGCACCCAGCAGGGCACCCCGGGTCAGCGTAACTTCCGGCGCAGCCAGCGTGCCGCCCACCACCAGCGGCACGCCCAAGGTGTTGCCCAAGCTCACGTTGACACGCCCGTTCAATGCCTGCGTGGCCGACACCGCCACCTGGCCGGTGGCGCTCAGCGCACCCGAACTTGCCACCAGGTTGTTCAGCTGCGCCGCCCGGCCCTGCGACTGGACCTGCCCGGCCAAGGTGTCCAGCCGCGTCTGCCCGCCCCGGTTCAAGCCCACGGTTTGCACCGCTTTCACCAGGTCCATGCCGTTGAGCACAGCATCTTTCACCGTGAAACGTGTCTCGGTGCGCAGCGCCTCCACCAGGCCGGCCGTTGTCGCGGCACTGGCGTTGAGGGTGGTTGATGCTTCGAGCTTGCCGCTGAGCGGCCGGTTCGGCGCCGTCAGCGCCGAAACCTCGACGCCCCTGGTCTCCAGCTGGCCCTGCAGCGTCAGCGCCTGAGCACCCGGTGCGGTCTGCATGCCGATGCGGCCGGCCACCGTGCCGCCGCCAACGTCCACATGCAGCGCCCATTGCCCGGCCTCCTCGCGCTGCAGGCGGCCGCGCAGCCCCTGCAGGTTGCCCTTGACCACATGCAGTGTCGCGTCGTCGAGCAGGCCGTCGCCGCCCAGGCGCAGTTCCGCATCCATCGTAGTGGCGGCGCCCTTGAGGCTGATCCAGCTCACGCCCTGCAGTAGCGCGCGGCGCGGCAGCCAGTCGGTCACGGCAACTTTGGCATCGCCGTCCGGCTTGGGCGCTTTTTCTGGCGGCAGCCCGGATCCGGCGGGCGCAGACTGCTTCCTTTTTTGTAGCGAAAGCAGCACCACATCAATCGCCTGCTGCGGCAGCACCGCATCGCGCAGCACCAGCGTGGCGATTTCCAGCCGACCCTGCAGCAATGCCAGCCAGCCCGGCCGCAACTCCAGGCGCGCCAGGGTCAGGGGCGGCCGGCTCTGCACACGAACACCGTTCAGCGCCACCGCAGGCAGCGGCCAGAGCGCCACCTCGATACCCTCGAGCTGAACCGGCAGGCCCAGCACTGCCGTGGCCTCACGCTCCATGCGCTGCCTGAAATCGTCGCTGCTCACCCAGCCTTGCAGCACCAGCGCCACACCGACCAGCAAAAGCACAGCGGCCAGTGCCGCAGCCAACACCCATTTGAAAATTCTTGCCATGCACGTATTGTGCTGGGCCTGCAAGGAAGGCCGGTAAGCGATAGCATCGGCAGGCGCGTGGCCCCGTCCTGGCGCCCACGCCTCCATCCCGAAGGAAAACCATGAAACTTTATTATTCTCCCGGCGCCTGCTCCCTTTCTCCCCACATTACGCTGCACGAGTCCGGCCTGAAGTTCGAACACCTGGCTGCCCCCACCAAAACCCACCAGCTTGACGACGGCACCGACTACTACACCATCAACCCGCTCGGTTATGTGCCTCTGCTGGAGCTGGACGACGGCACGCGCCTCACCGAGGGCCCGGCCATCGTGCAATACATTGCCGACCAGGTCCCCGACAAAAAACTCGCGCCGGCCAACGGCACCCTGGAACGCTACAAGATGCAGTCCTGGTTGACCTTCATCGGCACCGAGCTGCACAAGGGCTTCAGCCCGCTGTTCAACCCGGCGACACCGGCCGACTATAAAACCGGGGTCATCGACAAGCTGATGTCCCGCCTGAAATGGGTGGACGCCCAGCTCGCCGGCAAGCAGTACCTGATGGGCGACAACTTCAGCGTGGCCGACCCTTACCTGTTCACCGTCACCAACTGGGCGCCGCGCATGGGGGTGGATATCACAGGCTTTGCAAACATCAACGCGTTTCGCGAACGCATGGCGGCGCGGCCTGCGGTACAGGCGGCGATGAAGCATGAAGGGTTGATCAAGTAAGCGGACTTGAGCCGGTTGGTCATCCCCGGACTTGATTCGGGATCCATGTATGTTCACTACTTTTTTTGACGTGCTGTAGCTTGCCAGCTAGCCGGGGGTTGCCCGGCGGCAGCTCACTTTTCTTTTGTGTCGCCAAAAGAAAAGTAAGCCAAAGAAAAGGCGACCCGATGGTCTGGGTCCCCTGCGCTGCGCTTCGGGGCGACCTGCGGTGCTCGCCAAAAGCGGGGTCTCGCTCGAACTCGGCTACGCCTCAGACAATCGCGAGCCCTGATCCGCTTTTGCCTGCGCTCCTCGGCCCAGCCCGACGGGTTGGGGGGAAAGACAAATACCAAAAACAAATTCGGGGAGGCGAGGACGCGCTTTGCGCGACCTCGCCGGAGTCCGATTGCGCTCCCGCTGCCGCTCCCGATTTCGTCCCAACCCCTTCTGACTGCGCCGAGGAGCGCAGGGCCAGACGGATCAGGGCGAGCGATTGTCTGAGACGGGAGAGTGCTAGCTCGACCCCGGCTGGACCGAGCACCGCAGGCTACCCGCAGCGTAGCGGAGGGACGCAGGCAGCGGAGTCGCCTTTTCTTTGCTTACTTTCTTTTGGCGAGCAAAAGAAAGTGAGTAGCCGCCGGGCAACCCCCGGCTAGCTGGCACACCCATGACCTCCAATCGACGACAGACTTTCAAGAGCCTGCCAAACCCCGGATACCACGAAACCAGCACCCCGTGTTGCACAAGCCAATTGAACTGAGCCCACACTGCAAGGTGTTCCAACAACTTCACCAACAGCGGACCTCCCATGCCTACCCTCTTTGACCCCACCCAGGCCGGTGACCTTGAACTTGCCAATCGCATCGTCATGGCGCCCCTCACGCGCAACCGTTCGCCCAACGCGATCCCGCCCGACATTGCCGCCACCTATTACGCCCAGCGGGCCAGCGCCGGCCTGCTGATCACCGAGGCCACGGCCATCAGCCACCAGGGCCAGGGCTATTCGGACGTGCCGGGCCTGTACGGCACGGAGCAGCTCGATGGCTGGAAGCGCGTCACCGAGGCGGTGCACCAGGCCGGCGGCAAGATTGTGGTGCAGCTCTGGCACGTGGGCCGCGTCTCGCACAACGAGCTGCAGCCCGACGGCGGCAAGCCGGTGGCGCCGTCGGCCATCACTGCCAAAACCAAAACCGTGCTGATCAAGGACGGGGTGCCCGGTTTTGTCGATACCTCCGAGCCGCGAGCCCTGCAGTCGCAGGAACTGCCAGGCATCGTGCACACCTACCAGGCCGCGGCGCGCAACGCGGTTGAAACCGCGGGCTTCGACGGTGTGGAAATCCACGGCGCCAACGGCTACCTGCTTGACCAGTTCCTCAAGAGCGGCTCCAACCAGCGCACCGACGACTACGGCGGCAGCATTGAAAACCGCACCCGACTGATGCTCGAGGTGGTGCGCGCCGTCACCAGCGCCATCGGTGGTGGCCGCACCGGCATACGCCTGTCGCCCGTAACGCCGGCCAATGACGCGTTTGATCCCGATCCGCAGCCGCTGTTTGACCACGTGGTCAGGCAATTGGCCACGTTGAACCTGGCCTACATCCACATCATCGAAGGCGCGACCGGCGGCCCGCGCGAGCTGCCGGAGCGGCCGTTTGACTACGCGGCATTGAAGGCGGCTTACCGCACCGCCGGCGGCAAGGGTGCGTGGATGGTGAACAACGGTTACGACCAGGCCCTGGCCGGGCAGGCCGTCAAGGAAGGCGCCGACCTGGTCGCCTTCGGCAAGCCCTATATCGCCAACCCCGACCTGGTGCGCCGCCTGCGCGAGGGCGCGCCGCTGAACACGCCCGACAAGGCGACCTTCTACGGCGGCGGCGCCAAGGGCTACACCGACTACCCTGCACTGGCCTGAGCCGCCCTGAGCTGACATAAACTCGGCGGCATGTGGACCCTGCCGCTTTGTCCCTGCCGCCTGGCCCTGGCGGCCTGCCTGCTCGCCAGCAGCGCCGCCCATGCCGGGCGACCGCTGACGGTGGACGATGCCAGCACCGACGACGCTGGGACCGGCCACGTCGAAGGCTGGTACGCGCGCCAGCCAGGCCACGCACACACCTGGACGGTGGCACCGGCCTACGCGCCGGTCGATGGCCTGGAGCTTGGCGCCTCGGTCACGCGCGACCGGACCGCCGCCGCCACCAGTCAGGCGCTGCAGGCCAAGTGGCGCATCACTCCGTCGCAGGAGGCCGGCTGCAATACCGCCGCCGTGCTGGGCGCCACGCAAACCCGAGGCCAGGGCGGCACCACGCCTTACCTCAACGGCCTGCTGAGCTGCAGCAGCGCGTGGGGTACCTCGCACTTCAACCTTGGCGGACAGCGGCCTTCGGGCGGACCTGGCGTGACGACTTGGGGGCTGGCCCATGAACGCGGGTTCGGCCCGGCTACCCTGCATGTGGAGGCTTTCGGCCAGCGGCTGGCCAAGCCCACCTTCCAGGTCGGCGCACGCGCCAGCCTGACAAACCAGCTCCAGCTCGATGCGACCGTGGGCCGCAGCAACCGGGAAACACTGGTCAGCATCGGGCTCAAGCAGTCATTTTGAGGCTTGGCAGCAGCGCCGGGCCGGGCTCGCTACCAAATAGATAGCTTGCGCCGCCCGTCAGAAAAGGGACACAGGCACTTTTGAAGAGAATTCAGGCGGCGCCCACACCGATAGGCGCGGGCGCGGTCAGCACGATGCGTGTGAACAGCCGGTCGTAACACGGGTCGCGCATACCACCGGCCAGAGGGTCGCGCTCATGCTGGAAGGCCGCGTCGAGCTGGGCCCAGTCGCTGGCCGTCAGTGCTTTTTGCGCGGCCGGCAGCAGCTGCGTTTCTTCGGTGCGCATGTGGTCCAGGTAAAAGCTCACATAGGCTTGCGCCGCCTCGGCAAAAGCGGCGTGTCGAGACTCGCCAATCAGCTCCCAGGCCAGCAACAGGTGTTGCAGTTCGCGCACGCGGCTCTCGCCCATCATGTGGTCGGCCTCCAGCCGCTGGATCACCGGCATCAGCTCGGGGGCCGCGCGTGCGATCCGCGGAAACAGCAGGTCCGACTCCTTGGGGTGGTGCAGCTTCTCGGGAAACTCGTCGATGTAAAACAGCATCGCGCGCAGCACGTCAAAAAAGCGCTCGGGCTCGTCGCCCGGACCACGCTCCAGCATCATCGACAGCGAGCGCAGCACGGCGGCCACGGCAGCGTGTTCGTCACGGATGATTTGCAGAGTCGAATTCGGCATGGCTGCAAGCTTCACACAGGCGCCGGGATTGCGGGTTGATCCAGGTCAAGGCCTGCGCTGGCTCTGCAGCCGCCAGCGCTTGAGCAACAGGGCGTTGGAGATCACGCTGACGCTGGACAGCGCCATGGCGGCACCCGCCACGACCGGGCTCAGGAAACCCAGCGCCGCCAGCGGGATGCCGGCCACGTTGTAGGCAAAGGCCCAGAACAGGTTCTGCCGGATCTTCATCACCGTGCGGTGCGAGATGTCGAGCGCGCCGGCCACCAACGCCACGTCGCCGCGCATCAGCGTGATGCCGGCAGCATGCATGGCTACATCAGTGCCCGTGCCCATGGCCATGCCGACATCCGCTGCCGCCAGCGCCGGTGCATCGTTGACGCCATCCCCAACCATGAGGACTGTATGGCCCCCACGCTTGTCACTTCGTGTACTACGCTGCCCCCCGGGGGGGCGCTGCGCCTGCGGCCCGGCAAAGCCGGTTCCGCGGCCCCGGCTGGTCAAGACCGTCCCCTCTTCCTTGAGTTTTGTCACTGCGGCGGCCTTGTCGCCAGGCAGCACCTCCGCCATCACCTCGTCAGCGCCCAGGCCCAGGCGGGCGCCCATGGCCAACGCGGCGCCGCGGTTGTCGCCGGAGATCATCACGACCCGGATCCCGCGCGCCCGCAGCGCTGCCAGCGCCTGTTTCGCTTCGGGCTTGGGTTCGTCGGCAAACGCCATCAGGGCCATCGGCGTCAAACCTTGGGTCGTGCGTTCCACCAGCAGCGCCAGCGTGGCGCCTTCCCCCTGCAGCCGCTGCGCCTGCGGCGCCAGCGCGCCGAGGTCCACCCCCAGCTCGTCCATCCAGCGCAGGCTGCCGATCAGGTAGCTGCGCACGCCCACTTCGCCTTCGCTGCCGCGGCCCGGCACGGCACGCAGGCCGTCGGGCTGGGCTACCGTCATGCCGCGCTCCTGCGCGGCGGCCACCACGGCCCGCGCCAGCGGGTGTTCGCTGCCGCTTTGCAGGCTGGCGGCCGCCGCCAGTTGTTCTGCCTCGTCCACGCCCGGCGTCGCAATGAATGCAACCAGCCGCGGCCGCCCGACCGTCAGCGTGCCGGTCTTGTCAAACGCCACGGTGTCGACTTTGTGCGCCAGCTCAAGCGCCTGCGCGTCCTTGATCAAAATGCCGTTTTTCGCCGCCACCCCGGTGCCCGCCATGATGGCCGCCGGCGTGGCCAGGCCCAACGCACAGGGGCAGGCAATCACCAGCACCGCCACCGCGTGAATCAGCGCAGCCTCTATGCCCGCACCGACAAAAAGCCAGCCCAGCAGGGTGGCCAGCGCAATCACCAGCACCACCGGCACAAACACGGCCGACACCTGATCGACCAGGCGCTGGATAGGCGCCTTGGCCGCCTGCGCGTCCTCGACCAGGCGGATGATGTGCGCCAGCACACTTTCGCTGCCCACCGCACTCACCTGCAGCACCACACGCCCGTCGCCGTTGATGCTGCCGCCGGTGAGCTTGTCGCCGGGCTGCTTGGTCACGGGCAGCGGCTCGCCGGTAAGCATGGATTCGTCCACCTGCGTCTGGCCTTCCTGCAGCAGGCCGTCCATCGGAATGCGCTCGCCTGGCCGCACCACCAGCCGGTCGCCCAGCAGCACCTCGGCCACCGGCAGGTCGGCTTCCTCGCCCGTACCTTGCAGCACGTGCGCCACCTCGGGCCGCAAGGCATGCAGCGCGCGAATGGCCGCCGTGGTCTGGCGCTTGGCGCGCGCCTCGAGCCATTTGCCCAGCAGCACCAGCGTCACCACCACGGCGGATGCCTCGAAATAAAGATGCGGCATCGTGCCAGTCTCGGCGCTGAGCCACAACCACATCGACAGGCCCCAGCCCGCGCTGGTGCCGATGGCCACCAGCAGGTCCATGTTGCCGGTCAGCGCCTTCAGCGCGTGCCAGCCGGCCTTGTAGAAACGCGCACCCAATATGAACTGCACCGGGGTTGCCAGCAGAAACTGCTGCCACGCCGGCAGCATCCAGTGGTAACCCAGCAAGTCACCGAACATGGGCACGACCAGCGGCGCCGAGAGCAGCAGGCCGATGGCCACCGGCAGGAAGCCGGCCCAGGGCGACAGGTCTTCCGGCATTGCTTCTTCGGGAGAGATCGGCTCGTAACCGGCGTTGCGCACGGCACGGCGGATTTGTGCATCCATCTGCGCCGAGGGGGCATAGACCACACGCGCCGTTTCGGTGGCCAGGTTCACGGTGGCATCCTGCACGCCGGGAATTTTTTTGATGGCTTTCTCGACGCGCGACACACACGACGCACAGGTCATGCCGCCGACGCCAAGGTCCAGGGTAGAGGAAGAGAGGGTGGTGGTAGTCATGGGTGAATCATCAACCTTGCCATGATGGCAAGGTCAAGACTTGATGCAGATCAACCTCACGCGGTTCAGGGGCTTGATTCCGAGCGGCTTGACCTTACCATCATGGCAAGGTTCAAGCTTGAGGCTTCTTCCACTTTCACATCAGAGGACAACACCATGAACCAGACCTTCAACGTCAAAGGCATGACCTGCGGCCATTGCGAACGAGCCGTGACCCAGGCCGTCAAAACCCTGGACCCGCAGGCAGAAGTAAAGATAGACCGCGCGACGGGCAAGGTGGAAGTGCAGTCAGACCAAGCGCGCGAGGCCCTCATCGCGGCGATTACCGAAGAAGGCTACGCCACCGCATGAGCGCGCCCATGAACATCGGCGAGGCGGCGCGCCAGTCCGGTGTGTCGGCCAAGATGGTGCGCCACTACGAGTCACTGGGACTGCTGCCACAAGTGCACCGCAGCGACAGCGGCTACCGCCAGTACACAGAAGCGGAGGTCCACACGCTGCGCTTCATCAAGCGCGCCCGTGATCTCGGTTTTTCGATGGCCGAAATCGCCGAACTGGTCAGCCTCTGGCAAAACCGCCGCCGCGCCAGCGCCAGCGTGCGACGCATCGCGCAGAAACACGCCGACGACCTGGCCCAACGCATTACTGACATGCAAGCCATGCAGCAGACCCTGGCCCACCTGGTGCACTGTTGCCAGGGCAACGACAGGCCGGAATGTCCGATCCTGAACGACTTGGCCGGGGAACAGCAGGCGCGCTAGCCACTCCCGCATCACGCTGCGTCGCCGGTTAGCCCGCGACAGTAGGCACAACTCCCCACTCCCAACCCCCCGCCCTTCCCTCGCCCCGCTGGGCGATGGAAGGG
>NZ_JBDTTH010000022.1:0-56213 GCF_039930745.1 Polaromonas sp. | reverse complement strand
CCCTTGAAATGCACACCATTCCCCCGGACGACAAACCGACCTACGACATGATCTGTGCGGCCGACACTGTGGGTGTGTTCCAGATCGAGAGCCGCGCGCAAATGTCCATGTTGCCGCGCCTGCAGCCGCGCAGCTATTACGACCTGGTGGTGGAAGTGGCCATCGTGCGGCCCGGGCCTATCCAGGGCGGCATGGTGCATCCGTACCTGAAAAACCGGGAACACCTCAGGAATGGCGGAGAGATCAAGCCTGAATACCCGGCGCTCAATCCCGCGCTGGAACGCACGCTCGGCATACCGATCTTCCAGGAGCAGGTGATGCAGATTGCCATGATCGCCGCGGACTTCACGCCAGGGGAGGCCGACGACCTGCGCCGTTCCATGGCGGCGTGGAAGCGCAAGGGCGGGGTGGAGCGTTTCCATGGCCGGCTGGTCAACGCCATGGTGAAAAACAAGTACAGCGCCGAATTTTCAGAACGCATCTTCAAGCAGATTCTGGGCTTTGGCGACTACGGTTTTCCCGAAAGCCACGCCGCCAGTTTTGCCAAGCTGGTGTATGTGAGCAGCTGGCTCAAGCGCCACGAGCCGGCCTGTTTCCTGGCGGCCATGGTCAACTCGCAGCCCATGGGTTTTTACACGCCGTCGCAACTGGTGCAGGACGCACGCAAGCACGATGTCGAAGTACGCGCCGTGGACGTGACCTGCAGCGCATGGGATTGCACGCTGGAGCCTGCGAACGAGGAAGCCCGGTTGCCCTCCGGTATTTACAAAGGCCAGCCCGCCGTTCGCCTGGGTTTACGTCTGGTGGGAGGTTTGCCTGAAGCGGCGGCGCTGCGCATCGAAGAAGCCCGCGCAGAAGCGCCTTTTACTTCGACCGAAGACCTGGTCTCGCGCGCCCGGCTGGGTACGCTGGAGATCAATGCGCTGGCCGCCGCCGACGCCTTGTTGCCACTGGCTGGCCACCGGCGCCAGCAGGTGTGGGAAGCATCGGCCATCAAGCCGGCGCCCGAACTGCTCAAGGCCGTGCCCACACACGAGACCGCCTTGCAACTGCCCGATACGCCTGAAGGCGAAAACATCCTGTTCGATTACCGGGCCACCGGCCTGACGTTGCGGCGCCATCCCGTGGCCCTGCTGCGGCCGCGGCTGGCCAGGCGCGGGCTGCTCAGCGCGGGTGAATTGAATGCCTTGCCCAATGGGCGGGAGGTGGCAGCCTGCGGCATCGTCACGGTGCGCCAGCAGCCGCAGACCGCCAAGGGCACCATCTTCATCACGCTGGAAGATGAGACCGGCCCGGTCAATGTGATTGTCTGGAAATCCCTGCGCGAAACCCAGCGCAGCGAGGTGCTGCATGCGCGGCTGCTGGCGGTGTACGGCGTTTGGCAGCGCAGCGAGGAAAGCGGCACCCGCGAAGGTTATGGCGCCGTGCGCAATCTGGTGGCGCAGCGGCTGGAAGACCTCACGCCGCTGCTCGGGCGGCTGGGCACCTCTAGCCGCGATTTCCATTAGAAGGCCTGGAGCCTTCCCTCACATGCCCGACGGGAAAGTCTCGGGCGCCTCGCCGGTGTGCCACACCGGGCCCTTGTCCAGGGGCTCCAGCGCATGGGTTTCGTCGATGTGGATCAGGGCATCAAACTGCGCACTCAGGTGGGTGTGGAAGTAGTGGCTCTGGCGTTCGGTGTCGGGCCGGTAGATCACGCCGATGGCGCGTTGCAGCCGCAGCGTCTGTGCCAGTGCACCGAGTTCGGTGTTGTCGCGCAGGTCCAGCCAGAAGCGGCTGTCTCCGGCGTGGTGCAGCAGATCCTCCCAGCTGCCGGGCAGGCCGGCGCGCACGCGTTTGCGCTGCGGCGGCTCGTCCCAGTTCGAGGCCGCCGTGACCCAGCCGTGGTGAGTGCTGAAGCCCACCAGCACCACGTCCCCGTCATGGCGGTCGCGCATGAGCTGGCCCAGGTTCCATTCGCCCCTGTCGCCCATTTCGGTGGCTGCCGCATCGCCCAGGTGCGAGTTGTGCGCCCACACGGCCATGCGCGGGAGTGTGCCGCCGGCGCCCAGATGGCGGTCCAGCGCCTGCAGGGTTTCTTCCATGTGGCTGTCGCGCAGATTCCAGGACGACACGCGGCCGTGAAACATGGTGCGGTAATACTCCTCGGCGTTGCGCACCAGGCGCGCATTCTGCTGGGCGTAAAACATCTCGTCGCGCTCCAGCCCGGGGGTAGGCGGCATGTCCCCGAAGCGCAGGTTCATGGTGCGCAGCTGCTGCACCACCTCGTCTTCGCAGCTCGGCGCCAGGCCGAAGCTGGCGGCATAACCGTAGGCCTGGCTGTCTTCCGCCGCGTGGTCAAAACAGGCATAACGCTCGCGGGCCCGTTCTGCCGCGGCGGGGTCGGTGCGGTCCAGGTAGGCCAGCACCTCCTGGGTGGAGGTGAACAGGCTGTACAGGTCCATGCCGTAAAAACCCACCTGCTGCGCGGGCGCGCGGCTGCTGTTGTGCTCGCGCAGCCACTCCACAAAATCGCGCACCACCGTGTTGCGCCACATCCAGGCGGGAAAACGTTCAAACCCCGACAGGGCGTCTGCGGCATTGAGGTCGTCGGACAGGCCGCGCACATAACGGTTGACACGCCAGGCATCGGGCCAGTCGGCCTCCACCGCGATGGCGGTGAAGCCTTTTTCGGTGATCAGGCGCTTGGTGATGTTCACGCGCTCCTGGTAGAACTCGCGCGTACCGTGGGAGGCCTCGCCGAGCAGGACAAAACGCGCCGGACCGATCAATTCAAGCAAGCCGTTGTAGTCGTGGGCATTACCGGTCAGCGGCTGCAGGTGCTTCTGCAGGCTCTCCAGCAGCGCTGTATCGATCTGTGAATGTGCGTGCTGCGGGGTCATGGGGAGTCCTCTTGAGCATGCAGGTGAACGGAGCGGGCATGGAGGCGGCGCGAATCTTCCAGCAGCGTGCGCACCTCGTCATCACCGGTCTGCGGAAACTCGCGGTACCACAGGCCGACCGCGCGAAACGGCTCGGGCGTGGCGGGGCAGACCACTTCATCGGCCAAGTCCTGCAGTTCCCGGCAACTCTCTGCGGCACCGACCGGCACGGCGACTACCAGCCGGACGGGTTGCTGCTGCCGGATGGCCAGCAGCGCGGCGCGCATGGTCGCACCAGTGGCCAGCCCGTCGTCAACCACGATCACCGTGCGGCCGCGCACCTCGATGGCCGGGCGCTGGCCACGGTACAGCTGTTCACGCCGCACCAGTTCGGCCTGCTCGCTTGCCACCACCTCTGCCAGCGCGCCGGGCGACACGGTCATGCCGGGCAGGGGGTTCATCACACGCACGCCGCCACTGGCAATTGCGCCTATGGCGTATTCCTTGTGGCCCGGAAAACCCAGCTTGCGCACCACAAGAATGTCCAGCGGCGCTTCCAGCGCCATGGCCACTTCAAAACCCACCGGCACACCACCCCGCGGCAGGGCCAGGACCAGCAGCTTGGGGCGTCCGCGGTAATGGGCCAGCACACCGGCCAGCGCGCGGCCGGCCTGGCGCCGGTTCTCATAGGGAAGGCGTGTGTCTGTCATGCTGGACTCCAGGGGAGCGGGTGGCGGCCAGGTGTGTGTTGAACCAGGTGGCCGCCAGGTCGGCCACCTGCTCCAGGGTGCCGTGTTCCTCGAACAGGTGGGTGGCGCCCGGCACAATCTCGAGCCGCTTTTCGCACTGCAAATGCGCGTAAGCCTGCTCGTTGAGCGAGATGACTTCCTCGTCGGCGCCGCCCACGATCAGCAGCGTGGGTGCGGTCACCGCCGCCAGTGCCACCGGGCCGGCAAGGTCGGGGCGGCCGCCGCGCGAGACCACGGCGGCAATGCGTTTGCCGAGCCGGGCCGCGTCAATCAGCGCCGCCGCGCTGCCCGTGCTGGCGCCGAAGTAGCCGATGGGTGCGTGCTGCAGGCCGGGCTGCGCGAGCGCCCATTCGGTGGCCTGCTGCATGCGGCCCGTCAGCAGGGCA
Organism: Polaromonas sp.; assembly: GCF_039930745.1. Taxonomy (GTDB): domain Bacteria; phylum Pseudomonadota; class Gammaproteobacteria; order Burkholderiales; family Burkholderiaceae_C; genus Polaromonas. The sequence continues at coordinate 52,217 of NZ_JBDTTH010000022.1, read as the reverse complement.
AGGTCGAAGCGGTGTTCACGCGTGTGAATGTCTACCTGCTCTTCCTGCACGGTGAGCAGGTCGAACAGCAGCGTGGCGATGCCCGCATGCTGGAGCCTCTGCGCGACCTGCCGGTTGCGCGCGCTGTGCCGGCCGCTGCCGCTGCCGTGGGCAAACAGCACCACGCCCTGGGCGCCGGCCGGCAGGACCAGATCGCCATACAGCCAGGCTTCGCCGCAGGGAATGCGGGCTTCGCGGCTCTCGGGTGCATGGCTGGAGGCGGGCTGGTTCATGGGCGGATCCATTCAAAGGCCCACGGTAAGTCCGATCAGCAATTCACGCCATCAGACGAGTCCTACTTGGTGGTCAGACAGGCCTATGCCTTGATTCAAAGAAAAAACAGGCATCAGCCCAAGCAGGACGGGCACAAGCAGCTATGAAATCAGGAGCTGTTGGCGCGGCGGTAGAAGGCCAGTGAACCAGCCAGCGCGAGCAGGGCGCCGCCGCACAGGCGGTCCATCCAGCGCGTGGCCGAGGCTTTGAGCAGACGTATGGCCCGTGCGCCTATGAAGGCATAAGCCAGCATCACGCTGAAGTCCAGCCCGGCAAAAACAAGGGCGATCGCGATGTATTGCGGCGTTTGCGCGGCCGCGGGATCAATGAACTGCGGCAGCAGGGCCGAGCAGAACAGGTAGCCTTTGGGGTTGGTTACGGCCACCAGGAAAGACTTCATGAAGATCGCGCGGCTGCCGTGCTGCGTGCCGGCGGCGTCTTCCACCGGAACCTCAAACCCGCCGCGTGAGCGCAGCATGCGAATGCCCAGCCAGGCCAGGTAAATGGCGCCTGCCCATTTCAGCACCGAAAACCAGAACTCCGAAGCCGCGAGCAGGGCGCCCAACCCGAGCGCCACCGCGCCGACCAGCACAAAGTCCGACAGCACGGCGCCGAGCATGCCCGGCACCGAACGGCGTACACCGTAGTGCGAACCATTGGCCAGCGCCAGTAGCACGGTGGGGCCCGGTGTGGCAATGGCCACCAGCGCGACCACGGAAAAAAGCAGCAGGGTGGTGATGTTCATGCCGGGGCCTCACAACCTGCTGGTTTGAATACCCTTTCCGTCGACGCCGGGTACTTGAGAAGTTTTCCAGCGGGCCTGCGTGGCCGGGCCACGAGTTCTCCGCCGCAGTTGGGGCAGATCCCTTTGAGTTTGCCGCTGGCGCAATCGCTGCAGAACGTGCATTCAAAGGTGCAGATGCGAGCCCCTGATGACTCGTTGGGCAAGTCTTTGTTGCAGCATTCGCAGTTGGGGCGGAGTTGGAGCATGGTGTGTCCTGGTGGGTCCGGCTGGTGGCAGGACGCATTCTCGAACATTTCCCGCCCCGGGGGCAAGCTGCCATGGCGCCGCAGGAGGCCCTTATTTCAGCAGCGTGGCCGTCAATTCGATGTCAGGGACGCTGGCCAGCACCTTGGACAGAGGGCAATCGCGCTTGGAAGCCCTGGCGATCTGCTGGAACCTGGCTTCGTCGATGCCGGGGACTTTTGCCTTCAGCGTCAGCATGATGCGGTCGATCAGGAAGCCTTCACCCTGCGGTACCAGGCGCACGCTAGCCTGCGTGTCCATTTCTTCGGTGGCAAAACCGGCTTTCTCGCATGCAAACGAAAAAGCCATGGTGAAACAGGCCGCATGGGCCGCACCGAGCAGCTCTTCGGGGTTGGTCCCCTTGCGGTCGTCTTCAAAGCGGCTGCCGAAACCGTAGGGGTAGGCTTTGAGCGCGTCGGTTTCGGTGCTGATCTGGCCCTGGCCTTTTTTGCCCTGGCCTTCCCAATGGACGCTGGCGGATTTTTCAGTCATGGTGTTCTTTCATGGAGTGAGGGTGAGTGCGCGTTGTGCGTGTTAGCACGGCAAATTCCACTGTTACGCCAGAACTGGACGGGCTGCGTGAGACATTGCCTCAAGCCAGGCGCTACCGGCTCCTACAAACCGTCTTCAGCGGGATTTTTCGATAATCACTAATATCGGTTCATCAGCCCCGTTTAATTTCAGAGGGCTTTGTTTCTGGAAAGACCTATTCAATGAGCACCCCGACCCTCGTTCCCATGAAAATTGATTTCGTCTCTGATGTGTCCTGTCCCTGGTGCGTGATTGGCCTCAAATCGCTGGAAGAAGCGATGGGCCGCGTTGCCGGCGAGGTGCAGGCCGAGCTGCACTTTCAGCCTTTCGAGCTGAACCCGCAGATGCCGGCCGAAGGCCAGGACATAGGCGAACATCTGGCTGAAAAATACGGCTCCACGCCTGAACAACTGCAGCGCAATCGGGAGATGATCCGTGCGCGCGGGCAAGAAGTGGGCTTTACCTTCACCGTGGGTGCGCGTAATCGTGTCTACAACACCTTCGACGCCCACCGCCTGCTGCATTGGGCCGAGGAAGAGGGCCGGCAGCTGGCGCTCAAGGAAGCCCTGTTCAAGGCCTATTTCACCGATGGCGAAAACCCGGGCTCGCACGAAGTGCTGGCGCGAGTGGCTGGCGAGGTCGGGCTGGATGCGGCGCGTGCGGCAGAAATCCTGGCTTCTGGCGAATATGCTGACGCGGTACGGGAGCGCGAACAGTTCTATCTTAGGCAGGGCATTCATTCGGTTCCCGCCATCATCATCAACGACAAGCACTTGATTTCGGGCGGCCAGCCCGCTGAGGTCTTCGAGCAGGCCTTGCGGCAGATCGCTGCGGCAGCTTGAGTTTGCAGGTCTGTTGAGAAGTTGTGATTACCGCCGAAGGTGTTTTTCCACTTCAAGGCGGCTGCGATTGCCGCTTGGTTCGCTATCAGCTGGAATCTGGACCTCTTTTTGTGCACTGCTGCCATTGCCGCTGGTGCCAGCGTGAAAGCGGCGCGTCGTTTGCGCTGAACGCGATGATCGAAGCGGACCGGGTGAGGCTGCTGGGCGGTGAGCCCGAGATGGTGAACACGCCATCGGCCAGCGGCAAGGGCCAGAAAATTGCACGTTGTCCGCAATGCCGGGTGGCGCTGTGGAGCAACTATTCAGGCGCCGGGCCTTCGGTGCGTTTTTTGCGTGTCGGCACGCTGGACGAGCCCGATCACCTGCCGCCCGACATCCATATCTTCACTTCGTCCAAGCAACCCTGGGTGGTATTGCCCGAGGGTACACCGGCCGTGCCGGCGTATTACGACCGCAAGATTTACTGGTCGGCCGCCAGCCTTGCGCGGCGTGAAGCGCTGCTGGCGAAAATGGCTGCACAACAATAGTCCGGAGGTCTTCCATGAAAGAAACCCAAGCTAGCAAGGCGAAAAAGTTTCAGGCACTGCACCAGCGCTCCGGCGCTTTCGTGATTCCCAATCCCTGGGACGTGGGCACGGCGCGCATGCTGGCGGGGCTCGGATTCGAGGCCTTGGCCACAACAAGCGGCGGGCTGGCCATCTCGCTCGGTCTGCGGGATGGCGAAGGCGTTGTGACGCGTGACACGGCCCTGGCGCATGCCCGCGCCCTGGTGGACGCGAGCGACCTGCCGGTCTCGGCTGATCTGGAGAACGGCTACGGCGATGCGCCCGAGACCGTGGCCGAAACCGTCCGGCTGGCTGCCGCGGCCGGCCTTGTCGGCTGTTCGATCGAAGATGCCACCGGCGACCGCGCACGGCCCATCTATGACAAGTCGCTCGCCGTGGAGCGCGTGATTGCTGCCGTTGAAGCCGCCCGCTCGCTGCCATTTCCTTTTGTGCTGACGGCGCGGGCAGAAAATTTCCTGCGCGGCCGCCCTGTTCTCGACGACACGATAGAGCGTCTCCAGGCCTTCGAGGCAGCGGGCGCGGACGTGCTTTATGCGCCGAATCTGCCTGACATCGCCAGCATCCGCTCAGCCTGCGGTGCCGTGGCCAAGCCGGTCAATGTCATGGTCGGGGCGAAGGGCCAATGCTTTTCCGTCGCAGAGCTGACTGCGGTGGGGGTTCGCCGGGTCAGCCTCGGGCCGACATTTTTTCGCGCGGCCATGGGGGCATTCCTGCAGGCCGCGCGTGAAGTCAAGGCGCAGGGGACTTTCACGTTTGCCGAAGGTGCGGTCGGTTTCGGTGAACTGAATGCATTGATGGCTGGCAAGGGTGTGTAGATCACGCCACTGGCAGCGTGAACGCTTAGAGTCATTCACGTTTCGACAGCCTTCACCTTTCCTGTTTGCAAAACCTGCCGTGCAAGAAGAATTCACGATTGACTCCGCGCTCCATGTCCTGCCTTCGACACTGTGGGCATCGACTTCCATGAATTCAGTGAACTGGGAACTGTGGCCACTCGTCAGGATGACCGCCCCCCCCCCGGAGTGGCGGGACTACCCTCCGGAGCGATGGGAGACTGGTCGCCTCCTGTTCAGGAGCTGGGTGCTGCTGCTGGGTGTGCTGCCGGTCGACCTGCATTCGTTTCGCCTGAAACACATCGATGCCGGCGAAGGTTTCCGGGAAAGCTCTTCGTCGTGGCTGAACCGCGAATGGAACCATGAACGAAAGCTGCTTCCCGCAGAGGGAGGTTGCCGGGTGATTGACCGTATCTCGGTGGTGGGGCGCGTTCCGCTGCTGACGGCCTTGCTGATGCCCGTTTACAAATTTGTCTTCCGGCATCGCCATGCACGTTTGCGGAAAAAATACGGGCAGGCATCCACCTGACCGGCGCCCCGGGAAGCCGTAACATGCGATTGAAAACCTGCCCCCTTTAAGGAGAACATTTCCATGTCCCTGGAACTCTGGCTGGCCTTTGTCGCCGCGTCGGTGGTCCTGCTCATCATTCCGGGTCCCACCATACTCACCGTGATCAGCTATTCCATGGCGCATGGCCGGCGTGCCAATGTGCCGCTGGTGGCTGCGGTCGCGCTTGGTGATTCGACGGCCCTGTTGTTGTCTCTGCTGGGCCTGGGCGCGCTGCTGGCCACTTCGGCGCTCTGGTTCACCGTGGTCAAGTGGGCCGGCGGGCTGTACCTGCTTTACCTGGGTATCAAGCTGCTGCGCGCGGGTATCTCGCCCACAGAGCTGACCGCTCCGGCGGCGCCCGGCTCGCGCTGGAAACTGTTTGCACACACCTGGCTGGTCACGGCGCTTAACCCCAAGGGCATTGTTTTCTTCGTGGCCTTTTTGCCGCAGTTCATCACACCGGGCGCCGGGCTGACGCAGCAGCTGTGGGTTCTCGCCGTTACCTTCGTGCTGCTGGCCACACTCAATGCCACGCTGTACGCGGTGTTTGCCGGCTCGGCACGCAGGCTGCTGGCTTCGCCACGTGCGCAACGGCGTTTCAACATAGCAGGGGGCTCGCTGCTCACGGTCGCCGGTGTGTGGGCCTTGCTGGCTCGGCGCCCGGCCTGAGCTTGTTGCCGGTGGGGACCCTGAAACTGCCTTTTGTTGAACACGTGGGCATGCGCATTGAGGCGCAGGTTGAGGGGCGCAGCCGGTGCACGCTGGTGGTTGAGGACTTTCACCGCAACTCGACCGGCCGTGTGCATGGCGGCGTGGCTTTCACACTTGCTGATACCGGCATGGGCGCTGCGCTTTATTCCACGCTGGAGCCGGGTGAGCAGTGCGCGACGATTGAGATCAAGATCAACTACTTCAAACCTGTGCTGGGTGGCCGGATCGTGTGCATCAGCGAGGTCGTGAACAAGGGGCGGCGCGTCGCCAATATGGAGTCGTCGGTGTATGTCGATGACGTTCTGGTGGCCAAAGCCAATGGCAGCTTTGCAATTTTCAGACCGGTAAAAGAAGACGTTGACTGAAAAGCTGGGGTCTCCCGGACTCACCGATCACGTCGTCAACTCAGTTTTTTGACCAGCACCTGGCTTTTGCGGTTGAAGTTGTACTTGCGTTTGCGCGCCTCGGGCAGCCATTCCGGGTCCACCTGCACAAAGCCGCGCTTGATGAACCAGTGCATGGTGCGCGTGGTCAGCACAAAAATGCTTTCCAGGCCCATCAGCCTGGCGCGCTGCTCGATGCGCTTGAGGATACGTTCGCCGTCGCCTTGGCTCTGGCTTTGCGGTGACACGGTAAGTGCAGCCATTTCGGCGGTTTTGGCCTCGGGGTAGGGGTAAAGCGCAGCGCAGCCGAAGATGACGCCGTCATGTTCGATCACGGTGTAGAGATCGGCATCGCGCTCTATTTCGGTGCGGTCGCGCTTGACCAGCGTGCCGTCTTTTTCAAAAGGCTCGATCAGCTGCAGGATGCCGCCCACGTCGTCGGCGGTGGCTTCGCGCAGGCTTTCGAGTTTTTCGTCGATGACCATGGTGCCTATGCCGTCATGCACATAGATTTCGAGCAGCAGCGAACCGTCCACCGCAAACGGCAGGATGTGGCTGCGCTCCACGCCGGCCTTGCAGGCCTTGACGCAATGCTGCAGGTAAAAAGCGGTGTCAGTCGGCTGCGTCGGGTTGGGCAACTGCGCGAGCAGTTTTTCGGCGGCTGCCAGCGGCAGCTCGGTATCGATCGGGTTGTCTTCGCTTTCGGGCTCGCCGGGGTTGATGCGGACACCGGGGATTTCCGTCAGGAAGATCAGCTTGTCGGCCTGCAGCTCGATCGCCACGCTGGTGGCGACTTCTTCCATGGTCAGGTTGAAGGCTTCGCCGGTGGGTGAAAAACCGAAAGGCGAGAGCAGCACCATGGCACCGAAATCCAGCGTGCGCAGGATGCCTTTGGTGTCGACCTTGCGCACCAGGCCTGAATGCTTGAAGTCCACGCCATCCACAATGCCGACCGGCCGTGCAGTGATGAAGTTGCCCGAGATCACACGCACCGTGGAGCCGGCCATGGGGGTATTGGGCAGACCCTGGCTGAAGGCGGCCTCGATCTCGTAGCGCAGCTGGCCGGCGGCTTCCTGCGCGCAGTCGAGCGCCACCGAGTCGGTGATGCGCATGCCATGCGAGTACTTCGCCTCATGGCCCTTGGCGGCGAGCTGTTCGTTGACCTGCGGGCGGAAGCCGTGCACCAGCACGATTTTCACGCCCATGCTCTGGATCAGCGCCAGATCCTGCGCCAGGTGATGCAGCTTGCCGGCGGCAATGGCTTCACCGGCAATGCCGACCACAAAGGTCTTGCCGCGGTGCAGGTGGATATAGGGCGCCACCGAGCGGAACCACGGAACAAAGGTGAAATTGAAGACGGCGGACATGGGCGCGCTTTCGAGGGGATCGGACAGGGTCAACAAGGAGGCGACAGGGTGGACAAGCCGGGCAGAAGCCACCGCTTTCCGGACGATGGCAGTGAGTGTAAGGGACGGCGCTCTGCGGCGCAGGGCGCGGGCAAGATAGCCGGCAGGCGGCGGTTGGTGGTGGCCGTTCCGCCGGATAATGAGCATTCATGGACAAACTGGCGTTTGGCTTCTGGGGGTTTTATTTCGGCATGACGGCCCTGATGCTGGCCGGCGCTGCGCTAGCCTTCGCGCGCTCGCTGCACCGGATCTCCCTGAATGCCGGCTTGTCGGCCACCGCCTCGAGTTTTTTCGTGCTCGCCTTCCTGGGTGGGTTGCCGATTGAGGATAAAGACGCCCTGGCGCGCGTGCTGGCTCACATTGCCATGGCGGTGTCGGGCTTTCTGGCTTACCTGCTGTTTTCAATCCTGGGCCTGCTGGACCGGCGCAAGCTGCGGCATCGCACCCGGCTGGCGCTGGCGGTGCTGGCCCTGGGCGGCATGGCAGCGAGCTGGCTGCTGGCGCCGCAACAGGCGCTGATGCTGGGCCTGGGTAGCGCGTGGTTGCTGGGTGCCCTGGCTTTCGGCATCGCGGTGCGCAGCGCTTACCGTGGAGACCGGCTGGCCTGGACGGCGGTGCTTGGCGTGTTGTTCATGCTGCTTGCCATGCTCGGTCTGGGATGGATCGCACTGGCGCGCGGACAGGCGCCGTGGCAGGTGCACGCGGTCAGTGCACTTGCGGGAACAGCCTACCTGATCACCATGGCGGCGGCGCTGTGGACGCGTTACTCCTATTTGATCGAGTTGCATCAGGTGATGGCACTGGGCCCGAGCTACGACCCGGTGACGCGCATGCGCTCGCACACCGAAACCGGGCAAATGCTGGGGGATGTTTTCCGCAATCGCCGGGGCGAACCAGCGGCCCCCGGCTTTTCGCGGGCGCAGGACGATCCCGGCGCTGATGACGGACGCGAGGCGCCGCAGAGGCCGGGCAGGTTTGTCGGCGTCATGGTGGTGAGCATAGGCAACCTGTACGTGCTGGAGCGCCTGCATGGCGCCGCCGCTGTCAACCATGCACTATTTGTCTGCGCCGGACGCCTGCAGCGCAGCGTGCCGGGTTTTGTCGAGACCGGCCGGTTTTCCGCCGACGGTTTTGTCCTGCTTATCCGCAACTGCAGCGACAGCGGCCAACTGGTGCGGTTGGCGCATCGGCTTGGCGCGCGGCTGTCCAAGTCGGTCACGCTCAACACCAGCCTCGACGCGGCGCGGCGCGAAAGCGAGCAGACCCGCTGGCAGGCCGAAATAGGCATAGGCGTGTTGCTGGTGTCCGACCCGGCGGCCAAGGCCTCGGCTGTGCTGGGCACCTGCAAGGCCATGTCGCGCGCTGCCATGTCCTATGCCAGCCGGGTGGCCTGGTTCGACCAGGCCAGCGGCGAAGCGGTGGAGTTGCCAGTGCCGGAAACCACCTGAGCCTGGCGCCCGACCCTGCTGCCTGCTGATGCGCACGCAGCGTCGATAATGGAGAGTTTTGAAACCTCATCCCTTGTCTTCTTCTCCCTTGTCCGCGCCCCTGCACATCGAGTTTCCCGAATCGCTTCCCGTTTCCGGCAAGCGCGACGAGATCACCGCTGCCATCGAAGCGCATCAGGTTGTCATCGTCTGCGGTGAAACCGGATCGGGCAAAACCACCCAGTTGCCCAAGATTGCACTGGCCATGGGCCGCGGCAAGCTCAACTATCCGCAGGGCCAGGGCCGGCTGATTGGCCATACCCAGCCGCGGCGAATTGCCGCCTCCAGTGTGGCCAAGCGCATCGCCGAAGAACTGAAAACGCCGCTGGGCGATGTGGTCGGCTACAAGGTGCGTTTCCAGGACCGCCTGAGCCGCGACGCTTCGGTCAAGCTGATGACCGATGGCATTTTGCTGGCAGAAACGCAGACCGATCCGCTGCTGAAGGCTTACGACACCATCATCATCGACGAGGCCCATGAGCGCAGCCTGAACATCGACTTCCTGCTCGGCTATCTGCGCCAGCTGCTGCCGCGCCGTCCTGACTTGAAGGTGGTGATCACGTCGGCGACGATTGATGCGCAGCGTTTTGCGGATTACTTCGCTTCCGCCAAAGGGCCCGCGCCAGTAATCATGGTTTCGGGGCGCATGTTTCCTGTGGAGCAGCGTTACCGGCCCTATGAAGAATCGCGCGACTATGACCTGAACGACGCGATCGCCGACGGCGTCGATGAACTCTGGCGCAACCCGCACAGCGCCGGTGACATTCTGATCTTTCTGCCGGGTGAACGCGAAATTCGTGAGGCTGCTGACCACCTGCGCAAACATCTGGCGCACCAACCGTTGTTCCGCAATGCCGAGGTGCTGCCGCTGTTTGCGCGTTTGAGCCAGGCCGAGCAGGACCGCATTTTCGATGGCCACACCGGCCGGCGCATTGTGCTGGCCACCAACGTGGCCGAAACCTCGCTGACGGTGCCCGGCATCCGCTACGTGATCGACGCCGGCACGGCGCGTGTCAAGCGCTACAGTTTTCGCAACAAGGTCGAGCAGCTGATGGTCGAGCCGGTGTCGCAGGCCGCTGCCAACCAGCGCGCCGGGCGTTGCGGGCGCGTGGCCGATGGCATCTGCATACGCCTATACGACGAACAGGACTTTCTTGGCCGGCCCCGCTTCACAGATCCCGAAATCCTGCGCAGCTCGCTGGCCGCGGTGATTCTGCGCATGAAGGCGCTGCACTTGGGCACCATCGAAAGTTTTGCCTTCATTGAGCCGCCGCAGGGGCGAGCCATTGCCGACGGTTACCAGTTGCTGGCCGAACTCGGCGCGGTGGACGATGACAACGAGCTGACGCCGGTAGGACGCAACCTGGCCAGGCTGCCGCTGGACCCGCGCGTGGGCCGCATGATCCTGGAGGCCCGGGACCGGCAGGCGCTCGACGAGGTGCTGGTGATCGCCAGCGCGCTCAGTGTGCAGGACGTGCGTGATCGCCCCATGGACAAGCAGGCGCAGGCCGACCAGCAACATGCCAAGTTCGACGATGAGAAGAGCGAGTTCAGTGGCTACCTCAAGCTCTGGAAATGGCTGGGTGATGTACGTGGTGGACACGACGCGGTGCACAAGCTGACCAACCGGCAGTATGAAAACCTGCTGCGCGAGAACTACATCAACATCCGCCGTGTGCGGGAATGGCGTGACATCCATTCGCAGCTGCACAGCGTGGTGGGCGAACAGAAATGGGTGCTCAACGACAAACCTGCGAGTTACGAACAGCTGCATCTGTCCATGCTGTGCGGCCTGCTAGGCAACATCGGCATCAAGAGCGATGAAGATGACTGGTACCTGGGCGCGCGCGGCATCAAGTTTTACCGCCATCCCGGGGCACGCCTGAGCAAGAAGCCTGGCCGCTGGATTGTGGCCGCGGAACTGGTGGAAACCACGCGCCTGTTCGGCCGCGGCATCGCCAACATCGAGCCGCAATGGATAGAGCAGATTGCCGGCCACCTGCTCAAGAAGCAGTTGCTGGACCCGCACTGGGAAAAGAAAGCGGCGCAGGTCACTGCGCTGGAGCGCGCCACGTTGTATGGGCTGGTGATCTACAACGGCCGGCGCGTCAACTTCGGCCGGGTGGACCCAGTGACGGCGCGCGAAATTTTCATCCGCGAAGCCTTGGTAGCGGGCAATTGGGACACCAAGCTGCCATTTCTGCAAGCCAACCTCAAGCTGATCCAGCAGGTGCAGGACCTGGAGCACAAGGCGCGGCGCCAGGACGTGCTGGTGGATGAAGAGTTGATCTACGCGTTTTACGACCAGCAGTTGCCGGCCGATATCTGCACAGGTGCAGGCTGCGAGCATTGGTACAAGGACGAGGTCAAAAAGCAGCCGAAATTGCTGCTGCTGTCCCGCGAAGAATTGATGCGCCACGAGGCAGCCGGCATCACCACGCAGGCCTTCCCGAAAACGCTGCGTCTCGGCGGCGTTGATTGCCTGGCGACTTACCTGCACGAACCGGGTGACGCCAAGGACGGCGTCACGGTCGATGTGCCGCTGTTTGCCTTGAACCAGGTGAACGAAGAGCGTTGCGAATGGCTGGTGCCCGGCATGCTGAAAGACAAGGTCCAGGCGCTGATCAAGACCCTGCATCAGCGGCCGCGTTCCCGCCTGGTGCCGTTGCCGGATACCGCAGCGCGCATGGCAGCGAACCTGCTGCAACCCGAAAAGTTTGGTGCCGGCTCGCTGACCGATGCCGTGCTCAAGCTGGTGCGCGACGCCACCTCGCTGGACATCAAACGCGGCGACATGAAGCTGGACATGCTGCTGCCGCACCTGTTCATGAACTTCCGTGTGCTTGATGAACACGGCCGCCAGCTGGGCACAGGCCGCAACCTCGGTGCGCTCAAGGGCGAGCTGGGTTCGCAGGCGCGCGGCGCATTCCAGGCACTAGCCGGGCTGAAAACACGGGCGGAGCCTGAAAACACCATTTCGGAGTCAAATCGGCCTCCAGCCCTTTCTGGACGGGCGCAATTAGCTCCTGAAACAATAGCAAACCGGAGCGTCCAGCCGGTGCGCACACCCGAGCGCTACACCAGCTGGAGCTTTGGCGAGCTGCCCGAACTGATGGAAATCAGCAAGGGCAAGCAGACCTTGATCGGATTTCCGGCGTTGATTGACCTGGGAACCGAGGGCGGTGGGGCGGTGACCATTGAAGTGTTCGACGAACCCGAGGTGGCCGCCGCCAAACACCGCGCTGGACTGCGGCGACTCTTTGCGTTGCAAATCAAGGATGCGCTCAAGTACCTCGAAAAGAACCTGCCCGACCTGCAAAAGATGGCGACAGCCTACATGCTGATCGGCCGCGCCGCCGACAACTCGGGCGGCGGAACGCTGGAAGAGCTGCGCGAGCAGATCATCGAGGTGGCGCTGGACCGGGCCTTCCTGCTGGAGCCGTTGCCGACCAACGAAGCCGATTTTTTGAAACGCATCGCCGATGGACGCGGGCGCCTGACCCTGATCGCCAGCGAAGTTGCGCGGCTGGCGGCGGCCATACTGGTCGAGTTTGCCGCAGCCCAGCGCAAGATCAAGGACACGAAAAATGCCGCTGAAGCGGCAGCCGATGCGGCCCAGCAGCTTCAGCGCCTGGTGCCCAAACGTTTCCTGACAGCCACGCCTTACACGCAATTGCAGCACTTCCCGCGTTACCTCAAGGCCATCACCCTGCGGCTGGAGAAATGGCGCGCCGATCCTGCACGTGACGCGGCCCGCCTGGCCGAACTGCGGCCGCAAGAACAGCGTTACTGGCGCCTGGTGGCAGAACGCAAGGGCGCGATGGATACACGTCTGCAGGAGCTGCGCTGGCTGCTCGAAGAATTGCGCGTGAGTTTTTTTGCGCAGGAGCTGCGCACGCCGCAGCCGGTCAGCATCAAGCGGCTGGACAAGCTGTGGGCTCAGCTGAACAGTTGACTACCCGTCAAGGCGTTGGGCACAAAGAAAAAGGACTCAAACCCCAAGGGGCTGAGTCCTTTTTTTCAGACAGGTTGCCTGACGCGTCGGTGTTTTATATCCGGCCCATCAGCAGCAACACGACCAGGATGATGACGATCAGCCCCAAACCGCCGCTGGGACCGTAACCCCAACTCCGGCTGTGTCCCCAAGTGGGCAATGCGCCGACAAGAATGAGGATGAGGACGATGAGCAGGATCATGGATATGGACATGGAAGACTCCTTGTTATGTGTGCATTGATTCTTGGCCCTTGCCTGGCTGGCGCGGGCAGGAAGGCGCGCTGACCTGCCGTCAGGGAGTTCCTACAGTTCAGGTGCCGCGCTGCAAAGCCGCCAGGGTGGTGTTGGCCAGCCGCAGGCGTTCGGCCATGGTGCGCATCACAAAGGCATGTACCTGCATGGCGCTATCGGGCGCGCTGCGCTGCAGCGTGTCGAGCGCCTGGCGCGTCAGCGCCCAGACCACGGCATCGCATTCGGCCAGCACCGTGGCCGAGCGTTCCGCGCTGGAGTAAAGCCCCATTTCACCGGCGGTGGTGCCACCCATCAGGCTGGCCAGCCGCTGGCCGTTGTCCTGGCCGCGCAGGGTGACAGTCAGTCGCCCGCTTTCAATCAGGTACAGCGTGGCATCGGACATTTCCCCCTGGTGCATGAGCACCTGACCCGTTGCGAGTACGCGGCGCTCCAGCAGGGGCTGCAGCGCCGACCAGTGCCGCGCTTCCCCAAGTTCGCGCATCATCCACGTTGCCAGCGTCTCGTCTTCCGAGGCAGTGTCCTGGCCGTGGGCGGTGAGCAGGGTTTGTTCGGCAACCTCCAGGGCCTGGTCCAGTGTGTCGTGAATGCCCAGTGTGGCTGCGGCACTTCCTTGCGCCAGGGCCGCCTGCACGGCGGGCTTGAGGCCGCTGAGCGCCAACTGCACACCGGCTGCCTGGGCCAGCTGCGCGATCTTGGTGAAGGTCATGCCTGCCGATGAGTCGGCGCTGGCCACGTGGCTGAAGTCGAGCACCAGGATGCGCGCAGCCCCAGGGCCGGCCGACGTTGCGGCGAGAAAGCCGCGCACCCGCTCGAGCACGGCGTGGGCGCTGCCGAAAAAAATCATGCCGCGCAGCATCAGCACCCGCAGCTGGCCGCCATGCCGGTTCAGCAGCTGGCGCTGCGCTGCGGGGCGCACCACATTGCTGTGCAGGGTGATGCCGTCCAGGTCGTGCTGGACGACGCCGACACGGCTGTAATTGAGTGCAAAGTTCAGGCAGGCGGCTACCATGCCCACCAGCACGGCAATGGTGAAGCCCACGCTGGCGGTGATGGCCAGGATGGCCAGCACCAGCGCCCAGTCTGCGCGGTTCAGCCTGATCCGCGGATCGAACACCCATTCGCGCAGAATCGCCAGCCCGATGTACAGCAGGAAGGCGGCCGGCACGATTTTCGGGATCCAGCCCAGCACAAAGCCGGCGCCCAGCGCAGCCAGGCCGCAGACTGCGGCAGCCAGCATGCCGGCTGCGCGCGTCCTGGCGCCGCTTTCCAGCATCACCGCGCTGCGGCTGACCGACACCAGGCTGATGCAGCCACCGCTGCAGGCGGCCAGCAGGTTGAGCCAGCCGTGCGTGCGCAGTTCGTGGTCCAGCGAAATGTCGCGCTTCGACATGATCTCCAGCCCGCTGGCGCCCAGCAGCACGGTGATGGCGGCAACAAACGCCACGGCCAGCATGTCGAGCGATTGCCCCGCGAGCCAGGACCCGTCGAAGCCGGCAACGCGGGTGTCCAGCAGCGTCCAGGGCGCCATCCACCGCGCGCCTTCCATGCTGCCCAGCAGCCAGCCTTGCTGGCGGGCCGTTTCCATCGAGCTGCCGGAGAGCAGCAGCGCGATGAAGAATGCGGCGCAGGCGCCGAGCAAGACCAGCGGCAGCAGCACGGGGGACTGCTCCTTGCGGAAGACGAAGAGGAACGCCGCTGCGAGGGCGATGGTGGCAAGCAGCCGCGGATCGGCCAGGTAGCGTGGCCATTGCGTGAGAAGATCCCAGCCCCAGGGAAGGTCCACTGCCACCTTGAGCGCCCCGGCCGCGATCAGCCAGCCGGTGGAGGCAAGGAAACCGCCAATCACCGGAAAGGGCACATAACGTACCCAGGCCCCCAGCCGGCCAAAGCCCAGCAACAGGAACAGCAACGCGCACAGTAGTGTGGTGACGAACAGGAGCAGCAGCACGTGTTCGAGCGGGCCCTTGAGCGCAACCGCATCCACTCCTGCACCCTTGACCGTCACCGTGGCTGCCATGGCCGCGAGGATGGACAAGGTGCTTCCGTCAGGCCCGGCAATCGCGAAGGGAAGTTCACTGCGCCAGGCCAGCCAGAACGCACCCAGCACGGCACTGACCAGGCACAGGCCGATGCCCAGGGGCAGCCACTGTTTCAACGGACCGGAAAACAGCAGCGCTGCATACGAGATGGCATAAACCACGGCGACCATGCCAGTGATCAGCCCGCCTGACAGCTCGCGTAGGCAGTCGGTGTGCGCAGGAAGCACTGCGCTGCGCTGGTTCATGCCGGTTCGGGGGAGCGCGTCATGCGTTGCCGGTGGGAGTGGGAGGTGGGGAGATTATGCAGAACAGTCTGTGCTTCGAAGCCTTCTTGCTTCTGCTGTTTGTTGTTTGCTAGCAAGCCGGGGGTTGCCCGGCCTGCTGGCGCACCACAAACCGGTGATAAAAATCCGCACCAGCCGACGGCTAGAATTAAAAAGTAAAACTGGCCTCTAGCCCTTATACAGCGGGCGCCACCAGCTATCAATGCAATAGCATGCTACAGCTTGGATAGACGCTCCAGCGCCATGTTGAGCGTCTCGTCTTTCTTCGCAAAACAGAAGCGCACCACGCGCTGGTCGAAACCATTGCCGTAAAACGCCGACAGCGGAATGGCGGCGACGCCAATTTCGGTGGTGAGCCACTTGCAGAAGTCGGCTTCGTTCAGCTCGCTCACTTCCGAGATGTCCACACACTGGAAGTAGCTGCCCTCACTGGGCAGGAGCTTGAAGCGGGTTTTTGCCAGGCCGGCGCGGAACAGGTCGCGCTTGCGCTGGTAAAACGCCGGCAGGTCCAGGTAGGGCCGTGCATCAAGCATGTAGCTGGCCAGTCCGTACTGCACCGGTGTGTTGACAGTGAACACATTGAACTGGTGCACCTTGCGGAACTCGGCCGTCAGGGAAGCGGGCGCGGCCACATAACCGACCTTCCAGCCGGTCACATGGTAGGTTTTTCCGAAGCTGCTGACGATGAAGGCACGCGCGGCCAGGCCGGGGAAACGCGCGGCACTTTCGTGCACGCGGCCCTGCGCGGCGTCGAACACCATGTGTTCATACACCTCATCGCTGATCAGCAGCACGTCGGTGGGCGCGAGGATTTCCTGTAGGCGCAGCATGTCTTCGCGGGTCCAGACGGTGGCGCTGGGGTTGTGTGGCGAGTTGATGATGATCGCGCGTGTCCCGGGGGTGATGGCGGCGGAGATCTTGTCGAAGTCGGGGCGGAAGGTACCGGGGGTCAGGGGAACGCGCACCGCGACGCCGCCGGCCAGCTCGATGTTGGGCACGTAGCTGTCGTAACACGGCTCAAGCACGATGACCTCGTCACCGGGGTGCACCACGGCCAGGATGGCGGTGATGATGGCCTGGGTAGCCCCGGCGGTGATGGTGATTTCGGTGTTGGGGTTGTAGCTGCGGCCGTGCAGTTGCTCCAGCTTGGCGGCAATCGCCTCGCGCAGCACCGGCACGCCGGGCATGGGCGGGTATTGGTTCAGGCCACGAGTCATGGCGTCGGTGACGGCGCCGACCAGCTGCGGGTCGCAGTCAAAGTCCGGGAAGCCCTGTCCGAGGTTGACCGCGTTTTTTTCCGCGGCCAGCGCCGACATCACGGTGAAGATGGTGGTGCCCACGGCGGGCAGCTTGGTTTGCAGTTCAGGGGTGCGTACGATGGCGGGGGTCGTGGTCGTCATGGTGTGCGGTGTGAAAAGTGCTTACAGTTCAAAATCGCCGTGGCGGCTGCTCATGGCCCGCACGATCTGGGTGCGGTCGAGTTTGTCGCTCAGCAGTTCGGCAAACTTGTAGACGAAGTTGCGCAGGTAGGCGCTGCGTTTGAAAGCCACACGCGCCACGTTCACACCGAACAGCTGGCCGGCGGGCAGGGCGACCAGGTCGGCGTTGGTGCCATCGTCCTTGAGCGCCATCTCGGCCACAATGCCGACGCCCAGACCCAGGCGCACATAGGTCTTGATCACATCCGAGTCAATGGCTTCGAGGGCGATGCGCGGCTGCAGGCGTTTGGCCGCAAAAGCCTGGTCGATCTTGGTGCGGCCGGTGAACGAGGGGTGGTAGGTGATCAGCGGTTGTTCAGCCAGGTCTTCGAGCGTGATGGTTTCATGTTTGGCGAGCGGGTGATCCAGCGGCAAAACCAGCATGTGTTGCCACTCATAACAAGGCAGCGTGACCAGTTCTTCATAGTGCGTCAGTGATTCGGTGGCAATGCCGATTTCGGCCACCTCGTCGATCAGCATGCGCGCGACCTGGTCGGGCGAACCCTGGTGCAGGCTGACGTTGACCTTGGGAAAGGCTTCGCGCAATTTCGCGACCGGCACCGGCAGCACATAGCGCGCCTGGGTGTGGGTGGTGGCAATCGACAGGGTGCCGCTGTCCTGCGCAGAGAATTGCTCGCCGATGCGCCGCAGGTTGCCGACCTCGCGCATGATGATCTCTATGCTTTTGAGCACATGTTCGCCGGGCTCGGTCACGCGCTTGAGGCGTTTGCCGTGACGCGCAAAAATCTCGACCCCGAGTTCTTCTTCCAGCTCGATGATGGCTTTGGACACCCCGGGCTGCGAGGTATGCAGGATGCGTGCGGTTTCGGTGAGGTTCAGGTTGCGCCGGACGGCTTCCTGGACAAAGCGGAATTGATGAAGGTTCATACCTGATTATCGCTAATTATTCGCTTTATTATGCCTGCTTGGTACTAAGCAAATCAGGCGAAAACCGAAAAAATAAACGACGGAGCCACGATTTCAGGAGAGGGCGATGTCGGCCATCAGTGCGGCCAGCCGCGGGTGTTCACCGGCTGTTGGCAGCAATTCCACCGGCACGCCGGGGTGTTGTGCCCGGACCTGCGCGACCAGCAAAGGCAAGTCTTCCCGGGCATGTTTGCCGACACCCAGAAATAGCGGGAAAACCCTGATCTGCCGGGCGCCAGCAGCTATCGAATCGGTAGCAGCCTGGGTCAGATCCGGGCTGCACAGCTCCAGGTAGGCGCAGCAGACCAGCGCTTCGGGGTCGCGCGCGCGGATGGCATCGGCCACCGCTTCGATGGGCAACCGCCACAGCGGATCGCGCGAGCCATGGGCAAGCAGGACAATGCCACGCCTCACCGTCAACGCCTCAAGACCAGCCAGCCGAAGGCGCCCAGCGAGATGGCCGTGTACAGCAGGCCCGGCGCGGCGGCGGCCAGCCAGGGTTGCCAGTTCTGCAGGTTGCCGATGTAGCCAAACACGTTGTTGAGCAGGAAGAAGCTGATGCCGATCATCACGCCGCCGAACACATAACCGGCAATGCCGCCGCTGCGAAAGTGCAGGTAGGCAAAGGGCAGGGCCAGGACCACCATCACCAGACAGCTCAGCGGATAGAACACCTTTTTCCAGAATTCAATTTCGTAGCGCTGGGCGGTCTGGCCGTTGGCATTCAAATGGCGGATGTAGGTGAACAGGTCGATGGTACTCATGCGCTCCGGCTTGAGCACGGCCACCGAAACCATTTCCGCGCTGATGTCCGTGGGCCAGCGGAACTGTGCGATCTTGTTGATGGTGATTTTCGCGGAATCGCGGCCGGCCACGGTGCCAGAGGCCTGGCCCGGCTGCACGGTGAAGTCGGTGCGGGTGACGTTTTCCAGCCGCCAGGAGTCGTCGGATGCAAAGCGGGCGATGGCTGACTGCGTGATGGACACCAGCAAGCCCTTGTTGTTGAACTCGAAGACTCGCACGCCCTGCATCTCGTTGTCGGCGGACAAGGCCCCGACATTGACCACGTAGCTGTTATAGGCCTGTTTTTCCTTGAGCCAAGCCCCCGTCTGGCCGACGGTGATGCGGCCCTGGTAGCGGGCCTTGAGCAGCCGGGCGCTGCGGTCAGCGGCCGGCGCCACGTAGTCGCCAATGGCAAAACACAGCACGACAAAAACCACGCCCAGCGTCAGGAGCAGCCGCAGGGCGCGCCAGGGCTCCAGGCCGCTGGTACGCAAGATGGTGTATTCCGAACTCTGTGCCAGCCGGGCCATCACAAAGATGGTGCCGATCAACACAGAGATGGGAACCAGCTCATACAGGTGGCTCGGAATCAGCAGTGCTACATAAAGCAGCGCATGGCGGATCTGGTAGATGTTGGCATCGACGCCTGTGCCTCCTGCAGCGTTTTTGCCCAGGTACTGCAGCTCGTCCACCAGGTCAAAAAAGAAGAACAGCGCCAGAAAGCCTGCAGCCACAAAAGCGATGGAGGCCAGGACCTCGCCGTAAATCAGGCGGCGAATGGTTTTCATACGGCCACCTTGCCGGCCTGCCGGTGGGCGTGCAGCTTGCGTTGTCGGCTGACGGCCCCCTTGATGGTCCAGTTCAGGTGGCGCTTGGACAGCCAGCCCAGCGCCACCAGCAGGGCGCCGCCGTGCAGGGCCAGCACAAAACCGGCGAAATTGGCTGCGCCCACGGTGATCCAGCTCTGGCCCAGGTTCAGGAGATTGTGATAGACCACAAAAGTGAAGAGTACAAAGATCAGGTTGCCGCTGCGTCCCGCGCGCGGGTTCACACTGGCCAGCGCGAGCGCAATCACGACAAAGTTGATGGCTGCCAGTGCCATGCCCAGGCGCCAGGCAAGCTCGCCCCGGTTGCCGGGGGTGGGCGAACGCAGGAGTTCGCGGGTGGATTTGGATTTTTCGGGAGTGGTCCCGTTGATCAGCGGGCTGTCGCCGGCCCGGCTGCCGTATTCCGCAAATTCGGTGATCTTCAGCGCCGACCGGCCGATTTCACTTTCAAGCCGCTGGCCATTGTCGAGCAGCAGCATCTGGGCATTGCCCACGGTCTGGATGCGGCCGGAACTCGCGGTGGTGACGGAGTTCTTGCCTTTTTCGGTCGATGCAATAAACACGTTGTTGCTGGCTTTTTCCTGCGTGACGTCGCGGTCGATGAAAAAGACGCGGTTACCGCTGGACGATTCCTGGAATTGCCCGGGCGAGACCCGCTCGAGATCGCCGCGCTGCTCGTAGCGGTCCTTCATGTCCTGGGCCTGCTGGTTGGACCAGGGCCAGACAAAGATCGACATCAGCGTGATGACCAACAGCACCGGCCACGCAAAGCGAAACAGCGGAACCAGGAAAAAAGCCAGGCCGCGGCCGCTGACAAACCACACGACCATCTCGCTGTCCCGGTACATGCGCGACAACGTGCTGACCATGGCAACAAACAGCGAGAGCGTCAGGATGATGGGCAGGCGCCCCAGCGCCGAATAACCCATGACCATCATCACGTCCTGGGGGTTGACACTGCCGCGGGAAGCCTGACCCAGGGTCCGGATCAGGATGATGGTGATCACGATGGTCATCAAAACCACAAGGGTGGCCCCAAAACTGCGCGCCAACTCTTTGCGGATCGAAGATTGGAATAACATTACCTGAAACTTTGCCTCATTTGCTTAACAACACCAACGCCTGACCCCCGCGCTTGCGACGCCCAATCCCCAATTATGGACTTTGAACTCAAAACCCTGACCCCCGCCCGAATTTGCACTGAAAAATGTGATGCCCTGATCGTCCTGCTCGCCGGTGAGACCCCCACCGGAAGCGACGCAGTGTCGAAAATGGCGGCGTTGGCGATCGGGGCTGGCGACTTTGAGAACCGGGCAGGCAAGCTCCTCAGCGCTTATCGCGTCCAGGGCATAGCCGCCACCCGGGTGCTGCTTGCCGGGGCCGGCGATGGCAGCGCCAAAAGCGTGCGGTCTGCCGTGCACGCAGCGATGGTCGCCCTGAAAAATACCAACGCGCGGCGTGTGCTGCTCAGTTTTTGCGCGCTGCCGCAGGCCGGACAGGAGGCGGTAAGGGCCGCCGTGCTGGCCTGCGCCGATGCTGCTTACCTTTACAGCACCACCAAATCGAAGCCAGCCGAACAAAAGCTCAAGCAGGTGGTGGTGGCCGTGTCTTCGCTGGCGGCCAGCCGCGCGGGGTTTGACAAGGGCGTGGGTCTGGCCAAGGGTCTGGCACTGACCAGGGAATGGGCGAACCGGCCGGCCAACCATGCGACGCCGACTCTGCTGGCGCAGGCCGCCAGGGAACTGGGCAAGCTGCGCAAAATCAAGGTCGAGGTGCTCGGGCCACGGGAAGTCGCCAAACTCGGCATGGGTTCGTTCATGGCCGTCGCCCAGGGCTCGGAAGAACCACTGCGCTTCATCGTGCTGCGTTATGACGGCGCCGCCAAGGCAGAAGCACCCGTGGTGCTGATTGGCAAGGGCATCACCTTTGACACCGGCGGCATCTCCATCAAACCCGCCGCTGAGATGGACGAAATGAAATTCGACATGGGCGGCGCAGCCAGTGTGCTGGGCACCTTCCGGGCGCTGGCGGAGCTGCAGCCAGCGCTCAATGTGGTGGGTCTGATCCCGGCATGCGAAAACATGCCCGATGGCCGCGCCATCAAGCCCGGTGATGTGGTGACCAGCATGAGTGGGCAGACCATCGAAATCCTCAACACCGACGCCGAAGGCCGGCTGGTGCTGTGTGACGCGCTGACCTATGCCGAGCGGTTCAAGCCACGCGCCGTGGTGGACATCGCCACCCTGACCGGCGCCTGCGTGATCGCGCTGGGCGGTGTGCGCAGCGGCATGTTTTCCAGTGATGATGCGCTGGCGCAGTCGCTGGCCGCCGCCGGCGACAGCTCGCTGGACCTGTGCTGGCGCATGCCGCTGGATGACGAATATGCCGATGGCCTGAAGACCCATTTTGCCGACGTGGCCAACGTTGCCGGGCGTGCCGGCGGCGCCATCACTGCGGCCAAGTTCCTGCAGCGCTTTGCCGGCAAGTTTGCCTGGGCTCACCTCGATATTGCCGGCACGGCCTGGAAAAGTGGTGCCGCCAAAGGCGCGACCGGACGGCCCGTGCCCTTGCTGGTCGATTTCCTCTTGGGCCAGGTGCAAGCTACCCGGTCGACGGCCAAAGTGCCCGCAAACAAACGACCGGCCAAACCGGCGTCCAGAACCCGCGCATGACCGAAGTCGCCTTCCATTTCAATGTGCCGGACAAGCTGGTCTACAGCTGCCGGCTGCTGCGCAAGGCCTGGAGCAGCGGCGCACGCGTGGTGGTGACCGCTGAGCCGGACACCTTGAGTCGTCTGGACCAGATGCTCTGGACGTTTTCGGCCCTGGAATTCGTGCCGCATTGCCGTCTGACGGCAGCGCCGGTCACCGTTGCGGCCACGCCGGTGGTTCTCGCCGGCTCGCTTCAGGCCTGCCCGCACCACGACGTGCTGGTCAACCTGGGGCCGCAGGTCCCCGAAGGGTTTGAGCGTTTCGAGCGCTTTATTGAACTGGTCACGCTGGACGACGATGATCGTGCGGCGGCACGCAGCCGCTGGAAACATTACACCGACCGCGGCTATGCGATGAAGCGGCATGACTTGGCCAGCGCAGGAACGCCATGAGCCGTCCGCCGCCTCGCTTTGTGCCCACGCTGACGGAGGTGGTTGCGTCTCCGGCTTCGGCTACCAGGAGCCCGCCAGGGCCTTCTACCGTGGACCAGCAGCGCGTGCAGGAGCAAATGGTGCACCGCGTGATGCAGCGTGTCGATTTGACGCTGGACCGGCTGCTCCGCGAGACAGTGGGCCGACTGGTCCTGGAGCACACCCAGGCCCTGGCGCCCAGCCTGCGCGACGAAATCGAGATCGTTGTACGGCAGTCGGTCAACCAGGCCTTTGAGCAGGAGCTGGCCAGCCAGTTGCTGGACAAATCCTGAAGTGGGCTGCCCGGTGGCGGCCGCATCATCCTGAGGAGTGGCCGTCTGGCCTGCTCATGATTCACACAGAAGAGGCGTGCCGACGCGGCACATTGCCGGCATTGAATTGAGCTGTTCGCACCTTGAAAAATCAGCCTTGACGGCATCACGGTTTGCCCCTGATTCGCCTTGCTTTGAGCTTTATTAGCGATGCTAATACTCGATCACTTTCGTTTCTTTCTCTGCCTCGGCAGCGCAACACTAGGGCTCCTTGCTATGGTGCGGGCGCGGAAATTGCGTTATGTTCGTGGCTGTTGAGTAAAAAAATCAGTTCTCAACCATTAACGGTAATTTCCTAATTGGAGTGTATTTATGCAAATGAAATGGACTGCGGTCGCTTTGGCCGCCATGTTGGTTGTGGCTTGCGGCAAAAAAGAAGAAGCTGCACCTGCCGCTACCGCACCTGCACCTGCTGCCCCGGTTGCTGCAGCTCCCGCACCGGCTGGTGATACGCTCGTCGTCAAGATTGGTCACGTGGCACCTGTGTCCGGTGCCCAGGCCCATTACGGAAAAGACAATGAAAATGGCGTGCGCATGGCCATTGAGGACCTGAACAAGCAGGGCGTCATGATTGGCGGCAAAAAAGCCACCTTCGAGATCGTCGCCGAAGACGATGCAGCCGATCCGAAACAGGGCACCGCTGCTGCACAGAAACTGTGCGACTCCAAAGTCGCTGGCGTCGTCGGTCACCTCAACTCCGGCACCACCATTCCTGCTTCCAAGGTTTACAACGACTGCGGCATTCCTCACGTTACGGGCGCTGCCACCAACCCTGACCTGACCAAGCCCGGCTACAAGACCACCTATCGCATCATCGCCAATGACCTGGCCTTGGGTGCTGGCCTGGCGTTTTACGCCGCCGACAAGCTCAAGCTGAAGAAGGTTGCCATCATTGATGACCGTTCCGCTTACGGCCAGGGCGTTGCCGATATCTTCAAGAAAACAGCCAAGGAAAAGGGCATGACCGTGGTTGACGAGCAGTTCACCACCGACAAAGCCACTGACTTCATGGCTATCCTGACCGCCATCAAGGCCAAAGGCCCTGACGCCATTTTCTACGGCGGCATGGATCCACAAGCCGGCCCGATGCTGCGCCAGATGGAGCAACTCGGCATGAGCAAGGTCAAATACTTCGGTGGTGACGGCATCTGCACCTCCGAGATTGCCAAACTCGCTGCTGGCGCGAAGACCCTCGATAACGTGATCTGCGCTGAAGGCGGCGCATCGCTGGCCAAGATGCCTGGCGGCACCGAGTGGAAAAAGCGTTACGACGAGAAGTACCCTGGCCAGTTTCAGGTTTACAGCCCGTACACCTATGACGCGACCTTCGTTCTTGTTGACGCCATGAAACGTGCCAATTCCATCGACCCGGCTGTCTACACCCCCGAGCTGATCAAGACCAGCTTCAAGGGCGTGACAACCACCATCGAATTCCTGCCGAATGGCGAGTTGAAGAACCCGGCCATTACCTTGTACAACTACAAGGAAGGCAAGAAAACCGCTTTGGAATAAATTTCCCGGCTCAGCAGAAAAGCCGCCGCAAGGCGGCTTTTTTACGTGCTCTTCATTCCCGGATTTCAAGGAGATTCATGTCAAACGTTGTTTCGCCCAAGCAAATCGCTGCCGGGCTGACCGAACTCTGGTCGCCCCGCGTTGTCGGCGAAGTGGATGACGCCTACATCAAGGTTGCCAAAGTTCATGGCTCGCTTGCATGGCACAGCCACGAGAACGAAGACGAGCTGTTTTTCATTCTCAAGGGCCGCTTGCGCATTGAGATGGAAAGCGGGCCGGTCGAGCTCAATGAAGGAGAGATGTTCGTTGTACCGAAGGGCGTGCGCCACAATCCCATTGCCGAAGAGGAGTGCCATCTCATGCTCATCGAGCGCAAGTCCACGCTCCACACAGGTGATGTCGCGACCGGAAAGACGCGCTCGCTTGCCGAACAGCTGCGGCCGGTCTGAGTGGTCGCCAATAAAAAACGGACCCGAAGGTCCGTTTTTTGCTGACTGTCTGGCGGAAAGGGCGTCCCCCGGGAACTTTGTTCATCCCGCACCATGCCACCCCAAATTTGACACTTTTCAGAAGAGGAGATTGAAATGAGTTGCGCCAACTCGTTTCAACCCATATCATCCACTAACTAATTCTTTGTGGGAACTTTAGTGAGAACTGAAAAGTTATATGCCAAAAAAAGCGCTTGAGCTCGGCGCCCTTCAGGTCAGCAGGCTGACCGCTGAGGGGCGCTACGCCGTCGGTGGGGTGGCCGGCCTACACCTGTGGGTGAAGGACACGGGAATGCGTTCCTGGGTACTTCGCCTCACAGTTGGCGACGTGCGCAAGGACATGGGAATGGGCGGCTATCCTGATGTCACCCTTGCAGGTGCACGGGAGGCGGCCCGCCGCGCCCGTGATCTGGTGGTGCAGGGCATTGATCCCGTGCAGCAGCGCCGGGATGCTCGGGCGCTTTTGATGGCAGACAGCGCGAAGGCAAAGACCTTTGCCGAATGCACTGCGGCCTACATCGAGGCCAAAGGCGAAGAGTGGCGCAACGCCAAGCACCGCCAGCAGTGGGCCAACACGCTGGCCACCTATGCCGATCCTGTCATCGGCCGGCTGAGGGTGCGCGACATCACCCTTGCTCACATCCTCGACGTCCTGCAACCGATCTGGAAAACGAAGACCGAGACAGCCGTGCGAGTGCGAGGCCGCATGGAAACCGTGCTCGACTGGGCTGCCGTGCGGGGCTACCGCGACGGCGAGAATCCCGCCCGCTGGAAAGGCCACCTCGAGCAGATGCTGCCCAAGCCGTCCAAAGTTTCCAAGGTCGTACACCATGGCGCCGTCCCGGTTGACGGCCTGAGCGAGTTTATGACCGCGCTGCGCGCCATGCCAGGCACCGGCGCCCGCGCGCTTGAATTCGCGGTCCTCACCGCGGCCAGGTCAGGGGAGGTGCGCGGCGCCACCTGGTGGGAGTTCGATATCCCCGGCAAAAGCTGGACCATCCCCGGCGAGCGCATGAAGGCCGGCAAGGAGCACCGCGTCCCACTGTCCAAACAGGCTTTGCAGCTGCTGGCCAGCCTGCCGCGCATCGAGGGCACCGAGTTTGTATTTCCAGGCGTCAAAGGGCAGCCGCTGAGCGACATGACCCTCAGCGCAGTGATGCGCCGCATGGAGGTGGACGCTGTGCCTCACGGCTTCCGATCAACGTTCCGGGACTGGGCGGCAGAGCGCACAAACTTCCCGCGCGAGCTGGCCGAAATGGCGCTTGCGCATGCCATCGAAAACAAGGTGGAGGCCGCCTATCGGCGCGGCGACCTGCTGGCCAAGCGCATGCAGATGATGCAGGCATGGGCTGATTTTTCCGATACGCCTCTCAAAAAGGGCAACGTAACCCCGATTGGAAAGAACCGCGCATAAGCGCACCCGGCGCCGCAGCGGCCCTGCGGTAAGGCGCCAGCCAAGGTGATACACCACCAAGGCTGGCTGACCACAACGAAAGAAGGACTTTCACCATGGCTACCGCTACTGTACAACGGACCCCCGCTGCACTTGCCATCATGGAGGGCAAGTGATCATGAAAGCTTTTCAAGACTGCACCTGCGAGACGTTCTTGCTTGACGACGCCGAGATCGAGAGGAGACATAACAAGGGCTGGCCCTACACGAGAGAGAGCTTTCTCTACACAGTCACAGGCCACTGGGACGCCCTTAGTCGGCTCGGCATCACAAAAGGTGTAGAGCGTCCTAAGGGCCGAAAGCGGGTAAATGACGGTAGCTTCGGCGAGCGCGAGATGTGGAAAATCCGTGCTGCGAAGTATGGCCAATGGTCACTGACACTCTCGCTCGATAAACCAATCGATGCGATAGATACACTGATCCTGGACAACCAAGCAGCATCGCGGCCTCCGCTTGGTGACGTTGCAGTAATTGAGGCGGAAAGGCGAGAGGCTTCGGCAATATTGGAAGTTGGAACGGAGGTCGATCTTTGGTTCGATAACGAAGGCCCTCCCCGCCGCGCGACTATCTCGAGGCCTTACGGCCCCATGGTTGTCCGATCACCAGATGCTGGCCAATATGTGAACAAAGGCGATAGGGTTGAGTACCGCTGTGGCTATGCTACGAAAAACGACAAGGGCGAGGAAGTCTTTCTCCCCGCCCATATGGTGACACCCGTGGGCGAGAGCTATGGGCACTTGCGGCTTGTACGCTGATGGCCTCCACGAGCGCGAAAACAAGGGCTGATGCCGTGGTGAAGAAGACGCAGGAAACACTGCTTGACCCGTTCACGGCAGAGGCAGAACAACATTACAACGCGGCCGAGCAGGTGCTGGCACGAGTTGAGCCAGCCTGGGCCAAGGCCGCGTTGTATTTCCGAACCCACGAGCATTTCGGACACCAACCAGGTACTAGACGGATGCAAAGTCTGGTGCGAATTCACGAGCGGTTGGAGGTATACCGAAAGCGGTTGGCATCGGGTGACACGATGGCAATATTGCAGGCGGTTCACTCTTGTGCGAATGAAAATTTACCATTGCCGACATGGCTTGCAATTGCCTTCAGTGAAGGATTGAAGGGCTTTCTAAGCGTCGGTGGGGCGCCCTCATTGGATGAGGTTTTTAAGAGCCCACGTTTATCAACTGACACAGCCAAGAAAGCAGCAATTGATCGCCAAGACTGGCAGCTTGGGGGCACTATTTGGCGTGATGTTTGGAAGATAGTGCGGCGCGACGAATCGATCCTAAGCGTTGACGCCGCATTTAAGGCAGCACTTGCTGCCGAAGATTACGGCGTGAAGAAGACGAAGGCGAAATCACTAGTCGCCATGGTGGAAAAAAACCAGCTTGAACACCTCGGCCACAACAATACGCTTTCGCGGTTTTTGGAGAAACGGCGAAAAGCATTCCCCAAAAGCTAGTGCGTAAATAAAGTTCACCTCACACAAGCACAGCGCATCCCGCGCTAACTGGTAGTGAGGTGAAAAATGACCATCGCAAGCTCCCCCGCAGTTCGCGTTCAACAGGCCGGCGTCTTGATGGGCGTGTCGGCGAATACCATCTGGCGCTGGGCAAAAACCCGGCCTGACTTTCCCCGTCCAATCAAGCTCAGCCCTCAGACAACGGTCTGGAAGGAAGCCGACCTGATCGCCTGGCGCGACAAGCAGGCGGCTAAATGACCGCCCCGCGCCAATCAATTCTGCAAATGGCCAAGCAGATGGCAGGGGACATGCCGACGCTGAACTTCCCGCCGAACTTGCTCGCGCAGATCGATGCCGGCCGCCATCTGGCGCGGGATGTCATTGCGTCGATCAAGGAGGGCGGCCAGTCGCCCGAATTGCTGGTCTGTTTCACAACATTGGCGCTGAAGGCCCCTGGCGAAATCGGCCGCGGCTACATGCGCGAGCTGAGTCTGGCGCTGGGGAGGTCGTAATGGACGCCACATACCGCCCAGAAAAGCGCTATGCCACCATGCAGGCCCGTGCTGCGCTGGCCGGCGTGACGCTGCAGCGCATCGAGGACGACCGCGGGCGCGAAGTGTTCATCGTCTCACGCTGGGCGATGACCCGCGAGATTGCCACTCTGGACGACGTTGAAGCCTGGCTGGCCCGCATCGAAGGGCGGTGCGCATGAATTCAGTCCAACAGGAAACCCCGGCCGAGATCAAGGCGAAGGCCGAGGCCTGGTTTCTGCGCCAGTGCGCGATCAGTGCGCAGGCGCTGGGCTCGAGCTGGCCCAGGCATAGGGAATGGGTGGAGGCGCACCTGAAACAGGAAATCAGGGAGCGGCTGATTGCCCGTGGGTGGAGGCCGAAAAAATGACCAAAGCCGCCGAGGTTTTCGCCGAGCTTGAGCCCGGACCAATTCCACCCCAACGACGCAAGCCCAAGCAGCCGGCGCCGTTGATCTACCAACCCCCGCCACCAACCCGAATCCGCGACATCACGGAGCTGCTTATGTCTGAGCTTACCCCTGTTCAATACGTCATCCCCGGCTGGCTGCCGGAAGGGCTGACGATGCTGGTCGCGAGCCCAAAGATCGGGAAAAGCACGCTGATGCTGCAGATCGAAGTCGCGCTGGCCACCGGCGGGACGTTCTGGGGCGAGGATGTACCCGCCGGCCGCGTGTTGATGATCGACCTGGAGACCAACGAGCGCCGGCTGCGCCGCAAGCTGGTAGAGGCCGGCATTGTGGACCTGCCGGAAGGCATGCTTCGATACGCCACCGACTGGCCCAAGGGTTTGTTGGGCGTGGAGCAGATCGCCCAATGCCTGGAGGAAGACCCGAGCATTCGCTTGGTGGTCATTGACACCCTGCAGCGTTTTCGTGATTCCGGGACGGGCAAACAGAACGCCTACGCCGCCGACTATGAGGCGCTGGCCCCCTTGCAGCAGCTGTGCCGCGATACCCCGGGCCTGGCCATCGTGTGCGTTCATCACAAGCGCAAGGCCGCCAGCGACGATCCTATCGACAGCATCAACGGATCGGCTGCTATCGCAGGCGCCGCTGATGGCATCTGGATCATGAGCCGCAAAGGCAGCGAGTACACCCTGCACATTCAGGCCCGCGACTGGGAGAAAGACGAGGACGAGTTCAGCATCGTGCGTGAGGCTGGAAAGTGGCAGCTTGTTGACGGACCGCGCTTCACAGAGAACGAGCGCGAGGTCTTGGGATACCTGGACGTTGCAGGCGGCATGACGGGCCCGCAACTTGGCGAGGCACTTAAGGTCAGCAGGCAGGCCGCGCTTTCTCGACTGAACCGGATGCGTGACCGCGGCGCCGTGGTCTTCCGTGAGGGCTCATGGCATGTTGCTTAACAAACTTACGTTGTCTTATATGTCTATGTTGTCTGTGTTGCATAGGTTGTCTGATGTTGTCGGGGTTGTCGAGAGCGACAAGGGTGGACAACATGGACAACACGACAACCCGGGGCCATCACTTCTTTGCAAGATGGTGTTTCCGGACACCACTCAGTCCCTCATTCCGGGATTATTTCGCCCGTATGAATCAACAAAATGCCTCGAGAAGTGAGCATTCATGCGGCCTGTTTGATTTATTTGAATTTTTTAAACCCTAACACATTGACATCATGACCACCCCCATCGAAATCCATTTAGAAGCATTTTTCACCAGCGCGGAAGCCATCATCGACGACGGCCTGCACCACGCCCGCCAGGACGACCCGCACCGCTTCCATACCGTCGGGCGAGAGTTCGACGGTGGGAAAGCCCGGCGCCAACTCACCGTTGACTATTTGCCCGAGGGGCGCATGCGCCTAGCTCTGGTGTTTATCGGCACACGTGCTGGCGAGGACAGGGCAGTCGAGATGTTCGCCACCACGGTACAAGGCCCGCAGCCAGGAGCCTTGCAATGACCGCCTGGCTTCGCCGGATCTTTGAGCCACGTGCCCTGCGCCTGGCCCGTGACAAGCGCCGTCTGGGTGAAGCTGCGCGCCTGGCCGGCTGCTCGCGCAAGCAATCAAAAACCCTGGTATCGATTTATTTCGGTAACCACGTGGAGATTGATTAATGTGGCACAATAACGATGTGCCGGTTGGGTGGGATGCCCAATTGGACCTTCAAAAAGCCAGTTGTGGGATGCAGCTTGCGAGAAGCGGACGTGTCGTCAGACGCGTGGTGTGCCTTCCGTGAGCGATGCAATGACGCAGCCTGGCGACCCAGCAGCAGAACCGCTGCGGTCCCCTCCAGAAAAGTCAAAACCGCGCACGAGTCGCGAGTTCGAGCGTTCCCTGCGCGAGATGGGGTTCAGTAAGAGCGAATCGCGGTCTATCGCAAACCACGGGTTTAAGGCCCTCGGGAACGGGGCGCCTGCAGATGATGTGTCCGAACAATTGGCCGCGCTCACTGAGCGCATCAACACAATTTTCGAAAGACTCATATGACCTCATTTGATGAAATCACAAAACTTATCAACGACCTGGGCGACCGCTCCGATGCCTGGCGCAAAACCCGCGGCGCAGAGATCGACGAACTGAAGTCCGAGCTCATGGACATGCAGAAAAAAGCCGGCCGGCCGAACCTGGGCGGCGGCTCCGACACGAAGGCGCACGAAATTTGGAT
The DNA here is from genome assembly GCF_039930745.1 of Polaromonas sp. Taxonomy (GTDB): domain Bacteria; phylum Pseudomonadota; class Gammaproteobacteria; order Burkholderiales; family Burkholderiaceae_C; genus Polaromonas. The sequence continues at coordinate 21,462 of NZ_JBDTTH010000022.1, read as the reverse complement.
TGACACCAAGTCGCAAAAGGCGGTTCCGGTGCTGTCGCATGGCCAGGCGCTGAAATCGCTGGAGGGCAGGAGCGACACGCCGAACATGGGGCGCGTCCTGCGCGGGCTGCTGCTGGGCGGCCGGGCGCACGACGCCCGGGAGCTGGAGGATGAGCGTAAGGCGATGAGCATCGGCACCGACCCGGCCGGCGGCTATACCGTGGCCGGCGTGCTTGCCAATGAATGGATCGACCTCCTGCGCGCGGACATGGTCCTATCCAAAGCCGGTGCCCGCACTGTGCCGATGGAAAGCGGGGACCTGTCGCTGGCGTGTGTGACTGGCGACCCGGTCATCTCCTGGCACGGCGAGAACGCGAACATCAACGACGCTGCCCCGACGCTGGGATCGGTCAACATGAGGGCGAAAACCGTTGTTTGCCTGGTGAAGCTGTCGCTGGAACTGTCGCAGGACAGCTCCAACATCGAGCAAATCCTGCAAGGCACTATCACGCGGGCTATGGCGAACGCGATTGATTCCGCCGGCATCAACGGCGTGAGCACTGACGCAGCCGTGGCGCCGCGCGGCATCATCGACCTGTCCGGCCGCAACACCGTGACGAGCATCGGCGCCCCGACGACCTGGGATTTCCTGGTCGATGGCATGTACGAGCTGGCTGCTGATAACGTCCCTCTGGACCGCATCGGTGCCCTGGTCGCACACCCTGCCGTGTGGAAGAAGATGCGCAAGCTCAAGACCGGCATCACGAACGACAACACGCCACTTACGATGCCGGCCGAGATCGCTGCGCTGCCCAAGCTCTGGACCACGGCTGCACCGCTGGTCAGCGGGACCACCGCAACCGGAATCATTGCGGACTGGCGCGATCTGCTGTTCGGCGTGCGCAAGGAAATCACCGTGCGAGTGCTGCAGGAAACCTTCATGGGCTCGAACCTGCAAATCGCCGTGCTGGCCTATGCGCGGGTTGACTTCGCGGCCACTCGCGCCGCCAGCTTCTGCACACTCGAAGGCATCACGGTCTAACAACACGGGCGCCCTGGCCTCGGCTGGGGCACCTTCGACCTTTGGAGGGCGCGTGTCATAGACCGACCTGTCCAGTTTGATTTAACGCTAACGCACAACTCGTCTCGTGCGCGCGCGCGAGGGGCGGTCTCAACCTCTACTTCTTCCGCGCTCTAGACCGTTCTGTCCTGTCTTTGCGCACACCCGCGAAATGAGAAACTTTTTTAAGGCCAAAAATCATGTCAAATATCGGCGAAGGCGTCATTCAATTATCTGCCGACGCTTCAAAGCTGAAGGCGGGTATTGCGGATGCCAAGCGTTCAATCAAGAGCCTTGGCACAGCCACGACCGAAACCAACAAAAATGCTTCGGCCTCGATTGACCGCTACGTCAAGAAGTTGGAATCTCAAGCCGCCGTGCTGGGCAAGTCCACGCGCGAGGCCGAGCTTTACAAGCTGGCAATCCGCGGGGCGAACAAGGACCAGCTGGCCGCCGCCGATTCCGCGCTCAAGATGGCTGATGCCTTTGCCAAGGGTGAGCGCATTGGCGGCCAGGTCCGGGCCGGGTTTCTGGCCGTAGGCGCTGCGGCCGCCACGGGCTTCATCGCCGCCGCAGTTGCCTTCGACCAGCTGACCAAAAAAGCCGGCGACTTCCAGGACATGGGCGAGAAGATCGGGGATACCGGCGAAAACATTGCGTCTCTTGCGGTTGCAGCTGGTACGGCCGGCACCAGCATGGATACGGTTGTCAGCGCTTCCCAGCGGCTGACAAAAGGGCTGACTGGTGTAGACGATGAATCCAAGGCGGCCGGCGCCGCCGTCGGCGCCCTTGGCCTGAACCTGAAAGAGTTCAAGGCGCTGGCGCCGGCTGACCAGTTCGAGCAGGTTGCCAAATCGCTGGCTGGCTTTGAGGACGGCGCGCAGAAAACCGCTGTAGCCATGGCCCTGTTTGGCAAGACCGGCGCGGAACTGCTGCCCTTCCTGAAAGAGCTGGGGCAGGAGGGTGGCCGCCAGGTCATCCTGACGCAAAAGCAGATCGAGCAGGCCGACCAGTACGCTGACGCGCAGGCCAAGCTGGTTGCCCAGATCAGCCTGCATGCCCAAGCTATCGCGTCCGACATGGTGCCTGCGGTCAATGAATTTACAAGCCTGCTCGCCGATCTTGCCAAGGATCAGGATTTTGCGGCCACGGCGTCTGCGATTCTCAAGGGTGCGCTTTCTGGGGCAATCTCCGTTTTTCAGGCAGTCGCCATCGTTGCGTCTGATGTGGGTTTTGTTTTCCAAACGTTGACGCGGGAAGTTGTTGCACTTGTCCTGCAAATTGGTAACTTGCGCCGCTTCAACTTCACCGGTTTTACCGCCATCAGCGAGGCAGTAAAAGAGGACACCACTCGCGCGCGGGCCGAGTTGGACAAGTTCCAAAAACGCATCTTGTCCATTGGCCAGCCTCAGGCTCCGCTAGACGACGAGGCACGCCGCCGGCAAGGGCGCGGCACGACGACCGCCAAGCCGAAACTCTCATTCGACGGCGCAGACAAGAAGGGCAAGGACACCGCAGCGCAAGAGGCAAAGGCGCGTCTGGCGCTTGAGTTGGAAGACATCCGCAAAAGCAGTGATGCGCTGGTGAACACGTTCAGCAACGCCGAAAAGATCATGGAGGCCCGCCGCGCTGCAAGCCTCATCGAAGAGCGTGATTACTACGCCTCAAAACTTGGCTTCATTAACCTGAACACCCGCGCACAGGAAGATGCCCTGCAAAAAGAACTCGCCAGGCTGCAGTCCGAAAAGCTGGCCGGCAAAGACAAGATCGAGAACGACAGGAAGATCCTCGATGTCGAAGCAAAAATTGCGGCAGTGCGGGCAAATTCAGTGGCAAATGTCGAAGTGCTCGGCATTCGAGAAGCTGCTGCCGCCAAGAAACTCGAGCAGGCCTTTGCCGATGCAAAAACGTCGGCTCAGGCTTACCTCGACACCGTCAACCAACAGAACGCCCGCGAGATCGAAGGCATCGGACGTGGCACCAAATTCCGCGAGCTGCAGGCCGGCCGCAATCAGATCGAGGACAAGTTCACCAGTCAACGCCAAGGCCTCGAGCGGGATCTGCGACGAGGCGACGTCAGCCGGCAGGATTACGACACTTACCTTGATATCGCGACCAAAACCTACGCTGAGGAAGTCAGGCTGTACGAAGCCCGGACCAAGGCAATGGATGAAGCGCAAAGCAACTGGGCAAACGGCGCGACCGAAGCGCTGAGAAACTACCAGAGCGAGGCCGCCAACATCGCTGGCCAGACGGAAAACCTTTTTACAAACGCGTTCCAAGGCATGGAGGACGCCCTTGTTGATTTCGTCAAAACCGGCAAGCTGGACTTCAAGAGTTTTGCCCAATCGATCCTTCTTGACCTGGCCCGCATTCAGGCCAAGAAGGCGATTGCCGGAATTGCCGGGTCGCTGTTTGGTGCAGGTGGTGGCGGTTTCGGCTCTGGCTCTGCTTTCGGGAGTCAAGACCTCGGGCTTAGCTTTGATGGCGGCGGCTTCACCGGCAGCGGTTCCCGCACTGGTGGGGTTGACGGCAGAGGCGGATTTCCGGCCATCCTGCACCCGAACGAAACCGTCATTGATCACACAAGAGGCCAGTCTGGCGGCGGTGGTGACGTCTATGTGACTGTCAGTGTCGATGCCAGTGGTTCCAGCGTCGAGAGCAATGACCAGGATTCCAGAGAGCTGGGCCAGCGGCTGGGCAGTGTGGTGCGCGGTGTATTGATTCAGGAGAAGCGGCCCGGCGGGCTGTTGGCGGTATGAGGGTGCTTTTGTGGGAACGGAAAGCAAAACGGGGCACTAGGCCCCGTAAATACTGACTGTCTGGCGGAAAGGGCGGGATTCGAACCCGCGGTGGGTATAACCCCACGCACGCTTTCCAGGCGTGTGACTTAAACCGCTCATCCACCTTTCCGCGAAGCCTCACATTGTAGCAGTGCAGGGCGCTGGAAATTGTCCAGACTAGTGAAGCGCGCTGTGAAACCGGTGTTTTTCAAGCTGCGCGCGAGTCACGAACTCCAGGGCCTTGAGGTGGGTGGACTCCAGGACCACGGGCGGCGCGAAACCGGCCTCCAGCGCCTCGCGCCAGCGGTTGGCACACAGGCACCAGCGGTCGCCGGGTTTGAGCCCGGCAAAGCGGTGTTCCGGCCGCGGGGTGGTGAGGTCGTTGCCTTTTGCCGCCGAAAATGCCAGGAAATCGCTGTTGACTCGCACGCAGACCAGGTGCGAACCGAGATCGGACTCGTCGGTGTTGCAGCAACCGTCGCGGAAATAACCGGTAAGCGGGTCATAGGAGCAGGGGACCAGTTCGGTGCCCAGCACGTTCCTGGCGGTCATGCTTGCCTTCTTCTCTTACTGGCCAATCAGGCCGCTTTTGTGGACTGCACCATGGTCATGGCCGAGGTGATCAGTGCAGACACTTCGGTCATGTTGCTGGGAACAATCAGCGTGGTCTTGGCATCGGCCGCAACATGGGAGTAAGCCTCCATCGCTTTCTCGGCAACCTTGAGCTGAACCGCCATTTCGCCGCCAGGCTGGCGGATGGCCGCCGCAACGACTTCGATCGCGCGCGCATTGGCTTCGGCCACGGCGGTGATGGCGGCGGCTTCACCTTGCGCGTTGTTGATGGCAGCGAGTTTTTCGCCCTCGGAGCGGGCAATGAAAGCTTCGCGCTCGCCAGTAGCGATGTTGATCTGCTCCTGGCGACGGCCTTCGGAAGCGGCAATCAAGGCTCGCTTTTCGCGCTCGGCGGTAATCTGCGACTGCATGGCGTGCAGGATTTCTTTCGGCGGTGTCAGGTCCTTGATCTCGTAGCGCAGTACCTTGACGCCCCAGTTCAGCGCGGCCTCGTCAATCGCGGCAACCACCTGGGCATTGATGATGTCGCGTTCTTCGAAGGTTTTGTCGAGCTCCAGCTTGCCGATCACGCTGCGCAGGGAAGTCTGTGCCAGCTGAGTGACTGCAACGATGTAGTTGGATGAGCCGTAGCTGGCGCGCATCGGGTCGGTGACCTGGAAATACAGGATGCCATCCACCTGCAATTGGGTGTTGTCGCGCGTAATGCAGACTTGGCTAGGCACGTCCAGCGGAATTTCCTTGAGCGAGTGTTTGTAGGCCACGCGGTCGATGAAGGGAATCAGGATGTTCAGGCCGGGTGTCAGGCTGCCGTGGTACTTGCCCAAGCGCTCTACAACCCAGGCATTTTGCTGGGGAACAACCTTCATGGCGCGTATGACAAAAATAACGGCAATCACCAGGATGACAAGTGCAATTTCCATTTTCATTAGGTTCTCCGGTAAATCAAAAAAAGAGGCCGGTATCGTCGCGGCAGGACACCGTGGACTGTCTCACAGTTTTCCCACCACCAGCCGGTTGCCATCCAGTTGCTTGACCTTGAACTGGCCTGGCTGCGGCGCAGCGTCTTTGTCGGCGAGTACCACGGCCCACTGCGCACCGCGGTATTTGACACTGGCTGTGGCGTCGGCATTCCACTGCTCCACATGCACGGTCTCACCAATATCCATTTGCAGGTCGCGATTGGCTTGCGGTTCTGCCGGTTTCGGGCTTTGGCCGCGCTTCCAGTGCCAGAGCACTACCGCGCCACCGCCAACCACAGCCGCTACGAGGATTTGGGCCGTGGTGCCCAGGCCCAGATGTGCCGCCAGAGCCGCGGCGGCCAGACCCACCGCAAGCATCAGGAGGTAGAAGGTGCCTGTCACCAGCTCTACCGCCACAGCGCCACCCGCCAGCAACCACCAGATCGTTGATTCCGCCATGTTCAAGTCCTCGCGTTTCGTAAAAGCCACATTTTGGGCCCGAAGGCCAATTTGGCAAGCTTAACCGGCCTTCCGGCGGGCGGCGCTGATTCGGACTTCATCAAATATCTCTACACTTCGGCCCTGATTCGTTTTTTTTGGCAGATCCAGGCAAAGGCCTTTTGATGAAATTCCGCTTCCCCATCGTCATCATCGACGAAGACTTCCGCTCCGAAAACACCTCCGGCCTGGGCATCCGTGCGCTGGCGCAAGCCATAGAAACGGAGGGTTTTGAGGTTCTGGGCGTCACCAGCTACGGTGACCTGTCGCAGTTTGCCCAGCAGCAGAGCCGCGCCAGTGCCTTCATCCTGTCCATCGACGACGAAGAGTTCACGCCCGGCCCGGATCTGGATCCCGCTGTGCTGAACCTGCGCCACTTCATCGAGGAGGTGCGGCGCAAGAACCTGGATGTGCCAATTTACGTCTACGGCGAAACCAAGACCTCGCGCCACATCCCCAACGACATTCTGCGCGAGCTGCATGGCTTCATCCACATGTTTGAAGACACGCCCGAGTTTGTGGCGCGCCACATCATCCGCGAAGCCAAGAGCTACCTCGAAGGCGTGCAGCCGCCGTTTTTCAAGGCCTTGCTGGACTACGCCGAAGACGGTTCCTACTCCTGGCACTGCCCGGGGCATTCGGGTGGCGTCGCTTTCCTGAAGAGCCCGGTGGGGCAGATGTTTCACCAGTTTTTTGGCGAGAACATGTTGCGTGCCGACGTTTGCAATGCCGTCGAGGAACTCGGCCAGCTGCTGGACCACGACGGCCCGGTCGGCGCCTCCGAGCGCAACGCGGCGCGCATCTTCAATGCTGATCATTGCTTTTTCGTCACCAACGGCACTTCTACCTCCAACAAGATGGTCTGGCACCACACGGTGGCGCCGGGCGACGTGGTGGTGGTGGACCGCAATTGCCACAAATCCATCCTGCACGCCATCATCATGACCGGGGCGATCCCGGTGTTTCTGAAACCGACACGCAATCACTTCGGCATCATCGGCCCGATCCCGCAGGAAGAATTCGAGCAGGCATCCATCCAGGCCAAGATCCGGGCCAACCCGCTGCTCAAGGGCGTGGACGCGAAGAAGGTCAAGCCGCGTGTGCTGACTCTCACCCAGTCTACCTACGACGGCGTGCTCTACAACACCGAAACCATCAAGGGCATGCTCGACGGCTACGTCGAGAACCTGCATTTCGACGAGGCCTGGCTACCGCACGCGGCGTTTCACCCGTTTTACGGCAGCTACCACGCGATGGGCAAGAAACGCGCGCGGCCCAAGCAGGCCATGGTCTATGCGACGCAGTCCATCCACAAGCTGCTGGCCGGCATCAGCCAGGCCAGCCATGTGCTGGTGCAGGACTCGCAGACCGTCAAGCTGGACCGGCACCTCTTCAACGAGGCCTTCCTGATGCACACCTCGACCTCGCCGCAGTACAGCATCATTGCGAGTTGCGATGTGGCGGCGGCCATGATGGAGCCGCCCGGCGGCACCGCGCTGGTGGAAGAAAGCATCCTGGAGGCGCTGGACTTCCGGCGCGCCATGCGCAAGGTCGCCGAGGAATACGGCGACGACTGGTGGTTCAAGGTCTGGGGTCCGGACAAGCTGGTGGACGAGGGCATAGGCCGCTCGGAAGACTGGATCATCAAAGGCGAATCCAAAAATGCGAAAGCCGGCGTCAACTGGCACGGCTTCGGCAAGATGGCCACCGGCTTCAATATGCTGGACCCGATCAAGTCCACCATCGTCACGCCGGGCATGGATCTGAACGGCAAGTTCGCCAAGACCGGCATCCCGGCCAGCATCGTGACCAAGTTCCTGGCCGAGCATGGCGTGGTGGTGGAAAAAACCGGCCTCTACAGCTTTTTCATCATGTTCACCATCGGCATCACCAAAGGCCGCTGGAACAGCATGCTGACCGCGCTGCAGCAGTTCAAGGACGACTACGCCAAGAACCAGCCGATGTGGCGCATCCTGCCCGAGTTCTGCCAGAAGTTCCCGCGCTACGAGAAGATGGGCCTGGCCGACCTGTGCCACCACATCCACAACCTGTACGCCAAGTACGACATTGCGCGCCTGACCACCGACATGTACCTGAGCGACCTGACGCCGGCGATGAAGCCCAGTGACGCCTACGCGCACATCGCGCTGCACAAGACCGAGCGCGTGGAAATCGACAAGCTCGAAGGCCGCATCACCGTCGGGCTGGTCACACCATACCCGCCGGGCATTCCGCTCCTGATCCCCGGTGAGGTGTTCAACAAAAAGATCGTGGATTACCTGAAGTTCTCGCGCGAGTTCAACGCGCAATGCCCGGGTTTTGAGACCGACATCCACGGCCTGGTGGAAGAAGAGGATGCCAGCGGCAAGAAGCACTATTACGCCGACTGCGTGAAAGGGTAAGCAGTCCTTTGGCCGGTTGCCGGCGGGCCGTGCTTCAGGGACGTATGGGTGCCGCGTCCTCGCGGATACGCATGAAACTCGCAAAACGCGGAATGCCACTGTCGTTCAGGCCCCGAAAACGGTAGGTGACGGTGCTGCCTTCGGGTGGCGGGTGGCGCCGCTGCCCGTCGCTGAAACCGGTCCCCAGCTTGAAGCGCTGTCCCGGTTTGCCGGCCTCGCCTGGCATTTCCACGAGCAGAGCGCCCATCACCCCGGCATGTTTGCCTTTTCCGGGAAGGTGGGCAACCACACGGGCCTCTGCGTCTTCATGGGTCTTGACCTTGAGCAGGTCGTCGCTGCGCTGGCCCTTGTAAAGCGAGGTGCCGCGATGCAGCATCAGGCCTTCGCCGCCTTGCCGGACGGTTTTGGCCAGCAGGCGCTGCAGGTCCGCATGGCTGGCCACCTTGGACTGCGCAACCGCCTGTACCCAGGGCTGGTCAATGCGGGTGACCAGGCCGTTCAGCACCGGAATCCGCTCCGTGAAGGTGCCGGCCTGTGCGGGCAGGTCGAACACCATGAAACGCAGGCTGCGCCAGCCAGCCTCGTCAGGGGTTTGCTGGCGCACGACGGACACGGCCCTGGAAAACTGGCCGTGGCCGGCCCAGAGTTCGCCGTCCATGGGCAGCCGGGGCCAGCCCGCGGTGAACCAGGCAGGCGCTGCAATGCGTTCACCGCCACGCGTCAGCAGCTTCTCGCCGTCCCAGTAGCCGCGCACGCCATCCAGTTTTTCGCTGACCCAGTAATCCTGAAGCGCAATGCCCGGGCGGTAGACGTTGGCCAGCATCAAGGCCGGGCTGGTACCGGCACCTGCCGCGGGAAGGGCGGGCACCAGCCAGCACGCCGCCGCCAGCAACCAGGGCAAGATGCGGGTGCGAAAGAAAGTGCCGGTAGTCCGGGCCGTGGCCGATGGTTGATAAGCAGTCATGTGTTTCAATTCAATGCATGATTCATGCCGCCAGCCCACGGACGACGGGCGCAGGCAGCTATCAAAATAGTAGTATCTGGATTTCCCGGCAGGCGCCTGCGCATTGTGCGGGTGGTTCCCGGGCACCGCAAGTTTTTCACCGATACAAGAGCCATGACCGATGCCGATGTTGCTTCCATAGAACGCGCCACCCTGGCCGCCGTGGCTCCCGAAACCCAGGAGGAGCGGGAGGGTTGGCTCCTGCCGGTGGATCGTGGCACCGTGGGCCGCGCGAAAAGCGCGGTGCCGCTGCAGCACACCAGCGCAGACCTGGGCGTGATTGGCCGGATCGAAGCCCATTACGCAGCGCTGGGTTTACCGGCTGTGTTTCGCCTGGCGACGGTTCCCTGCTTTGAAGGTCTGCGCCAAGAGTTGCGCCGGCGCGGCTACAGCGCCGACAAACCCACGCTGGTGCAAGTGGGCACGGTAAGCGTGATGCGCGAGGTGTCGTCCCAGCCGCCGGCCGGGACGGCCGATGCGCCCGACGCAGCCTGGACCGCCCTCTTTCTGGGTGAGGGCTTTGATCCCGTGGACGGTGCCAGCCGTGTCCGGACGCTGAGCCGGGCACCGGACTCGGTCTACGCCAGCGTCTGCGAGCAGGGACAGGTCCTCGCGGTGGGCGTGGCTGCGTTTGGGCATGGCTGGGCCAGCGTGCATGGCATGCGCACGGTACCGGGGTGCCGCGGCCAGGGCCTGGCCGGGCGGGTGTTGGCCGGGCTGGCCGATGCCGCGCTTCAGCGGCGCACGGAGCGTGTCTTTTTGCAGGTAGAGGCAGGCAACACCGCTGCCCAGGCGCTTTACCGACGCGCGGGGTGCACCACCGCGTGGAGTTATGAATACTGGTGGCTGGCCTGAGCAGCGGGCCGGGGCACAGCCACCAGGTGAAGGGGGCATTTTTAAGTGATTTTGGCTGCCAGCCCAATGAGGATGGTCGCCAAATGCTATCTATCCGATAGCAAACGGTCAGCGATCAACCTCCGGCGAGCTCCGCATCGCGGCCTATGCCGGCTGTGTGGCTGAAGCCGCCGTCCACATAGGTGATTTCGGCGGTAACGCCGGAAGCCAGGTCCGACAGCAGGAAGGCCGCCACATTGCCGACGTCTTCAATCGTCACGTTGCGCCGCAGCGGCGAAGCTGCAGCCACCATGCCCAGCAGCTTGCCGAAATCCTTGATGCCGCTGGCGGCCAGCGTTTTGATCGGGCCGGCGCTGATGCCGTTCACGCGCATGTTTTTGGGCCCCAGGGATTCGGCGAGGTAACGCACGCTGGCTTCCAGGCTGGCCTTGGCCAGGCCCATGGTGTTGTAGTTGGGAATGGTGCGCAGCGCGCCCAGGTAGGTCAGGGTCAGCAAGGCTGACTTGGGCTTGAGGTAGGGCAGGGCGGCCTTGGCCATGGCCGGAAAGCTGTAGGCGCTGATGTCGTGGGCAATCTTGAAACCTTCGCGCGACAGGCCTTCCAGGAAGTCCCCGGCAATTGCCTCGCGCGGCGCGAAACCAATGCTGTGCACAAAGCCGTCGAAGGTCGGCCAGATTTTGGACAGATCCGAAAACAGCTTGTCGATCTGGGCATCGTCGCCGACATCGCAATCAAAAATCAGGCTGGAGTCGAAGTCGGCGGCAAATTCGGTGATGCGGTCCTTGAAGCGCTCGCCGACATAACTGAACGCCAGCTCGGCGCCCTGCGCATGGCAGGCCTTGGCAATGCCGTAGGCGATCGAGCGGTTGGACAACACGCCCGTGATCAGCAGTTTTTTGCCAGTAAGAAAACCCATCTTGTGCTCCAGTGTTTGCAAATGAACCGGCAAATGATGCCGCGGCGCCTTGGCCAATAGGGCCGGAAATTCTGCCGGCCCAAGTAGTGCAGAATTGTCGCATGAGGATTCTGCTTCGGTCGCTGTGTCTGGTGTGTGCTGTTCTGGGTGCCGCACCGTCCTGGGCTGCGCATGGGTATGCGTTGTGGCGCGACCTCAAGTACCCGGCAGGCTTTGACCACTTCGACTATGTCAACCCTGCCGCGCCCAAAGGCGGCGAACTCCGGCTGGTCAGCAACATCCGGACGTCCACCTTCGACAAGTACAACCCGTTCACGATCAAGGGCAGTGCGCCGGCCTACCTGCTGGGCCTGATGTTCGACTCGCTGCTTACGGGTTCGCTCGATGAAACCGGTTCGGGTTATGGCCTGCTGGCCGAAGACGTGGAGGTGCCGGCCGACGGCATGAGCGTGACATTCCGCCTGCGGCCGCAGGCCCGGTTCCACAATGGCGACCCGGTGCTGGCTGCCGACGTGAAGCATAGCTATGACACGCTCGTCGGGCCCCACACCTCGCCCGCTTACAAGACCTCGCTGGATGACGTGGCCGGGCTGGACGTGCTGGATGAGCGCACGGTGCGTTACCGCTTCAGGAAACCCAACCGCGAACTGCCGCTGACCGTGGGAGGCCTGCCGGTATTCAGCCGCAAGTGGGGCATGGAAAACGGCAAGACCAAACCCTTCGATCAGGTGGTGACGGATGTCCCAGTGACCAGCGGCCCCTACAAGATCGGGCCGGTGAATTTCGGCAAGGACATCACCTATGTACGTGACCCGTCCTATTGGGCCAAAGACCTGAACGTCAAGCGCGGCACCGACAACTTCGACCGTATCACCGTCAAGATCTACAAGGACAACACCGCGCGCCTGGAGGCGCTGAAAGCCGGAGAGTTCGACCTGATGACTTTTTATTCGGCTGGCGACTGGGCACGCCGTGTCAAGGGAAAACGTTTCGACACCGGGGAGCTGGTCAAGGGAGAGTTCAGGCACCGCCTGCCTTCGGGCTTCCAGAGTTACGTGCTCAACACCCGCCGCGAAAAACTCAAGGACCCACGCGTTCGGCAGGCGCTGGGCCTGGCGGTGGACTTTGAGTGGATGAGCCGGCAGATGTTTTACGGCTCTTACCAGCGCGTCAACGGCCTGTTCGGCAACACCGACTGCGCGGCAAGCGGCCTGCCTTCACCGGAAGAAGTGGCGCTGCTCACGCCCTGGCGCGGCAAGATTCCCGACGCCACCTTCGGCCCCATGACCGTGCCGCCGCGCACCGACGGGGACTCTTCGCTGCGTGCCAATCTGCGCAAGGCCCAGGCACTGCTCAAGGAAGCCGGCTGGGAGGTGCGGGACGGTGCGCTGCGCAATGCCCAAGGCGAGGCCATGGTGCTGGAATACCTGGACAGCAGCGAGGGCGGTGTGCGTGGCCTCTCGCCCTGGATACGTGCGCTGGAAAAACTGGGCATTGCGCTGAACTTCCGCATGGTCGATTTTGCGCTGTACCAGCAGCGGCTCGACCAGTTCGATTTCGACATCATGAGCATCAATTTCCAGGGCACTCACAACCCGGGCCAGGAGTTTGCGGATCTGTTCGGCAGCAAGGCGGCCAAAATGGAAAACTCGGGCAATTTCGCCGGCGTCAGCAACCCGGCGGTCGACGCGCTGGTCACGAAGATGACTTCCGCCAAATCGAAAGCCGAATTGCTGCCCGCGTGCCGCGCCCTGGAGCGCGTCATCAGCCACAGCTATTACCTGATCCCGCAATGGACGTCGGGCACACACCGCATGGCCTACAACGCCTGGCGACTGGCCAGACCAGAAAATATTCCGCCCTATACCCGGGGTGAGGCCTGGGCCATCAGCACCTGGTGGAGAAAATGATCCCCACGCTTGTCATTTCGTGTACTGCGCTGCCCCCAGAGGGGGCCGCTGCGCCAGCGGCCCGGCGGAGCCGGTTCCGCGGCCCCTGCTGGACTAAAGAGCTCCGCGCGGCTGTTCACTGGAGTAGTTGACGATGGCTAGTTACATCCTCAAACGCCTGCTGCTGATGCTGCCCACGCTGTTCGGGGTGATGCTCATCACCTTCATGGTGATGCAGTTCGTGCCTGGTGGCCCGGTGGAGCAATACATCGCAGAAACCAAGGCGGCTACGGGCGGCAGTGCAGAGGGCGGTGGCCTGAGTTACCGGGGCGGGCAGGGGGTGGACCCCAAACGGATCGAGCAGATCAAGGCACTTTACGGCTTCGACAAGCCGCCGCACGAGCGCTTCTGGCAAATGCTCAAGCAGTTTGCCCGTTTTGATCTTGGTAAAAGTTTTTTCCAGAACAAGGATGTCTGGCAGTTGCTGAAAGAGAAGCTTCCCGTCTCGATCAGCCTCGGGCTATGGACTTTTTTCATCAGCTACCTGGTCGCCGTGCCACTCGGCGTGGCCAAGGCGGTGCGGGCCGGCTCGCGCTTCGACATGGTCACCACGCTGCTGGTGCTGGTGGGTTATGCGATTCCCGGGTTCGTGCTTGGTGTGGCGCTGCTGGTGGTCTTCGGTGGGCAGTTGCAGTGGTTTCCACTGCGGGGCTTGACCTCGTCGAACTGGGAAGAGCTTGGCTGGGGTGCGCGCATTGTTGACTATCTGTGGCATATCGCCATGCCCATCACGGCCATGGTGCTGGGCAGCTTCGCCGTCACGGCCATGCTGACTAAAAATGCCTTTTTGGAGGAAATCCGCAAACAGTACGTGCTGACGGCGCGTGCCAAAGGCCTGAGCGAGCGGCAGGTGCTCTGGAAGCATATTTTTCGCAACGCCCTGATTCCCATCATCACCGGTTTTCCTTCGGCGTTTATCGGCGCATTCTTCACCGGCTCATTGCTGATCGAAACCCTGTTCTCGCTGGATGGCCTGGGCTTGCTCAGTTACGAAAGTGTGATCCGGCGTGACTACCCGGTGGTGCTTGGCACCTTGTACCTGTTCACGCTGATCGGCCTGGTGACCAAGCTGATTTCCGATCTTTGTTATGTGTGGGTGGATCCGCGTGTCAAGTTTGACTGAGCCCCTTGAAGTGGCCGGGCAAAGCCCGCTCCATGGCGCCCCTGAAAAGGAGGTGTCGCCGGTGTCCACGTCTCCTTCCCGACGTGCCTGGCAGCGCTTCCGGCGTAACCGCCAGGGTTTCTGGAGCTTGGTGATTTTCTGCACGATAGTCATCTTGAGCCTGTTTGCAGAAGTGCTGTCCAACGACAGGCCTCTGGTCGTTCGCTACAACGGCAATTTTTACTTCCCCATCACGACCGACTATCCGGAAACAGTGTTCGGCGGCGACTTCCAGACCACCACCGATTACCTCGATCCCTTCATCAGGCAGAAACTGAAGGAGGGCAGCAACTGGGCCGTGTACCCGCTCAATCCCTACGGCGCGAAAACACTGAACTATTTCGCGAAAGAACCGAACCCCTCGCGCCCGACGCGCGACAACCTGCTGGGCACGGACGACCGTGGGCGGGACCTGCTGGCCCAGCTGATTTACGGCTTCCGCCTGAATGTGCTGTTCGGGCTGGCGCTGACTGTGATCGGCCTGTTGATTGGCGTGGCCACCGGCGCCTTGCAGGGTTATTTAGGCGGCAAAACGGACCTGGCCTTCCAGCGGTTCATCGAGATCTGGGGTTCCATGCCCGAGCTCTACCTGCTGATCATTTTCAGCGCCATTTTTGCGCCCAGCGTGGCACTGCTGCTGATCCTGCTGAGCATGTTCGGCTGGATGAGCCTGTCGGACTACGTGCGTGCCGAGTTCCTGCGCAACCGGCAGATGGACTATGTCAAGGCCGCTCGCGCGCTCGGCGTGGGCAACATCCGCATCATGTGGCGGCATATCCTGCCCAATAGCATGACGCCGGTGGTGACCTTCTTGCCATTCCGCATGAGTGCGGCCATCCTGGCGCTGACCTCGCTCGATTTTCTGGGCCTGGGCGTGCCGCCGGGCACGCCTTCCCTGGGAGAGCTGCTGAGCCAGGGCAAAAACAGCATCGACGCCTGGTGGATTTCACTCTCCACCTTTGCCGTGCTGGTGATCACGCTGCTGCTCCTGACTTTCATGGGCGACGCGCTGCGTGATGCGCTGGACCCGCGAAAGGCAGACAAATGATGCCCCCCACGCTCGGCACTGGCGTGTCCTCGCTGCCTCCCGAGGGTGCTGCCGCGCGGCCCTTGCTGGATGTGAAGAATCTGCGCGTTGCCTTCCAGGGCAAGGAAGTCGTGCATGGCATCGACCTGACCATCGCACCAGGTGAAAAGCTGGCGCTGGTCGGCGAGTCAGGTTCGGGCAAAACTGTCACGGCGCTGAGCCTGCTGCGCCTGGTGCAAAACGCCGACGTCAGCGGCCAGGCTGCGTTTGCCGCACGCGAAGGGCAGGTTGACCTGCTGGCCATGGCCGAGCGACAACTGCGCGGCATCCGCGGCCAGGACATTGCGATGATTTTTCAGGAGCCGATGACGGCCCTGAACCCGCTGTTCACCGTGGGTGACCAAATTGCCGAAGTTTTGGAGCTAAAACAGGGTCTGGCCCGCAGGGATGCTGCGCAGGCAGCTATCAAACTGCTAGCAGACACTGGCATTCCAGAGGCCGCACGGCGGGCCAACGCTTTCCCGCACCAGCTGTCCGGCGGGCAGCGCCAGCGCGCCATGATTGCCATGGCGCTGGCTTGCCAGCCCAAACTGCTGCTGGCGGATGAGCCGACCACGGCGCTGGACGTGACCCTGCGTGTGCAGATCCTGGATCTGCTGACGGCGCTGCAGCAGCGCAATGGCATGGCCGTGCTGCTGATCACCCATGACTTGAACCTCGTGCGCCGCTTTGCCGACCGCATTGCAGTGATGGAAGACGGGCACATCGTTGAAACCGGGCCTGTCGCGCAGGTGTTTGCCGACCCGCAACACGCCTACACCCGCAAGTTGATCGCCAGCCGGCCGGTGCGCGACGTGGCAGAACGCGCGGCGGACCCGGCGGCGGAACAAGTGATGCAAGCCTCCGGCCTGCGCGTCACCTACCCGGTCCGCCGGCCGGGCGCGGCCGGCTGGTTCAAGGCGGGCGAGTTTGTGGCCGTGAAATCCGCCAGTTTCAGCATTCCGCCTGGCCAGACCCTGGGCGTGGTGGGAGAGTCAGGTTCAGGCAAATCAACGCTGGCCTTGGCCGCGCTGGGCTTGCATCCGCACAGCGGGGATTTGATGGCAGCCGGCAAACGCTGGAGCCGCGACGCGGCCAGCAACAAAAGCATACGCCGTGCTGTCCAGGTGGTGTTCCAGGACCCCTTTTCTTCGCTGTCGCCCCGCATGACGGTGGAAGAAATTGTGGGTGAGGGCCTGCGCGTCCATCAGCCCGGCCTGTCCGGTGCGCAGCGGCGCACGCAGGTGCTGCAGTCCCTGGCCGAGGTGGGCATGGGCGAGCTGCAGTTTCCCGGTCTGTTGCAGCGCTATCCCCACGAATTTTCCGGCGGCCAGCGCCAGCGTCTGGCCATTGCCCGGGCATTGATTGTTGAGCCGCAATTGCTGGTCCTGGACGAGCCGACCAGTGCTCTGGATGTGACCATCCAGAAACAGGTGTTGCAGTTGCTGCAGAAACTCCAGCGCGAGCGCGGCCTGAGCTACCTGCTGATCACGCACGATGTGGACGTGATTCGCGCCATGGCGCACCAGGTCATGGTTATGAAGGACGGCGAGGTGCTGGAGGCGGGCCCGGTCGGCCAGGTGCTGGATCGGCCGGAACACCCCTACACCCGGATACTGGTTGCCGAACAGACATGACCCGGCGGTCCAGGGCGTTAAGTCAAAGTCATTAATTCCGCACTTGACGATGCCGGCGGCCTCATGTTCGGGCACGCAAACTGCTTGCGCGGGCGCCGCCAGCAGGCTACAATATGCGCTTCACGACCAAATGGGCGGGTTTTCACCGCCCATTTTTTTTGGGCGTTTGTTTTTGCAAACCAGGTGTTTGAGAAGCTGCTTTTAGAACTGAATGGCATTACACGAGACGATTGAGCAAACAGTCACGGGACTGGGTTACGAACTGGTGGACATAGAGCGCACCACAGGTGGCTTGCTGCGCGTCACGATCGACCAGCCGTATGTCCGGGAAGCCGAGCAGTTCATCAACGCCGAAGACTGCGAAAAGGTCACGCGTCAGCTGCAGTTTGTATTGGAAGTGGAAGGCACGGCGTATTCCCGGCTCGAGGTGAGTTCGCCGGGCATAGACAGGCCCTTGCGCGGTGAAAAAGATTTTGAACGGTTCGCCGGCGAGCTGGTGGACATCACGCTGAAAGCGCCCATCGGGGCAGCGGCTGCCGCCGGCTCGGGCGTGGCGGCAAGTCGCAAAAAATTTCGCGGCACGCTGGAGCGTGCCGCTACCGGGTGGCAGGTTGTGTGGCGCGACGAGCCCGAGGCCAAGCCCGGTGTCAAGGTAAGCAAGAACAGGGTTCCCGCGCCGCTGCAGGCGCTGGGTTTCATGCTCGATGAGATTGCACAGGCGCGGCTTGCGCCTGTGGTTGACTTCAAGGGGCGCCGGCCGAAAAGCCCGCCCGCAACAGAGATATAAAAAGGAAAGGCAGGCTTGTGAAATGAATCGCGAACTGTTGATGTTGGTGGATGCCATCTCGCGTGAGAAAAATGTGGAACGGGACGTCGTTTTTGGCGCGGTCGAGCTTGCGCTCGCCTCTGCGACCAAGAAGGTGTACGCCGAAGGCACGGATATCCGTGTCGTCGTGGACCGTGACAGCGGCAACTATGAAACCTTTCGCCGCTGGCTGGTGGTTCCTGACGAAGCCGGCCTGCAGAATCCCGAAGCCGAAGAGCTGGTCAGCGATGCGCGCGATGAAATCGCCGACATCGAAGAGGGCGACTACATCGAGAAGCCGGTCGAAAGCCTGCCCATCGGCCGTATCGGCGCCCAGGCGGCCAAGCAGGTCATCCTGCAGAAAATCCGTGATGCCGAGCGCGAGATGCTGCTCAACGACTTCATGTCGCGCGGCGACAAGATTTTTGTCGGCACTGTCAAGCGCATGGACAAGGGCGACATCATCGTCGAGTCCGGCCGGGTTGAAGGTCGCCTGCGCCGCGGCGACATGATTCCGAAAGAAAACCTGCGCTCCGGCGACCGTGTCCGCGCCATGATCATGGAAGTCGACACCACGTTGCGCGGCGCGCCCATCATCTTGTCGCGCACCGCGCCCGAGTTCATGATCGAGCTGTTCCGCCAGGAAGTACCTGAGATCGAACAGGGCTTGCTGGAGATCAAATCCTGTGCTCGTGACGCTGGTTCGCGCGCCAAGATCGCCGTGCTGTCGCACGACAAGCGCGTGGACCCGATCGGTACCTGTGTCGGCGTGCGCGGCACCCGTGTCAACGGCGTGACCAACGAACTCGCTGGCGAGCGTGTCGATATCGTGCTGTGGAGCGAAGACCCGGCCCAGTTCGTGATCGGCGCACTGGCGCCTGCCAATGTGTCGTCCATCGTGGTCGATGAAGAGCGTCATGCCATGGATGTGGTGGTCGATGAAGAAAATCTGGCGATCTCCATCGGCCGCGGCGGCCAGAACGTGCGACTTGCCGCCGAACTGACCGGCTGGAAGATCAACATCATGACGGCTGACGAGTCCGCTGAAAAGCAGGCCACCGAAACCGACACCAGCCGCAAGCTCTTCATGGAAAAGCTCGATGTGGACGAGGAAATCGCCGACATCCTGATTTCCGAAGGTTTTACCAGCCTGGAAGAAGTGGCCTATGTGCCGCTGCAGGAAATGCTGGAGATCGAGTCCTTCGACGAAGACACCGTCAATGAGTTGCGCACGCGCGCCAAGGATGCGCTGTTGACCATGGAAATCGCCAGGGAAGAAAGTGCCGAAGGCGTTTCGCAGAACCTGCGCGATGTCGAAGGCCTGACGCCTGAACTGATCGCCAAACTGACTGAGGCGGGTGTGAGCACCCGCGACGACCTGGCTGATCTGGCCGTCGACGAATTAACCGATATCACCGGCCAGTCTGCGGACGACGCCAAGGCCCTGATCATGACCGCGCGCGCGCATTGGTTTACCGATGAGGCTGCAGAGCCCGCAGCGCCGGCCGCGGCCCAAGAGCAATGATCATGGAGGCCAGCAGGAAAAAAACATATGTCCAGTACCACTACCGTCGCTGAATTCGCAGCTGAACTGAATAAACCCACCGCCACCCTGATCGAGCAATTGACCAGCGCCGGCGTTGCCAAGGCGCAGGCCACGGATGCGCTGTCGGAGGCCGACAAGCAGAAGCTGCTGAGCTATCTGCAGGCTGCCCACGGCACCGCCAGCGCAGAGCGCAAGAAAATCACGCTGGTCAAGAAATCGACCACCGAAATCAAGCAGGCCGATGCGACCGGGCGTGCCCGGACCATCCAGGTCGAGGTTCGCAAAAAGCGCACCTTCATCAAACGCGACGAAGGCTCAGAGCCGGTCGTGGAAGAGGTGCCCGCGCCTGCGGCCGCACCCCAGGCCCCCGTGATCGACGACGCCGAACTGATTCGCCGCGAAGAAGAGGCCAGCCGCCACGCCGAGTTGCTGCGCCGCCAGGAAGAAGAACTGACGGAAAAACGCCGCCTGCGCGAAGAGCAGGACGCGAAGGAAGAGGCTCGCGAACAGCAGGAACGCCAAGCCGCCGAACAGACCGCACAAGCCGAAGCCCAGGCGGCCGAAGCTGCCGCCAAACAGGCCAAGCCTGCGGGCAAGGCAACTGCTGCCAAAAAAGTGGCGGCCGAAACCGCTGTGGCCGAAGATCCCGCGGTGGCTGAAAAAGCCGCTGCCAGGGTCGCTGAGGCCAGTGCCGCCCAGGTGGCCGCCAAGGCCAAGGCCACAGCCGAATTCCAGGCTGATGCCGTGAAGGCGCAAGACCTGCAGGATCGCCGCAAGAAGGCCGAGGCGGAAGCCGCCGGCATTCGCGCCATGATGAACGCGCCCAAACGCGTGCTGGTTCCCCATGTTGACCCCAAAGCTGTGATCAAGGGCACCTTGCACAAGCCCGCTGTAGTGCCTGGTGCAGCTAAACCTGCGGCCGCTGGTGTTGCTGGCGCGGCCGGCAAGAAGGAAGTCAAGTCGGAGAACCTGTCCTCGACCTGGAAAGACGACGCAGCCAAGAAAAAAGGCGAGATCAAGACCCGCGGCGCGACTGCCGTGCCGGGGCGCGGCAACTTCCGTGGTGGCCCGCGTGGCCGCCGCACGCCAGACCGTGACTCACGCTCCGAGTCCACCTTTGTGGCGCCGACCGAGTTCAAGGTCATTGAAGTGCATGTGCCCGAGACCATCACCGTGGCCGAGCTGGCGCACAAGATGAGTGTGAAGTCGTCCGAGGTCATCAAGCACCTGATGAAGCTGGGCCAGATGGTCACCATCAACCAGCCGCTGGACCAGGACACCGCAATGATCGTCGTGGAAGAGATGGGCCACAAGGCGGTGACCGCTTCGCTGGACGATCCGGAAGCTTTTGCCGACGAGGATGTGCAGGGCCAGCAGGCCGAGTTGCTGCCGCGCGCACCGGTCGTGACCGTCATGGGTCACGTTGACCACGGCAAGACCTCGCTGCTCGACTACATCCGCACCGCGAAAGTGGCCTCCGGCGAAGCCGGCGGCATTACCCAGCACATTGGCGCTTACCACGTGGAAACCCCGCGCGGCATGGTCTCCTTCCTGGATACACCGGGCCACGAGGCGTTCACCGCCATGCGTGCCCGCGGCGCACAGGCGACCGACATCGTGATTCTGGTGGTGGCCGCCGACGACGGCGTGATGCCGCAAACCCGGGAGGCCATCAAGCATGCGAAGGCCGCCGGTGTGCCCATCGTGGTGGCGATCAACAAGATCGACAAGCCAAGCATCAACATGGAGCGCGTCAAGGGCGAGCTGGTCACCGAAGAGGTGATTCCCGAAGAGTTCGGCGGCGACGTGCCTTTTGTCGGCGTGTCGGCCCATACCGGTGCCGGCATCGATGCCTTACTTGAGCAGGTGCTGTTGCAGGCCGAAGTGCTTGAACTGAAGGCGCCGGTCGATGCACTGGCCAAGGGCCTGGTGATTGAGGCACGCCTCGACAAGGGCCGCGGCCCGGTAGCGACCGTCCTGGTGCAAGCCGGTACGCTGAAGGCCGGCGATGTGGTGCTGGCCGGTTCAACCTTTGGCCGCGTGCGTGCCATGCTGGACGAAAACGGCAAACCGATCAAGACCGCAGGCCCGTCGATCCCAGTGGAAATCCAGGGTCTGACGGAAGTGCCGCAAGCCGGTGACGAGTTCATGGTCATGCTCGACGAACGTCGCGCCCGTGAAATTGCCACCTACCGTGCCGGCAAGTTCCGCAACACCAAGCTGGCCAAGCAGCAGGCGTCCAAGCTGGAGAACATGTTCTCCGACATCA
>NZ_JBDTTH010000021.1:0-56422 GCF_039930745.1 Polaromonas sp. | reverse complement strand
GCAAGCAGATCGGCGACATCACCATCTCCTATGCGGGCCTGTCCCGCAACCACGGTGTCACCGTGGTGAAGGACTACGCCAGCGCCATCGACACCGCGAAAAAATCCGTCACGCTGGCCGGCGGCGTCACCATCGCTTATGACAAGCTGGTGGTCTCGCCCGGCGTTGAGCTGATGTTCGGCAGCATTGAAGGCCTGGGGGAGGCCAACGCCTCGGGCCAGGTCCTGCAGGCCTGGAAAGCCGGTCCCGAGACCGTGGCGCTGCGCAAGCAGCTCGAAGCCATGCCCGACGGCGGCGTCTACGCGATCACCATTCCCGAAGCGCCTTATCGCTGCCCGCCCGGCCCTTATGAGCGCGCTTCGGTGGTTGCCGGCTACTTCAAGGCC
This sequence comes from Polaromonas sp., assembly GCF_039930745.1. Classification (GTDB taxonomy): domain Bacteria; phylum Pseudomonadota; class Gammaproteobacteria; order Burkholderiales; family Burkholderiaceae_C; genus Polaromonas. Next base: position 56,036 of record NZ_JBDTTH010000021.1, on the reverse strand, counting down.
GCCAAGCCGCGCAGCAAGGTGCTGATTCTTGATGCCAACCCGAATGTGACATCCAAAGAGGCGTTGTTCAAAAAGGTCTGGGCCGAGCAATACAAGGGCATTGTCGAATACCGCGCGCAGCACAAGGCCACGGCTGTGGACGCCAGGAATGGCGTGGTCAAGTTTGACGTGCAGGACGACGTGAAAGCCGATGTGCTCAATGTCCTGCCTTCCATGCGTGCTGGCGCGATAGCTGTCCAGACCGGCCTGAACAATATGGCCAACAACCGTTGGTGCGGGGTCAATTACCAGACCTTTGAGTCCTCTGCGGCGAAAGACGTGTTTGTGCTTGGCGACTCCATCCAGGTAGCGCCGGCGATGCCCAAGAGCGGTCACATGGCCAACAACCACGGCAAAGTGGCGGCCGCAGCCATCGTGGCGCAGTTGTCGGGCTGGGAGATCAACCCCGCGCCCATGCTGACCAACACGTGCTACAGCTTCGTGGACAACAAAAATGTCATTCACGTTGCCAGCGTGCACGAATACGTGGCCGCCGAGAAAACCTTCAAACCCGTGGCCGGCTCCGGCGGCGTGAGCCCCGGCCCCACCGAGCAGGAAGGCGCCTACGCCCTGAGCTGGGCAAGCAATATCTGGGCTGATACCTTAACTTAGCCCCCACGGTCGCTCACTGCGTGTAGCTCCCGAGGCCTTGCAGGCCGCGGCTCGCGAGACGCTTCGCCTCTGTCGTCGTCCAAACCTGCTCAAGCAGGTTTGGAGCCGCAGGCCCCAGCCCCTTGGGGGCCGCTGCGCCCGCGGACTGGCAGAGCCAGATCCGCGGCCCCTGCCTGCAATTCGGGCGGCGTCTGCTGGCTGGTGGCTCACGCTGGTCTAATACGGGTAGCCGTCCGCCTCGGACGGGTCCACGAGTTCCATGCAAGACAACCCCACTCAAGTCCCCCTATGGCGCCAGCTGCAAGGAGCGGCATTTTTACTGATGGCTGTTCGCGGCGGCCGCTCCATGACTGCTGCCCTCGAGGATGTCGAGGCCGCTGTCAGGCCTGGCGTGCAAGCCCTGGGTTTTCATACCTTGCGCTGGCTGGGCCGGGCCGAGGCTCTGCGCCAGCAACTGGCCCAGCGGCCGCCGCCACCCGAGGCCGATGCCTTGTTGTGTGTTGCGCTTGCGCTGGCCTGCACGGAGGAGGGCGCCGCAAGCGTCGATCTTGGCCGCTTGCCGGACGGGGACGGCCCCCACTACACCGCCTATACGCTGGTGGACCAGGCGGTGGAAGCGGCCAAGCGTGACGAGGCCACGGTGCATCAGGCGAGCTTCATCAACGGTTGCCTGCGCCGCTTTCTGCGCGAGCGCGGCGCGCTGATGGCTGCCACGGAAAAGCATCCGCAGGCCATCTGGAACCACCCCCAGTGGTGGATAGACCGGGTGCGCAAGGACCACCCTGCGAACTGGCAGGCCATCCTGCACGCGAACAATGCCAGAGCGCCGTTGATTCTCCGGATTAATGCAAGAAAAACGACTCCAGCCCAATACCTGCAAGCGCTAGCAGCTATTAATATCATAGCGCATCGGGTAGAGCCGCACGGCGTGGTGTTGGCTACGCCCAGCCCGGTGACGGCATTGCCCGGTTATGCGGAAGGGCATTTTTCGGTGCAGGACGCCGCAGCGCAGATGGCAGCGCCACTGCTGCTCGAGGGCCTTGCCGCGCCGGAGGGAAGCCCGCGCCTGCGCATCCTTGATGCCTGTGCCGCGCCGGGCGGCAAAACAGCACACCTCCTGGAGCTGGCCGACTGCGAGCTCACAGCGCTGGATATCGATGCACACCGTTGCGAACGCATCAGCCATAACCTGCAGCGCCTGGGGCTGAAGGCGGACCTGCGGGTGGGTGATGCTGCCCGCCCCGATGACTGGTGGGACGGGCGGCCTTATGACGCCATTCTGCTGGATGCACCGTGCACAGCGTCAGGCATCGTGCGGCGCCATCCGGACGTGCGCTGGTTGCGCCGGCCGACCGATATCGCGCAACTGGCTGCGCTGCAGGCGCGTCTGCTTGAAACGCTTTGGCCACTGCTCAAACCGGGAGGCCGTTTGCTGTACTGCACCTGCTCGGTTTTCAGGGCCGAAGGTGAGCAGCAGGCGCAAACGTTTGTTGTGCACCACAAAGACGCTCATTTCGCGCCGTCGCCCGGTCATTTGCTACCTCAAAGTGTCGCTGGTGCGACCGTCTTCCCGGACAATTTGCAGGGTGAGCACGACGGTTTCTATTACGCAGTTTTTGAAAAACGCAAAGCCTGACCTGGTGCTGCGGCGCCTGTTGGCGTTCGCTGTCTGCGCCTGGATGGCGCTCGCAAACCTGGGGGCATTGGCGACCGAGGTGACGCAGCTCAAGATGGAGCGCTCCGACGAAGGTGTGTATCTGTCTGCAACAGTCGCATTTGACCTGTCGCCAGTCGTCGAAGACGCTCTGCTCAAGGGCATTCCCATGTTTTTTGTGGCTGAGGCCGACATTTACCGCGGCCGCTGGTATTGGTATGACAAGCGCATCACCACAGCGACCCGCACCATGCGCCTGGCCTTTCAGCCGCTGACGCGGCGCTGGCGCCTGAATGTGCTTTCCGGCGCCATCAGCGTCAGCGGCCTGCGTGCTTCCTTCAGCCAGAACTACGACACCCTGGACGAAGCCATTGCCTCCATCCAGCGTTTCTCGCGCTGGCGCATTGCCGACGCGGCTGAAGTGGAGCCCGATACCCGGCATAACGTGGACTTCCGCTTTAGGCTCGACTTGTCGCAGTTGCCGCGCCCCTTCCAGATTGGCGTGGCGGGGCAGAAAGACTGGACCGTCTCTGTGGAGACCAACCGGGAGTTGCGAGCGGAACCTGTCCGTGACATGCCTAAAGACCACGTCACGGACGTTCCCGCGGAAATGCCCAAAGAAGCAGCCAAAGAGGCTGTGAGGTGAACATCAGGGGAAATCCGTCCTCGCTGAAAAGCAGTCCGGCTTTTCGCTGGACGGTTGGTGTTGGTGTCGGCGCCATGGTGGCGCTGGGGCTGGTGCTGCTGTTCTTGCTGACCCAGGCCACCGGCAACCGGGAGCTCTACGAACGCAACTACGTCCTGTTGCTGGGCCTGAATGTGGCGGTGGCTGTCCTGTTGCTGCTGGTCATCGGCTGGATCGTGGCGCGCCTGATTCTTCGCCTGCGTAAGGGCAAGTTCGGCAGCCGCCTGCTGGTCAAGCTGGCCGCCATCTTTGCGCTGGTGGGCTTGTTGCCCGGCTTGATGATCTACGTCGTGTCTTACCAGTTTGTTTCGCGCTCGATAGAAAGCTGGTTTGACGTGAAGGTCGAGGGCGCGCTGGATGCCGGCCTGAACCTGGGCCGCGTCACGCTCGACACGCTGGCCGTCGAGCTGGGCAACAAGACCCGTGTTGCCGCGGGGCAACTGACGCAGACGCCCGATGCTTCGGCCGGCTTGGCGCTGGAGCGCTTGCGCGAGCAACTGGCCGTCAGCGACGTGGTGTTGTGGACGGCCTCCGGTCAGCTGATTGCCAGCGCGGGGGATTCGCGATACTCACTCAAACCCGAGCGGCCCCCCGCGCAGCTGTTGCGCAGCGCTCGAACCCAGCGCGTGGCCACACAGATCGAAGGTCTGGACGAGGTAGCGCTCTCCAGTGCCGGGCCTGGCAGCGCGGCAAGCCTGACCGCAGGCGCCACGCCGCCGCGCATCAAGGCCCTGGCGCTGGTCAACAACCCGAATGTCGGGCTGCTAGGGGAAAGCCGTTTTTTGCAGGTGACGGAGGTGCTTCCGGCCAGCCTGGTTGCCAACGCCGTTGCCGTGCAGGAGGCCAACCGCGAATACCAGGAGCGTGCCCTGGCCCGCGGCGGCCTGCGCAAGATGTACATAGGCACACTCACGCTCAGTCTGTTCCTGGCGGTGTTTGGTGCGGTGTTGCTGGCGGTGGTGCTCGGCAACCAACTGGCGCGGCCCCTGCTGCTGTTGGCAGAAGGGGTCAAGCAGGTGGCCCAGGGCGATCTCACGCCCAAGGCGGCCCTGCAAGGCAAGGACGAGTTGGGCGGCCTGACCCGGTCCTTTGCCGACATGACCCAGCAGCTGGCCGACGCACGCGGGGCGGTGCAAAAAAGCATGGACCAGGTGGACGCGGCGCGCGCCAACCTGCAGACCATCCTGGACAACCTCACGGCCGGCGTCATGGTGCTGGACCTCAAGGGCCGAATCCAGACCAGCAACCCCGGGGCCACCCGCATCCTGCGCGTTCCGTTGGCGGCCTACCATGGGCGCACGCTCGCCGATATTCCAGGCCTGGAGGTGTTTGCGCAAGGGGTGCAGGCGCAGTTTGATACCTACTTCGGCGAAAACGCGCAGCATGACATCGAGCACTGGCAGCAGTCCTTCGAACTCAATGCGGCGCAACCCGGTGCCCCCGACAATGCCATCACATTGATCGCGCGCGGCGCCAAGATGCCGGGCAACGAATGCCTGCTGGTGTTCGACGATGTGTCCGAGATGGTGTCTGCGCAGCGCGCCCAGGCCTGGGGCGAAGTGGCGAGACGGCTGGCCCATGAAATCAAGAACCCGCTGACGCCTATCCAGCTGTCGGCCGAGCGGCTCGAGATGAAGCTCACCGGCAAGGTCGCCGAACCCGAGCAGATTCTGCTGACCAAATCCGTCAAGACCATTGTTGACCAGGTCGATGCGATGAAGCGTCTGGTCAACGAGTTTCGAGACTACGCACGCCTGCCGGCGGCCGAGCTCAAGCCGCTGGACCTGAATGCGCTGGTCGCTGACGTGATGCAGCTCTACGCCAGCGAGAATGCCGTGGTGCCTGTCTACAGCGAGCTGGACCCGGCGGCTCCCGAGATCAAGGGCGATGCGCAACAGATTCGGCAGGTTATTCACAACTTGTTGCAAAACGCCCAGGATGCGCAGGAGGGCACCCCCGATGCGCGCGTTCTCCTCAAAACCGAGTACTCCGAAACCTCGAAACGGGTGCGTCTGAGCGTGCGCGACAGCGGCACGGGCTTCCCGGAACACGTGCTGAAACGGGCGTTTGAGCCTTACGTCACGACCAAGGTCAAAGGCACCGGTTTGGGGCTTGCCGTGGTCAAGAAAATTGCCGATGAACACGGCGCACGCGTCGATATTTCCAATCGCGTGGTCGATGGCGCCGTGCAGGGGGCTCAAGTATCGTTATCATTCGCGGTTGTGACTTAACAACACTGCAGGCTCGGGCCAAGAGCCGCAGAACTGACAACTGCTGGCGGGGGTAGTGATTCAACATGGCAAATATTCTGGTAGTCGATGATGAGCTGGGCATACGTGACCTGCTCTCGGAAATTCTCAACGACGAAGGGCATCAGGTCGAACTCGCAGAAAACGCGGCGCAGGCCCGTGCCGCACGTGTCCGGTCGCGACCCGATCTGGTCTTGCTCGACATCTGGATGCCCGATACAGATGGCGTTACGCTGCTCAAGGAGTGGTCGTCGGGCGGGCTCCTCACCATGCCGGTGATCATGATGAGCGGCCACGCGACCATAGACACCGCGGTCGAGGCCACCAAAATCGGCGCGATGGCCTTTCTTGAAAAACCCATCACGCTGCAAAAATTGCTGAAGGCTGTCGAACAGGGTTTGGTCAAATCAGCAGGGCGCAAACCCCTGGCTACTCCTGCTGCGCTTTTGCATGCCGTGGACATGACGGTGGAGGCTGCGATGACTGGCCAGGCTTTGCCCGTTGCGGTGGACCTGGGCCCCCAGGCCACGCAAAGCTTTCTGCTGGAAAAGCCATTGCGCGACGCGCGTGACGAGTTCGAAAAAGCTTATTTCGAGTTTCATCTCGCCAAGGAGGGTGGCTCCATGACGCGCGTGGCAGAAAAGACGGGCCTGGAACGAACCCACTTGTACCGCAAGCTCAAGCAGTTGGGCGTGGACCTGACGCGAGGCAAGCGCGCCGCCTGATATATAATCTTAGGCTTGGCCCGGTAGCTCAGTCGGTAGAGCAGAGGATTGAAAATCCTTGTGTCGGTGGTTCGATTCCGCCCCAGGCCACCAGCATTCATGCGCCCCAGCGCCCTTTTCGGGTTCTGGGGCGTTTTGCATTCCGCGCCACGCACAGTCTCAGAGCGAAATCGGGATTGCCGCGACATTTTAAGAGTCAAACACCCATTTCTTCCAATGGATATCAGCACTAATAGCTATCAAAAAAGGAGCTAGGCAGATCGCAGAATCGCCAGGTAGCCATTCTGGTCCTTGCCGCCTTCTTCACGGATTACGCTCGGTTCCAGGCCGAGGATTTCAAAGCCATGGTCACCGGCCAGGCGTTCGATATACGCCACCGAGTGGGCATAACGACGGGTCGGCCGCAGCACCAGATCTTCGTTTTCGCTGGACTCGAACGAGAAAGCAAACAGGCTTCCTGGTCTCACGGCAGTTCGCGTGGCTTCAAAGACGGCCTCGAGCGCACCGACATAAATGAACACATCGGTAGCGACCACCAGGTCAAAACAGGCGGTCTGCGGTTCGAGGAAGGTGGTCAGGTCGCTGCACACGAGTTGGTCGTAGATGCCACGCTTGCGCGCCATCTCCAGCATGTTGGGCGAGAGGTCGACCCCCGTCAGGCTGCGCGCCAGCGGTTTGAGCAGCGGCCCGCACAGGCCGGTGCCGCAACCCAAGTCCAGCACGTCCATCCCGCTGGTTGGGCGCAGTTTGAATATCTGCTCGCAAATCAAGGCCGGTGTCTGGTACTTCAGGCGCCCTTGCAGGTGGTCGTCGAAGTGCTCCGCATACCAGTCGAACAGGTTGACCACATAACGCGCCGGTGCGGTTTCGGGGGCAATGTCCGCACCCAGCGAGGCCAGGGCGTAAGTCAGCTCGGCCAGGTCCCCACCCAACTCGAGAGCCCTGCGAAAACTGCGGGCGGCTTCTTCCGGGCGCTTGAGCATGATCAGGGTTTCGGCACGGTCCGAATGGTTTTTTGCATCGTCCGGGGCCAGCTCGATCGCGTGATCGTAGTCCTGCAGGGCCTGGTCCAGAATCTTCAGGCCTGCCAGCAGGCCGGCCCGTGTGGCCAGTGTGGATGCTGCGTCGGGCTTGACTCGCAATGCCCGGTCGAGGATGGAAATGCATTCTTGCGGTGGCCTTTTCAGTTTATGCATGACGAAGGCCTGCCGCACCAGCGCCTGTTCATGGTCAGGCTTGAGTTGTACTGCACGGCCATAGCATGCCAATGCCAGCACATACTGTTTTTCGTGCTGGTGCGTGAGGCCGCGGTGGTAGTGCGCCTCGGCAAAGTCGGGCGCAAGCTCAAGCGCACGTTCAATGCTCTGGACGGCTTCCTGATGGCGTTCCATGGCGAACAGGGCATGGCCTCGATTGTTCAGAACTTCAGGGTTGTCGGGTCGCAGCTGCAGCGCCTGGGTGTAGTCGTCCAGCGCCTCTTCGAGACGGTTGAGGTTGTGCAGGCAAAACCCCCGGTGAATAAAGGCTTCCGCCAGGTCGGGCTGCAACCGCAGTGCCTCGCCCAGGCTGGCGGTGGCCTCTTCGTAGCGCGCCATGAATCGCAGGGCCTTGCCGCGCGAGAGATGGCAGCGCGCATTGGCCGGCTGCAATGTGATCGATTCGTCGCAGTGCTCAAGCGCTTTTTCATACAGGCCAAGATAGAAAAACACCTGGCCCAGGTTGGCCAGTGCATCGGGATCATCCGGGGCCAGGGTTAGCGAGGTCTCGATCAACCTGCGGGCGTAAAACTGGTTGCCTTTCTGGCTGACGATGACACCCAGCAGGTGAAGCGCGTGATGGTGGTTGCGGTGTACAGCCAGGATTTGCTCATACAGGATCTGGGCCTCCGCCAGGCGACCGTGCTGCTGGTGTTCGATGGCCTGCTTGAAGGCAGCTTCTGCCTCGATCTGGTTCATGCTGGGTTCTTTCAGGGACACGGGTCTCGCACTGGTCGCGGATTATGCCGGGTATCCTGCGCGCTTAACCTGTACGCAGCAGGCCCCGGCTATTCCGGCTGGTTGTCGTTCGTGGCACGCGGCGGCGCCACGGCCTCGTTGGCGACGATTTCCGCAAGCAGGCCAATCCACCAGTCGCGGCGTTTTTGCGCTGACTGGATGGAATGGTCGTCCATTTCGGAAAACAGTGTCTTGATGCTCAGTCCTTCGCATACTTCAAGAAAGTCTTTGGACGCCATGGCGAGCTGGTCGGCATTCATGCGCCGCATTACCGACAGCAGCATGGCCGAGTCGATAGCCACGACCATGCGAAGACTGGAAATTTCTGAATGCAAGGTATCTAGCTTGTCCATGGGCCATTTCTTTCAGATTAGTGCGCTGTCTGCTGGCGCAGTTGATTCGTTTTCTATCGTAGCTCGTACACAGGCTTGGGTCTGCTATGAGGTCCCCGTGTTGGGCGCGCGCAGTGACTGGCAAGCAGTCTTGGGCGGCTTTGCGTCATGTTGCGGGGACTTCCGTTTGAAGACTTCAATCTTTTTTTCGCCAGGCCTGGCCTATTTTTGTAACTTAATCACAGACCGCAGACAAAAGTAACCTTTCCGTACATTTCGTGCGGAAAATAGGCGGCCCATCAATGGCAATTCCGTGTCATCAGCAGGTCATGGTCGTGTGCAGAATCGGCGACGGCGGTAGTAATTACTTATTGCTCCGCGTGGTTTTGTATTGTAAAAACCTGTAAATGTAAGAGTTGTGATTGATTCACTGGTCGCTTCATGAGCCGCGGCTCCTTGCTGCATTGTTATCAACCTTTTTCAAGGGGAATTTATGTCTGACAGCTTGCAAAAGTGGGTAGGCCGCAACCGGCCGCCACGCGTTCAAATTACATACGATGTGGAAATTGGAGACGCGGTCGAAAAGAAGGAGCTCCCCATGGTGGTGGGCCTGCTTGCCGACCTTTCAGGTCAGCCGGCAACGCCGCTGCCGAAACTGAAAGACCGCCGGCTGGTCGAGATTGACCGCGACAACTTCAACGAGATCATGGGGAAAATTTCCCCACGGCTGGATATCTCCGTGCCTGACGCCATGAAGGGTGAAGGCAATATCAAGGTCGAGCTGAACTTCAAGGAGTTCGACGACTTCCATCCTGAGGCCATTGTCAAGCAGATTCCCCGTCTGGCCAAGCTGCTCGAAGCACGCCAGCAGCTGCGTGACCTGCTGGCCAAGCTGGACGGCAACGACGAACTCGACAGCCTGCTCGAGAACATTGTCCAAAGCACTGAAGAGCTGAAAACCCTGCAAACCGAAGCCAATGCGGGCGCTGAAGCCCCTGCAGATGCTCCGGCCGCCGAAACTCCGGCAGCGTAAAGCAAACATCCCGGTCTGTGCCCCGGCACACCCCTTATTTTTTGGAACGGTGATTGATATGGCTACTAAGAAATCAGAAGCAGGCGGCGCGGTAAGTGCCTCCACGGAAGCCGGCAGTGAATTGGGTCTCCTTGACCGGATCATTGTCGAAGGAAATATGGCTGTTGAGCCGTCGCAGGGGACGTATGCGAAGAAGCTGATTGGTCAGTTTGCTTCGCAGATCCTCGACGAAGGCATGAAGGCCAGCCCTGACAAGGGTGTCGTGGCGATGATCAACGAACGGGTCGCGGAAATTGACAAGCTCCTGACCGACCAGCTCAATGAAATCATGCATGACCCGTCCTTCCAGGCGCTCGAAGCGTCCTGGAGAGGCTTGCATGACATGGTGTTCGGCACGGAAACCAGCACCCGGCTGAAGCTGCGGCTGCTCAACGTCACGAAGAAGGAGCTGCTCAAGGACCTGGAGTCTGCTGTAGACCATGACATGAGCGTGCTGTTCAAGAAGATTTACGAGGAAGAATACGGCACCTTCGGTGGTCACCCTTATTCCGTGCTGATCGGCGACTACACGTTTGGCCGCCATCCGCAGGACATGGCCTTGCTCGAACGCATGTCCAAGGTGGCTGCAGCGGCGCATGCGCCCTTCATTGCCGCAGCGTCCCCCGCCTTGTTTGACATGAAGTCATTCACGGAGCTGGGTGTTCCGCGCGACATGTCCAAAATCTTTGAAAGCGCGGAATTGGCCACCTGGCGCGGCTTCCGTGAGTCCGAAGATTCTCGTTATGTGTCGCTGGTATTGCCCAGCTATGCCGCACGCCTGCCTTACGGCGCCAAGACGATCCCGGTTGAGAACTTCAACTTCGAGGAAGACGTTGACGGCAAGGATCATTCGAAATACCTGTGGGCCAATTCTGCCTACCAGCTGGGCTTGCGCATCACCGACGCCTATGCCAAATACGGCTGGTCAACAGCCATCCGCGGCGTGGAAGGCGGCGGTAAAGTCAGCGGCATGACCGCGCATGCATTCAAAACCGATGAAGGCGATGTTGTCCTCAAATGCCCGACGGAGGTGCTGATTACCGATCGTCGCGAGAAGGAGCTCAATGACCTTGGCTTTATCGCGATCGTGAATTCCAAGGGATCGGACTTCGCGTCCTTCTTTGGTGGCCAGACAGTCAACAAACCCAAGCTCTACAACAAGGATGCGGCGAATGCCAATGCGCAATTGTCGGCTCGTCTACCTTATGTGCTGGCAGCTTCGCGTTTTGCGCACTACATCAAGGTGATCATGCGCGACAAGATCGGCAGCTTCCAGTCGCGCGGACAGGTGGAGACCTTCCTGAACAACTGGATTGCCGATTACGTCCTGCTCAATGAGTCTGCCCCACAGGAAATGAAAGCCCGTTTTCCGTTGGGTGCCGCGCGCATTGACGTGACTGAAGTGGCGGGCAAGCCCGGTGCTTATCAGGCAACCTGTTTCCTGAAACCGCACTTCCAGATGGAAGAGCTGACGGCGTCGATTCGCCTGGTAGCAGAGCTACCGGCCGCCGCCGCCTGACGCTGCTGAGCGTCGAAAGCATTTGAATAGGGGGCCGGTCGGACCGGCCTCCATCTCTTGGTTGGTTATTTACGGAGTGACTCATGATTTATCTCAAAATTGATTCCATCAAAGGCAATTGCACGGAAGATCCCTACAAAGAACAGATCATCGTTGACTCATTCAGCCATAGCTTGAGTCAATTCCTGACCTCGCGGCCTGGCAATACCGAGCGGACTTCTGATGGCCCCCAGTTCTCGGAAATGACCTTTTCCAAGACCATGGACTCGTCTTCTCCGGGGCTTTATCAGGCTTGCGCCGGCAACCTGAAGCTGGGCACCGCCACTGTCTCCGTGACGCGCATCGAAGGCGCCAAAGTGATGTCCACCATCCAGTATGTGCTTGGCGATGCGATGATCTCGAACATCAGCACCTCGGGCTCTGGTGGTGGAGATTTGCCCCAGGAAAGTTTCAGCATCAATTTCACAACGATCACGTCGCAAATGACTCAGCAAAACGCCGATTCCACCAAGAAGGGTGTTGCTCCGTTTGGCTGGGATCTCAAAGAGGGCAAAGCCCTCGCGCCGGCAGCCTGACGATCTGTGTTTTTTTGCCGATGTCAGCCGGTTCGTTAAGAGCGGCACGCCACCATGTCGGAACTCGTCCGAGGCTCGCCAGTCCCTCTTTTCGATCGGTTGTCGTCTGTGCAGGGGTCGGACGGTAGCCGGCATCAGCTCTTGACGCCAGAGCAGCTTGAGGTGTCCATCGGGCGCGAATTGTCGCGCCTCATGAATACCCGTTCGCCGCTCAATCCGTCGGAATTTTCCGATAGCACGGGCACCACCATCGACTACGGAATTCCGGATATTTCAGCGCTTTCCCCCAAGTCCCATCCGGACCTTGATCTGTTGCAATCAACCATCAAGCAAGCTGTCAATCACTACGAACCCCGCTTGAAGGATGTCACCGTCAAGGCTTTTCCAGCCTCTAGCGGTGGTGGTGCGGCGACGTTGGTGATTGGTGGAACTGTGACGATAGGCTTGAAATTGCGCCAGTTGAACTTTGAGCTTCAACTTGACCCGCGGCAGGGCAGCCGCACCAAGGTGGCCTGAGCGTGGCCGAGATCCTGCATAACGACTTGCTGCAGTACTACAAGCGTGAGCTTGTTTACCTGCGTGACCAGGGTTCGAACTTTGCCAAGCGTTATCCCAAGGTGGCGTCCATGCTCGCGCTGCATGGCACGGAGTCGCTGGATCCGCATACGGAACGATTGATTGAGTCCGTCGCTTTCCTGGCGGCCAGGGTTCACCAGGACCTTGACCGGGAATTCCCGCAGGTGGCCGCGGCCCTGCTCGACAATTTGTGCCCCTCGCTGATCCAGCCAGTACCGTCCATGACGGTTGCGGAGTTTGGCCTGGACCCCAGTCAAGGCAAGGTCACGGCGGGCTTCAGGATTCCGCAACATACGGCCCTGTATGCCAGCGCGTCCAATGGGCAGCAGTGCCGGTTTCGGACAGCCTGGAACACCGTGTTGTGGCCGGTAAAAATTGTCAAGGCGGTGCTGGAGGGGGGCGGCTCTACGCTCCGGATGACTTTCGAATGCAGTGCCGAGACCGATTTCGCAGAACTGGAAATGGACAGCCTGCGCATCCACCTGCAAGGGGATTGGATGACCACCATGCCCCTGTACGAATTCCTGGTGGCTGATGTGGTCGAGGCGAGCATCACGCCGGAAGGCGGCGTTCCTCGAATGTTGCCCGCTGCTTCCTGGCGTGAGGTGGGCTACGCAGAAGGCGAAAATGTGCTTCCCTTGCCAGCCAATGCGCAGCCTGCATACGGGTTGATGCAGGAGTACTTTGCCTTTCCCCGGAAATTTCACTTTTTTGACCTGCACGGCATTCGTGCCCATGCCGGTAAATGCACCCGGTTTGATCTTGCCGTCACCTTCGATCAGCCGGCGCGAGGCCTGGGCAATATCACGGCCGACAACTTCCGGCTTGGCTGTACGCCTGTCGTGAACCTGTTCCCGAAAACCAGCGAGCCAATTCTGGTTGATCACCGGCATTATGAGTACCTTCTGGTGGCCGACCGCCAGCGTGAATCAACAACCGAAGTGCACTCGATTGTGTCGGTGACGGCTTCGGACCCGAATGCAGAGCGTCCTGTTATCGTGCCGAGTTTTTCTGCTTTGGGGCATATCCGCTCGAATGCGTCCACAAGCTTCTGGTCGTCCCGTCGCGAGCATAGTCTGCGCAAAGACATTTCTGGAACGGACGTTTTCCTGTCATTTGTCGATCAGGCCAATACATTGAAGACTCCGGCCGATCCGGTGGTTTTTGCAAATTTGCTGTGTACCAACCGACGGCTGGCCGAGCAGGTGCCTATTGGCGCGCGAATGATGGCCGAGGGTGTCTCAAAAACAGCCACGGTACGCTGCCTGTACGAGCCTACGTCGCAGCGCAACCCGCCGCTTGGAAGTGAAACCCTCTGGCGGCTGGTTTCATTGTTGACGCTCAATCATCAGTCACTGGTGGATGGCTCTACCGGCAAAGACCAGCTGCGTGAAATGCTGACCCTGTTCGCTTCCGACAGCACGCGTGACCATGAGCAGATTCGCGGCATCAAAGGCTTGCAGGCGCGTAGCGTGACCGGCAGGATCGGGCATGACGCCTGGCGCGGCTACTGTCGGGGTACCGAGGTCCTGCTGGAGTTTGACGAAGAGGCTTTCGTAGGTGGTTCCCAGCTGTTGATGTCTGCTGTGCTGGCGCGGTTTTTTGCGATGTACACCTCTGTCAACTCATTTGTTCAATTGGGAGTACGCCGCGGCGATGAAGTATGGAAACAATGGGAACCGATGAGCGGCCGCCAGCTGGTGCTCTAGTCGAACGACTAGGCGACCGGCCGCAGGGCTTCAATCTCTTTCAGGCAATCAGCCTGCTGGAGCGGGCTTCGCCGCAACTGGCACCCGTCGGCAAGGGAGACGGCCAGACAGAAGCTGTCCGCCTCAAATCGGTGGTTTCTCTAGGTTTTCAACCCAGCGATGTCAGCAGGGTGAGCGCAGGCGCAGAAGATGCGGAAGCCTGGATTCTGGCCACGCCGGTCCTGTCGCTCGCGGGTGCGCAGGGACCGCTGCCTCTGCCGTTCACGGAAATGGTGCTGGAGCGTACAGCTGCGCGCGACCACGCTACTGCTGACTTCCTGGATATTTTCAACCACCGCTTCCTCGCCTTTTTATACAGAAGCCGGAAAAAGCATCACATGGGCCTGAATTGGCAGTCGCCGCAGTCCTCGTCGCTGGCGGGTTGCCTCGACGCCCTCAGCGCTTTGGGGCTGAAGGCGGGCCTGGGAACGCCGCAGGGTGAATCGTCCTGGCTCCGGCATGCCGGACTGTTGGGAGGAGCACCCCGCTCGATGACGGGGCTGCTGGCCATGCTGTCGGACCGCTTGGGTGTAGTGGCCAGAGGGCGGCAGTTTTGTGGTGGATGGCGCAATCTCGAGCCACGCGATATCACCAGGCTGTCCGGCCGGGCGCCCGGCCGCGCACCCCGGCTGGGGCGGTCGGCCGTTCTGGGCAAACGCGTGTGGGATCAGGGTGCGGGTATCCGGCTTGAACTTTCCGGGCTGACATTGCGGCGCCTGAGACGCCTGCTGAGGGGCGGCGAAGAGCATGCGCTGTTGGGGTGGATGGTGGGCAGGTATTTGCAGCAGGACGTTGGCGTGGAGATGGTTCTTCACATCGATGGCCGTGAACTCAGGCCAAGCATTCTGGGGCAGAAAGAACCGCTACAGCTTGGGTGGACCTCCTGGCTGGTAAGCGGCACGCCTTATACCGGCACCTTCGCGCCCGCGAGGTTCAAACTTCATGATGATGCTGTCCCCGGCATGGCCTGAACGAAACGGCACTCAAAATGGAAATTGACATTCGCACCCTGTTGGGCAAGCTCAATCCCGAGTGCAAACGCGCGCTCGAAAAGGCAGCGGAATTGTGTGTCCAGCAAACCCACTACAACGTGGATGTCGAACATCTGCTGTTCAAGCTGCTGGAGACCGAAGCGCCGGATGTCTGCCTGATACTCCCGGAGTACGACATCAAGATGGATGTCATCCTGGCCCAACTGCAGGAAGCGATGGACAGGTTCAAGCGGGGGAACGGCCGTACGCCGGCCCTGTCGCCGCATTTGGCGCCGCTGCTCCAGGAGGCATGGTTGCTCAGCTCCATGTTGCTTGGTGAACAGCAGGTTCGCTCCGGAACATTGATACTGGCGTTGCTGGAAGTCGACAGCCTGCGCGGCGCTTTGCTGGAATCGGCGCCGGGTTTGCTGCAGATTCCGCGCGAGAGCCTACGCAAGAATCTAGCCGATTTGCTGACCAACTCAGCCGAAGATGCCGGTGGCGCCGTGCGCTCGGCAAAACCGACAGCCGTGTCGCAGGCACAGGGAGCAGCAGGACCGGGTGTGGCTGATGCGTCGTCCCCCCAAATGCCTACCATGCGCCGTGGCGCGTCGTCCAACCCGTCGCTGGACCAATACACCGTCGATATCACGGAGCAGGCCAGGCAGGGCCTGATTGACCCCATCCGTGGGCGCGATGCCGAGATTCGCCAGATCATTGATGTACTCCTGCGCCGACGGCAAAATAACCCCATCCTGACCGGCGAGGCCGGTGTCGGCAAAACCGCGGTGGTAGAAGGTTTTGCGCAGCGCATCGTGCAGGGCGATGTTCCTCCTGCCCTGCAAAAAGTGTCGGTGCGTTCGCTGGACCTGGCCTTGCTGCAGGCCGGGGCAGGCGTCAAGGGTGAGTTTGAGAACCGCTTGAAATCCGTTATCGCCGAAGTCAAGGCCTCCCTGGTGCCCATTGTTCTGTTCATCGACGAGGCGCACCAGCTGATAGGCGCCGGCGGGGCAGAAGGCCAGGGCGATGCCGCCAATCTGCTCAAGCCCGCGCTGGCGCGCGGTGAGCTGCGTACCATTGCGGCTACCACCTGGGCTGAGTACAAAAAATACGTTGAGCGCGACCCGGCCCTTGCCCGACGCTTCCAGGTGGTCAAGGTTGACGAGCCTACCGAGGAGGTCGCCATCGACATGCTGCGCGGCATGGTCCAGACGCTGGAAAAGCACCACGGTGTCGAGATCATCGACGATGCGGTCCGTGACGCCGTCAAGCTGTCACACCGCTATATCTCAGGACGCCAGCTCCCCGACAAGGCCATCAGCGTGTTGGATACGGCGTGCGCACGCGTGGCCATTGGGCAGAACGGCCTGCCGCCAGAAATCGAGTCGCTGGTGCGCGAAATTTCCAATGCCGAAAACCAGTTGCGAATTTTTCGCCATGAGTCTGCGACCGGCCGCGATCATGCGCACGCGATGGCCGCGCTGTCTCTGGAGCTCGAAGGCCTCAGGCAGCACCAGCGCCGCCTGACGGAAAAGCTTGAAGAGGAAAAAAGTGCAGTCGCCGAAATTGTGGCATTGCGCAAGCGCATCGCCGAAGGCTTGGGGGAAGATGGCAGCCAGTTGGAAGGCGACGATAGCGAAGACATGTCTGCGTCTCTGAACCGCCTCGAAAAAGGGCTGGACGCGATCCAGAGCGACGAGCCCATGATTCCGGTGTGCGTTGATTCAGGCGTCGTCGCGTCGGTAATTTCCGGTTGGACCGGTATTCCGGTTGGAAAAATGCTGGCCGATGAGTTGCATACCGTGCTCAATCTCAAGGAAAAGCTGGCCGAGCGCGTAGTTGGGCAGAACCAGGCGCTGGACGCCATCGCACGACGCGTCCGGACTTCCCGCGCCGACCTGGATGACCCGGGAAAACCGGTTGGAGTCTTCCTGCTGGTCGGCCCAAGCGGCGTCGGCAAGACCGAGACGGCGTTCGCACTGGCAGACATGATTTATGGCGGAGACCGCAATATGGTGACCGTCAACATGTCTGAATTCCAGGAGGCTCACACAGTATCCGGCCTCAAAGGTGCGCCACCGGGCTATGTTGGGTATGGCCGTGGCGGTGTCCTCACGGAGGCAGTCCGGCGTCGGCCTTATAGCGTGGTCTTGCTTGACGAAATGGAAAAGGCGCATCCCGATGTGCTGGAGCTGTTTTTCCAGGTTTTCGACAAGGGCGTCATGGAGGATGGCGAAGGCGTCCAGATCGACTTCAAGAACACGCTGATCCTGCTGACATCGAATGCTGCCCAGGATGTCATCACCGATGCCTGCGAAGGCGGGCGGCGGCCGGATCCGGAAGTCCTGATCGAACGCCTGCGGCCGGTATTGATGCAACAGTTTTCCCCGGCCTTTCTCGGGCGGCTGGCGATTGTTCCCTATTACCCGCTTGGCGACGAGCAGATCCGGTCCATTGTGAGTCTCAAGCTGGGAAAACTGGCCCAGCGTTTCTCCCGCAACCACAAAGCCGAGTTCACGTGGGACGACGCTGTAGCGCAAACCATCACGGCCCGATGCACAGAAGTCGACAGCGGTGCGCGCAACGTCGACCACATCCTGTCGCATGCCGTTCTGCCTGAACTTTCGCGCCAGGTGCTGGAGCGGATTTCAATGTCCGACGCCTTTGGCGAGGTGCATATGGGCGTAGACGCACGTGATGATTTTTCTTTTACCTTCGGCCCGCCGAAACAGGCCTAGAGGCGCATGCGGACCGGCTTCAAACAGACGAACTCAGCGTTGACGGTGACCACACCGTTTGGTGCGGATGTGTTGTTGCTCGACTCTTTCCAGGGGGTGGAGGCTCTCTCCCAGCCTTTCAGGTTTTCGCTGGCGATGCGCTCGTCCGACACGGGCCTGGATCCGACCCTGATTGTGGGCGCTTCGGTCACGGTCAAGCTGGCTTTGCCGGGCGGACCTGCCCG
This sequence comes from Polaromonas sp., assembly GCF_039930745.1. Lineage (GTDB taxonomy): Bacteria > Pseudomonadota > Gammaproteobacteria > Burkholderiales > Burkholderiaceae_C > Polaromonas. The sequence goes on along the minus strand of NZ_JBDTTH010000021.1, from coordinate 38,323 downwards.
GTTTTTCAACGGGATCGTGTCGCGCTTCATGCATGCGGGCGGTGACCGCTCCTTCTCGTCCTATTCGGCGGAGCTGGTACCCAGCCTCTGGCTTCTGACGCTCAGCAGGGACCGGGCTATCTACCAAAACAAGACGGCGGCAGACATCATCAAGGCCGTCCTGGGGGAGTTTGGCGTGATTTTTGACGCGCAGCTGACGGGTACCTATGGAAGCCGCGAATATTGTGTCCAATACGACGAGACTGCTCTGGAGTTCATCTCCCGGCTGATGGAGGAAGAAGGCATCTTCTATTTCTTTACCTTCGCCGACGGCGGACACACCATGGTGCTGGGCGATAGTTCGGCAGCCCATATTGATTGTGTAGGCGGGGCCGCCCTGCGCTACTTTCCGGACCCTGGGGGGCGCCGCATGATGGACACGGTTAACCAGCTGGAGTACGAGAGCCGCCTGGTGGCGCAGAAATTCGAATACAGCGACTACAACTACCTCACGCCCAGCACTGCCTTGCTGACTGAATCCGCTGGAGCGACGGGCAAAGGAAAGCAGTTTGAGTTTCCAGGTAAACATGCAGTGCTAGCCGATGGCACACAGCGCGCCAAGGTCCGCTCCGAAGCCAGCCAGGTCGATGGCGCCGTATGCCGTGGCACGAGTTATTGCTATCCGCTTTCCGCAGGCAGGAAATTCACGCTCTCAGGCCACTCGAGAACAGCACTAAATACGGCGCTGGTGTTGCGGGCAGTCACCCACACCGCCAGCAACGAGCAGTACAGCAACAGCTTTGAGGCGTTTGCGGCCGCCGTGCCCTTTCGTCCGCCGCGCTTGTCGCCGTTGCCGCGGGTTTCGGGCAGCCAGACGGCGCTGGTGGTAGGCCCCAGTGGCGAGGAAATATGGACTGACACGCATGGGCGGATCAAGGTGCAGTTTCACTGGGACCGGGTTGGTGTCAAGGACGAAAACAGCTCCTGCTGGGTGCGTGTTTCCCAGTCCTGGGCTGGGCTGGGCTGGGGAAGCCTGTTCCTGCCGCGGATTGGGCAGGAGGTGGTGGTCAGTTATGTCGATGGCGATCCCGACCGGCCCATTGTCACCGGCTGCGTCTACAACGCCGAGAACACCACACCGGTGACGCTGCCGGGCATGCAAACCCAGAGCACCATCAAATCACGCTCATCCAAGCAAGGCGCCGCCGGCAACGAGATGCGGATGGAAGACAAAAAGGATTCAGAAGAGTTCTATTTCCACGCGCAGAAAGACATGAAGGTCGAAATCGAGAACGATCTGAGTACCAAGCTGGTCAAGGGTTCCGAGACACACACCCTGGAAAAGGGCGACCGTACCGTCGATGTCCAGACCGGCAAGGAGGTCCACAAGGTCAAGGGCACCCGTGAACTCACGGTCACCGGCAACGAAACCCATATCAACAAGGCTGATTTCAGTCAGGCCGTCACCGGGAATTACGAACTGAAGGTAACGGGCAACCTGGTGATTGATGTGACAGGCTCCATCACGATCAAATCCGGAACCACTTTCGGCGCCGAGGCCGGCACCTCCCTGACCAGCAAAGCGGGAACAGCGCTGACCAACGAGGCCGGCACCTCCCTGACCAACAAGGCCGGGTTGGACCTGACGAACCAGGCAGGTACCGGGTTGAAGAACAAGGCCGGGACCACGCTGGATAACGAGGGTGCGATGGTGACCAACAAGGCGTCGGCCATGCAGACGGTGGACGGGGGTGGAATGCTGACCCTCAAGGGTGGCTTGGTGAAGATCAACTGACATGGCAGCGCAAAAAAGTCCTGTCACCGCTGTGGTGCCCGCGGACACGTCCGTGGGTGGGATGCAGCGGGGGTTTGTCGAGCGCGAGCAATTCAATGACGTCGGGGGGTTGTCAAACCGCGCCGGTTTGATGGATGGTGTGCTTCATGGCGAAATGCGCTCTTTTGGTCCGGACGGAAAACTGCTTGCCAGCGCCCCATACGATGCCGGCGTGCTTCATGGTGTTCTCCGGCTTTTTGATGAACAGGGAAATCCGGTGCAGGAGGCGACCTACAGCCGGGGTATGCAGCATGGCGTGACCCGCGTTTTCGTGAAGGGGCGCCTGTTGTCCGAGCAGCGATTCTCGAACGGGAGTCTTCATGGCGAGTCGGTCTCTTACTCGGAAGCTGGAGAGGTCGCCATGAAGCAGAATTTTTTCAGAGGCGAGGTGGAAGGCGAGGCCCTTTTCATGAACGAGGGTGAGGTGGTCCGACGGTCACAGTACCGCAAGGGTCTGTTGGAGGGGGAGGCGCTGGACTACGACCGCGACGGCGCGGTGGTGCAGAAAGCCAGCTACAGAAATAACCTGCTTGAAGGACCGCTGACGCGGTATTGGCCGGACGGACAGGTGATGGAAGTGTTGTTGTACCGCGTGGGCAAACCGGTAGGTAAACCCAGGCGTTTCGACAGCAAGGGGGTGGAGCTGCGTGACGACGCCAAGACCAGCCTCATGAAACGCCTCGAAAAACTGGTGAAAGGCTGAGCATGGGCATTCAGGTCGCCGTGGGCGCAACCCTTCAGTGCAGCTTTGGCGTGGCCCCCAGCGTGCTGACGGTACTTCCCGCGAACCGCGTGCTCACGGGCGGGCCGGCCGCGAACATCATGGACCATGCTCCGTTTGTCAATGTGCTGCCCTTTGGCATGTGCAATTGCCCTTCCAACCCGATGGTGGCTGCCGCGACGGCCGCCGCCCTCGGCTTGTTGACGCCCATGCCCTGCATCCCCATGACTGCGGCACCCTGGATGCCCGGTTCGGCGACTGTAATGCTGGGCGGGATGCCTGCTTTGCAGAACTCTTCCAAGCTGATGTGCCAGTGGGGCGGCGTCATCCAGATTCTTGTACCGGGGCAGTTCACCGTGATGGTTCCTTAAACGTGAAAATAGGTAACAAATGCAATACACTTTGTCGCTGACGACCCGGATGATGACCATTGCCGGGCTTTGCCTGCTGCTGCTTTGCGCGCTCCTGTTTTTGCTTGGGGTGGAAATCGGCAAAAAGATTTCTTCACCCGCGGAGGGCGCCGCGCCCGCAGCTGCGTTCACCGCAACCCCGCCGTCGTCAGCGCCGGTTGGGGAAGCGCCTTCGCCCCCCGTTGCCAAACCATGAATCAGGATTTGATGATGTCAAAAACCCAGCCAGGACACCCATTGCACAGCCGGACAACGCCGTGGTGGAAAGCCGGCTTGTTTGTTCTCGGACTCTGGGGGGGAGGCAGTGCGGCTTTCGCAGCGCTGCCTGCTGCCAGCGTGCCGGCCCCTGCCGCTCCAGTGACGGAGGTGGCGCCGGTACCCACACCCTTGCCCGCTCCCGGCCTGGTCAAGGTGGCCGATGGCCGCCTGCTGGCGCCCAGCATCGCCCGGATCGTCAATCGCGGCGAACTCATCGTGGCCATGCTCGGCGTGGACACGCCGCCGTTCTTCTACGTGAAGAAAGGAGAACTGGTTGGCCTGGAAGTAGACCTGGCCAAAGCGATTGCGAAGGAGCTCAAGGTCACCGTCAGATTTGACCGCAGCGCCCGCACCTTCAATGAGGTGGTTGATGTGGTCGCGCGTCAGGAGGCTGACCTCGGCATCAGCAAGTTGTCGCGGACACTGGCGCGGGCCCAGATGATCAGCTTCACCGAGCCTTATATCCGCCTGAACCACGCGTTCATCCTGAACCGGGTGAAGTTTGCCGAACTGGCGCGTGAGCGGCCCTTGCCTGTTGTGGTTCGTGATTTCAAGGGCTCCATCGGGGTCATCGCGAAATCGTCGTTCTCCGACTACGCCACCAAAAACTTCCCGCTTTCAGAGCTTCGCGAATTTCCGACCTGGGACGCTGTTCTCAAGGCACTTGAAAAAGGCCAGATCATGGCAGCGTATCGCGATGAGTTCGAGATCAAGCGGATTCTGAAAAGCGATCCGACGGCGTCATTGACATTGCGCACTGTCACATTCAAGGACCTGGAGGACACCCTCGGCATTGCGGTGGGTATTCAGGATCCTACGCTCCTGGCCTTTGTGAATCAGTTTTTGGCCGAGAGCGCTGAAAAGCTGACGATTGACAAGGTGCTGAAGGCCCTGGACCGGTAATCGATTAACTAAGGCGTGTGATGAATCTGAAAAAACTCTATGCATTTGCGCTCAACCCCTGGGTGGTGGTAGCCAGTCTATCGGCTGGATTCGCGCTGGGCATGTACATGCCGGCCGTCGGGTTGAAGCTCGGTTTTGTGGGCGATGTTTATGTCGACCTCCTCAAGATGATTGCTTTGCCGTTCATGGTGTCGGCCGTGATCTTCAGTTTGCAGCGCCTGTTCCGGGAGGGTGGGGCCGGCGGGTTGATGGCGCGCGTAGCGGTGGTGTTCATCGTGTTTTCCGTTGTGGTTGCGCTGCTGGGGGCGACAACGCTGCTGGTGATGAAGCCGGGCTCCAACCTGTCAAGCGAAACCATGCAGACGTTCGGCAAGATCGTCGGCAACGATCTCAATTCCAGCGACACGGTCATGAGCCTGGGCGGTGTCGATGCGCCGGTCAAGTCAGTGAGCTTCACCGAGGTGCTGGTCAGCCTCGTGCCTTCGAATATTTTTGCTGCGCTGGCCAGTGGCGACACGCTCAAGGCACTCGTCTTTGCGCTGCTTTTCGGGTTTGCGGTGGGTCAGGTGCCATCCCGGGTTTCTGACGGATTGACCCAGTCCCTGGAAACCATTTACCACTCCTGCCAGACGCTGATGCGCTGGTTGAACTATCCGCTGCCCATCATCCTTTTCTGCATGAGTGCTGCGCAGATGGCTAAAACCGGCATCGGCCCCCTACAGGCCATGGCCCAGTTTGTCCTGGCGTTTTTTGTTGCTTCCTTGCTGGCCCTGGTCATCGCAACAATCATTATCTGGAAGCGCTCCAATTCGACGCTGGGCCAGACTCTCAATGCCATGCGAGGCCCCTTTGCACTTGCGCTGGCCACGCGCAGCAGTGCGACATGCATGCCCATCATGATTGAAAGCCTGGCGGACCGCTTGGGGTTTGCGCGCTCAAGAGTCGAGCTGATGGTGCCCCTGAGCGTATCGCTGCTGCGTATAGGGCCGGTGATCTATTACGTGGCTGCCACGGTGTTTATTGCCCAGCTATATGGCAAACCGATTGGTCCGACAGAGTTGACCGTCATCCTGTCGGCATCGATACTCGCCGGCTTTGCGTCGGCGGGCATGACGGGCTTGCTGACGGTGTCGCTGGTCGGCCTGACTTGCAGCTACCTCGGCCTTCCTTTTGAGGCGGCTTTCATCCTGTTCCTGGCGGTGGATCCGATTTGCGACATGCTCAGGACCCTGGTGCTGGTGATTGGCAACAATGCCGCAGTCTCGCTGATCTGCCCCCGGCCCTTGAAGATATAGGAAGCCAGGATGTCCCGAATCGGCGTATTTGGAGGAATGGGGCCATCAGCAACGGTCGACTTTCTCGACAAGCTGGTCAAGCTCACCCCTGCGATGCGCGACCAGGACCATCTGCCGGTCATCGTGGCGAGCTTGCCGCATACCCATGACCGTTCCAGCGCCATTCTGGGGCATGGGCGGGATCCCCTGCCACAGTTGCTGGCCGGCATCGAAATGCTTAACCAGGCTGCCGTTGGCGTCATTGCCATTCCCTGCAATTCATCGCATCACTGGTTTGATGAAATGAGTTCGAGCAGCAAGGTGCCGTTGCTGCATATCGCCAAGGCCTGTGTCGAGGCGATTTCCCCCGCGGGTGCTACCCGGGTGGCCATTTTTGCCACGCGGGGTGCTTTGGTTTCGGGGTTTTACCAGCGGGAGCTGCGCTTGCGCGGTATCGACTTCATGCTCCTGGATCCTGAGGGTGGCCAGAAAAATGTGGACAGCTGCATACGCGAAATCAAGGCTGGCAACCTGGATGCGGGCGGACAACATCTGACCGAGGCCTGCCGGGAGGCCGCGCGACAAGGGGCGACCACCCTCATCATGGGCTGCACCGAAATTCCCATTGCCTCCAGGTACGCCGATGTGTCGGGCCTGAGCTTGATCGACAGCTCGCTGGAGCTGGCGCGCGCCAGTGTTGCTTTTGCCCTCGCACGAGGCTGGAACAGGCCGGGATGGGACTCCTGAAGCGCCTGTCGAACAGTCCGCTGGCGCTCCTGCTTTGCGTGATGGGGGGTGCAATGCTGGGCTGGTTTGCGCCTGGCGTGGGTGGCCAAGCTTTTATTCTGGGGCAGATCTATCTGGCCCTGGTCAATATGGCCGCGCTTCCGTTGTTGGTTGTGGCCACTTTTTTTGGCCTGCGCCAGACATTGGCGCTGCCGCAACCTGGAAAACGCGCCTTGATGATTGTGGGTTTGGCAGTAGGTCTGGTGGTGTTGTGTGCCGTGCTGGGAGCGATGTTCGGCGTGCTCACCGGCACCGGTCAGGATTTGAGTTCTGCCAACCGTGAATACCTCGGTGCCCTGGTGCAAGTCGCCGGCGGAGATGCGGCAAACGCCGAAATTTCCCTGCATGGTGCCGAGGCTTCCGAAGCGAGAGCAACGCCCGATTTGTGGATGGCTGCGGTGCCGGACAATTTTTTTCGGGTGCTTGCGGAAGGCCAGTCGCTGGCCATATTGCTGTGTGCCATCCTGTTCGGGCTCGCTTTTGCGGCGCTGCTCAGGCCGCAAACCAATGCGCTGATGGGTATTTTCGAGGCGATTTACCGCACTTTGGAGTTGATCATTTCCCGCGTCAACGTTTTCATTCCCGTGCTGGCTTTTGGCATGGCTGCCTATTTTGTCGCCAGGACCGATGCCAGGACGCTTCATGCGATGGGCAGCTTTCTGAGTTCCTTCTACCTGTTTGCTTCTTTCCTCTCCGGAGCGGCCGTCCTGCTGATCTGGAGAAGGTCAGGGCTTTCTCCGGCCAGCGTAATTTCGGCGTTGAAGGCGCCCGTCCTCATCAGCCTGACCTCCGCCAGCACCACGGCAAGCATTCCCGACACCATAGAGGCCATGAGTTCCCGATTGGGGTTCAGCCGGGGCATTGTCGAGCTTGTGATTCCGGTTGCGTCGGTGTTCATGCGTTCCGGCGCGGCACTTTATTTCTCACTGCTGGCAGTGTTTGTGGCCAATATCTATGGGCGCTCCATTGCGCCGCAGGAGTTCATGCTGATCTGCGTCGGTGCTTCCCTGGCGGCGTTTGCATCCGCGGGCAACAACAGCTTGGCAGCGGTAGGGTTCGCCGGTGTGGTGCTGTCCCTGCTGAATTTGCCCATTGAAGCGGCGCTGGCACTCTTTCTGGCGATCGATCTTGTCTGTGAAGGCCCGCGCAACCTGCTCACGCTGCTGTTTGCCTGTGTCCTGATCGTGCTGGTTTCCCGCGGATTGCCTTCGGAGCGTATTGAAACCGCTGCATCAGCGAACCTGCGCGCGCTGGAGCCGGTCCGCTTTGTTTTTTCCCGGACAAGTGTTGCAATGGCGCTGGCTTGTGTCCTGCTGGCGGTGTTATTGATTACGATTGCGGGTATCGGCGTCGGGATGCGAAAGACCGGCGCGGGCCTGCCCCAGCCGTATGCAGCGGGGCCCACGGCCGTAGCCGGGACCGGTCTTGTTTAAGAAAATAATGAAATTTCTAAAAATTTGCCTGATCAGTCTTGTCCTGGGGAGCATGTCGGCCTGCGGCACCATCAGCAGTGTCGCCGGGTTCTTCACGGCAAAGGGAAGCCGGCTGGACTGGAATGGGATGACCGTCATCGCGGGCGAGGGCGCCAACCTGAATACCCCGGTTGCGCTGGATGTGGTGCTGCTTCGGGACGACGCAACACTGGGCATGGTGTCGACATTGCCGGCGGCCAAATGGTTCGCATCCCGTGCCGATCTGGTCAAGACCTTTCCAGAGGGGTTGAGCTACCGTAGCATGGAGATCACGCCCGGACAAACCCTCAAACTTCCCGCTGACGCCTTCGGGGCGACTCGCGTCGTTGGCGTCCTGCTTTTTGCAGACTATCTGACGCCCGGGGAGCACCGCGTGCGGGTCGACCAGATGCAGGGGGAAATACTGGTGCAGCTGGGTGCGCGTTCGTTTTCCGTGTCAGCCCTGAAGACCGAATAAGCCGAGGAGGCCCTATGAAGAAAAACGCCAAGACGCTCCGTATCCCGGAAGGGCTCACGACACATGAGGGGTCTCTCCATGGTTAAGTCCTTCCCGGTTGAGGAGCGCATCCAGTGGCATGAGGGCATGCTGTTGTCGCCACAGCATTTCCAGCAGGCATCGGCCCGGCTCGACTCCCTGGTGGCGTGGCAGACGTTGCTGGCTGCACCTTTTTCATGGGGTGTGCGCAGCTTGAAAATCGACATGGGGCTCTTGCCGGCCGGCATTATCAGAGTCCAGCAGCTGGAAGCGATCATGCCGGACGGTACCTCGGTCAGCTTTTCGGCAGACAACCCCCTGCATGGCATGCTCGAACTCAAACTCGCGCCGTTTGCCGAAGCGCTGGGCAACGCCCCTCTCGACTTTTACCTGGTCCTGCCGCTGACCAGAAGCATGCGCGACAAGGGCTCACCCTCGCGATTCCGTTCGGTTGCATTGGGCCAGGTGGAAGACGAAGTGTCAGAGGCATTGCCTGCAGACCTTCCGCGGCTGCTGCCCAATCTCTCGCTGGTTGCAGGCGATGTGCCTTCAGGGGTCTATACATGGCTGCGCCTGGGCACGGTATTTAAGGACAACGAACTCATCAAAATGGGCGAGACCCTGCCAGCGCTGATCGAGATGCCGAAAGACGGCGCCTTGTGGGAGCGGGTCTCTGCCTTCGTCGGCCAATTGCGCGGCAAGGCCGCTTTTGTGGCGAAGCAGACGGCTGTGCCATCCTCCAAAACCGAGGACAGGCTGGCCTACCTCGAGCAAAGGGAGCGGCTGCGCAACCTGATGACCGGCTTGCCACAAATCGAAGCCGTCCTGCGTACCCCGAGTTTGCACCCTTATCCCCTGTATCTGGCGCTGTGCGCCCTGCTCGGGCCCCTGAGCATGCTCAAGCCCGGCGCCCTGCCGCCCGTACCGCCCGCATACGACCACGCCGATCCGCTGGCCGTGCTCAACCCGGTGCTCGAGGCCTTGCAAGACTCCCTGCTGGAAATCAGCCAGGAGTACAGGGAGCACAAGTTCGAGTACCGCCATGGGGCCTTTGAAATCAATCTGTTGCCCGAGTGGGTCGACAAGCAACTGGTGGTGGGCCTGCGCGGCCAGCCGGAAAAAGACCTGGTCGCCTGGATGAACGGCGCCATCGTCGGGTCCCAGTCGGCTTATGCATCGCTCAGGGAAAGGCGCGTGCTCGGTGCCCTGCGGTCGCACATTGAAGTAGCGCAAGAACTCGGCGTGCGGGCCAGCTCTGGGTACACGCTGTTTTCCATTCAGGCCAGCGCCGCCCTGACGCTGGCCAATGAGCCCCTGATCGTCAGCAACTCCACGGAAAGTGCGTCTGCGCAGCGCCCGCAGGAAATGGTTCTTTTCGTCAAGGGCTGACGCTCCAACAGAAAGCAGCGAACAATGGCACGCCAAACCCGAGACAAACAGGATGACAACCACCTGATCACCCAGTTTCGCTCTTTTTTCGACGAGGTTTCGAAAGCCCAGACCCGCGCGATCGAGATGCGCGAAACCGACCCGGACCTGGCTGCCCAGCATGTCAGCAAACACCTGGAAAACCTCATCGAACTGCAGACGCTGGAGTCCAAGCGTGAGGGCAACCGGTTTGAACTCGAGAGCATTGCCGATGCGCGTTACCTCAAGGCCGCGCTGGCTGACGAAATCCTGCTCAACACGGTTTGGATAGGTCGCGACTGCTGGACCACCCATTTGCTGGAGGCCTCCCTCTTCAGAACCAGTATTGCCGGCGAGCGGATTTTCGAACGCATAGAAGAACTGCTGTCCAGCCGCGAGCCGTCCTTGCGTCCGATCGCGAGCTTGTATCTCTCGGCGCTGGCGCTGGGCTTTCAGGGTAAATACCGCGGAACAGCCGACACGGATCGTTTTGCAGGTTACCGGGAGGAGTTGTTCCAGTTTGTCTACCAGCGGCGGCCCGATCTCTCCGGCCGGGACCGTGTTCTGTCCGAACGCGCTTATGCCAGCACGCTGTCGCACATTGCGCCGAAGAAGATGCAGACATTGAGCCGCTGGACGGTGGTGTTCCTCCTCGGTGTGGTCGGATTGCTGGCCATCTCTGAAATGCTCTGGCTGTGGCAGTCCTGGCCGGTGCGCCAGGTCCTGCAGACCGGCAGCACAGCCGGAACGGGGGGCAACCAATGAAAGTGCCTTTCCCAATGCATCCGGGAGGCCGGCGATGCTGAAAGACAACTTGTTCCTGGCGTCACTGGGTGTCCTGATCGTCCTGGTGCTGATTGTTCTGGGCCTGGTACTGTATTTCGCCGTTCGTCGCTCGGCTGCCAAACCTGGCAGCGATCCCAAGATCGTCAAACTCCGGTTTGACTCTCTTCGCAACTCCTTCAGGCAGGCTGTTGAACTGATTGAAGGCAATATTGCTTCCCGCAGCGAGCGCTACAGCATTCCCTGGGTGCTGGTGCTCAATGAAGGCCTGGATAACCGGCAACTGCCCATTGAACAGTCGGGCGTGGCCAGCGCGCTCAGCTCTGAGGCCGCTTCCGCTGCCGCAACCCAGGGCATCGCCTGGCACTTCTTTGACAAGGGCATTGTCATTGACATGCAGGGCGCCTACCTGGGCTCGCCCGACGATGAAGATGCCACGGAAAAGCCTTGGGACGAGTTTCTCGGCCTGTGCCGCAAATACCGGCCCCAACGGCCCTTCGACTCCGTGGTCATCACCGTGCCGGCTGCCTTACTGCTGGACAACAACCCGGATGCGTTGCTGGAGCTCGGCAAACTCGCCCGCCTCGCGCATCGCCGGCTCTGGCTGGCGCAAAACCGCTTTGCCATGCGGTTTGCGGTTTACGTCGTGGTCTCCGGGTGCGATCAGATCGAAGGGTTTTCGCCTTTTGCCAGGGCTCTGCCCGAACCCATGCGCGCCGGCATCCTTGGCTGGTCATCGCCATACGATTTGTCCACCACCTACCAGGACGGCTGGGTTGGCGAGGCACTCGACAGCGTCGTGAAAACAGTGTCCGACACATCGGCCGAACTCTTTGCGCTCGATTCGGTCAGCGCTGAAACAGGCAAATTTTTCCTGCTCCCGTCCAGGATCGATGCAGTTCGGGCGCAACTGCAAATTTATGTAGACGAACTCATGCGGCCCAGTGCTTACCATGAGCCGTTTTTCTTTCGCGGCATTTACCTGACCGGCGACAGCAGTGAGTCGGCGCAGAAAGCCGGCGCCCTTGATGTCGCGGCAGCGCTGAATGGTGAAACCCGGGAAGAGCAGGGCGACCTGGTGTCGCAGCTGATGCGCGAGCCGGCTTTCCTGCGAGACCTTTTCGAGAAAAAAATCTTCATGGAGTATGGCGTGGCCAGGCCATCCCGTCAGCAGCTGACGAGGCCGGTGCTGAGCCGCGCCGCGCGCTGGGCCGCACTGGTGGTGTTGGGGGGCTGGAGTGTGGGCCTGCTGGTCGCCACGGTGCAACTGGGAAAACGCAACCCCGAACTGGCCAGGACGTTGTCGCAAATCGAAGCCGACGCCAACTATCGGGCCCGGGCCAGCGAACGGGGCGAACCTATTTCCTCGGACTGGTACCGGGCGAAAACCCTTTCCCTGCTGGCTGCCATCGAGAAACTCGGGACCGACAAGGCCTGGACGTTTTTCATGCCCGGCTCCTGGGAGGTTTTCGACAACCTGGATGAACGTGTGGCCGCGCGCATAGAGCGCGAGTTCGGCGAGATTGCCATCAACACCCTTCGGCGCGAACTGTATGCACGCGCGGCAGACCTGACCGGCGTATCCCAGGATGCCAGCACCTCGGAACTCATCATTGGCGGCGAGTGCGCCGCGCCTGCAGGGTTTGCGGCGATTGCAGGCACGCCGCACAAGTTCAGCCTGGCAGTCGAGGACTTGCCGGAATTCTCGGCCGTCTTGCAATACCTGACGGCCGTCGAGCGGCTGGATCAGGCGATTGTGGCCATGGTCCGCCTGCAAAAGCCCAATCAGAACGAAGCTAACGACCTCCGGTTGCTGGTCAAGTACACCCTGGGCGCCGAATTGCCGGGCAACATGTCGCAGAGCATCCGCTTCTTCAGGGGCAGTGATATTCCCGGGAGCATCTCGCCGGCTGCCATCAGCGTCATGCACATCCAGCAGGCGGTGCGCTGTTCGCTGGACAGGGGAATGAATGCCCTGGACAGGCGCCTGTTCGTGAACAACGACCTGCTGGTCTCCGAGCGGCAACTGGTGGCCCAAGGTGTGCGGCTGTTCGCCGCCGATGCGCGTATTGGCGGCTACACCCAGACCGTGGGCGGCTACAAGGAAGTCCTGAGGGCGATCAAGGAGCAAGAGGGTTTGCTGGCTGCCGGCAAAGGCGGCTGGATGAGACTGCCCGGCATGAACCTGGGTTCGGCCTACGACGCTGCCCTGATGCGTATCACGCAGTCCAGGCGCCTGCTCGGGCCTGAAGCGTCGGAGCAGGTGCGCCAGCATGCTGTCACCGAATTCCAGAAATTCAGAGCTGAGTTTGAAGCACTCCTCGGTGCCGAAGGACAGGCGGGTGTTGTCTGGCAGGAAAAAGAGGCGCGTTTTGCGTTGTCCGCCGACAGGCTTGCCGTGCGCGATGCGCTCACAGGGTTGCTGGCGCAACCTTTCATGACACCGCCCAGCGACCGCGAGATTCCCGAGATCGTGGCGCAGAGCATTCTGGTCTGGGACAGCACCAGGCTGGACCATGCCCTGGCGCTCAGTGAAGCGCACAAGCGCTTCATGGGCGAAGGTCTGGTCAAATTCCCGCCCGCAACCCGGCCTAGCGTCGCGGCCTTCGTCAACTTTCAGTTTGCACGCCTTGTCGGCGACCACGCGGTTGAAGCTTTGTCGATCAGCAGCAGGACCGATCCCGGCGCGGTAGCCGATGCGATGGCGTTTGACGCATCGCGAAGCCGCCTGATCAAAGTCCAGGGATTGCTCACGGAACTTGGCGCCAAAGGGAAGGCCGACAATCTCCGAAGTCTGATTTCGCAGGATGCCGTGGCACGGCTACGGCAGGTCGACGACAGTTTGACCCAGTCCGACCTGTATGCCATCCGGGGCCAGAACTTCAGCTATTGGCTGGGTGATCGCGGTCCGCTGCTGCAGGCATTCGGTGTGCCGGATGGTCCCAGCCTGTTGCAGACCCTGGCGCTGCAGTTCAGCCGCGCGGAAACATTGGGACGGCAGTCTGAAATTTATCTTGCCTCGCTCGACAGTGCTGCGGCCGAGTCGCAGCTGGCGCGGCGCTGGCAAGCCATCAATCGCGAACTGGAACGCTACCGCCTGAAAAACCCGAACAGCAGCCTGGTTGTCTACGAGCAATTTCTTGTCACTACCGGAACCGATATCGACAGGACGAACTGCTCGGAAAAACTGGCCGGCAAGGCACCGGGTGGGCGGCCGTCCGATTATTTCGCCGAAAAACACCTGCAGGTCTACAGTGCCCTGCTCAAGCGCTGCAACGAATTGCGTGTCGGCGAGCAGCAGGAGCAGTGGGCGGCTTTCTCGGGCAATTTCAACCGCCTGCTGGCGGGCCGCCAGCCCTTTGCGGTGCCTGGCGCCAAGGACGCGCCGGATGCTGACTTCGATGACGTGGGCCAGATCCTCAAAAACTCCGAGCGGATGTCCCGCGCCCTGAAGGAAGCATCTGCCGGAAGCCGCAGTGCCCCCGGGCAGCCAGCCCGGCGCTTTGCCGATCAGTTCGACCGTGTCAGGGCGTTCATGGCTCCGCTGTATCCGGTGGAAGAAGGCGCGGTCGCGGGTTATGACATGGCGGTGGAGTTCAGGACCAACCAGGCGGCCGAAATTGAAGGCAACAAGGTGATCGACTGGACCCTGGAGGTCGGCTCGCAAACCCTCAAACTGCGTGATGCGCCGCGTCCACTGCGCTGGGAGCCGGGTACGCCGATCACCCTGACCTTGCGGCTTGCCAAAGACTCCCCGGTGAACGCCGTCAATGACCTCCAGCAGCTCCATATGTCTGCCGACGGCAAAACGGTTTCCTACCGGTTCACGGATGCATGGTCCCTGGTGCGCATGATCCAGCGCCAGCGCGAACCCGATGCGGCGGGCCGGGCCGACGGCCGTACGCAACTGCTGCGCATGGAGTTCCCGCTCAGCTTCACGCCGGACAACCCGAAGGCGACTCCCCAGGAGGTTCGCGCCAGGGTCTACCTGCGACTGGCCCTGTCTCCGGTTGGCAAGCGCACCCCCGTGTTCTGGCCGGGCGTGTTCCCGACCCGGGCACCGGAATTTGGCGGGCAGTAAGACACATGACCGACCATTCATCTGCTGGCTTTCAGCCTGACATCGAGACCCTGCTGGCACCTGTTCCCGGGGCTGAACCAGCCGGACCGTCCATGCGGTATGACCCGCTTTACCTCGGCATCCGTCAGGCGCGCGAAGAAGACGATGCCAGCTTGCCCATGGGCGAGTGGGAGCGGCCCCTCAAAAAAGCCGACTGGAAGGGCGTTTCGGCCAGATGTACCGAACTTCTGGGCAGCCGCTCCAAGGATTTCCAGGTGGCCGCCTGGCTGTGCGAGTCCTGGACACGCCAGCACCAGTTCCAGGGCTTCAACGCCTCGGTGGACCTGCTGACGGGGCTGGTCGAACGTTTCTGGGACACGGCTCATCCCCTGATTGAGGATGGTGACGACGACGCCCGCGCTGCGCCGTTTGTCTGGATCAATGAAAACATGCCGCTGGTCCTGAAGCTGCATATCACCCTGCTCCAGCTGCCTGACCGCATGCCTTCAACGGTCAGCCTGGCAGATTGGGACCAGGCCCTGATTACCGATCACCAAAAGGGCGATGCGAAAAAACCGTCAGGCGCCAATGTGTTGACACGCGACGAGCTGAGTGCCGCCGCCAGCGGAGGCAACCTGCTGTCCCTGATAGCCATCCGGGACCAGATTCAGGCCGCGACCGGGAAATGGGATGCCCTGACCGGATTGCTCGACGAGAAAATGAGTGCCAACCCACCCAGTGTGGCGCGTGTTGGTGAAATGTTGCGGCGCCTTGGGCGGGCCGCAGACAGCCTGATCGACGGGCGCGACCCGCGGCCGCAAGCCGCCGTGCCGCCGGCTCAGGAAGAAGGAACACCTCCCCCCATCAACCAGGACGACATCATGGCTGCTGCAACTCCGAACACCGACGCAGTACCCGCTGCACACGAGGCGCTGCTGCGTTCCGGCTCCATTTCAAGCCGTGAGGATGCTTACCGCATGCTGGAGGCCGTCGCAGCCTTTCTGGAAAAAACCGAACCCCACAGCCCGACCCCTTATCTGGTCAAGCGTGCCGTCTCCTGGGGGCGAATGTCGCTGGCCGACCTGATGCAGGAAGTGGTGCGCGAAGAGGGCGATATTGCACGGTACTTCTCGCTGCTGGGTATCAAGGAGTCGCGCGAATAAGGTGAATCGGGTGCAGAGAGTCTGCGCTGGCAAGTTGGGCGGCGATTTTTATAAAACGTCCTTGGTCGAGCCGCGCCGCGCTCTGCCTGGATAAATTTCAGTCGTTCGGTGAATCATCCCGTGGCGGGATGCCTGATCCGGAGCGGCAAGAAGGGGAAACCGGTCATATGGCAACAATTCCTTGGCATGAAACATGGATGCGGGACACTTACTCGTGGTCAGACGCGCGCAGCGACAAACTCAGGGCGGTTGACCTCGCGATATTCATCTACGACAGCGACAAGTCGGAGGAATCGCGGTTGAGGATCAAGCAGACGCTGGATGACTACCGGTTCAACCACAGCCGCCGCGGCAAGGACTGGACCCAAAGCGTGCGCAACAAGAAAGGCGCGCTCACCAACCTGCACCGGGCCGTCAACAACGTGGACCAGCGGCGGCTCACCGAGGCCGACCTGCTGGCGATGCGCGAGATGGTGACGCTGCAGCAGCATGCCCTGAAAGAGATGTTCGCCGGCAAAGAGCTGAGCCTGAAAAGTTTCAACAAGAAAAAACACGCGAGCGAAATCAAGACCCTTCTCTCCAAAGTCCAGGGTGCAGCTGCCAATATCCGCGACATCAACGTGACCCGGTCCGGCACCCGGACTGCGCAGGGGGTCAACGCCGTGGCCGGAACGGCCATCACGCAAAAATTCGACGAGATGGTCAAGGCGGTCTGCGGCGCCCTGGACCCCGCCATGATCATGCGCGAGCTGGGTCTGGGAAGCGTCGCGGACTTTGCCAAGAGCATGGCTCCTGCGCTGGGAGTCATTGCATCGGCAAGCGACACGGCGGCGGGTGTGGGCAAGATTGTGTACGGCAAATGGAAGGCCGCGCAAATGCATGAGATTGGTACCTATGCCATTGCGGCTGGTGATCCGGTGGCTGCGTTCCAGGCGCTCGAAGTGCTGATTGATCGCGAAATCAACTCCACCATTGCAACGACCGCGATTGCGGGTGCGGCCTTCACCGCCAAGACCCTCTGCAGCGCGCTGGACCTGGGCGCGGCCAGCGGCCCGGCGATTGGACTCGCCGAAACCATTGCCAAGGCGATCCAGCACATCGTCGAGTTCGTGCAGGATTATGACGAGGTCCAGAGGGCCAACCGGCTGCTCGCCCAGGGTACGCTGGACCTGAGCCTGTTCCGCAGCTGCCCGTTGCTGGGTTGCTACTACGTGGCGGTGCAGGATCACAGCACACTCATCAATATGGCCGTCGCTGACTTCGGCACGCCCAATTTCGTGGTTGATGCAGATCGGTTGGTCGTCGCTGTGAAACCCGTGATCGCCAAAGCCGGCCAGTTTGTCCGGAGCTCCCGGTTTGAAATTGCGGGCATGGAAAACCACAAGGGCATCAAGCTGGCTGCCTGGGAAAAAATGAGCACCAGCGAAAAAGCCAGCAACCTCAAGCAGCATGTGACGGACGGCATGATCGACATGATCACCTCGGACACTTCGAAGACATCGTTGCCGCAGGTGGACCGCTCGCGCATTGTGGGTTTTGGCAACGACAATCCGCCGCCACCTACCCTGCTGCGCTCGGGCGGGCGTGTAGTGCCGCCGCCCCTGCCGCCCCGTCCTGCCGCGCCTTTGCCGGCCCGCGCAGCCCCTCCCTTGCCACCTCGCCCTGTGCGACCGGCGGCTCTCGCCTCGGCGCAGAGGATGGGCGTGGCCTTGCCGGAATTCTCGGCAGCGAGCAGGGCAGCGCTCCCGCGGCGCATCGAGTGATGCCAGCGCGCCTCACGCCCGCTTGCCGCGGAGCCCGAATTTAGTAAGAAAATGGGCGCTAGCCCTTTGCCGGCGGTCGCGAGTAGCTATCAAAGTAGTAGCGGTTGTGGCGCGCCGTGCACCGCAGCGCTGGCTCAGGCCGGCGGGTCAGCAGGCTTCGCTTGCCCGACTTGCGCTGTTCATATCGCTGCGTCGGGGGGCGCGACACCCGCGTGCGGGCGCGGACTGCCGATGCCGCATCTGCACGACCCTGGTTGTCGTCATCAACAAGGAGGGGGTGGGCGGGACGCTTCAACGGTCCGTTTGGTTTCACGCCACACCGCCGGTGTCGAACCTACCTCGCGCCGGAACACGGTGTTCAGGTACTGCACCGAACGGAACCCCGAGGCGCGTGCAACCTCCGCAATGCAGGTGTCCGTGTGGGTTAAAAGCGCGAAACAGTGCTCCAGCTTGTGCTGCAGAATCTGGTCGTGCACGGAGCGCTTGAGCTCCCGGCGGAAGTACATCTCCAGCGACGAACGGGACATGCCCACCGTCTCGGCCACCTGCTCGGTCCTGATGCCCTGGCAGGCGTACTGGCGTATGTAGTACAGCGCCCGCATCACCGCCGGGCTGTGCTGGACATCGCGCGCGGTCGATGCCCGGCGGTGCACGTCAGCCGGTGGAATCACCACGCGGGCGCCGCGCACCGGTGAGCCGCTCAGCGCCTGGTGCAGCAACTGCGCTGCCCGGTGCCCCATCTCGGCCGTACCATGGCTCACGGAGCTGAGGTCGATGCGGGTGAGGTGCTGCCCGAGCGTATCGTTGTCAATGCCGATGATCGCCACCTCGTCGGGCACGGCGATATTGGCGACAATGCAGGCCTGCAGCACCTGGCGTGCGCGTGCGTCGGTGACGGCGACAATGCCGATCGGCTTGGGCAGGCTGTCCAGCCAGGCGATCAGTTTCTTGGTGGCGCTCCCCCAGGTGGGTGCGCTGGTTGCCAGGCCGCGGTGGATCTCGCCCGCAGCGCCATTGCTGAGTAGCCATGCCGAAAATGCCCTCTCGCGTTCCTGCGCCCAGCGGTTGAGCGGGGATTCCGGGAGGCTGTAGCACGCGAACCGCGTCACGCCCGCTTCCACCAAATGCTCGAGCGCGCGTGCGACCAGCAGCCGGTTGTCGGTGGCCACGTAGGGAACCTGACGCGGGTAGCAGTCGGGATCCTCGTAGGAGCCGCCGATGGCGATGACCGGGACATGAGCGCCTGTGAGCGCCTGCGCGACGGCGGGGTCGTCGTAGTCCGCGATGATGCCGTCGCCCTCCCATTCATGGATGCCGTCCAGGCGGAAGCGGAAGTCCTCCTCCAGGAACAGATCCCAGGCCACGCGCGTCTGTTTCACGTAGTCCCCGATGCCGGTGAGAATCTCGCGGTCGTAGACCTTGCTGGCGTGGAACAGCAAGGCCACGCGCAGGACGGCGGGGCTGTTTGTCCGGTCGCGCGGGCGCATGGTCGAGCTTTTGGTCATGGAAGGCCGATCTTGGCACATCGCGCCAATTGCTGCGATGCAGAAAGAAATTTCATAACCCGCGCTCGCCAATTTCGCAAGTTGCTGCGGAGACACACCCGCTAGCATCGCAGCTCTGATTATCGCGATGCAGACATCTTCCCGGGGTCCCCATCGCATGGCATCGCCAAATGAGTAAATAGGCGAGTGCTAGCGCACGAAGACACCGTTTTCAACGTGCGCGCAACAGTTTCCGGGCAAATAACGAGGAACTCGATGACCGAGCAAACCCGCTATCCGAGTCTCAAGGGCAGGAGTGTACTCATCTCTGGTGGCGCGACCGGGATCGGCGCGGCTTTCGTGGAGCATTTCGCTTCGCAAGGGGCCAAGGTGGGGTTTCTTGATATCGACAAGGAGGGAGCCTTGGCTTTGCAAGCCAGGCTCGAGCATACGGGAATGCGCGGCGTCCATTTCGAGGCCTGCGATGTCACGGACACCCCATGGTTGAAGAAGGCAATTGGCACGATTCGCGAACGGATGGGTCCGATTCAGGTGCTGGTGAACAACGCAGCGAATGACCAGCGCCATCTTATTGAAGAGACAACGCCCGAGTCCTGGGACAGCGGCGTGGCAGTGAACCTCAAGCACCATTTTTTCGCCGCGCAGGAGATTTTCAAGGACATGAAAGCTCTGGGTGGGGGGTCGATCATCAATTTGGGCTCTGTGAGCTGGATGGTCAAGACAGGCGGGATGCCTGTGTATACAACCTGCAAGTCCGCGATGCAAGGACTCACCAGAAGCCTTGCGCGCGACTTCGGCCCCTATCGCATTCGCGTCAACACGATTGTGCCGGGATGGGTCATGACCGAAAAACAGATTCGGCTATGGGTGACGCCGCAAGCCAAGATCGAACTGGCGAAGGCGCAGTGCCTGCCAGGCGAACTGGTGCCCGAGAACATTGCACGCGCCGCGCTCTTTCTTGCCTCTGACGACAGCAGCATGATCACGGCGCAGGACCTGGTCGTTGACGGTGGCTGGACATGACCCCGGTCCATGTCTTCGCACATCGTGCAGGATTTTGTATAGCTCTCGCCCAAATCCGCATGGCACCGTCTGAGCTGCGTTCCTGTCATCCGCGCTCCTCATTAAAGCGAGCAGCGCCAGGCACCTTATGACCCTTGCTGCCGCATCCGATGTCATCCTGGTGACGGGCGCAACCGGCAAAGTCGGACGGGCGCTTATTGACCGACTGCTGGGCGATTCACGCTACGACAGGTTGCGGGTTCGCGCGCTCTGCCATAACCGGACCTTGCCCCCGCATCCTCGGATCGAATCCGTACACGGTTCCATCCAGCATCGCGCAGACGTTCACCATGCGCTGGAAGGCGCGACGCATGTTATCCACCTGGCGACCAGCAAGGAAACGCCGGACGACGTGATGGACGTGGCGGTCAAGGGGATGTTCTGGCTGCTCGAGGAATGCCGCGTGAGCAAGACATTTCGCCAGTTCCTGCTCGTGGGCGGAGACGCTGCAGTGGGCCACTTTTATTACCCGCACAGCGTTCCCGTCATTGAGAGCCAGCCGCACAGTGCCTACCCAGGGTGTTATGCCCTGTCCAAGGTTTTGGAGGAAGTGATGCTGCAGCAGTACCAGATCCAATACGGACTCAACAGCTGCTGCCTGCGTGCGCCCTGGATCATGGAGAAAGACGACTTTCGCTACGCCATGTCCTTCGGCCATGATGTTTTCGGCGGGCCGCGCTGGCACGAGTTGGTGGGGGAGCCAAAAGCGCGCGAATACGTGGCATCTGCGGCGGTTCCAGTCATGCTGGACCCGGAAGGCAGGCCGGTGAAACGCAACTTCGTGCACGTGGATGACTTGGTGGAGGCGCTTGTGCTGGCGCTCGATGCGCCGCAAGTCCGGCATCAGCTGATGAACGTCTGCATGGACGAGCCCATCGACTACGGAGCACTGGGGGACTACCTGGCGCGCACGCGCGGCGTGCCGCTGATTCCCCTGCGAACCCCTTACCACTCGACATGGCTGGACAACAGCAAAGCAAAATTCCTTCTGGGCTGGCGTCCTCGGTATGACATGGTGCGGCTCGTGGAGGGCGCGTGGGCCTACCAACGCTCCGCAGATGACCCTCGCGTCGTCTGGTATCCCGGGTAGGAAATCTGCTTCGCCCGCGGCCGCACCGGGTGAAGCTGAAGAATGCAGTGCTGGCGCGCTTCGATGAAATCAACTTTAGGAGACACACGACATGAAACCGCTTCAACGACGCACATTCGCGGCAGTTCTGGCCGGCGCCAGCCTCGCGCTGGTATGGAGCCCGTTCGCCCATGCCCAAGCCGCAGGCAAAAAGCTGGTCATCGGCTTCGCGCAAACCGGGGCCGAGAGCGAGTGGCGCACGGCCAATACGGAATCCGTCAAGGCCGCCGCGATCGCGGCCGGTTATGAACTGAAGTTCTCTGACGCGCAGCAGAAGCAGGAAAACCAGATCAAGGCGATCCGCTCCTTCATCGCCCAGAAGGTGAACGTCATCATCCTCGCGCCACTGGTCACGACGGGCTGGGATACCGTGCTCAGGGAGGCCAAGGCCGCCAAGATCCCCGTCATTCTGGAAAGTCGCAGTGTGGTGGTGAAGGACCCCTCCACCTGGACCACCTTCGTGGGTTCGGATTTCGTCGAGGAGGGTCGTCGAGCTGCGCAGTGGTTGCTCGAACACACCAAGAAAACCACCGGCGACGTCAACATCGTCGAACTACAGGGCACCGTGGGGTCCGATCCGGCCATCGAACGGAAGAAAGGCTTCGAGGAAGTACTCAAAGGTAACCCGCGCTACAAGATCATCCGTTCGCAGACTGCCGACTTTACCCGCGCCAAGGGAAAGGAGGTCATGGAGGCTTTCCTGAAAGCCGAGGGCCGCAAGATCAACGTGCTGTACGCGCACAACGACGACATGGCCATCGGCGCGATTCAGGCCATCGAGGAAGCGGGCCTGACGCCGGCCAAGGATATCCTCGTGATCGGCGTGGATGCGGTCAAGGGTGCCTTCGAGGCGATGATCGCCGGCAAGATGAACGTCAGCGTCGAGTGCAACCCTTTGCTCGGTCCGCAACTGATGGAAGCGGCTGCCAAGGCCGCCGCCGGGCAGCCGCTGCCACGCTGGATCAAGTCTATCGAAGGTGTGTTCCCCGCCGAAGTGGCGGCCAAAGAGTTCCCCAACCGCAAGTACTAGCGAGTCGGATTTGATATTCGTAGGACCGCAAAAGCGATTGGCTTGGGAGTCGCCGTTTACTACGATCAACCTGCGCGATTTCGCGGTCGCGCCGGTGCCGCCAGGCCGGCACCACATAACCAGGAGACAGCAATGCACACGAGACGAGACATTCTTGCCGCAAGCGCCGGCGCAGCACTGGCGGGTATCGCGGGGCCCGCGGCGGCGCAGACCTATGAGCCAGGCTGCTTCAAGCCATTTTCCTCCAGTACCAAGACCCTCCAGTACCCGGCGAAGAAAGGGCCCTACCGCATCGCCCTGGCCAACGGCTACGCGGGGAACAGCTGGCGCATCCAGATGATCAAGTCGCTGAAAGCTTACGCGGCGACGCCAGAGATCAAGGCCCACATCAAGGAGCTGAAGGTGGTTTCCACCGGTACCGACGTCGCCGCGCAGCTGGGCGCCGTCGACAACTTCATCAATGCGGGTTTCGACGCCATCCTCACCATCGCGGTGTCACCCACGTCGTTCAAGCCGGTGATCAAGCGCGCCAAGGACGCGGGCGTGATCCTGATCCCGTTCGACAACGTGCTGGACACCGACGAGGTCATTCAGGTTAACGAGGACCAGCTCGAGATGGGCCGCCTCATGGGCCGGTGGCTGGAGAAGAACGGAGTTACCAGCGGCAAGGTACTCGAGATCCGCGGCCTGCCGGGTAACTCGGTCGACCGCGACCGGCACCTGGGTTTCCGCGAGATCATGGACAAGCACAAGGGCGTGCAGATCGTCGAGGTGGTCGGCAACTGGGACGACGGCACCTCCCAGAAGGTAGCGGCAGATGCCATCGCCGTGCACGGCCGGTTCAACGGCGTCTACACCCAGGCCGGGTCCAACGGCACGATCCGCGCGCTCATCGAGGCCAAGCATCCCTTCGTGCCGATCGGTGCCGAGGGAGAGAACGGTTTCCGCAAGATGGTCTACGCGCACCACAAGGACGGGCTCAAGGGCGCTTCGGCCGCGCAGTCCCCCGGCCTGGTGGCCGTGGCGCTGAAGGCTGCCATCGCCGCGCTGCAGGGACAAAAGCTGCCCCAGTACATCTCGGTGCCTATTCCCTACGTGGAATACCAGCAGATGGCGCCGGGGAAGAACTTCTATCCCGACCTGCCGGACACGTTCTATGTGGCCAATGAGTTTCCGCCGTGCAACATCAATCTCACAGCGCCGGACATCATGAAGCAAAGCGAAGGAAACACCTGAGAGAACGCGCCGTGCCCCCGACCTTGCTGCAGCTCCAGGGAATCTCCAAGCGTTACGGCGGCGTGTGCGCGCTGGACAGCGCGGATTTCGTCTGCCAGGCTGGCGAAATCCACGCTGTGCTCGGAGAAAACGGCGCGGGCAAGTCCACCCTCATCAAGACCATCGCCGGGGTGGTGCAGCCCGACGCCGGCCGTATCCTCATGGACGGCGTCGAGGTGCGTCTGGTTTCGCCGAACGTGGCGCGTGACCATGGGATCGCCTGCGTGTTTCAGGAGTTGTCCCTGGTGCCGGACCTCTCGGTGGCGGAGAACATCTTCCTGTCGCGGCCGCCGCGCCGGCGTGGTTTGATCGACTCGAAGGCGCAGCAGGAGCAAGCCCTCGCGTTGCTGGCCATGCTGGGATGCGGTGACATTCACCCCAAGGAGCGGGTTCGGGATCTGCCCCTTTCTCGCCGTCAGTTGATCGAGATCGCCAAGGCGCTGAGCGGGCAGCCGAGGCTGCTGATCCTGGACGAGGCGACCTCCGCCTTGAGCAGCGAGGACGTGGAACGGCTCTACAAGCTTCTGTTCCAGCTGCGGGCGCGCGGCGTGGGCAGTTTGTTTATCTCGCATCGCATGCACGAAGTCAAGGCGTTAGCGGATACCTGCTCGGTGTTTCGCAGCGGCCGGCGCGTGGATACATTCGCCAGCGGCACCCGCTCCGATGCGGAGGTGGTCCAGCTGATGATCGGCCGCGACGTCGCCAAGTCCTATCCGCCCAAAACCGGCCCCGCGCCCTGGGCCCAGCCAGTCATCAGCGTGCAGGGCCTGACCTGGGCCCCTGAACTGCACGACATCTCGCTGGAGATAAAGGCCGGCGAGATTGTCGGGCTGGGGGGCCTCGATGGTCAGGGCCAGCGGGAGCTGCTGTTGGCCCTGTTCGGCGTGCTCAAGGGCGTCCAGGGCAAGGTGGAAGCCTTCGGGCAGCCGCGTCGCGACCTCGCGCCGCACGTGTGCAAGGACCCGGAGCTGGGCATCGCGCTGATCCCGGAGGACCGCAAGACCGAGGGACTGATCCTGCCCATGAGCATCCGGGAGAACATGAGCCTGGCCCATCTGCCGGCGCTCGGGCGCTTGGGCGTTCTCAGCGCAGCGGCGGAGCGTTCCGCGGTGGCGCGGATGGTGGAGCAGTTGCGCATCAAGGTCGGCTCCGTGCAGGACCCGGTGCAGACCTTGTCGGGCGGGAACCAGCAAAAGGTGGTGATCGCCAAATGGCTCATGGCCCAGCCGCGCGTGCTGCTGCTCAACGACCCGACCCGTGGCATCGACGTGGCTACCAAGCAGGAGCTGTATGTACTGCTGCGCCAGCTCGCGACCCAGGGCGTGGGCGTGCTCCTGTATTCCACCGACTACGAGGAGCTGATCGGCCTGGCTGACCGCGTGCTCATCATGTACGAGGGCCGGATCGCCCGCACGTTGGTCGGCGACGAGATCAGCGAGCATGCGATCGTGGCGTCTTCACTCAACGTCTCGCTCGGCGGCAGGGAGGCCGCTACTGCATGAACCAGCGCAGCGAATGGAGCATGACACTGCGGCGCAACGGCGGACCGCTCGCCGCGCTGATGGTGTTCGCCTTGATGTTCGCACTGTTCCTGATGGAGCACCCGCGTTCGATCTCCGTGGCCATCGTCACCACCGCATCCAACAAGGCGGTGCTGCTGGCCATCGTGGCGATGGCGCAGACCCTGCCCGTCATCACCCGGGGGCTCGATCTTTCCGTCGGCATGGTGATGGTGCTGACCAGCTGCCTCGCCTCCACGGTCTTGAACGGGGCGCCGTGGCAGGTGGCATTGGGGATTGTGCTTGTGCTTGCCTGCGGCGCGGCGGCGGGCGCACTCAATGGCGCCATCGTGGTCTTCGGACGCCTGCAGCCCATCATCGTCACGCTCGCAACCGGTGCGGTGTATTTCGGCTTTGCCTTGCTGCTGCGGCCCGCGCCCGGTGGCGAGGTCAGTGAGGGGCTGTCGGACGCTTTGACCGGCCGGCTGTTCGGAGTGATCCCCTCCACCTTGGTCCTGTTGGCCGCGCTCGTCGTGCTGGGGTGGTTGCCTTTCAAGCGGACGGTGATGGGGCGCACATGTTATGCCGTTGGCTCGTCGGAGCAGGCCGCTTACCTTTCCGGCGTTCCGTCCGAGGGCGCCAAGTTCCTCGCCTACACAATCGCGGGGCTGCTTTCAGGTGTCGCCGGGCTGCTGCTGTCGCTGATCGCGCTGTCGGGCGAGGCCAGCGGCCCGCAGGCCGGGCTGTATACCCTCAACTCGATCGCGGCGGTCGTGATAGGCGGCACATCCCTGTACGGCGGCACCGGCGGGATGGTCGGCTCTGTCCTCGGCGCCTTTGTATTGCGCACGATCGGCGACCTGCTGTTCGTCTTCGACGCGCCGGCACTGTGGCAGCCCCTGTTCGAGGGCTTGATCCTGCTGGCCGCCGTGTGCATGGGCGCGCTGCGCGTACTGCGTGTCAGAAACCGCCTGGACCTGTTCTGATGAGCGGAAGTGAACTGATCGCCGTGCAGCCCTCGTCCGGTGCCACGAAGAGCCCCGCGCAGCGCTTGCTGCTGAATCCGCCCGCCATGGTGGGCCTGTGCTGCATGCTGCTGCTGCTGGCCGGCAGTGCCGTGAACACCAACTTCCTGATGCCTGCCTACCTGCTGCAGCAACTGCAGATCGCTGCTTTCCTCGGGTTGGCCGCGGCGGGGCTGATGGCCGTCGTCCTGCTGGGCCACATTGACCTGTCCGTAGCGTGGACCATCACCACCGGTGCCATGATGGCTGCCGCTGCGGGGGCGGCCTACGGGGCGGGTTGGGCCATTCCGGCTGGCCTGTTCTGCGGAGCCATGGTCGGGCTGGTGAACGGCTTGGGCGTGGCGTTCCTCCGGATTCCGTCGATGATCTTCACGCTCGGCGCCAATGCCGTGCTGCAAGGGCTGATGGTGCTGTACACGGGCGGCCATGCGCCTCAGGATGCCGCCACCCCGCTGATGCGGGACCTGGCCGTGGGCAGGACCGTGGGTGTGCCCAACGCGGTGTGGGTCTGGGCAGCCGTCTCGCTGCTTGTGTATTTGCTGCTGACGCGCACGGCGGCAGGCCGTTATGTCTACGTGATCGGCAACAGCGAACGCGCAGCCTACCTCTCCGGCGTCCGCACCGTCAAGATGACGATCGTCTGTTTTGTCGCCTGCGGCATGTTGGCTTCGCTTGCGGGGGTGCTGCTGGCCGGGTATTCGGGTAACGCCTACCAAGCCATGGGCGACCCCTATCTGCTGCCGGCGATCGCGGCCGTGGTGCTGGGAGGTACCAATATTCTCGGCGGCCGCGGCAGCTACCTGGGCACGGTCGCCGGTGTCGTGTTCATCGTGCTGTTGCAAAGCATGCTTGCGGTTCTCCAGATGCCGGAAGCGGGCCGCCAGATCATCTACGGATCGCTCATTCTGGCCATGCTGCTCTTGTACGGAAGATCGGCCAAAGTGAGGTGAGCATGGGTGAACACTACGGCATCCGCGGCGACTTTCGCCTGCACGACGCCCGCTTTCGCGGCGTGGTGCCGCCCAACACCTTTGTCGAAAAACTCTACACCGGTGCGCGTTGGGCGGAAGGGCCGGTGTATTTCCCCGCGGGCGATTTCCTGCTGTTCAGCGACATTCCCAACAACCGCATCCTGCGATGGGTGCCCGACGGCTCCGGGCCCGGATGCGTGGTGGAGTTCCGCAAGCCTTCCAATTTTGTCAACGGCAACACACGCGACGGTGAGGGTCGGCTGCTCAGCTGCGAGCACGGCACGCGCTGCGTCAGCCGCACCGGGCACGACGGCTGCCGCACGGTGCTTGCCTCCTCGTTCCAGGGCAAGAAGCTCAACTCGCCCAACGACCTGGTGGCCGGACCCGATGGCGCGGTGTGGTTCTCCGACCCGACCTACGGAATCCTGTCTGATTACGAAGGTTACGCGGCTGAGCCCGAGTACGGCGGCCGCTACGTGTTCCGCGTCGATCCTGCCGACGGGCGTGTGGAGGCCGTCGCGACCGACTTTGTGCAACCGAACGGATTGGCCTTTTCGCCGGACGGCCGATGGCTGTACATCGCAGACTCGGGTGCTTCGCAAGATCCTGAGGGTCCACACCACATCCGTTCGTTCCAGGTGAGCGAGGGCAGGCTGCGGGAAGGCGATGTGTTCGCGACGGTGGACGCCGGTATTCCCGACGGGCTGCGTGTGGACGTTCTCGGCAATGTGTGGACCAGTGCCGGCGACGGTGTTCATTGCTTCACGCCGCAAGGCGAACTGCTTGGCAAGATACTCATTCCGGAGCCGGTGGCCAACCTGGAGTTCGGCGGTCTGCGGGGTAACCACCTGTTCATTACCGCGACAACGTCGCTGTATTCTTGCTACCTGGCGACTTCAGGTGCGGGATGGCGCGCGCCCCAGTCCTGCTAAATGTTGACCTGCATGTGATGGAGATGCCGTCGCTGCGTTCTCTTTCAATCCGCTTTATGGCGAACTGGTAGCGACGTTCATCACCAGGAATGGCGGGCGCTCGTTACGCGTGTCAAAGTGACGCGAACGCACCATCCCGGGCAATCACGCAGTCAAGTCCACCAGGTCCACGTCCTTGTGGCTTAAGCTGTCGTCGAAGAACCCAAAGCCCGCTTGAGTTGCGTCTGGGCGATGGCAAGCCCGGATTGCCGGGCGCGGTCGACAACCGGCGCCAGGCGGCGAATTTTTTTCTGGGCATGGTCTTTGGCGATGTCGATCAGGCGATGCTCAAGAAAAGGGTTCAGCAGCCGGTCCCGCAATTCCTCCAGGTAGATCCGGGCCTCGGGGCCCGTCCCTTCTTTTTCAAACACCGGAAGTACCTCGTCGATCCACACGGCTTCCAGCGGCGTACGCATCGCCGGGGTGTGCATGGCTTGCACCACCGTCATGTCAGCCGGCCCCTTCAGTGTCTGCCAGAGTTCGGCAAGCACCGTGTGCCCCAGATTCAACAGCCAGAGCTTGCGTTGCTCGAATCCCGCCAGCGCGTCGGTGACCACCATGGCAGGATGGCTGCAGGGCAGGACCATGCGGGGCGTGTGTTCGATGGCCCAAAGCGCATAGGGTTCTGCCACCGCACCGGCGGGTTCAAGCGGAGAAGACACAATGCGGTCGACGAGCGAGTTGACCCACACGCAATGCTCCTGCACATAGCGCAGAAAGGCAGGCGTAGCGCCCCATTCCCGAGCCAGTGTTGTGACCAACGTGCGCAGGGTGTCGCCGTTGCGGCTCACCAGCTCGCAAGGGTAGAGTGTGAGCGGCGCCTCTGGCTGCGCCTGCCAGCGGTGATGCAAGAGCGCCACCAGCTTGGCCGGGTAACTGCGGGGTGTGCTGCCGGTTGTACGCAGCAAGTGCGCCGAGTCGCTTTCAACCCGCGCATAGCCCGCGTCTGCGGTGTTGGAGACGATGATCTGCACCGGGCCGGCCATGGCTTCGCGCATCAGCGCCCAGTCGCGGTCGGCATGCCAGACGGTGCGCACGGCGTTCACCTGTACCGTCTCTTCGACGGGCTGTCCGCGCTGCATGCCGCGCAGCTCCACGCGGTAGCCCCGGGCAAACGCTGCAGCGCGAGCGCTGCTCTGCTCGCTGCTTGTGCTTTGCACCACCGTGATGCTGCCCAGCGCCTGGCCTTGGGCCAGCGCCTGGGACACAAACAGGTCCACATGCGCCTGCAAAAAGCGCCCGGTGCCAAACTGCAGAATCGGGGTGCTCAGATGTGCCTCGCGCTCAGCATTCGATCAGCGCCTTGACAACGCCCTGTGTCGGGTCGAGCAGCTTGGCAAAGCTTGTGGTTACCTCGGCCAGCGGCATGCGGTGGGTGTTGAGTGCGGCGGTCGGAACTTTGCCGGCGCGCATCGCGTCGAGAACGGTTTCAAAGTCCTCCATGGTTGCGTTTCGGCTGCCCAGCAAGGTGGCCTCGCGCTTGTGAAACTCGGGGTCGGAGAATGTGATGCTGTCACGTACCACCGACACCATCACATACTTGCCGCCGTGTGCAATAAACTGGAAGCCGCGCTCCATGGCCCGCGCATTGCCGGTGGCATCAAAAACCACATCATAAAAGTCCCCGTTCGTCAGTGCGCTCAGTTCTGTCTGGTCGCTCGGCCCGATCAGCACGCCAGCGTGCGCCCCCAGGTGTTCCAGGCAAAACGCGACGCGCTCGGGCCGTGTGTCCAGCGCCGTCACCTGGCCGCCGCGAAGGCCGGCAAACAGCAGCGCTGCCATGCCGATGGGACCGGTGCCCACCACCAGAACACGTTGGCTGGGCCGCACATCTGCGCGGCGCACCGCGTGGGCGCCGATCGCCAAAAACTCCACCATGGCGGCCTGGTCCAGCGTCACGCCTTCTGCCTTGCGCACAAACTGGGCTGGGACGGCCAGGTATTCGGTGAAGGCGCCGTCACGGTGAACACCCAGTACCTGGATGTTCACGCAGCAGTTGGTTTTACCCTGGCGGCAAGCCACACACTGGCCGCACGACAGGTAGGGCATCACAAACACGGGGTCCCCGGGCTGCAGCGTGCTGTCTGGCGGGGCCGCTTCCACCGTGCCGGAAATCTCGTGGCCCATAACGCGCGGGTAGTCCAAGTAGGGCTGGTTGCCGGTGAAGATGTGCAGGTCAGTGCCGCAAACGCCTACGCGCCGTACGCGCAACAGTATCTCGTTGTCGGCGCAGGCGGGTCTGGCCCCTTCGATGGCGCGCAGCACGCCTGGGGTTTCGCAAATAACAGTCAGCATAAAAATCCTTCGGTCACACAGGGTTGGTCAAGGTTCATGTCAGTCAAGCTGGTATAGGCGACGAGCATTGCCGCCAAAGATCGCGGCCATGCCTTCGGCATCCATGCCCGCGTGGGCCTGGCACATTGCGTTGGCCATGGTCCACCAGTCCGCGTAGTCGGCGGCGAGCTCCAGTACTGGCCAATCGCTGCCCCATATCAGTCGCTGTGGGCCAAAACTGTCGAGCAGGTGCTCGACATACGGGCCAAGTGCGTGGGCAGTGGGCTGGGGGCCAGCTTCCGTCAGCAGGCCTGAGAGCTTGCAGTGGACCTGGGGCAGGGCGGCAAGCGAGTTCATTTTGGTGCGCCAGGGTTCCAGTCGACCACGAGCAATTTCGGGCTTGGCCGCGTGGTCAATCACGATGGGCAAGGCCGGGTGGCGCCGGGCCAGCACCAGCAGCGCGCCCAGATGCCGGGGCAGCACCAGCGCATCAAACACCAGGGCGTGGTCTTGCACGGCGCGCAAGGCCGGGTCTAGCGCCGGGTTGGTGATCCATTCGGTGTCGGCCAGGTCGTGCAGCATGGGACGCAGGCCCTTGAGCTTGCGGTGACATGCGAGTTCTGCAATTTGTGCGGGGGCGTCATCGGCCAGCAGGTCCACCCAGCCCACCACGCCCAGCACAAAGTCCGTGCGCTCGGCAATATCGAGCAGGTAATGCGTGTCTGCTACGGTGGGCAGCGATTGCACCAGCACGGTGCCGGTGATCTGGGCTGCGGCCAGCGCCGCCTGCAAATCGGCGGGGCCAAAGTCGCGATGGATGGCGGCCAGCGTGGCTGGTGGCCAGTGCCCGACGCGGTCAGCCAGCTTCCAGAAATGCTGATGGGCATCGATACGCATGGTGGTCTCAGGCGGGCACCGGTGCGGCCGGGTTCAGCAAGCCACGATCGCGCAGGGCCTGCCACAGGGCGGGAGGAATGTCCTGCGCCAGCCAGGCCACGTTCTGCTGCAGCTGCGCGGCGGTTTCGGCGCCGGTCACGCAGCACACCACGGCAGGGTGCGCCAACGGAAACTGCAGCGCGGCCGCCTGCAGTGGCACGCTGAATTCCTGGCAGGTTTGCGCCAGCGCCTTCACGCGCGCCACCACCGCGGGCGGGGCTTCGGCGTAGTTGAATTTCGTGTTGCCGGCCAGGATGCCGGAATTGAATGGCCCGGCCACCACGATGGCGTTGCCGCGGTGCTGACAGTCGTCAAAAAGTGGCGTCAGGCAGTCCTGCTCAAGCAGGGTGTACCGACCGGCCAGCATGGTGCAGTCCAGATCGAATTCCTGCATGCTGTCCATCACCACCCGCCATTCGTTCACACCTAGGCCTACCGCCTTGGTGGCGCCGCTGCTGCGCAATTCGTCCAGCGCTCGAAAGCCGCCGCCGGTTGTCAGTTGCTGCCAATGGTGCGCATGCTGCTCGCCATGGGTGTAGCGCCCAATGTCGTGCACATACAGGATGTCGATGTGGGCCAGGCCCAGGCGTTGCAGGCTGTCTTCGAAGGAGCGCATCACGCCGCTGTAGCTGTAGTCGTATTCGGGGCGAAACGGGTAGGGGTTGGCCCAACCGCCGTCGCCAGGTGCCACGCTGGCATCCGGGCGCAGC
Organism: Polaromonas sp.; assembly: GCF_039930745.1. Taxonomy (GTDB): domain Bacteria; phylum Pseudomonadota; class Gammaproteobacteria; order Burkholderiales; family Burkholderiaceae_C; genus Polaromonas. The sequence goes on along the minus strand of NZ_JBDTTH010000021.1, from coordinate 6,648 downwards.
AGACGGCCCACCTTGGTGCTCACCACGTAGTCGTTGCGCGGGCAGTCGGCCAGGAGTGTGCCCAGGCGGTGTTCAGAGCGCGTGTAGCCGTAATAAGGCGCTGTATCAAAGTAGCGCATCCCGGCGGCCCACGCCGCAGCAAACAAGTCGTCCACTTCCCGCGCACTGGTGGCGCGGTACAGCCCCCCCATCTGCGAGCAGCCCAGGCCAAAGGCGGTCAGCCGAAGGTCCACGCGTGGGAGTTGTTTGAGGTCCGTGGTGTGCATAGTTTCATCCCCCGGCGGCCTGTGCCGGAGGTTTCTTGGGAGACGAGTTGGAGGGGTTAGTAGAGAACGTTCTTGGCTTCGGTGCTGTCGATGTTCTTTTTGTTGACCATCAACACGCCGGTGTCGCGGAAGGCAGGGACTTTTTTGCCTGATGCCAACTCGACCGCAGTTTTCACGCCCAGGCTGCCCATCTCGAATGCGCTTTGCACGGCGATGGCTTCGATCGTGCCGTCCTTCACAAAGCCTTGCAGGTCCGAGTTACCATCAAAGCCGATCGCAACGACCTTGCCTGACTTACCCGCTTGGGTCAGCGCGCGGCCCATGCCAATGGCGGTGGGTTCGTTGGCGCCGAAGATACCCTTCAAGTCGGGGTTGGCGGCCAGTACGTCGGTGGTCTGGTTCAGCGCCGTGCCCATTTGCGAGTTGGAATAGAACGGGCCCAGGATTTGCAACTTGGAGTTCTTTTTGATGTAGTCAGTGAAGCCACCCACGCGACCAATTTCCGAACCCGAACCGGCGGTGTACGACATGATGGCAATCTTGCCGGTGGTTCCGATCTTGGCGATCAAGGTTTTTGCGGACATTTCGCCGGCCACCTTGTTGTCGGTCGCCAGGAAGGACTGGTAGTAAGCCTTGCCCGCATTAGAAGCGGCAGAGTCAATCAACACCACAGGGATCTTGGCTTCCCAGGCTTTTTTCATAGCGGGGATGAGTGCGTCTGGATCGGACGGTGCGAGAACAATGCCGGCCACCTTGCGGTTCACAGCGTTTTCCACCAGGGCCACTTGGCCGGCCAGATCGGTGTCGGAAGCCGCGCCCTGGAAGGTCGCGGTGTAGCCCTTCATCCCTGCCACGGCGGCAGAAGAGCCTTTTTTCACGTTTTGCCAGAAGTCGGAGTTGGTCGTTTTTACGATCACGGCGATTTCCTTGTCGGCGGCCATCGCCATAGAAGACGCAGCCACCAGGGTGGATGCGACCAAGATGCTCAGTAATTTACGTTTGTTCATGTCATTCCTCATTATCGGTTTGGGGGGTGTTGACGAGATGTCCCGGTATGCCCTGCCGGTAGGGATCACTTGCGATGGCGCATCTGGTCAATCCATACGGTGAGCAGGATGACCACGCCAATCAGAATCTGTTGGGTGAAGGCGGAGACGCCGCCCATGTTCAAACCGTTTCGCAGAATGCCGATGACAAACGCGCCGATCACGGTGCCCGAAATCGTGCCCACGCCGCCGGTGAGCGAGGTGCCACCGATTACTGCCGCCGCGATGGCGTCGAGTTCGTACATCAGGCCTTCGCTGGGCTGGGCGGTGACCAAGCGCGACATCAATACGCAGCCGGTCAACCCGGCCAATAGGCCGGAGAACACGTAAGCGAACAGGGTGACGGCATTGACGTTCACGCCCGAGAGGCGCGCGGCTTCCATGTTGGAGCCCACGGCGTATAGGTGGCGGCCCAGCGTGGCGCGGTTGAGCAGCACGGAGACGCCGATGGCCAGCACGATCATCAGCAACACGGGGTAGGGAACGCCCACGAAGACCACATCGGGAAAACCGTCCTCGCCGATGTTGACGATGCGAAACAAGGAGCCGTTGCCCAGTTCGGCAAAGCTGTCACCCAAGCCACCAATGGCGCGGGCATCGGTGATTTGCAGCGCGACGCCACGCGCGACCAACATCATGCCCAGCGTGGCAATAAAGGGCGGTAGCTTCAACACGGTCACACACAGCCCGTTGATGAGACCGCACAAAGCGCCCGTCAGCAAGCCTGCGAGCATGGCTAAGGGCACCGGCACACCCGCCTTCACCGCCAGCGCAGCCACCACTCCAGCCAAAGCCAGAATGGCGCCCACCGACAGGTCAATGCCGCCCGTGATGATCACGCAGGTGGCCGCAATGCCCAAATAGGCAATCGAGGTCACCTGCAAGGCCACGGTCATGCCGTTGCCCAAGGTGAAGAAGGCATTGCTGGTGAAGGAGAAGACCGTGATCAGGGCCAGCAAGCTGGCCAAGGCGGCAAATTTTTGAATCAGATCTTGTTGTCGTTCGGTCATGGGTATCCGGGGAAATATCAAGAATGCGAAGGAGTGCTGCGGCCCGAGGCGTAGTGCATGACTTCCTCTTGGTTGGTTTCGCGGGTGGTGAGCGTGGTGACCAGGCGCCCTTCGTGGAACACGGCGACGCGGTCGGTCATGCCCATGATCTCGGGCAGCTCCGAACTGATCATCACCACGCCAATGCCTTGACCGGCCAATTGGTCCAGCAGTTGATAAATGGCGTACTTGGCGCCGACGTCGATGCCGCGCGTGGGCTCGTCAAAGAACAGCACACGCGATTCGCGGAACAGCCACTTGCTGATGACCAGCTTTTGCTGGTTGCCGCCTGACAGCAGACGGACGATCTGGTTGCTGCTGGGCGTGCGAATGTCCAGGGCTTTGATGAAACGTTCTGCCGCCGCCTGCTCCTGGTCAAACTGGATCATGCCGGCGCGGTTGGAGACGGCTTCCATGCGGGCCAAGGTGATGTTCTGTGCCACCGTCATCTTCAGCGCCAAACCATCGTGTTTGCGGTCTTCCGACAGGTAGGCCAGACCGTGCCGCACGGCGTCGCGCGGCGATTTGACCGCCAGCAGCTGGTCACCGAGGAACACCTGGCCCGCGTCGATGGCATCGGCACCAAAGATGGCACGCGCCACTTCAGTGCGGCCTGCACCCATGAGCCCTGCGAAACCCAGAATCTCGCCACGACGCAGTTCGAAATTCACGTCGTGAAACACGCCCTGACGCGTCAGGCCCTGCACGCGCAGCAACACCTCGGTGGTGGGCACGGACTGGCGCGCAGGAAACACATCGTCCAGCGAACGCCCCACCATCTTCGCCACGATCTGCTCCACGCTGGTGTTGGCAAAACAGTCGGTGCTGACATAGCGGCCATCGCGCAGCACCGTCACCCGATCCACGATTTGCGCCAGTTCATCGAGCCGGTGCGAGATGTAGACGATGCCCACGCCTGCACGTTTGAGCTCGTGGATGATGGCAAACAGTTTTTCGGTTTCCGACTCGGTCAGCGACGAAGTCGGCTCGTCCATGATCAGCACCTGCGCGTTGAGCGAGAGTGCCTTGGCAATCTCCACCATTTGCTGCTGCGCCACTGACAGGGTCTTGACCATTGCGTCAGGCGAAATATTCACGCCCAGCCGGGTCAGGCATTGCTGGGCATTGCGGCGCAGCGCAGCGCGGTCGATCAACCAGCCCTTTCGCGGCTCGCGCGCCAGAAAGATGTTTTCAGCCACCGAGAGGTGGGGCACCAGGTTCAATTCCTGGTGGATGATGGCAATGCCTGCGGCCTCGGACTCGGCGGTGGACTGGAACTGGCAAGCCTCGCCGCGGTAGTGCAAGTCGCCGGCGTCAGGTTGGTACTGGCCGCTGATCACCTTCATCAGGGTGGATTTGCCCGCGCCGTTCTCGCCGCACACCGCGTGCACTTCGCCACGCCGGATCTCCAGGCTCACATCGTCCAACGCAAGCACGCCCGGAAAACGCTTGGTAATGCCCTCCAGACGCAACAGCACGTCAGCGGCCGCCTTGGGGTGGGTGGCTTGAGGGCGGACGGGACCGGACACGGAAGGCAACAATGCAAACTCCTGTGGGGCGTTCAAGGGCTGGCAGGAGGATGTTTTTGCAGTTTGCAAATTGGTAAGGCCACTTGACTCAAAATCGGTATTTGGCCTTACCGAAACGGGCCTGCGTATTGGTAATTACCCCCGATTCCCGATGCAATACCGGGCATCACCGCCATAAAAGCCCGGTGCAGGCATGCGCGCAGTTGCGCCGTGGCGGCGTGCCTGGGCGTCTGGTTCAACTCATGACCATTCGCTGCGGTTGTTCTCCACCCAGCGCTGTTCCGAGGCATGCAGGTGCATGCGCACCGCGGTTTGCGCCGCCAGCACATCGCGGTTTTCCAGTGCGCGCAGGATGGCCTCGTGTTCTTGCAACGCGGCGGCCCACGTCTGGCCCGATTCGGAATGCGCACGCAGCCGCACTGAAATGGGGCTGTGCCGCCCGTCAAACAGCTCGCCGATCAGGCGCTCCAGCACGGCGTTGCCTGTCATGGCCGCAATGGTCTGGTGAAATTGCCGGTCAAATGCCAGTGGGGAGCGGTTCTGCCCTATGGCCACCAGCATGCTGTCCAGGATCTGGCGCAGCGCTGCCAGTGCGGCGGATGTGACTTTGGCACATGCCAGCAGCACCACGGTGCCTTCGATGGCGGCGCGGGCCTGCATCAGCTCGATCGGGCTTTCACCCAGGGTGGCCAACGCCTGCGGCTTGCGTTGCGTCACACTGCACACATACACGCCGGCGCCCATGCGCACTTCAACGCTGCCCTCAATCTCCAGCGCGATCAGCGCCTCGCGCACTGAGGGGCGCGAGACGCCCAGCTGCTGGGCGAGATCCCGTTCCGGGGGCAAGCGGGCGCCGGGTGCGTAGTTGCCCTTGTCGATGAAGGTGCGTATCTGGTCGGCAATTTGTTGGTACAACCGGCGGTTACCGACCTGTTTGAGTTGCTCCAGCATGGGATCCTCCGCTTGGGCTGCGTTTAGGTGAGGGCCGGCGGGGCGCCGGGTTGAAAGCCCTCGTGTCAGGCCAATTTTGCATGGTTTCCACGTTGGCTTTACCGATTGCGCCCAGTTCGCGCTATTGCTGCTGTCCGGGCACCATCATTTAACCGCTTTCCACCATGGCCCGCCGGACCCGCAACTTTGCGGCTCAGGACGTTGCCGGGGTTGGCAAAGTTAAAGTGGGTGCGTAGCCTCATCGTCCTGGCCCAGCGTTTTGCTGAGTTGCCCGTGGCGATCCGGGGTGCTGGTCACGGCGCCGGGCCTGTCGCTGTTGCTGGTGGGACGCGGTGCTACCTGGCGGTTTTCGGCGTCGGTCCCGTGCGTCGCCAGTTCGCACCCGGTTTAAGCCGATTGCTGCGATGCAGAAAGAAATATCACAACCCACCCTCGCCAAATTCGCAAGCTTGTGCGGCAACACCAGGGATAGCATCGCGGTTTTGCTTATTCCGATGCAGACATGACTTCCTTCGAATCCCTTCCCCAGGTCCGCTACGAGGGCCCGCAGTCCACGAATCCGCTGGCGTTCCGCCATTACGACGCTAAGGAGCGTGTGCTGGGTAAGACGCTGGAGCAGCACCTGCGGCTGGCCGTCTGTTATTGGCACACCTTCGTGTGGTCCGGCAACGATGTGTTCGGGCAGCCGACGTTCGCGCGGCCCTGGCACGTGCCCGGCGACGAGTTGACACTGGCACGCAGGAAGGCCGATGCCGCATTCGGCCTGATCTCGCGGCTGGGCGTGCCCTTCTACACCTTTCACGACACCGATGTGGCGCCGGAAGGCGCAAGCCTGGCGGACTACCGCAGCAATCTGTCGGCCATGGTGGACGTGCTGGCGCAGAAACAGCAGGAAACGGGCATCGAACTGCTCTGGGGCACGGCCAACCTGTTCAGCCATCCGCGCTACGCCGCCGGGGCCGCGAGCAACCCCGACCCGGAAGTCTTCGCCTACGCCGCGACGCAGGTCTTCAGCGCGCTCAATGCGACCCACCGCCTGGGCGGGGTCAACTACGTGATGTGGGGCGGCCGCGAAGGCTATGACACCCTGCTGAACACCGACCTGCGACGCGAGCGGCGCCAGCTTGGTCGGTTCATGCAGATGGTGGTGGAACACAAGCACAAGATCGGCTTCGGGGGGCAATTGCTGATCGAGCCCAAACCGCTCGAGCCGACCAAGCACCAGTATGACTACGACAGCGCGACGGTCTACGGTTTCCTCAAGGACTTCGGCCTGGAGCGCGAGATCAAGTTGAACATCGAGGCCAACCACGCCACGCTGGCCGGTCACAGCTTCCAGCACGAAATTGCCACGGCCGCCTCGCTGGGCATTTTCGGCAGCATCGATGCCAACCGCGGCGACCCGCAGAACGGTTGGGACACTGATCAGTTTCCCAACAGCGTGGAAGACCTCACACTGGCGATGTACGAGATCCTGCGCGCGGGCGGCGTCGGTAGCGGCGGCTTCAACTTCGATGCCAAAGTGCGTCGCCAGAGCATGGATCCGGTTGACATCCTGCATGGTCACGTGGGCGCCATCGACGTGCTCGCCCTGGCGCTCAAGAGCGCGGCCCGGCTCGTCGAGGCCGGGGAGCTCGAGCGCTTCCGCGCCGAGCGTTATGCCAACTGGGAGGGCGACCTGGGCCGTGGCATTCTTGGCGGGGACATGAAGCTCAGCGAAGTGGCGGAATACGCGTTCGTGCAGGATCTCCAGCCCCGGCCGGTGAGCGGCCGGCAGGAGTGGCTGGAAAACCGCGTGAACGCCGCG
>NZ_JBDTTH010000020.1:0-57647 GCF_039930745.1 Polaromonas sp. | reverse complement strand
CCCATGGCTTCCACCGCCTTGGGCAACTGGCCGGGCACCATGCCGCCCAGACGGGCCAGCGCGTTGATCATGGGTTGCTTCTTGCCCATCAGCTGCGCGGCGCCGGCATCGGCGCGGAACTCGCGGTGGCGTGAGAACCAGGCGACCACGATGGCGGCGGCAAAACCGAGCACGATATCGAGCACGATGGTACTCACGTAGTAACCGATGCCGGGGCCGGAATTGCTGCTGCTGCCACGGCGCAGGAAGCTGTCCACCGCATAACCAATCACGCGGCTCAGGAACACCACAAAGGTGTTCATCACGCCCTGGATCAGTGTCATCGTCACCATGTCGCCGTTGGCGACGTGGGCAATCTCATGGCCGAGCACGGCCTCGATCTCTTCACGCGTCATGCCCTGCAGCAGGCCGGTGGAGACGGCAACCAGCGAGGAGTTCTTGAAGGCGCCGGTGGCAAAGGCATTCGGTGCGCCCTCGAAAATGCCGACTTCGGGCATGCCAATGCCGGCGGTGGTCGCCAGCTTGCGCACAGTCTCGACAATCCAGGTTTCGTCAGCGTTTTGCGGCTCGTTGATCACGCGCACGCCCGAGCTCCACTTGGCGACAGGCTTGCTGATCAGCAGCGAGATGATGGCGCCGCCGAAACCGATGACCGTGGCAAACCCGAGCAGCATGCCCAGGTTCAGCCCCTGCGGCGTGAGGTAGCGGTTCACACCCAGCAGGCTGGCGACAATGCCCAACACCACCACAACGGCGAGGTTGGTCATGACAAACAAAACAATACGCTTCATGGATGCTCCGTGGAGGTCAGTAATTAACAAAGTGCCGCCGTATGGAGGCACTCCTGCGGAAAATGGGGAAGTTCCGGCCCAAATCAAGCCACAAGTGCAGTGTTGCACGCTATCTGGAACATAAAAGCGCATCTTTTGCGCCATGGCCGCGTTGCAAATCCGCGCGATACCCGGGGTATCGCTGTGGTTTGCGCCTTGCCCTGACCCAAAATCCATCGCATTTATTTATTCCATCAAGCACGCAACACTGCACTAGGTCTGACTGCGGCACAGGATTTTTTACTTGGTGTTTTTTACCTGGGCGGCCGGAATACGAAAGAGTCATCATAAAAGGAAAAGTTCTCGTTTTCCGGCCACCAGCCGGGCACGCCCAGCACCGGCAGCGGCGTGAAAGGCTTGGCGGCGAGCTTGTCCGCGCTCAGGTCGGCGGCTACCCAGGCATCCAGCTCCGCTATTGAATTCATAGCTGGTTGCTCCCGGTAGATATGGGCTGTGACGGGTTTTCGTGGGCAAACCAGCTTTTCCAGCAAGGCATGGCCGAACAGCACCAGCTGCGCCTCTTGCCACAGCGGGCGCAAATCGATAAACAACATGTGCCAGTCCTTGGCCAGCAACGCATCCCACAAGGGTTGCGGCGCCGACAGGAAGGCTGCGTTTTCGTCGAACACCGTCAGCGCATCGCGGACCGGCCCGCGCAAAGGGGCAACGCCTACGGCGGCGATTTGCGCTGCCTGCAAGCGGTTGAGCTTTTGCTTGGTGAGCGGGAAACGCAACCAGCACAGACCATTGAAAAAGTCGTGCAGGTTGTCGCGCGTCGGGACGGTGCCTGATTCAAAAATAAACTGCTCGTAGGCTTCGCCCGGTGGTAACCGGTCTTGCGGCACAAAACGCAGCGGCGCGGCCGCTTCCCGGTTCAAGGCCTCGTGGCATGGCGCACCGCCCAAAACGGCTTGCGCAACGCGTTGGCCGGGTTCACGCCAGGGCTCCAGCCAGGGCCGATCCCAATCGACAGGCAAAGCAGAACCCGGCGCGCCAGCGCTCATCCGTTCCTGGCTGCAGCCGGCCGGGACTGCCTCTTGTCGCGCACCATCACGGTGGACTTGCCTTCGTCAGCAATTTCGAAAAGCTGGGTCGCCACCAGCAGCTTGGTCAGCGTGGCGTAGCCGTAATTGCGATGGTCAAACGAGGCCTGGTTGGCGATCTGGGTCCCGACTGCCCCAACGCGCGCCCAGCCCTCGTCGTCGGCCGCGGCCTGTACGGCATTGCGCAGCAGCATGACCAGCTTGGCGTCCTGCTTGAGCTGCGCCGGCGTGGCACGCAGGGGCGCAGCGGCCACAGCGTCGGCTTCTTCCTTGCCGCCTGCCGGCGTGTCCACTGCGACCATGGGGCGGAGCTTGTCGAGGTACAGAAAGCGCGAACAGGCATTCACAAAGGGTTCGGGTGTTTTTTGCGCACCAAAGCCATAGACCGCGGCGCCCTTGGCGCGCAGGTGCATGACCAGTGGTGTGAAATCCGCGTCGGACGAGACAATGCCGAAGGCATCAGGCCTGTCGGTGTAAAGCAGCTCCAGCGCGTCGATCACCATGGCCATGTCGCTGGCGTTTTTGCCTTTGCTGTAGTCGAACTGCTGCATGGGCCGGATCGCGTGTTCGTGCAGCGCTTCTTCCCACCCCTTGAGCTCGTTTTTCTTCCAGTTGCCGTAGGCACGGCGAATGTTCGTTTCGCCGAAGGTGGAGAGTTCGTTAAGGATCAGGTCGATTTTGGAGGCCGGCGAGTTGTCGGCGTCGATCAGCAGTGCGACGCGCGGTTTGCGTTCCATCAGGACCTCCCGTTGCTAGTGAGCTTCCATGCCAGCGCTTCACCCGAGCGCAGGGGTTTGAGTTCGGCCTCGCCAAAGGCAAAACTCTCCGGCGGCGTCCAGCTCTCTTTTTTCAACGTGATGGTGCCGGTGTTGCGCGGCAGGCCATAGAAGTCGGCGCCATTGAAGCTGGCGAAAGCCTCCAGCCTGTCCATGGCGCCCACGGCGTCAAAGGCCTCGGCATACAGCTCCATGGCCGCATGGGCGGTGTAGCAACCAGCGCAACCGGTGGCGTGTTCCTTCAGGTGGGCCGGATGCGGCGCGCTGTCGGTGCCCAGGAAAAACCGCGGATTGCCACCGGTGGCCGCTTCCACGAGGGCGACGCGGTGGGTTTCGCGTTTGAGCACCGGCAGGCAGTAGTAGTGGGGGCGAATGCCTCCGGTAAAAATGGCGTTGCGGTTGTAGAGCAGATGGTGTGCCGTGAGGGTGGCGCCCGTAAAGCGGTTCGCCTCGTGCACATACTGCGCGGCCTCTTTGGTGGTGATGTGCTCTAACACGATCTTGAGTTCGGGAAAATCGCGGCGCAGCGGAATCAGCTGGGTGTCAATGAACACCGCCTCGCGGTCGAACAGGTCAATCTCCGGGCTGGTCACTTCACCGTGCACCAGCAGCAGCAGGCCCTCGCGCTGCATGGCTTCCAGGGTCTTGTAGGTCTTGCGCAGGTCGGTCACGCCGGCATCGCTGTTGGTGGTGGCCCCGGCCGGGTAAAGCTTGGCGGCCACCACACCGGCATCTTTCGCCCGCTTGATCTCGTCGGGGGGCAGGTTGTCGGTCAGGTACAGGGTCATCAGCGGCTCGAAAGCCGCACCGGCCGGCACGGCGGCCTGGATGCGCTCGCGGTAAGCGACAGCCTGCGCGGCCGTGGTCACCGGCGGGCGCAGGTTAGGCATGATGATGGCGCGGCCAAACTGCGCCGCGGTGTGCGGGACGACGGTGTTCAGAGAATCGCCATCGCGCACATGCAGGTGCCAATCGTCGGGGCGAGTGATGGTGAATTGAGTCATGTCGCCATTGTCCCAGACCGGCGCCTCGAAGGTCAGTGCCAGCGACCACCACGGAACCGGCGTCGCCGACCGTAGGTGGCGCCCCCCCGGCGGCCCAAAGAGCCGCCTCGGGGGCGTGCTCAATGCGCCAGGATCTTGTCCAGGAAGTCCTTGGTGCGCGGCTGGCGGTTCTCGGGGTGGCCAAAGAACTCGTCGGTGGAGCAGTCCTCAAGGATGCGGCCGCCCACATCAATGAAGATCACGCGGCTGGCCACCTTGCGGGCAAAACCCATCTCGTGCGTGACCACCATCATGGTCATGCCTTCTTTGGCCAGCTTGACCATCACGTCGAGCACCTCACCAACCATCTCAGGGTCGAGCGCGGAGGTGGGCTCGTCAAACAGCATCACGATCGGGTCCATGCTCAGCGCGCGGGCGATCGCCACGCGCTGCTGCTGGCCGCCCGAAAGCTGGCCGGGGTATTTGTCCTTGTGCGCCATCAGGCCCACGCGGTCCAGCATCTTGAGGCCGCGGGTCTTGGCTTCGTCGGCGCTGCGGCCCAGAACCTTGATCTGCGCGATGGTCAGGTTTTCGGTCACGCTCAGGTGCGGGAACAGCTCGAAGTGCTGGAACACCATGCCGACGCGGCTGCGCAGCTTGGGCAGGTTGGTTTTGGGATCGTGCAGGCCCACGCCGTCGACGAAGATCTCGCCCTTCTGGATCGGCTCCAGGCCGTTCACGGTCTTGATCAGTGTGGACTTGCCCGAGCCCGACGGCCCGCACACTACCACCACGTCGCCCTTGTTGATCTTGACGTTGCAGTCATTGAGGACCTGCACCGGGCCATACCATTTGGATACGTTCTTGATTTCAATCATGTTGATGTTCTCCAGGAATCAGTTGACGCAGGGCCGCCCCAAGGCAACTGCAGCCCTCTCGGGGGCAGCGCAGCACACGAAGTGGCAAGCGTGGGGGCGTTGTTCATCGAATGATGGCGATTTTTTTCTGCAGCATCTTCACCAGATACGACAGCGAATAGCAAATCACGAAATAGGCGACGGCGGCCAGGATGTAGGCCTCGCGCGTGTGGCTCAGGTTGGCGCCGGCGATCGAGAAGCCGTGCAGCATGTCATGCGCCGTGATGATGTAGACCAGGGAGGTGTCCTGGAACAGGATGATGGTCTGCGTCAGCAGGATGGGCAGCATGTTACGGAAGGCCTGCGGCAGGATCACCAGTTTCATGTTCTGGCCATAGCTCATGCCCATTGCCTGGCCGGCGAACACCTGGCCGCGCGGAATGGACTGGATGCCGGCACGCATGATCTCGCTGAAGTACGCCGCCTCGAAGGCGATGAAGGTGATGATCGCGGACCATTCGGCCCCGATCGACCGCCCGATCAGCATCGGCACCAGCAGGAAGAACCACAGCAGCACCATCAGCAGCGGGACGGAACGCATGCCGTTGACGTAGATGACGGCAGGCAATTCCAGCGCCTTGATGCCAGACAGGCGCATCAGCGCCAGCAGCGTGCCGAAAACAATGCCGCCCACGGTGGCCACAGCCGTCAGTGTCACACTGAAATAGAGCCCCTTGAGCACATAGCTGCGGAACACTTCAAGCGTGAAGAAGGAAAAGTCGAGTTCGGCCATATCAGTGTCCCCCGTTGCCGGTGGAGGCCACAAAGCCCGGAACCCGCACGCGCTTTTCAACGTAGGTCATGATCCGGTTGATGGTGAAGGCCGAGATCACGTAGAGGATGGTCACCCCCAGGTAGATCTCGACGCCGCGCGAGGTTTCTTCCCCAGCCTGCTGCGCAAAGAAGGTCAGTTCGGTGATGGACACCGCGTACGCCACCGACGAGTTCTTGAAGATATTCATGCTCTCGCTGGTCAGCGGAGGAATGATGATGCGAAACGCCATGGGCAGGAGCACATAGCGGTAGTACTGGAAGGTGGTGAAACCCATGGCCATGCCGGCATAGCGCTGCCCCTTGGGCAGGGCCTGAATGCCGGCGCGCACCTGTTCCGCGATACGCGCCGAGGTGAAGAAGCCGAGACCAAAGACCACCAGCGCCAGTTTGGGCGTCTGGGCAAACGCCGGAAAAAGAACAGGGATGACGTGGTACCAGAGAAAGATCTGGACCAGCAGGGGGATGTTGCGGAACAACTCCACCCAGAAATTGCCGATACGCATCAGCCAGGGGCTATCCGGCAGAGTGCGTATGGTGCCAATGAGCGAGCCGACGATCAGCGCGATTGCCAGCGAAAAAAGCGACACCTCGATAGTCTGCACCCAGGCGGACAGCAGCCAGTCGAGATAGGTCTGTGTCCGGCCCGAGCCGAAGCACCCAGCCACCTTCTCCCGGTCAATCGTGTCCAGGCAAAAAATCTGCCACTCCAGACTCATGACTTCTCCTTGTTGTTATGGACAACAGCCCCGCAATCCGGGTACGGATTGCGGGGCTGGACTTTCCGCTTGACTTACTTCTTGGCGTTGAAGTCTTCAGCAGGCTTGTCGTTGGGCGACTTGATCAGTTCCTTGAGCACGTTGCCCATGGCCAGGTTCACGCTGGTGTTCTTGGGCGGGATCGGGTTCATGAACCACTTGTCGTAGAGCTTGTTGATTTCGCCGTTCTTCATCATGCCCTGAATCTGGGCGTCCACCGCCTTCAGGAAAGCAGGGTCGTCCTTGCGGACCATGATGGCGATGGGTTCGACGTTCAGGGTTTCGCCAACGATGGCGTAGTCCTTGGGCGACTTGGACGAGGCAATCAGGCCGGCCAGGATGTTGTCGTCCATCACGAAGGCGTCAGCGCGGCCCGACTCCAGCAGCAGGAAGCTGTCGGCATGATCCTTGCCATAGACTTCCTTGAAGTTGACATCATTGGCACGCTCGTGCTTGCGCAACAGCGCCACCGACGTGGTGCCCGTGGTGGTGGCCAGGCTCTTGCCATTGAGTTGCGAAATGGACTTGATGCCCGATGCCACTTTGACGGCCGTGCGCACTTCGGTCACGAAGGTCGTGTAGGCGAAGCTCACGTCCTTCTGGCGCGTGGCATTGTTGGTGGTGGAGCCGCACTCGATGTCCACGGTGCCGTTTTGCACCAGTGGAATGCGGTTGGCCGAGGTCACGGGCGTGTACTCGATCTTGGCGGCCGGGGCCAGTGCCTTGATGATGTGCTCGCACAGTTCGACGTGGTAACCGGCGTACTTGCCGTCACCCAGAGTGTAGGACAGCGGAGCCGAGGACTCGCGAACGCCCATCACGATCTTGCCGGAAGCCTTGACTTTGGCGAGCGTGTCGGTGGCCTGGGCAAAAGCGCCGCTGCTGGCAAGCAAGGCAATGGATAAAGCGGCCAGTTTGAGTTTCATGGATTTTCCTTCGGGTTAAGTGAAACGATTGATGAACGCCATTCTAAGGAGGGGCATCGGGGCGAACCCCAAGGTTTACCCCAGCTTCTGGAACGGCATCGGGTGAACTGAACGGCTCCTCCGGAGGGAGGAGGAACAGGAAGTCGGCAGCGCGGGGTTGAGGCCTGGACGGTCGAAAGCAGTCAGCAGCAGATCAAACAAAAAACAGTCCCCAAGACAGTGCATGCGTTTATTGAGATGGAACACCAGCGTCATACCAAGCAGCCTTTGTGCCAACCGGCCGCCAACTTTCGCAGGTCCCGCCGGGGTGCACGCCACCCGCGTTTGCAGAACGTGACGGACTGTAGATTTAGGGACCATGAAAAGCCAATGCTGTTTGCGTGCAGCATTATGCATTTTGTTTATAACCACTAAGGGTTGCTACCAAGGCGCGGTTTGCCGGGTGCCTTGAGCTGGGCCTGGCTTTCCAGGTAGTGCCACAGCGCCTGCGCCGGACTTTTCGCCACGTCCTTGCCGACCGGCCGCTCGCGGTACACACGCACGTCCATGGTCATTTCCAGTCCCGGGCCGGCACTGACCAGCTTCTTGGCCCGAAGTTCTTTCTTGACGGCGCTGAAGGGCAAAAACGCAATGCCGTGGCCTTCGAGCGCCATCGCCTTGAGGCCTTCGGCCATGTCGGTTTCGTACACCCGGTCCAGATGGATGGCGGTGCTCGACTGCTTGAGGATCAGGTCCACCACCCGGCCCAGATAGGCGCCCGGGGCATAACCCAGGTAAGGCAGCGGCTGGCCGGCCCGGCCCGGCAGCCTGAACAACGGTGACCCATCGACGTCGGCCTTGACGAAAGGCGCCAACACCTCCTGCCCCAGGCTGACCATCTCGTAACGGTCGGCATCCAGCTGGAAAGGCTGGGAATCGTGGTGATAGGCAATCAGCAGATCGCAGCTGCCTTCGACCAGGCGCAGCACGGCGTCGTGGACATTAAGCGCAATCAGCCGGCTTTTCATGGGGCCAAACTTCTCGCGCAGGCTGCTGACCCAGGCCGGAAAGAAAGTGAAGGCCAGGGTGTGCGGCACGGCGAATTCGATGACGTCATGGCCGGCCGAATTGTGGCCGCGCAGCATGGCGCGGGTTGACTGCAGGCTTTGCAGCATTTCCAGCGATTCGCTGTATAAGGTTTCTCCGGCCGGTGTCAGGCGTGTCGGGTAGGAGCTCCGGTCCACCAGGTCGGTGCCGGCCCATGCCTCCAGTGCCTGGATGCGGCGCGAGAACGCCGGTTGCGTCACATGCCGCAGCGTGGCCGAGCGGCTGAAACTGCGGGTTTCAGCGAGACTGACGAAATCTTCCAGCCATTTGGTTTCCATGCTTTTTATTATGCGAGCGCGGCTCACGCTTTTGTCTACGGAAATCCCTCATGGCGGGAAGAAGCTCCAGACCGAGCCAGGATTGCTACTAAATAGATAGCTATCAGCCACCGCCCATCAAGGGCTGGAGACCTAAAACACTTAAAATCTATTCGGAACTCTGCTGCAGCGCCCACATGGCCGCATACCGCCCGCGCAGGGCCAGCAGGGCGGCGTGGGTGCCGCGCTCGATGATCTGGCCGGCTTCCATCACGAGAATTTCATGCGCATCAACCACCGTGGACAGCCGGTGCGCCACCACCAGGGTGGTCTTGTTTTCGGCAATGCTACGCAGCTCGGCCTGGATGGCGCGTTCGTTGGCCGAATCCAGCGCCGAGGTGGCTTCGTCAAAAATCATGATGGGCGGGTTTTTCAGCAGGGTGCGGGCAATCGCCACGCGCTGCTTTTCGCCGCCCGAGAGTTTCAGGCCGCGCTCGCCGACCATGGTGGCGTAGCCGGCCGGCGTCGAAGTAATGAAGTCGTGGATGCGGGCGGCGCGCGCGGCTTCTTCCACCTGGGCGCGGCTGGCGCCGGGCTGGCCATAGGCGATGTTGTATTCGACCGTGTCGTTGAAGAGCACGGTGTCCTGCGGCACGATGCCGATGGCCTGGCGGATACTGGCTTGCGTCACCTGCTTGATGTCCTGGCCGGCCACAGTGATGCGGCCTTGCTGGACGTCATAAAACCGGAACAGCAGACGCGCCAGCGTGGACTTGCCGGCGCCGGAAGACCCCACCACAGCCACTGTTTTGCCCGGCGGTATCTCAAAGCTGATGTTGTGCAGGATGGGCCGGGACGCCTCGTAGGCAAAACTGACATTTTCGAAGCGTACGGAAGAGTCCAGCAGCGGGGAGCCCTCACCCCGGCCCTCTACCAGCGGGAGAAGGTGGAAGACCAAGGGCTGCGCGCCGGGTTCGTCGGCGATCTCGCGTTCTTTCTCCATCAGGGTGAACATCTTCGACAGATCGGTCAGGCTCTGCTTGATCTCGCGGTAGAGCACGCCAAGGAAGCCCAGCGGAATGTAGAGCTGGATCATGAAGGCATTGACCATGACCAGGTCGCCCAATGTCATGCGGCCATCCACCACGCCCTGAGTGGCGCGCCAGAGCATGGCCACCAGCCCGGCGGCAATGATCAATTGCTGACCGGTGTTGAGCAGGCTCAGCGTGGTCTGGCTCTTGACGGCGGCGGCACGGTAACGCTTGAGGTTTTCGTCGTAACGGTGTGCCTCGAACTCTTCGTTGTTGAAGTACTTGACGGTTTCGTAGTTGAGCAGCGAGTCGATGGCGCGGCTGTGCGCCGAGGAGTCGAGTTCGTTCATTTCCTTGCGGAACTTGGTGCGCCATTCCGTCACCGTGACGGTAAAGGTGATGTAGAACACCAGCGCGATGATGGTGATGCCGGCAAACCAGACATCGAACTTGACCGCCAGCAGGGTCAGCACCAGCGTCACTTCTATCAGCGTCGGGATGATGCTGTAGAGAGAATAGGAAATCAGCGAATGCACACCGCGCGTGCCGCGTTCGATATCGCGTGTCATGCCGCCGGTCTGGCGTTCCAGGTGAAAGCGCAGGCTCAGCGCGTGCAGGTGACGAAACACCTCCAGCGAAATGCGGCGCGCTGCGCCTTCGGTGGCTTTGGCGAACACCAGTTCGCGCAGCTCGGTGAAGAGCGAGGTGGACAGCCGCAGCAGGCCGTAACCCACCAGCAGCGCGGCCGGCACCACCAGCACGGCCTGCACGTCGCCCGGTTTGAAGCTCATCGCATCCACCAGGTTTTTCAGCAGCAGCGGCACGCCAACGTTGGCCACTTTGGCGCCCACCATGAAGGCCAGGGCGGCCAGCACCCGCCATTTGTAATCCCAAAGATAGGGAAACAGGCGTTGCAGCGTGGCCCAGTCAGAGCGGTTTATTTCAGGTTTAGGGGGCGAGCCGGGAACGGGCGTCGGTTCGGTGGCGGGGGCATAGGAGCGCATCGGAGACAATTGTCCTGTTGTTTTAATTTTCCAATACTGATTGTGCCTATGTCTGATGAATCCAGCCTTCCCCCTGACCCGCTGAGTGTCAAGCTGCCCCTGGACAAGGAGCTGGTGCTCAAGGTGATTCCCATGCCGGCGGACTGCAACGCCAACGGTGACATCTTCGGCGGCTGGGTCATGGCCCAGGTCGACCTGGCCGGCTCGGTGATTCCGGCGCGTTATGCCGAGGGCCGCATGGCCACGGTTGCGGTCAATGAGTTCATCTTCAAGCAGCCGGTGCGGGTCGGTGACATCCTGTCTTTCTATTCAGAACTCACCCGGGTGGGCCGCACGTCCATGACGGTCAAGGTCGAGGTGTATGCCGAGCGCTTCCGTTCGCAGGGGCGCTATATCAAGGTCACCGAGGCCAGCGTGACCTATGTGGCCATCGACGACAACGGCCAGCCGCGGCCGGTGCCGCCCTCTTCTCTGCCGCGTCCGCTATAGTTTTTATAGCTGACAGCGTCCATGCAGCAAGGGCTGGAGGCCAATTTCATCACTAAAACCTGCCGTGCCGCCCCTGGCCGCCGGCGAAACGGGCGGCGTCCTGCAGGCCTTCGCCTATGCAGCCGCTGCCCCGGTCCCACTCCTGCTTGAGTGCCTGTGGCAAGGGCAGGTTCCACTGCGCGTAGGCACTCTGGCGGTCGGCCAGCATGGTCTTCTGGGGAAACTTCGCGAGCTGGTGCGCGAGCACCAGCGCCGCTTCACGCGCCGTGCCCGTGGGCACCACCCGGTTGCATAGCCCCATCTGCAGGGCTTCTGCTGCCTCGACCTTGCGGCCGGTCAGGATCAGGTCCATGGCACGGCCCATGCCGATCAGGCGCGGCAGGCGCACGGTGCCGCCGTCAATCAGCGGCACGCCAAAACGGCGGCAATAAACGCCGAAATAGGCGTCTTCGTCCATCACGCGCATGTCGCACCACAATGCCAGCTCCATGCCGCCGGCCACAGCCGCGCCGCTGACCGCGGCAATCACGGGTTTGGACAGCAGCAGACGGGACGGTCCCATCGGGCCGAGCGGCTGGTGGTCGTCAGCCTCAAAGTCCAGCCCGGCAAACACATCTGATTCACCACCCTGTGATTCGCGCAGCATCTTCGCGCCAGACTGCAAGTCCCAGCCGGCGCAAAAATGGCCGTGGGCACCGTGGAACACCGCGACTTTCGCGCTGATGTCTGCATCGAACGCCAGGAAAGCTTCATGCAAGGCGTGGGCATGTTCGCTATCCACCGCGTTGCGCACGTCGGGCCGGTCCAGCGTGATGATGGTCACCTCGCCTTGCTTCTCTGTATGTGCGCTCACGCCTTGTCTCCCCACCAGCCGACACGCGGTGCGGCAAGGCAAGCGGCCAGCTCGTCGGCATTGACATTGATTTCCATGCGCAGCAAGGCTGCCGCCATGGACTTGCCCAGGTTGTCCAGGCGCAGGTTGCGCGCGCCGCCGCCCTGCAAGGCGTCGTGCAGTACCAGCTTGATCGCCAGGATGTTCGGCAGGTACCAGCACTCGACTTCACCCGGCAGCCAGGGTGCAAAGTGGGTCTGTACGCGCTGCGCCGTCACCTCGCGCGCCAGCACGGCGTAACCTGCCGCATTCCAGGCAAACAGGCCGAAGTCCACCCAGTCGGCCTTGTCGCCACTGCGCGCATGGGCCAGCCGGGCCAGCTGTATTTTTTGGGCAGGTGTGTTCATGTCTGCTGCATCTCCACACATGTCTTCGGCTCAACGAGGCTGCGGTCTATCAGTGCCGGCCAGATGCCCAGCAGCTCGCTGGTGTTGTGCAGGCCGTGGAAACCGCAGGTGTAAGCCGGGCCGCTCAGCCCCATCCACGGGAACAGGCGGCCAAAACCGTCCGCGGTTTTTTTGTCGCGCGTGCGCAGCACCATGCGCACCCAGACTTCGTTGAGGTCAGCCAGCGCCGCGGCATCGGGCATGGGCGCCAGCGCACCATGGGCTGAATTGAGTCCTGGAAACTCGACAAACAGGGCTTCATGCGGCACCGCCTTGTCGGCCAGCTGGCTCTTGACCATCTCCACCGCCGCCAGCGCCTTGTCATAGGCATCGGGCCAGCTGAAGCCCCAAGTCACCTCAGCCTTGAACCCATCGCGGTAGCCACCGACCACCTTGAGCTGGCCGGTACGTGGATGGCCGGTGGCGCCCGTCATGCGCACCCGGTCCTGGCCCAGGTCTTCCAGATGAACCGTGGACAGGTCCAGCACCACGTCGGGCGACACATAGCGGTTCGGGTTGTGCACTTCATACAGCAGCTGCTGTCGCACGGTGTCAAAGTTGATGCGTCCGCCAGTGCCCGGCGCCTTCATGATCACCGCTTCGCCATCCTCGCTGACCTCGGCGATCGGATAACCGATGTGTGCCAGATCGGGAATGCCCTTCCAGGCCTGCAGGCTGCCGAAGTTGCCACCACTCCCCTGTCCCGAACACTCCAGCAGGTGCCCGACCGCCAGGCCCTGCGCCAGGCGATTCAGATCGGCAGGCGTCGTCGGGGCCGGGCCGTCGCCAAGGTTCCAGTCGAACTCATGCACCAGCGGCGCGAGAAAAAGGGCGGCGTCGGCCACACGTCCGGTGATCACGATGTCGGCACCCTGCTGCAGTGCAGAAACAATCGGACGCGCGCCGAGATAGGCATTGGCAAACACCATGCGCTCACGCACGGAATCGAAAGGCGCGCCGTTGAACATGTGTGCCGGTGCGAGCCCGGGAAGCTGCGCCATGACTTCGTCGCCTGTCACAACGGCGACGCGCGCGGTCCATCCTTTTGCAGAAAAAGCATCACGAACGGCGGCCGCAGCACCGGCCGGATTGAGCCCGCCGGCATTGCAGATGAAGCGTACCTTTCGCTGCGCCATCGCCGGCCACAAACGCATGAGCATGGGCACCACGTCCCTGGCGTAGCCGAGGGAAACATCGCGCTGCAGGTCCTTCTGCAGGATGGCCAGTGTGAGCTCTGCGAGGTGGTCGCTGGCGATGTACTGGACACCACCGCGCTCGATGCTTGCAAGCACCGGCTCCCATGCGTCTCCGTAGAAACCCAACCCGGCACCAATCCGGATTGATTTTTTCATTGAATGCAGCTCATGATCAGTCCCGTCAGATTCGAGTCAGGAAGAAAAGCGGCGTGTCCCGCCTTCCGGCTATTGGTTTATTTTTACCAAGCGCCTGCTTTGTAAAAAATAATTGTGGAGTAAAAGTGCAGTTATTGCAATTGATCATCAGCGGCATCGCGCAAGGCTGCATTTACGGGCTCATCGCCCTTGGCTTCGTCCTCATCTACAAGGCCACCGAGACGGTCAGCTTCGCCCAGGGCGAGCTCATGATGCTGGGCGCCTTCGGCGGCCTGGCCTGCATGACCATGCTGGGTTTTCCGTTCTGGCTTTCCATCCTGAGCGCCATCGCCGGCATGGCCCTGTTCGGTGTGTTGCTCGAGCGGCTGGTGATACGCCCCATCCTGGGCCAGCCGGCTTTTTCCATCGTGATGCTGACCATTGGCGTCGGCTACGTGGCACGCGGGCTGATCACCATGATCCCCGGCATAGGCACCGAAACCCACATCCTGCCCGTGCCCTACAAGGACATGATCTGGCAAATCGGCGGCGATGCCAATGCGCAAGGCGCGTTGATCCTCAATGTCGAGCAGATGGTGGTGATTGCCAGCACGGCGTTGATGTGCCTGATTCTATTTGCACTGTTCAAGTACAGCAAGCTGGGCATTGCCATGCAGGCCTCGTCGCAGAACCAGCTCGCTGCTTACTACATGGGCATTCCGGTCAAGCGGCTTAACGGCCTGGTCTGGGGACTGGCTGCCGCGGTGGCCGCCGTGGCGGGCCTGCTGCTGGCGCCGATCACCTTTGTCCATGCCAACATGGGTTTCATCGGGCTGAAGGCTTTTCCGGCGGCGGTGGTCGGCGGCTTCGGCAGCCTGCCTGGCGCCATTGTGGGCGGCTTGATCATCGGCATCGTGGAATCGCTGGCAGGCTTCTACGCCCCAGACGGCATCAAGGACATAGCGGCCTACGTGGTGGTGCTGATCATGTTGATGGTCAAGCCCAACGGCCTGTTCGGCGAGAAATTACGGAAAAAGGTATAGGTATGGCCCCCACGCTTTTCACTTCGTGTAATGCGCTGCCCCCCGAGGGGGCCGCTGCGCCTGCGGGCCGGCAAAGCCGGACCCGCGGCCCCTGCTGGAAAAAGAGTATCCCGCTCCCGTTTTCAGTGCACTCATAAAAAACAGAACACATGCGCTTCATATTTAAAACTGACTACGGGCAGGACATCAAGCTTGCCAAGCACGGCGGCCATATCTTCTGGTACAGCGCGCTGCTGCTGCTGCTGGTGGCCGCGCCCTGGCTCTTTGCCGAGTACTGGCTGGCTCAGCTGACCTTCATCCTGATTTATTCCATTGCCGGCCTGGGGCTGATGCTGCTGGCCGGGTTCACAGGTCTGTTTTCGCTGGGGCACGCGGCCTTTCTCGGCGTCGGCGCCTACACACAGGCGGTCATGACCAATGCGGGCGTGCCTTTTCCGATTGCGCTGGCGTGTGCGGCAGGGCTGTCCGCTGCCGTAGGCCTGGTGGTCGGGTTGCCGGCCCTGCGCGTCAAGGGCATCTACCTTGGCATTGCCACGCTGTCCTTCGGCTTTATCGTCGAGGAAGTGTTTGCACGCTGGGAAAAAGTCACCGGCGGCAACTCGGGCATCCACATCAAGGCGCCCGACCTGTTCGGCTGGAAGCTGAGCAGCGGGGAAGAGTTTTATTTCCTCTGCCTGGTGATCGCTATCGGCGCCACGCTGGCGATTCTGAACTTGCTGCGCTCACCAACAGGCCGCGCATTTGTTGCCATTCGCGATTCGGAAATTTCGGCACAGAGCATGGGCATTCACCTGGCCCGCTACAAGACACTGTCGTTTGCGCTGTCGGCCGCACTGGCCGGCATTGCCGGGGCGCTCTATGCCCACAAGCTGCAGTTCATCTCGCCTGACCAGTTCAACATTCTGCAGTCCATCGACCTGCTGCTGATGATTGTGGTCGGCGGCCTGGGTTCGGTGCACGGGGCTTTCCTGGGCGCCATCTTCCTGATTTCGATGCCGCAGGCCATCGCGCTGGTCAAAGACTACCTGCCGGCCTTCATCGGGCAAGCCCCGGGTCTGCAGGGCCTGGTGTACGGCCTGGTGCTGATTGGTTTTGTCCTGTTTGAACCCCTGGGTCTGTATGGGCGCTGGCTGAAGATCCGCACCTACCTGCAGACCTTTCCCTTCTACCGCAAGGGCATGTTCAAGCGCCAGAAATCTTTTCAAAAATCAGATCGCCTGAAATGAGCCAGATACAAGAAACCGCCGGGCAGCCCCTGCTGTCGGCACGCAATCTCAGCGTCCGCTTTGGCGGCGTGCTGGCTGTGAACAATGTCAGCTTCGATGTCAAGCAGGGCGAGGTGTTCACCCTGATCGGCCCCAACGGCGCCGGCAAGACAACGGTATTCAACCTGATCAGCCGCATCTATACACCGACCTCCGGCGAGATCAAGTACCTGGGTGCCAAACTGATCGACCAGCCGCCGCACAAGATTGCCGCGCTGGGCATCGCCCGCACCTTTCAGAACATCGAACTGTTTGAGCATGCGACCGTGCTGCACAACCTGCTGATCGGGCGGCATACGCATCGGCAAACCGGCTTGTGGAGCGAAATTTTCTTTACGAAGAAAACACGTGAAGCTGAACTGCAGGCACGTGAAAAGGCCGAGCAGATCATTGACCTGCTGGACCTGCAGCACCACCGCGATTCCTATGTGGCCGGCCTGCCCTACGGTGTTCGCAAGGTAGTGGAGCTGGCCCGGGCCTTGTGCACCGAACCCAAGCTGCTGCTGCTTGACGAGCCTTCCTCGGGGCTCAATGTGGAGGAAACCGACGACATGGCCTTCTGGATCCAGGACATCAAGAACGAACTGGGCATCACCGTGCTGATGGTCGAGCACGACATGACACTGGTCTCCAAGGTGTCCGACCGCGTGCTGGCGATGAACCAGGGCGAAGTGCTGGCCATGGGCACGCCACGCGAAGTGCAGAACGACCCTGGCGTGATCGAGGCCTACCTGGGCTCCATCGACGATGTGTCCTCGCTGCGCCGGCAGCACCAGCCGGTCAACTTGCATAGAGGGGAAATCCGCTCATGAGCGCCGTACCTCCACCGGTGAGCGACCAGCCCGTGCTCAAGCTGCTCAACGTCGAAAGCTCCTACGGCCCGATCAAGGCCATACGCGGCGTCAGCCTGCAGGTGCGCCGCGGCGAAATTGCCACCGTGCTGGGTTCCAATGGCGCGGGCAAGACCACCATCCTGAAAACCATCTCCGGCATCATCGACCCGCGCAAAGGCTCCATCGAGTTCAAGGGTGGCAACATCACCGCGCAGGACCCGGCCTACATCGTGCAGCAGGGCCTGAGCCATGTGCCCGAAGGCCGCGAAGTGTTCCCGCTGCTCAGCGTGCGCGACAACCTGCTGATGGGCGCCTACACCCGCAAGGACCGTGACGGCGTGAACCGGGATATCGAAGCGGTGTTCGGCTACTTTCCGATCCTGCGTGAACGCGCGCTGCAGGACGCTGGCCTGCTGTCGGGCGGGCAGCAGCAGATGCTGTCGATCTCGCGCGCACTGATGGCGTCGCCCGACTTGATCCTGCTGGACGAACCCAGCCTGGGCCTCAGCCCCAAACTGACCAAGGAAATCTTCGAGATCGTGGTGCGCATCAACCGCGAACGCGGCACCACCATCTTGCTGGTCGAGCAGAACGCCAACATGGCCCTGAACGCCTCCGACTACGGCTACGTGCTGGAGAACGGCCGCATTGTGATGGAAGACACCTGTGCCCGCCTGCGGGAAAAGGAAGACATCAAGGAGTTCTACCTCGGCATGAAGGAAGACGGCGTGCGCAGCGAGCGCCGCTGGAAGAAAAAGAAAACATGGCGGTAAGTAGGACGCCCCCCCAAGCGGCCTTCGGCCGCCCCGAACAGCCGCCAGAGGCGGCAGCTCTTCGGGTCCGTCCAAGCCTGCACAGGCTGGCTTGGAGCCGCGGCCCTCAGCCCCCACTGGGGGACGCCACTGGCGGCCCGGCAAAGCCGGTTCCGCGGCGGCCTGGAATTAATTCAACTGTCGCCTCTGGCCGTGGAGCTCGAAATGTCTAATCTTTGGGATTTGTCCCACATTCAGCCAGAAACCCGCGTGGTGCTTGAAGGTGAAACCATTCCGGAACTGTTCTGGAACGGTGTGGCGCAGCGCCAGGACAAGGTCTGGATGCGCCAGAAAAAACTGGGCATCTGGCGCAGCTGGTCCTGGAACCAGACCGGCGAAGCCGTACGCGAGATCGCCGGCGGTCTGATCAGCCTGGGTTTTGCGCCTGGTGAATGCGCTTCCATTCTCTCGAACACGGTGATCGAATGGGTACTGGCCGATCTGGCCGTCCTGAGCTGCGGCGGCGTGGCCAACGGCATTTACCCGACCGATGCAGCGTCGCAGGTGCATTACCTGTGCGAAGACTCGCGCACGACCATCCTGTTTGTCGAAGACGACGAGCAGCTCGACAAGGCCCTGGAAGTGCGCACGCAGCTTCCCGGGCTGCGCAAGATTGTGGTGTTTGACATGGAAGGCCTGCGCGACCTCGACGAGGCGGATGTCATCAGCCTGGCCGGCCTGCGCGAACTGGGCCGCAGCTATGTGGCGCAGCATCCCGATGCCGTGGAGACGCGTGTCAAGGCCTGCCGGCCTGAAAACCTGGCCATCCTGGTCTATACCTCGGGCACCACCGGCAAACCCAAGGGGGCCATGCACAGCCACCGCGGGCTGGTGTTCACAGCGCGCGGCTACAACACCCTGGTGGCGCAGGACGAGAACGATGAGCGTATGTGCTTCCTGCCGCTGTGCCACATTGCCGAACGCATGGGCGGCGAGTACTTTGCCATGTACACGGGGGCCAAACTCAACTTTGTCGAAAACCCTGAAACCATTCCTGAAAACGTGCGCGAAATTGCGCCCACGGTGTTTACCGCCGTGCCGCGCGTCTGGGAGAAGTTCTACTCGGGTGTGATGATCGCGCTCAAGGAGGCCAGCCGCCTGCAGCAAGCCGCCTACGCCTGGGGCATTGGCGTGGGCAGCGAGATCGCCGACAAGGTCATGGCCGGCCAGCCGGTGAGCAGCTCACTCAAGCTGAAGTTCACCATCGCCCGGTGGATCGCCCTGGACAACGCGCGCAAGCTCATAGGCATCCACCGCGCCCGCTTCTGCGTGACCGGCGCCGCCCCCATTTCCCCGGAATTGGTCAAGTGGTACATGGCGCTCGGCGTGCCCATGCTCGAGGTCTGGGGCATGACGGAAACCTGCGGCGCCTCGACGGGTGTGCCGGCCAGCCGTATCAAGCCCGGCTCCATCGGCCCGGCCGCAGGTTACAACGAGGTCAAATTGGACCCGGCGACCGGTGAAATCCTGGTGCGTGGCCCGAACGTCTTCATGGGTTACCTGAACCTGCCGGAGAAGACCGCGGAAACCATTGATGCCGATGGCTGGCTCCACACCGGCGACGTCGGTCTTGTGGACGAAGAAGGTTTTTACCGCATCACCGACCGCATGAAAGACATCATCATCACAGCCGGCGGCAAGAACGTAACCCCCAGCGAGCTGGAAAACGAGCTGAAGTTTTCGCCTTACATCACCGATGCGGTGGTGATCGGCGACAAACGGCCTTACCTGACCGCGATCATCATGATCGACCAGGAAAACGTCGAGAAATACGCGCAGGACAACGACGTGCCTTTCAGCAACTATCAGAGCCTGACGCGCTCCACAGAGGTCCAGGAACTGATCCAGGCTGAGCTGGACCGGGTCAACAAAAAGTTCGCACGCGTCGAGCAGATCAAGAAGTTTTTCCTGCTTGAAACGCAGCTGAGCGCGGAAGACGAAGAACTGACACCAACCATGAAGCTCAAACGCAAGCTGGTCGAGAAAAAATACGCCGACACCATCGAAGCGATGTACCGCTAAAACTGGCCCGGATCAGGAACAACTCCAGCAGGGTCGCGCATGTGACAAAACCCTCCCCTCGGACGGTCTTTTTCCTGAAGCATGAACTGCGATGGCAGGGCTGCCCCCTAAGTGAATACGCCAGCTTGACAGGCGCGGGCGAAGGTTAAGAATGCCTAGCTGCAAGCACCCTAGTTTTACAGGAGACATCAATGAAATTCAAAACCACTCTGGCACTGGCCGTCCTGGCGCTCAGTACCAGCTACGCCACAGCCCAGCAAGGCGTGAGCAAGACCGAGATCACCCTGGGTTCGATCCAGGACCTGTCCGGACCGATTGCGGGCTTTGGCAAACAGGCCCGGCTGGGCATGCTGCTGCGGGTTGACGAGATCAATGAGCAGGGCGGCATCAACGGCCGCAAGCTGAAAATCATCGTCGAAGACTCGGCCTATGACCCGAAAAAAGCCGTGCTGGCCGCCCAGAAGCTGGTCAACCAGGACAAGATTTTCATGATGGTCGGCCACATCGGCACGGCGCAAAACCTGGCGGCCATGCCCGTCCAGTTCGACAAGAACGTGATCAACTTCTTCCCCATCACCGCAGCGCGCGAGATGTACGAGCCCTTTCACAAACTCAAGTACTCGTTCGCCGCCACCTACTTCGACCAGATGCGCAACGCAGCGCCCAAACTGGCCAAGGAAAAAGGCGTCAAGAAGGTCTGCACCATGTACCAGGACGACGAGTTCGGCCTGGAAGTGATGCGCGGCGGTGAAGCCGGCCTCAAGACCATCGGCATGGAGTTCGCTGAAAAAACATCTTACAAACGCGGGGCCACCGATTTCTCGTCCCAGGTCGCCAAGATGAAAGCCGCGGGTTGCGAGATGGTTGTGCTCGGCACCATCATTCGCGAAACCATTGGCGCCATCGGTGAATCACGCAAAACCGGTTTCAACCCGGTGTTTCTGGGCTCCAGCGCGGCTTACACGGACCTGATCCACAAGCTGGGCGGCCCGGCCATGAACGGCTTGTACGCCACCATGACGGTGCAGAACCCTTACCTGGACGAGGCTTCGCAGCCGATCCGCTTCTGGGCCAACAAGTACAAGACCAAGTTCAACGAAGACCCGACCGTCTTCTCGGTTTACGGCTACATCATCATCGACACCTTTGCCAGGGCAGCTCAAAAGGCCGGCCCCAACCTGACAACCGACAGCTTCATCAAGGTCATGGACACCCTGTCCAGCCCACCAGACATGTTCGGCGGCGCGCCGTCCAGCTTTTCGCCCACCAAGCGCTTGGGCAGCGATGCCTCGCGCCTCTCACAAATTACCGACGGCAAATGGAAAGTGATGTCCGACTACATCAATTAAGCGTCCAAACGCTGCACGCAGAAGAAAGCCACCTCCGGGTGGCTTTCCTTATGCCTGATCGTCCTGTGACCTATTCAAGCCTCCGAGTGGCAAGCCAGGATCAAGGCATTGCCTGCTTCAAGCGCAGCCCGCCAATCACGCGGTCGGGCGTCCCGCTGGCCGAGATGGCGGGTGTTGAAATCACGATTGTTCTGGGGCACCGCGCCGCGCTGCTCGAGACGTTGTGGCTCGGCCCCGTCCCGGTGCCGTCAAGACAACCCAAAAGCACCATTGCCAGACATATAGCGGCGATGTCCACGACCGTCACGGATTTTTCCACGTCCCCTCCTTGCAACAGGGCAAATTCTGGTCGCCTCCACCTTTACGCCAGCCAAAATCGCGACCTTCTGTCTTTGGCTTTTCTTAAGCTTGGAGCAGGCACAATCGCGCGATGCATATCCTGCTCATCGAAGACGACATGGATTTGGGGCGGGCCTTGCAATCTGCGCTCAAGGTCGAAGGGCTGACCAGCGAATGGCGGCGCCGGGCAGTTGATGCGCCTCGCGGCGTCGATGCCAGTTTCGTGGACTGCATCCTGTTGGACCTGACTTTGCCTGATGGAAGCGGCTTCGATCTGCTGGCGCGCTGGCGGCGGGAGGGAGTCCAGGTGCCCATCATCGTCATCACAGCGCGATCCGCCGTGGAGGACCGCCTGGCAGGGCTTGACGGCGGCGCCGACGACTTTGTGGTGAAACCTTTTGCCATTGCCGAGCTGATCTCCCGCATCCGCGCCGTGCTGCGGCGCGCGGCGCGCCAGGCTAGCGAAACCTGGACGCTGGGGGACCTGGTCATCGAACCCCGACGTCACCAGGCTCAGCGCTGCGGCGAGCCCATCGAGTTGTCTGGACGCGAGTTCCAGCTACTGCTCGAACTGGCGCGCGAACCCGGAGCCGTGGTCGCCAAGGGCGTGTTGGCGCAAAAACTCGATCCCCTGGGTGAACCGGTCAACTTCAGTGCCATCGAAGTCCACGTCTCCAACCTGCGCCGCAAGATTGGGGCCGAGCGCATCCGTACCGTGCGGGGTGTGGGTTACATGTTGGCATCATGAACCCGTGGCTGAAAAAGGCTCATGCCTTCCTGGTTGAACCCACGCTGGCGCGGCGCAGTGTCCTGATGGTGATGCTGGCCTTTGTTCTGGTGTGGGCCGTCCTGCTGGGATACATCTATATCCAGGCCAAACAAACCATAGCCAACAACTCGGGCTTCCAGAAATTCGGCAATGCGCTGACTCTCGCGCTGACCGATGTGGATGACCGTGCGCAAGCCACCTCCGTCGTTGCGGCGACAGCAGTATGGGTCAATATCCGCCGCCGTGAAATCGGTGTGCTGCCGGGCCGCATGCTGTTTGAGCTGCTAGATCGCAACGGGCAGCGAATATACGCATCTGCTGCGCTCGAGACCCAGACACTGGACCGCAGGCAAGCGCAACTGGCGGAGCAGGTGTTGCATGGCGAGATCTACCGCGTGTACCAGGGAGATACACCACGGTGGAAACTGCGAATCGCAGAACCCAAACGCAGCGACGCTGACCTGTTGGCGTACAACGGGCGTTTCATACTGCCTTACCTGCTACTGGCATTACCCTTCGTGCTGCTGCCGGTTTCGCTTTCGGTGCGCCACGGCCTGCGTCCCCTGAAGGAGTTGGCTGCGCGTATTTCACGGCGCAATGCCAATGATCTCGATCCCGTGGACTTCAAGGCCCGGCATCGCGAACTCAAACCTTTGGTGCACGCGCTCGATGCCATGCTGATCCAGTTGCGCCAGAAAGTGGAGCGCGAACGCGCCTTTGTTCACGACGCTGCCCATGAAATCAGGACGCCGATGGCGGTGATCGCCGCTCAGGCACATGCCTTGTCAGGGGCAACCAACAGCCAGGACCGGGAACACGCGCAAGCTCACCTCGAACAGGCGATCGCACGCGCTTCCCATCTCACCCAGCAGTTGCTTGAGCTCGCATCGCTGGATGATGCGCAACGTGCCGCACCCAGGCAGGTCGATGCCGCACAGCTCGTGCGGCAAATCATTGCGCAGGCCGCGCCGCAAGCCATGAAGCGCAGCATCGACTTGGCGCTTGACGCCCCCGACAGTCTGACAGCGCGCATCGATGTCCCGGCCTTCCAGTCGATTGTGGAAAACCTTCTCAACAATGCATTGCGTTATGTGCAGGGCGGCGCGCAAGTGGCTGTGACGCTAAAGGACTGCGACGATGGTGATGTCAGCAGCCTCATGTTGTCCGTCGAAGACGACGGGCCCGGCATTGCCGCCGCAGACCGCCAGCTTGTGTTTGAACGCTTTTACCGAGCTGTAAATCCCGAAACACCTGGCTCCGGCCTTGGTTTGGCCATTGTCAAACAGGCCGTCACCCGGATGGGAGGAAGTGTGCTTGTTTCTACTGGCCTGAAAGACCAGGGAGCGGGATTCCACGTGTCTCTTCCGCTGGTGCGGTAGGCACAACACGCGCTTTCAGGAGACGATGTAAGCCCCTGCCCCGGTGGACAGCAGTTTGCCGTCGGCACCCAGAAACTCCATGCGGGTGCTCGCCACGCGCGAGCCCAGGCGCATCACTTCGGCACGCAACTCAAAATACTCGCCGATGCCGGGGCGCAGGTAGTCCACACGCAGATCGATGGTGCCTAGCTTGCTGAAGCGCTGGAGGCGCTGCAGCGGCGACTCGTCCATGTGGCGGGCACCGATGGCGGCCATCACGGCCAGCCCGCCCATGGCGTCCAGACCCGCGCTGATCACCCCGCCATGGATGCGGTTGTGTGCATAGTGGCCGATCAGGTGTTCCCCCATGGTGATGCGGGCGGTGACGCGGTCCGGCTTGAGCGAGGTGATCTTCAGCCCCAGCACGCGGTTGAAGGAGATCTTTTCCTCAAAAAGCGTTTTCAGGCCGGCAACAAACTCGGGCTCGAAGTCAATCGCAGCAGTGGCAGGAGGGGTGGACGTCATAGGCCCAATTGTCGTGCAGCCAGGTCTTTCATGATTTCCTCGGCACCGCCGCCAATCATCATGACCTTGACCTCGCGGTAAATGCGCTCGCTTTTGGTGCCGCGCATGAAACCCATACCGCCCAGGATCTGCACCGCCTGGTCAGCGCAGAACTGCATGGTTTGCGTCGCATGGTTCTTCAGCATGCAGACATGGGCCACCCAGTCGGGGCTCTGGTCCCCGTCATCGGCGCGATCCGCCACCGCATCAACCCAGGCCTGAGTGGAAGCAATGCGCATCTGCATGTCCACCAGCTTGTGGCGAATCACCTGCTTGTCGACCAGCGTGCTGCCGAAGGTCTTGCGCTGGCGCGCCCAGTCCAGTGCCTCGTCGTAACAGGCCTGGGCAAAACCCAGCGCCGCGGCCGACATTCCCATGCGCTCGCCATTGAAGTTGCCCATGATGATCTTGAATCCACTGCCCTCCTCGCCCAGAAGATGGCTGGCCGGCACACGCACGCCATCAAAGCGCAACTGCGCGGTGTCCGAACACCACCAACCCATTTTCTCCAGCCGGCTGCGGGACAGGCCTGGGCTGTCGCCAGGCACGAGGACCATCGAAATGCCGCTTGAGCCTTTGCTGCCGGCGTCACCGGTGCGCACCGCCACCGTGATGAAATCTGCGCGCATGCCCGAGGTGATGAAGACCTTCTCTCCATCGATCACATAATCGGCCCCATCACGCCGCGCAGTGGCGCGCAGCGCCGCAACGTCCGAACCACCGCCGGGTTCCGTGATCGCCAGCGCCGCAATCTTTTCCCCACGCAGTACTTGCGGAATCACCGCCTGCTGCAGCGCCATCGATCCATAAGCGAGTACCGGCGGCAGGCCAATGTTGTGCGAGAACAGGCTGGCCAGTACACCGCCGCTACCGCCGTAGCGGCACAGGGCCAGGGTCATCGCATTGCGCAGCCGCCAGGATGCCGGGGTGCCACCCAGCGCTTCCGGGTAGCCGAGCGCCAGCAGGCCCAGTTCGGCCGCCTGGCGGTACAGGGCACGCGGGAATTCGCCAGCGTCGTCCCACTGGCCGACATGTGGTGCGATCTCGCGCTGGGCAAAACGTTTGACCGACTCCGTGATGTCGGCCCATGTCTCCGGATCAACAGTGGGGATCATGCTTCGAACCTCAACAAAACCTGGCCCGGCGTCGTCTGCTGGCCGGGCTCCACCGCAACGGCGGCCACGACGGCATCACGCGTCGCGCAGACCGCGTGTTCCAGCTTCATTGACTCAATCACCAGCAGCGTGTCGCCGCGTTTGACCGATGCCCCGGCGCCGACCCTGACAGCGATCACCTTGCCATTGAAGGGAGCCTTCAGTTCCGTGGCCTGGCTGCCGGAAGAAACCCCGGCCGCGGGTTCAAAACTCACGTCCTGCAGCCAGACGTCGGTAGCCCCGACCTGCACATGCCAGCGCCCGTCGGCGACTTGGCAAGCCCGCACCGTGTTGCCGAGGCCATCAATCGTGACCCGCGTCTGCCCCGCACCAACACGCACACAGGAGGCGGTCTGCCGCACCGAGCCGGCAGAAACATCCAGGCCGCCCTGGCCGGTTTCCGTGACGTGGACAGTGAACACCCGCTCGCCGTGCAACATGCGCAGGGTTTTTGTAAACGGGCATGGCAAAAACTGCGCCGCACCGTCGCCGAAGTGCAGGCCCAGAACAGCGGGCAACAATACCTGCGCCTGCCGCTCCTGCAAGTTTGTCCGGATGCTGTCGCCGTGTTCGGCCAGAAAGGGAATCAGGGCCTGGCCCGCGCGGAACACCGGGTGCCCCAGGCAGGCGGCCAGGAAGGCACGGTTGGTCGGCAAGCCCAGCACTTGCGTGTTGGCCAGGGCTGAGATCATCTTCTCGATGGCTTCGCCACGGCTGGCTCCGTGAACAATGAGTTTGCCCAACATGGAGTCGTAATGCGGCGTAACCTCGCCGCCGACCTGCAGCGCATGGTCAAACCGCGCATGCCCAGGTTCGGCGAAATGCTGAACCCGTCCCGCATGCGGCGCAAAGTGGTCGTCCTCGGCGCACAGTCGCACTTCGATCGCGTGCCCACGAAACACCACCTCTTCCTGGTGCAACGGCAGAGCCTCGCCTTGTGCAATACGCAATTGCCACTCCACCAAGTCCAGGCCGGTCACAGCTTCCGTAACGGGATGCTCCACCTGCAGCCGCGTGTTCATTTCCATCAAATAGAAATTAGCCCCCACGCTCCCCACTTCGTGTGGTTCGCTGCACCTTGCAGGCCGCCGCTCGCCGGAGGCTTCGCTTCTGGTGCCTGTCCAAACCTGCGCGGGCAGGTTCGGAGCCGCAGGCACCAGCCCCGGGGGGGCGCTGCGCCTGCGGCCCGGCGAAGCCGGTTCCGCGGCCCCGGCTGGTAAAAAGGGAGCCTCCACTAAAAACTCCACCGTACCGGCGCCCACATACCCGGCCGCCTGCGCCAGCGCCACCGCACAGGCACCCATGCGTTCGCGCAGCTCGGCGTTCACTGCCGGGCTCGGTGACTCCTCGATCAGCTTCTGGTGGCGCCGCTGCACCGAGCAGTCGCGCTCACCCAGGTGGATGCAGTGACCGTACGCATCGGCAAACACCTGCACCTCCACATGGCGCGGCTGCAGCAGTGCGCGTTCGAGCAGCAACTCGCCACTACCAAAAGACGACAGGGCTTCGGAGCGTGCACTCGCCAGCGACGCCTGCAACTGGGACGGCTCCAGCACCAGGCGCATGCCGCGGCCACCACCACCCGCCGTGGCCTTGACCATCACCGGGTAGCCGATGCGTTCGGCCTCGGCGGCAAAACGGGCGTCAGACTGGTCCGCGCCCTGGTAACCGGGCAAACAGGACACTTTTTTTTCGAGGGCGAGTTGTTTGGCGGCCGCCTTGTTGCCCAGCGCGCGTATCGCATCCGGCGGCGGGCCGACCCAAACCAGGCCGGCGTCCAGCACCGCCTGTGCAAAGTCGGCGTTTTCGCTCAGGAAGCCGTAGCCTGGGTGCACGGCATCGGCCCCCGAGACCTTCGCGGCGGCCAACACCTTGTCGATGCGAAGGTAGGTGTCGGCCGAGGAATCACCGACCAACGCCACGGCGCCGCCAGCTTCGTGCACATGCAGGGCCTGCGCGTCAGCATCGGAATACACGGCCACCGTCGAAATCCCCATGCGGTGCGCGGTGCTGATAATGCGGCGGGCGATTTCGCCCCGGTTCGCAATCAACAAGCGGTGAATCGTCATGGCAGTCATGCTGCCCACCCGGGCTTGCGCTTTTGCGCAAAGGCTGCCAGCCCTTCGGCGGCTTCCGGGCTGCGCAAATTTGCTGCAAATTTGATAGCTGCTTGCGCAGGCAGGTCATGGACTGAGGCCTGATTCAGTATGAAAAGTAAAGCCTTGGTGTGGGCCACGGCACCCGGGGCCGCGCGCCGCAGGGTGCTGATGCGACTGGCCACTGCGGCCAGCAGATCATCAGCGACCTCGTCAACCAGGCCTTGGGCCAGGGCTTGTTGCGCAGAAAGTTTTTCTCCGGACAACATCATCTGCCGCGCCAGCCTGTCGCCCAGGCGCCGATGTACAAAAGGCGCAATCTGGGCCGGCACGATGCCCAGCGTCACTTCCGGCGTGGCAAACACTGCGGAAGGTGTCGCCAGCACAAAGTCCCCGCAGCACACCAGCCCCAAGCCTCCGCCCATGGCCGGCCCGTCCACCGCCACCAGCAGCAGCTGCGGCAGCGCGCCCAAGGCGTTGAGCAGATGGCCGAAGCCGGCATTCATCGCGATCAGGGGGTCGGTTTCTCCGGCCGGAAGCGCCTGGCCTATCGATTGGGCAAAACCACCCAGGCTGCCGCCCGCACAGAAGGAGCCGGCGCTGCCTTGCAGCACGACGAAGCGCAAGGCCGTGTCCTGCGCGGCGCGTTCGCAGGCCTGTGCCAGCGCCGCCACCACCTCGTCGGTCAGCGCGTTGCGTTTGGCCGGGTCGTTAAGGGTCCAGTGCTCAACTTCTCCGGACCGGAAAATCTGCAGCTTGTCGCTCATGGCCGTCGTCATCATCACGCGGCAGGTTTCTTGCCGCTTTTGGCCAGCCCCATGTACTTAGCGATGATGCTCATCATCACCTCGTCGGCGCCGCCGCCTATGGAGGCCAGCCGGCCGTCGCGAAACATGCGCGCCACCTTGTTCTCCCAGGTAAAACCCATGCCACCCCAGAACTGCAGGCAGGTGTCAGGCACCAGGCGGTTCAGCCGCCCGGCCTTGAGCTTGGCCATGGATGCCAATTCGGTCACGTCCTGGCCCTGCACATAGAGTTCGCAGGCGCGGTAAGTCATGGCGCGCAGGCTCTCCACCTCGGTCTTCATCTCGGCCAGCTTGAACTGCACCCACTGCTGGTCGGCCAGGGTGGCGCCGAATAATTTCCGGTCGTGGGCCCACTCCACCGTCCAGTCAATGCAATTGGTGAGCGACTGGATGCAGCTGGCCGCGCACCAGAGTCGCTCTTCCTGGAACTGCATCATCTGGTACATGAAGCCCGAGCCCTCGGCGCCTATCAGGTAGCGCTGTGGCACCCGCACCTCGTCGAAATAAATCAGGCCGGTATCGCTGGCGTTCATGCCTATCTTTTTGATTTTTTTACCGACCTCGATGCCCTTGCGCAGCTTGCCCTTCTCGCGCATGGGCACCATGACCAGGCTTTTGTTCTTGTGTTGAGGCCCGTCGCCGGTGTTGACCAGCATGCACATCCAGTCAGCCTGCAGGCTGTTGGTGATCCACATCTTCTGGCCGCTGATCACATAATCGTCACCGTCTTTGCGGGCATGGCTCTTGATGGAAGCCACGTCGCTGCCGGCCCCCGGCTCACTCACACCGATGCAGCCAACCATGTCGCCCGCGATGGCCGGAGCGAGGAACTCTCGCTTGAGTTCGTTGCTGCCGAAACGCGCCAGCGCCGGCGTACACATGTCGGTCTGCACGCCGATGGCCATGGGAACGCCGCCGCAGTCGATGTGGCCCAGGGCTTCGGCCATGGCCACACCGTAGGAATAGTCCAGCCCCGCGCCGCCGTATTCCTCGGGTTTGGTCAGGCCCAGCAGGCCCAGATTGCCGAGTTTCTTGAAAACTTCATGGGCCGGGAAAATTTCAGCCGTTTCCCATTCGTCCACATGCGGGTTGATCTCGGCGGCTATGAAACGCTTGAGGGTTTTCTGGATTTCCAGGTGTTCGTGGGTGTATTGCATTTTTGTCTCCTTGAGGAATGTGGTTCACATTCGCGCCACACCAAACTGCATGGGCCGCAACTGCCGCGCTTGCGCCTCTGCACACATGGCCAGGCATTGCGCAAGCACCGCGCGCGTGTCGCGCGGATCGATCACACCGTCGTCGAGCAGCAGGCCCGAGGTGTAGAAAGCATCGGCCTGCGCCTCGAACACTGCCACGATCTTGTCGAACTGCGCCTGCGATTGCACGGCGTCAATGGGGATGCCCTTGCGAACCATCGCGGCCTCGGTGACGATCTGCATGGTGCGTGCCGCCTGCTCGCCGCCCATCACTGCGGTTTTGGCGCTTGGCCAGCTGAACAGGAATCGCGGTGCATACCCCCGGCCGCACATACCGTAGTTGCCGGCGCCAAACGAGGCGCCACACTGGATGGTGATCTGCGGCACGGTCGCGTTGGTCACCGCCTGGATCATCTTGGAGCCGTGTTTGATCATGCCGCCCTGCTCGCTGTCCTTGCCGACCATGTAGCCGGTGGTGTTCTGCAGGTAAACGATGGGATGGCCCAGTTGGCACATCATCTGGATGAAATGCGTGGCCTTGTTCGCACCCGCCACGTCAATGGGGCCGTTGTTGCTGATGATGCCCACCGCATGGCCGCCAATCGCCGCCTGCACACAGACGGTGGCAGCGCCGTACAAGGCCTTGAAGGGCAGGAAATCCGAGCCATCGACCAGCCGCGCAATCACCTCATGCATGTCCACCGGTTGGCGCAGGTCATCGGCCATCAGCCCGAGCAGCTCATCAGCCGGATACAGCGGCTCGCTTGCTCCTGAATTTGTAGCTGCTTGCGCCCGTTCCATATGGGCTGGAGCCCGATTCGACCATGAAATCCGGGCCACCTGCTGCCTGGCCAGGCCCAGCGCCTGGCGGTCGTCTTCGGCCAGTTGCTCGCCCAGGCCCGACACACTGGTGTGCATTTCGGCACCGCCCAGTTCTTCTTCCGTCGCCACCTCCCCGGTAGCCGCCATTAGCAAAGGGGGACCGGCCAGAAAGGCTCGCGAGCGGTTCCTCACCATGATCACCACATCGCTCAGGCCTGGCATGTAAGCACCGCCCGCCGTGCCGGAGCCGTGCTGCACCGTGATGACCGGAATGCCCGCCGCCGACAGACGCGCCAAGTTGCGGAACAGCGCCCCACCGTGGACAAAGCCCTCCACGCGGTAGCGCATCAGGTTGGCGCCGGCACTTTCCACCAGATGAATGAAGGGCAGCTTGTTTTGCAACGCGATTTCCTGCACGCGCAAAATCTTGTCCAGTCCCATGGCCTGGATGGCACCGGCCTCGATGCCGGAATCGCTGGCCACCACCATGCAGCGAGCGCCTTCGATAAAACCGATGCCCGCCACGATGCCGCCCCCGGGGACCGACTGCGCCGAGTCTTTGTTGTCCTGCATGAACCCCGCCAACGAACACAAAGGAAGGTAAGGCGCACCCGGGTCCAGCAGCAGTGCGACCCGCTCACGCGGCAACAGCTGGCCGCGCTTGTCGAACACCGGCCTTGATTTTTCCGAGGCCTGGGCGGCGCGTGCCTCGATGGCACGCAACGCGGCGATACGCGCCAACATGGCGTCGCGCCGCTGCACAGCCACGCTGCCTTGCGCATTCCAGGCAGACTGGAAGATGGTCATGACTGGAACAACTTTGGCGTGCTGGCCAGATGGAAGCCGTCAAACGGTTTGATCGCATCGCGCTGCTGCTCCTCGGCGTCAGGCAGGCGCAGGGGCCAGCCCATGCGCACCTGCGGGCGAGCGCCATCCACACGCAGCACGGTGCCGCTGATGAAACTGGCTGCCGGGCTGAGCAAAAAAACAATCGCGGCCGAGGTTTCTGCTTCGGTGCCAAAACGGCCCAGCGGCACGGTGGTGCGCATCTCGCGCAGCATCTCCCCGGCTTCGGGCGGGTAGTGGTCCATGCCGCTGGAAGCAATGTAGCCGGGCGCTACCGCGTTGACGCGGACTCCGTTGTGCGCCCATTCGACGGCAGCCGTTTCGGTGAAGCTGACCATGCCGGCACGCGCTGCGCCGCTGTGGCCCATCGACGGCATCGAACCCCAGATGTCTGCAACGATGTTGACCATGCTGCCGCCGTGCGCGGCCATGGACTGCAGATAACACTCGCGCGCCATCAGAAAACCACCGGTCAGGTTGGTGTTGATGACCGCTTCCCAGCCTTTGGCGCTGATACTTTCCAGCGGGGAAATGTACTGGCCGCCCGCATTGTTGACCAGGCCGTCGATGCGGCCATGGGCCAGCACCACCGCCGCCACCGTGCTCTGCACCGCTTCTTCCTGGCGAATATCGCAGGGGTGAAAACTGGCGCGGCCGCCGGTGGCCACAATTTCGCCGGCCACGTCATGCAGCTTGGCGAGTTTTCGTCCTATCAGCACCACATGGGTGCCCAGCGCCGCCAACTCGTGCGCGGTGCAGCGGCCAATGCCGGAGCCCCCGCCCGTCACCACCACCACCTTGCCGGCAAACAGGCCGGGACTGAACACCGATTGATAACTCATGCGCGGTTTCTCCTCATGGGTTTCTGCAGGCTTTCCCCGATAAACAGCGCCATCGCCGCATCGGCCAGCTCATCCAGCGACGCACCTTTTTTGGCATCAAACCATTGCACCGACCAGTTCAGCGCCCCGAAGATCAGCAGGCGGGCCAGCTTCACCGGGCACTGCAGACGGCCATCGCTGCTGAGCGCCTGGAGCACGGGCTCCCAGACCGATTCGTAATCGCCTTGCAGCCTGGCCAGCGAAGCCCGCTGTTTGGCCGTGATGGAGCGCGACTCGTACAGCATCACGGGAATGAAATCGCTGCCCGTTCCGAGCAGCACATCAAAATGGTTGCGGATCAGCAGCCGCAGCAAGGCCGCTGCATCGGGTGCGTCCTGCGCCGCCGCGGCCAGCGCCGCCGTCTGCCGCAGGATGGCTGAGCGCATGCCTTCGTCCATCACCGCATACAGCAGCGCGCCTTTGCTTTTGAAATGGTAGAACGGCGATCCGCTGTGCATGCCCACGGCGGCAGCGATGTCGCGCGTGCTGGTCGCATCGAACCCCTTGCGCCGGAACAGCTTTGCCGCGGCATTGACCAGCTCGACCCGGCGGTTGCCGTCGTCGCGCTCGTCGATGGTTTTGCGCGGTCGGCCGCGTGGCCGTTTTTCTGCGAGAGCGGGCAGGGAATGACCGTCGGCAACAGCGTGAACAGCGGAACGGGTGCGTACGGCAGGTTTGTCCATGGACACAGACCATAACAAAAGCCGCTATTTTTAGCAAGCACGTGCTTTGTAAAAATAGAACTGGCTGGCCACCACAGCTGGTGGCAACTCTTTACACAAAAGCGTCGGGGCTTTGTGCGGCGTACACCTGGCCGGCCCACCATCAAGGCTCACCAACCACTGGAGTTTCTCCATGAAATCGAAAGCCCTTGTTTGCGCCATCACCCTGGCATCGCTGGGTTTCAGTTCGCTCTCATTTGCCGAGGGCTACGACCGGCGTGGCCGGGGCGCCGAGCCACAGCGTTTCGAGCAGCCCGGCCCTATGCACCGGGATGGGCATGATTTCAACGCCCGCCATCTTGACCGCCAGGACATGCGTCATGATCGGTACGCCGACGCGCGCGGCCCACGCTTTCACCGCGGCGACCGCGTACCCACGGAGTACCGCCACCGGGGCTACGCCATGAACAACTGGCGTGCGCAGCACCTGAACGCGCCGGCCCACGACCAGCAGTGGGTGCAGGTGGGTGCGGACTATGCACTGATTGCGATTGCCACCGGCGTGATTGCGCAGCTGGTGCTTAGCCGCTAGCGACGGTGGTGCATGCGGAATCCGCTTTCACACGCACTACATTTTCGATAGCTGCCTGCGCCCGTGGGATAAGGGCTTCGGTCATTTTTCATGAATAGTTGCAGCTACTCAGTCCTGCGCCGCGCTTGCCCTCACCCCTACCCTCTCCCAGAGGGAGAGGGAAAAAGACGAGCCTCTTCTTTTTCCCTCTCCCTCTGGGAGAGGGTTAGGGTGAGGGCCTCCCGATGTACGTGTGGCCAGGGAATGCTGAGTAGTTACGAATAACTGGAGGACTCGCCGCCAGCTAAAACCTGTCGTTGCCCCGCAAACCCAGGTTGTTGATTTTTGTCTTGCGCAGCATTTTCAGCAGCAGGTTGCGGCAGCTGCGCAGCAGGGGATAAAGCAGGCGAGCCCGCCACTTCGAGCGGAACACCCAGTGGTTCAAGCGGTTGAAAACACCCGAGGGACTGCCCATCAGCGACAGCGCGTGAATCGCGTCCGCGCCGTAGTACAGGACGTCGCCGACCTTGAGTACCATGCCCTGGTCAATATCCAGGCCGTGGTGCGTGATCTCCTGCATGACCGCGCTGGACTTCCGCGCATTCACGAGTTTCAGGGTCCCGACCGTGTCGCGGATCCGGACCATCCTGCAGTAGTTGTCACAGGCGGGGCATTCGTCGTCGTAAACCAGCAGGATGTCGGAGTGTAGGGTGGGCACCAGGCACTCGTCTTTGGCGTTCGCGCGGGCCAAGCTTACGGCTGCCTGCGCAAGGTCGGCAAACCCACGCCGGCAGCGTCGAAGCCGCCGTCAACGGCCAGCACCTGGCCGTTGACATAACTCGCGGCCTCACTGCAAAGAAAACCCGCGACCGAGGCGATTTCTTCGGTGGTGCCGTAGCGGTTCAGCGGAATGGCGTCGTGATAGTCGGCCCGGATGGCCGCACTGTGCACCAGCCTGGCCATCTCGGTCTCGACCGGACCCGGCGCAATGGCGTTCACGCGAATGCCGACATTGCCCAGTTCAACAGCCTGCTGCTTGGTGAGATGAATCAGCGCAGCCTTGCTTGTGCCGTAGGCAGAACGCAGCGTGCTGGCGCGCAGCCCGGAGATGGAAGCGATGTTGACAATGCTGCCGCCACCCGTCTTCTGCATCACGGGTGCACAGGCCTGGGTGCAGAGAAAGACACCGTCCAGGTTAGTCCCCATCACGTAGCGCCACTCCTCGAACGTCGTTTCGGCCAGGGGTTTGAAAACGGCTACGCCGGCGTTGTTCACGAGCGCATCGATCCGGCCAAACACGGCCTCTACCTTGTCAACCGCGGCCTGCACCTGTTTCGGGTCAGACACGTCGCAGTGGATGGCCAGTACATGGCTGGCCCGGTCCAACGCGCCTGCCGCTTGCGCCAGTGTGGTGGCGTCGATATCTATCAGTACCACGCGATGGCTGTTCGCCAGGAACCAGCGCCCCATGGCAAGGCCGATGCCGCGTGCACCGCCGGTGATCACGGCAACCGGCAACAACGATTCGTCAGGCTTCATGAGATGTGCTTGTAAAAAGGAGAGCTGCCGCAAAGAAGGCAGTGAGCGCAACTATATAGGTCAGGCTAGGGAGTCAGTTCCCGTGCGCGCTCAAGCAGCAGCTCACGCTCGCGCATGTTCTGCGCCAGCGTTGCGGCGCGCTCGAATTCCACGCGCGCCTCGGCATGGCGCCCCAGCTTGGCGAGCAGGTCGCCGCGCACACTCGGCAGCCACTGGTAGTTTTGCAGGGACTTTTCCCCGCGCAACATGTCGATGATTTCCAGCCCGGCGGCCGGCCCAAAGGCCATGCTGACGGCGACCGCGCGGTTGA
This sequence comes from Polaromonas sp., assembly GCF_039930745.1. Lineage (GTDB taxonomy): Bacteria > Pseudomonadota > Gammaproteobacteria > Burkholderiales > Burkholderiaceae_C > Polaromonas. The sequence continues at coordinate 22,930 of NZ_JBDTTH010000020.1, read as the reverse complement.
GTTCCACCACGGGCGACGGCGCCGTCTGCGCCAGCGCGTCGTACAGGGCGGCAATACCTGCCCAGTCGGTCTGCCCGGCCGTGGGCGCACGCGCATGGCAGGCGGCAATGGCTGCCTGCAGCGCATAAGGGCCCAGCACATGCACAGACGACCCAGCCAGCGCCTGTGCACGGTCGAGTGCCGCCAGGCCACGCCGGATCAGCAGGTGATCCCAGCGTGCGCGGTCCTGGTCGGGCAGCAGCACCGGCCTGCCTGCCGCATCGACCCGGGCCGCCATGCGCGAGGCTTGCAGCTCCATCAGCGCAAGCAGGCCATGCACCTCGGACGCATCTGGCGCCAGGCCGGCCAGCATGCGACCCAGGCGCAGCGCTTCGTCCGTCAGGGCGGGCCGCATCCAGTGGTCACCCGCGGTGGCGGTGTAGCCTTCGTTGAACACCAGGTACACCACCTCCAGCACCGAGGCCAGGCGGGCGCCGAGTTCGTCACCGCGCGGCACTTCAAAGGGAACACGCGCCTCGGCCAAGGTGCGCTTGGCGCGCACGATGCGCTGGGCAATCGCCGGCTCGGACACCAAAAAGGCGCGGGCAATCTCGTGCGTGGTCAGGCCGCCCAGCAGCTTGAGCGTGAGCGCCGCCCGCGCCTCTGTTGAAAGCACGGGATGGCAGGCGGTGAAGATGAGGCGCAGCAGGTCGTCGCCGATATCGTCCTGGCGGGCCTCGTCCAGTGCATCAACAAAATCCGGCACGATCAGGGCCTCCTGTGCTTCAAGGTCATGACCGATCTGCTCGAGCTTCTCGCCCTGCATCTTCCGGTGCCGCAGATGGTCCAGCGCGCGGTTTTTCGCGGCGGTCATCAGCCAGGCACCGGGCTTGTCCGGCACGCCCTTGCCGGGCCAGCTTTCCAGCGCGGAAACCAGCGCGTCCTGCGCCAGTTCCTCGGCCAGACCGATGTCTCGCACCATGCGCGCGACCACGGCCACGATCTTCGCGGACTCGATGCGCCAGACAGCTGAAATCGCTTCATGGGTGGAGGAATGCATGGATCAATGGTACCGGTATGCGAACGCCCGGGGCGACAAGCGAAGACCGTCGATCTTCATACCAGCCGGGGCCGCGGATCTGGCTCCGCCAGTCCGCAGGCGCAGCGGCCCCCTCGCGGGGCAGCGACCCACACGCAGTGGGGGAGCGTGGGGGCTCAATTAGACATCCAGAACACTTCCCAAACATGGCCATCAAGGTCGGTGAAGCCGTGGCTGTACATGAAGCCGTGGTCCTGTTGCGGATTGGGAGCCGTGCCGCCGGCGGCCAGCGCCTTCTTCACGAGCTCGTCCACCTCGGCGCGGCTTTCACACGACAGGGCGATCAACACCTCGGTAGTTTTGGTGGCGTCGGCGATCGGCTTTTTGGTGAAGCCCTGGAAGAAGGGCTCGACCAGCAGCATCACGTAGTTGTGGTCTTCGCTGACCACCATGCAGGCGCCCTGCTCGTTGGTGAATTGCGGGTTGAAGGAAAAACCCAGGCTCTTGAAGAAGGCCTGGCTTTTTTCCATGTTCTTGATGGGAAGGTTGACGAACATCTGGCGGGACATGGGGTTCTCCTTGAAAGACGAAAGTAGATAACGCTGGTTCAGGTCTTCTCGGCCTGGGTCTTGAGATCGGACAGGCCGGCCTCAAAGGCGCCACCCACCATCTGGTCCATGTTGAAGACCACACCCATCACTTTGGCGAGAAAGGGCTGGGCGCCCTCCATCGACCAAGTGACGCGGGTGCTGCCATCCTGCGGCGTCAACTCGAAGTTCACGGTGTTGTGCGTTTCCATCAAGCCCGTCATGTGCAGGTCCATGGTGACGCGGGACGGCGCGTTGGCCTGGGTAATGCGCATGCTCCCGCTGTTGCGGCCGCGAAAGTCGTACACGGCGCCAAGGCCGGCGGCCGGGCCGCTATAACTGCCGCTGGCATCCGGATCCATTTTGACAAACGGGTTCCAGCTGTTCATTTGCCGTAGGTCGTTGACCAGCGGGAAGATGCGCTCCGGCGGCGCCGCGATGCTCGCCGTGCGTTCGACGCGGAAGCTATCGGGCTGGCGTGTTGCCAGCAGCAACACGACAGCGATGGCCAGCACGGCCAGGCCGAGAATCACAAGCAAAGTGGTCTTGATCATGGCTGTTCCTTATTTCTGGCTGGGGGTGTTCATCTCGCGGAAGCGCTCGACCTGTTCGCTGGGCGCGAAGTCGTCCAGCTCATACAGCTGGCGCACCTCGATCACGGCCGGTGCGTTTTCGCCCACGGGGTTGGGGTAGCGGCGCGACCATTCCAGTGCTTCCTCGCGGCTGCGTACCTGGATGGTGGTGAAGCCGGCAATCAGTTCCTTGGCCTCCGTGAAGGGTCCGTCGATCACGGTGCGTTTCTGGCCGTCATAGTGGATGCGCCAGCCCTTGCGGCTGGGCTGCAAGCCGCTGCCGTCCAGCAGTACGCCGGCCCGGGACAACTCCTCGTGATAGTCGGCCATGGCGGCCATCAGCTTTTCGTCAGGGGTTTGTGGGGTCGTCTCGGCCTCGAACTCGGGCGTGGACTTGACGATGATCATGAATCGCATGCGGTTCTCCTTCGTAGTGAGCCTGGAAGCCGGGGCCCGGCGGACCCGCACAACAACGGCTTCTACCTCCACGACGAACCAGGCGCTGCGAAATCGACAGACTTACGCCCAAAAAAACCTTTTGTTACTTTTTTGTAATCGCACTCAGGCGAAGCAGGGGCCGAGCGAGCGCACTTCAATGGTGGCCCACTCCGCTGCCGGGCACTGGGCGGCAATCGCAAGCGCCTCTTCGCGCGTGGCGCAGTTGACCAGGAAAAACCCACCGACCATCTCCTTGGCTTCGGAAAAGGGCCCGTCCAGCACCTGGGGCCGCCCGCCCCTGACCTGCACCTGGGCCGCGTCGTCCTGGGACGCCAACGACTCAGCGGCGAGCAGCAGGCCGCGCGCCTTCAGATCCGCGCCGAAATCCAGCATGCGCCCATAAACAGCGCGCCCCTCAGCCTCGGTACGCGTCAGCCGCTGGCCTTTCGGTTCATGAATCAAGAGCATGTAAGTCATGGCATTCCCGCAATAAAAGTTGCTGGCGATGATACGCGCGTCGGCCAGCGTCAACCAGTGGCCAGGTAGACATACAAACCCTCGACCGGCCGCTGCTGATCCTCACGCAGCGGCGCGCGCAGCAGCTTCGTCACTTCAAAGCCGTGCTCGTGGGCCAGCCGGCGAATGTAGGTTTCGGAGTGTGCATAACGCAGGCTGGGGAGCAACACGAGTTCTTCTTCATCAGCCGCGCGCTCGACGGTAAAGCAGAACAGGCCGCCCGGCCGTAAAACACGGGCCACCCCCGCGAACACTACAGAAAGGTCGCCCACATAAATGAAGACATCAGCTGCCAGCACCAGGTCATCGCGGCGCTCGGCACCACGCAGGTAGTCCGCCACGTCAGCGTGGATCAGCGCGGTGTAAACACCCAGCGCGCGCGCCTTGTCCAGCATGCCGCGCGAAATGTCCACACCGTCCACACGATCAGCCAGCGGCGCTATCAGCGGCCCGCACAACCCGGTGCCGCAACCCAGGTCGAGCACGGAACTGAAGCGACGCGGCTCGCCCCGTGCCAGATGCCGGATCAGGACCTCATGCGCGCGGTAGCGCAGAACACCCACGAGATGGCTCTGGAACTCCGCAGCGTAATCATCAAACAGGTACTCCACATACTCTCGTGGCGCAGTGGCCGGCGCCTCGGCGCCGCGCACCGAAGCAAGAAAATAGCCGTTGATCTGCGGATCGGCGCCCAGCGCGAGCGCTTTCTCGAAACACGCAGCGGCGTCTTGCAAACGGTTCATTTCGCGCAGCAGCGTTCCCCGGTGGCTCCACGCCTCGGCCAGCCCGGCGTCGCGCGCCAGCGCCTGCTCGAAGGAACCCAGTGCCTCTTCGGGCCGGCCCAGCCGCACCAGCGCCTGGGCATGCTGCGTCCAGAGCAATGCGTTGCCGTCATCCAGCGCCAGGGCCTGTTCGTAACAGGCCAGGGCCTGAGCATGCTGCGCGAGGCAGGCGTGCGCCAGCCCCAGGTAAGACCAGGCTTCGATATTCCCGGGTTCGGCCGCGGTGGCCTGTTCGAGCAGCGGTAGCGCCTCGGCTTCCTTGCCGAACTTGACCTTTGTGGCGCCCAGGTTGGTGAGGGTGGAGGCGCGGCCGGGTACCAGTGCCAGGGCAAGCTCAAAACAGCGCTCGGCCTCGGGTAGCGCACCGGCCTGGAAATGCCCAAGGCCTTCCAGAAAGCTTTGCCGGGCGCGCTCAAACACTTCGTTCATGAAACCCCTTTTTCAACAGGCTTCATTGTCCGCCGAACACCTGACGCCAGACTAATCCACGAAAAAGTCAGGAATGAATTTTTTGGTTCCGGGTGTCACCGAATACTTCTCCAGGTCGGTCACACCGTGGGCGGCCAGCAATTCGTCGTCGATGTAGAAATTGCCGGTGGCCAAGGCGGTGCTGGTGAGAATCAGCCAGGCCGCATCGGACAGGATCTCCGGCTTGCGGCACAGCTTCAGGTCCACGCCGGGAATCATCTGCAACGCCGCCGTGGCAATGGCGGTGCGCGGCCACAGGCTGTTGACGGCGATGCCGTATTTTTTGAATTCGCCCGCATGGCCCAGTGTGCACATGCTCATGCCGTACTTGGCCATGCTGTAAGCCGTGTGGTTCTCGAACCAGTGCTGCTTCATGCTCAGTGGGGGCGACATGGTCAGAACCTGCGGGTTGCGCCCGGCCTGTGCAGATTTTTTCAGCTCAGCCAGGCAGGCCTGGGTACACAGGTAGGTACCGCGCGCGTTGATGCCGTTCATCAGGTCGTAACGCTTCATCGGGGTGTGTTCGGTGTCGGTCAGGCTGATGGCGCTGGCGTTGTTGACGAGGATGTCGATGCCGCCAAAAGTTTCCACCGCCTTAGCCACCGCGGCCGCGACAGCCTCTTCCTCACGGATATCCACCGCCAGCGGCAGCGCCTGCCCTCCGGCTGCTTTCACCGCTTCTGCAGCGCTGTAAATTGTGCCCGGCAGCTTGGGGTTGGGGTCGGTGGTTTTGGCCAGGATCACGATGTTGGCGCCATCGGCCGCCGCACGTGTGGCAATGGCCAGGCCAATGCCGCGCGAAGCGCCGGTGATGAACAGGGTTTTGCCTTTGAGACCGGGGACTGAACTCATGACGACTCCTTTACGCTACAAAATTAATAGCTGGTTGCGACCGCTACATATGGGCTGAATGCCATTTTTATGCTCAAACTCTGAGGAAGCCTGGATGGCGCCCTGCTTTTGCAAAAGCGCCTCCCCTTCTTGCACCGCCCTTCGACCTCGTACTTCAAACTTGGCTGAAATCCGGCTTGCGCTTTTGCATAAACGCGCCGAAGGCTTCCTTGGCTGCGGGCTCCTGCAGCATACGGCCGAAGCTCGCGCCCTCCTCTGCCATCTGCTGGATCACCAGCGCCTGCTGGCCTTTTTTCATCAGGCGTTTGGTCTCGACCAGTGAGGACAGCGGCTTGGCAGCGAGCTTGCGCGCAATCGCCTGCGCGATGCCATTGGCTTCGGTCGGCGGCACGACCCGGTTGACCAGGCCCACCTCCATCGCGGCTTCGGCCATGAAGGGCTCGCCCAGCAGCAAGGCTTCGGCGGCGCGGTGGTAGCCCAGCATCTGCGGCACCAGCAGGCTGGACGCTGCCTCAGGGCACAGGCCCAGGTTAACGAAAGGCATGGAGAAAGCCGCGTTGTCCCCGGCGTAGACCAGATCGCAGTGAAACAGCAGGGTGGTGCCCACACCCACGGCCGGGCCGCAGACGGCGGCAACCAGCGGCTTGGGGAAGGCTGCGATGCCTCGCAGAAAGCGAAACACCGGCGAGTCCATGCCGGCAGGCGGCTTGTTCAGGAAGTCGCCAATGTCGTTGCCGGCGGAGAAGATGCTCTCCTGGCCCTGCAACAGCACCACACGCACAGTGGCGTCCGCTTCGGCCGCAGCCAGCGCGTCAGCCAGCGCGCCGTACATGGCAGAGGTGATGGAGTTCTTGCGCTCCGGCCGGTTGAAGGTGATGGTCATCACACCGGCTTCGGTGTGGGTGAGGATGTCTGTGCTCATGTGGTTTCCAGTGCTTGTTTGACAAAATCGAGCCGGTCCTGCCCCCAGTGCATCTGCCCGTCGACGAAAAAAGTAGGGGCGCCGAACACGCCCCGTTCGACCGCTTCCTGGGTGACGGCCTTGAGGCGGTCTTTCACCGCGGGATCAGCGGCCAGCGCAAATATCGCTGCCGGATCAAAGCCGGCCGCCTGCAAGACCTCGCCCACCACCTGCGGGTCGTTCATGTTTTTCCTGTCCACCCAGATCGCCCGGTACACCGCTTCCACAAAAGGCACGAAGCGGTCAGCTTGCTGCATCTGCAAGGCAGTTGCGGCGCGCATCAGGGTCAGGGTGTTGATCGGAAAATGCGGGTTCTCTTCAAAAGCGACACCATAACGCGCTGCGAAGCGACCCAGGTCGCCCATCATGTAGCGGCCCTTGGCCGGAACGGTGGTGGGTGAATGGTTGCCCGTGGCCTGGAACACACCACCGAGCAGCATCGGCTTGTAATCAATGGTGCCGGCAGCTTCACGGCAGACATGTGGCAGCTGCTTCCAGGCAATGTAGGCGGCCGGACTGCCCACATCAAAAAAGAACTCGACGGTTTTTGTCATCAGAACTTCTCCAGGTAGGGCCGCAGGTCGATCTCATGCGTCCAAGCATCGCGCGGCTGCTTGTGCAGCATCCAGTAGGTGTCGGCGATGTGCTCGGGGTTGAGAATGCCGTCCTCGGCCTTCAGCGCGTACCGCTCAGGAAAGTTGTCGCGGATGAAGGCGGTGTCGATGGCGCCATCCACCACCACATGGGCCACATGAATGCCGCGCGGCCCGAGCTCGCGCGCCATGCTTTGCGCCAGCGCGCGCAACGCCATCTTGGCGCCCGAGAACGCCGCGAAGTGCGCACCGCCGCGCAGGGACGCCGTGGCGCCGGTGAAGATGATGGTGCCTTTGTGGCCCTCACCCCCGCGCTGCACCATGCGTTTGGCGACTTCACGGCCATTGAGAAAACCACCGAAACAGGCCATCTCCCAGATCTTGAAATATTTGCGCGCGCTTTCTTCCAGGACACTGCTGGGCGCATTGGCGCCGATGTTGAAGACCAGCACCTCGATCGGCCCGAGCGTGCTTTCGATTTGTTCAACCAGCGCGACAACTTCTTCTTCCTTGCGCGCGTCAGAGGCAAAGCCATGGGCCGTGCCACCGTCCGCTCGAATCTGTTCGAGCAGCGGCTGCAGCTTGTCGAGGCTGCGGCGCGTCACGCAGGCGGAGTAGCCCTCGCGCGCAAAGCGCCGGGCAATCGCACCGCCGGTGGCGTCACCCGCGCCGATGACCAAGGCCACTTTGTTCATGACCAAGTCTCCGACGGGCCGCCCCTAGGAGCCTTGCGCCCCCTCGGGGGGCAGCGACGACACGTCAGTGCGGTGCGTGGGGGCATATTCATTCTTTGTAATAGACGACCTGGTGTGTCGTCACCAGCAACTCACCGGCCTCATTCCACAACTGCGCCGTCTGGTCAAAGTAGCCATTGCGAAATGCCTGGGCCTGCGTCTGCCCCAGCAGGTGGCCGCTGCCGGTTGCCTGCAGCAGAGCCGCATCGGCATGGTAGTACACCGTCATCGACACTGTGCCGATCGGCACCAGCACCGGCCGGCGCCGCCAGACCCGGGGGAAAAACACATCCGACAACGCGGTCAGCGAGGCAAAATCCAGCGGGCGCGGCGGGTCGTCGCGCAGCCACAGCCGGGTACGGCTGATGCCCTGGTCAGCACCGTTCCATTCGACCGGAATCGCGCCTTCGGCAAAACGCATCTCATAACGCTTGACCCACTCCACGCGCGCCGGACCTGCGGCACGCGGAACATCAGCCGCTGCCGGAACATTCGGCATGGTGTGTTCATCAGCGCCCCAGGTGTCGCGCCGCAAGCCGAAAAAGGCGGTGCCTGTCAGCACGGTCTCGCCGTTCTGCTGCATTTCGATCACCCAGTGCTGGGTCGAGCGATTGGTGCGCGCAGGCCGCGCCGTCACGGTGAACGGACCATCGGCCAGCGCTGCCGCAAAGTTGACAGTCAGCGAAATCGGATCACCCAGGCGCTGCGGGTGCTGCAGCACGGCGTTCAGTGCCTGCGCCGCCGTGACGCCGCCGAAGGGCCCGACCATGTTGGCGTAGGCGGCACTCGTGTGGCCGAGAAATGTGCCATCGTCCTGCACCTGCAGGGCGATGGCTTCATCGAAAGGGTGAGAATTCATGGAACCAGTATGCCGCTGCAGCGGCCATCAGGCAGTCGTGCCGGCGACGCTTGTGGCGGCCGAAGCGGGCGCCATTCGCTCCAGCATGTCCACCGTTCGCGGCCACAGGCTCTGGCTGAACTGCTGGCGGAAAAATCCGAAATGCCCGATGCGTTTGACACCCAGATCAGCCGGCGTGATGCGCTCAAAGCTGCGCTCAGTGCCGGTGTACAGATTGATGAGGTTTTGCGTGCCACGCCAGGTCATCAGTTCGTCGTCGGTGATGGACAAGGCCAGCACCGGAAAAGTCGCCTGCGCATAAGCCAGGCGCGCACCCTCGCCCTCGGCGCCCACGCTGTAGAGCGGATCCAGGCACCACTTGCGCCACTGCAGCATCACACCCGCCGGCAGGTCACCGACCTTCTTCAACTTGCGCCCGGGAAAATAGCCGCACAGGCGCGTGGACAGCGGCACCAGCACGTACCAGAAATAGAGAATCATGCGTCTGAGTTGCGGCGCGTTGTCGCGCCAGTAGCCGCTGCCGGCGGCGATACTGACCAGCCCGTCCACCTTGCCCTGGTTTTTCAGGAAACCCGGCAGTTGCGCACCCAGGCTATGGGCATGTGGCAAAGCCGCCTTTGCCGAATCGACAACCGCTTCATAGTCGCTGGCCCAGTCGAACAGATCAGCCTTGAAGCCGCGCAGGGTGCCACCCGGCGTGCCCGGCAAGGACTCGCCGGAACCGCGGTAATCAAACGTCGTCACGCGAAAACCCTGGCCTGACAGCCACTCCGCAAACGGCGCGTAGTAGTCCTGCCGAACCCCCATCGCGCCGCCAATCACCACACTCGCACGCGCAGTTTCCGCCGGGTCATAGATCCGCAAGGAGAGTTGTGATGTGCCCGATTCAAGAACCTGCTTTTGCATGACTTTTCCCTTAAACAACCACGTAGCCGCCGGGGCGTAGCGAGCGGGATGCAGTGCTAGGCGCGGGCGCCCGAAGAAAACCGGAGCGACCTAAAGGGTCGTGAGGATTTTCTTCGGGCTGCAACAACGCAATGCGCCCACGCAGTAGCCTATCTCCAGGGCATAGCGAGCGGGATGAGCTGCAAGGCGGCCGGAGCGGACCCACCGGAACGTACTTCAGGTACGTGAGGGTGGGGAGCACCGGACCAACGCCGCAGATCGCCCGCGTAGTAGCCCAACCCTACACCCGTTCAAAGATGCCTGCGGCGCCTTGCCCCATCCCTACACACATCGTCACCATCCCATACTTCAGCTGATGCCGATGCAAGGCATGAATCACCGTCGCGGCGCGAATCGCACCTGTCGCGCCCAGCGGGTGGCCCAGCGCAATCGCGCCACCCATCCGGTTAACCTTGCTGGCATCAAGGCCCAGGGTATTGATCACCGCCAGCGATTGCGCAGCAAAAGCTTCGTTCAGTTCATACCAGTCGATGTCGCCCTGCTTCAGGCCCGCATAACGCAGCGCGGCCGGAATCGCTTCGATCGGACCTATGCCCATGATGTGCGGCGGCACGCCCTTGGCGGCGTAGCTGACAAAGCGTGCGAGTGGCTTGAGGCCATGTTCCTTCACAGCTTTTTCGCTGGCCAGGATCAACGCGCCGGCGCCGTCGGAGGTTTGCGAGCTGTTGCCGGCGGTGACCGAGCCGCGCGCGGCAAACACGGTCTTGAGCTTGGCCAGGCCTTCGAGCGAGGTGTCGGGACGCGGGCCTTCGTCCAGGCTCACGGTACGGGTCTTGCTGATCACCTCGCCGCTTTCGAGATCAGGTGAACGGTCGGTGACTTCGACTGGCGTGATCTCGGCGGTGAACTCGCCGTCCTTCTGCGCCTTGATGGCCTTCTGATGCGATTCGAGCGCAAACTGGTCCTGCGCGTCGCGCGACACTTTCCACTGCTGTGCTACCTTCTCGGCGGTCAGACCCATGCCGTAGGCAATGCCGATGTTCTCGTCGTTGGCAAACATGGCGGGCGACAGCGAAGGCGAGTTGCCCGACATCGGCACCATGCTCATGCTTTCAGTGCCGGCGGCAATCATCACATCGGCCTCGCCGACACGAATGCGGTCGGCCGCCATCTGGATGGCGCTCAGGCCGGAAGCGCAAAAGCGGTTCACGGTGATGCCGCCCACGCTGGTCGGCAAGCCGGCCAGCACCGCGCCAATACGCGCAATGTTCAGGCCTTGCGGTCCCTCGGGAATCGCGCAGCCGCAGATGATGTCTTCGATGGCTTTCGGATCCAGCGTTGGCACTTGCGCCAGCGCGGCTTGCAGCGCGCGCACCAGCAGGTCGTCGGGACGGGTGTTGCGGAAAAATCCCCGGTGCGAGCGCCCAATGGGCGTGCGCGTGGCGGCAACGATGTAGGCTTCCTGGACTTGTTTGGCCATGATGTCAGTTCCTTTGATTCTTTACTTAACTTTTTCGCGGGCCGGACGGAATCCAGGCCCACACAAATTCACATTCGACCGGGTTCACGCCGGCCTCGTCAGTCACGGTGACTGCCACGGTCACTTCACCCTTGTCGCTGGCCTGCATGGCGGCGCGCTGCTCGTCGCTCAAGGTGGCCACGGCCCGGAGCGATCCGGTCGCGCGCTTTTTGAACGCCATCTTCAACTCTTTGGCCAGCGGTGTGCAGTCGTCCCGCACATTCATGCCCACCACCATGCCGGTGGCGGTTTCCGCCAGCAGGTTCATCGCCGAAGCATGAATGCCACCAATGTGGTTTTGCACCTTCTTCTCGTTCCTGATACCGATCTCGACCCTGCCCGTCGTCATCTGCAGAAAGTCCAGCCCCGCCGTGCCCGTGAAAGGCACGGCGCGGTGCATCACCACACCCCGAAACCAGGTGCGCGCAAACGCAGGCAGGTCCGACAGCCGGTCCAGCTGGCGCTCAAGGCGGTTGGGAGAATGAGTGGTCATGGCCTTCATTGGTTGAATAAGCGAGAAGTGCGCGGCTGAGCAAGCGTAGCGAGGGATCGTCAGGCTAGGCGCGGGTGCCCGAGAGCAACCGGAGCGTACTTCTGTACGTGAGGATTGGTCTAGGGCTGCAACGACGCATGGCGATTCCGCAGTAGCTTGATCAGTTGCGCACAGGTTTGCCCGTGCTCATCATTCCCATAATCCTCTCTTGAGTTTTGGGATGTTCGAGCAACGAGCAGAAGGCCTTGCGCTCCAACGTCATCAAGTACTCTTCCGTCACCAGCGAACCCGCATCGACATCGCCGCCGCACACCACGTTGGCGATCAGGCTGGCAATGTGGAAGTCATGCGGGCTGATAAAACCGCCGTCGCGCATGTTCACCAGTTGGCCCTTGATGGTGGCCAGGCCGCTGCGGCCCACCACCGGGAATTGGCGTTTGTGCGGCGCGCGGTAGCCGGAGTTGAACAGGGCACGCGCTTCGTTGAGCGCGACAAACAGCAACTCGTCCTTGTTCGGCACGATGACATCGCTGTCGAGAAGATACCCGATCTTGCGGCTTTCGATCGCGCTGGTACCGACCTTGGCCATGGCCGCGGCGGTGAATCCTTCGGTGAGGAAAGGCAGGATGTCCTTGTTGGTGGACGCGGCGGCATTTTCCGCGGCACGGCGGGCGATGTAGGCCAGACCGCCGGCGCCGGGCACCAGGCCCACTCCGACTTCAACCAGACCGATGTAGCTTTCCATCGCGGCCACGCGCTTTGCCGAGTACACCGCCATCTCGCAACCACCGCCCAGCGCCAGGCCGCGAATGGCCGACACCACGGGCACGGCCGCATAACGCAGCTTGAGCATCACGTTCTGCAATTCGGCCTCCGCGCCTTCAATCGCCTTGGCGCCGCCCATCATGAAAGCCGGCAACATGGCCTGAAGGTCAGCGCCGGCGGAGAACATCTCGTCGTTGGACCAGATCACCATGCCTTTGTAGCTTTTTTCGGCGAGGTCTACACCCATCGCCAGGCCTTCGGCGACATCGGGGCTGATGGCGTGCATCTTGGTCTTGATGCTGGCAATGACCACGTCGCCCTGGTCACCGTCCAGCGTCCACAAGCGGATCGCATCGTCTTCATGCAGCGTGGTGCCTGCCGTCTGGAACGCAAGGGCGTTGGAACCCAGCACGTTCTCCGGAAAGAACTGGCGCTTGTAGACCGGCAGCTCGCGGCGCGCAATGAATTTGTTGGCAGAAGCACTCCAAGAGCCTTCGGCCGTGTGCACACCACCGGCGGCGACCACCGAACCCTTGAACACCCAGTCGGGCAGTGGCGCCTTGCTCAGCGCGCGGCCGGCATCAATGTCTTCCTTGATCCAGTTCGCCACCTGCAGCCAGCCAGCTTCCTGCCAGAGCTCGAAAGGGCCCTGTTTGGCGCCGAAGCCCCAGCGCATCGCAAAGTCAATGTCGCGCGCGGTTTCGGCAATGCTGGCCAGGTGCACGGCGGCGTAATGAAACTGGTCGCGCAGGATGGCCCAGAGGAAACGCGGCTCGGCGCCTTCGGCTTCGCGCAACAGCTTCAGCCGCTCGCCGGCCGGTTTTTTGAGCATGCGGCCCACCACTTCATCGGCCTTGGCGCCGCCAGCAACATACTCCATGCTCTCCGGGTCCAGGCGCAGGATGTCGCGGCCGACTTTTTTGTAAAAGCCGGCTCCGGTTTTCTGTCCCAGGCTTTTGGATTCCAACAGTTTCGATAGCACGGCCGGCGTGCCGTAGATATCGGAGAACGGATCTTCCACCTTTCCGCTGCCGACAGGGCCGAGGTTGTCCTGCAGCGTCTTGATGACATGCGCCATGGTGTCCAGGCCCACCACATCGGCAGTGCGGAAAGTGCCGGAACTGGCGCGGCCCAGCTTCTTGCCGGTGAGGTCATCGACCACGTCGTAGCTCAGGCCAAAGTTCTCGGCTTCCTTGATGGTGGCCAGCATGCCGGCAATGCCGACGCGGTTGGCAATGAAGTTGGGCGTGTCATGTGCGCGGATCACGCCTTTGCCCAGCCCGCTGGTCACGAAGGCTTCGAGGTCGTCGAGCACTTTGGGTTCGGTAGTCGGCGTATTGATCAGCTCGACCAGCGTCATGTAGCGCGGCGGGTTGAAAAAGTGGATGCCGCAGAAACGCGGCTTGATGGCTTCGGGCAACGCCTCGCTCAGCTTGGTGATCGACAGGCCCGAGGTGTTGCTGGCCACGATGGCGCCTTCGCCGATGAAGGGCGCTATCTTGTGGTACAGGTCGGTCTTCCAGTCCATGCGTTCGGCAATCGCCTCGATGATCAGGTCGCACTCTTTCAGAACATCCATGTGTTCTTCGTAGTTGGCCTGCTGGATCAGCGCCGCATCTTCCGGCACGCCGAGCGGTGCGGGCTTGAGTTTTTTCAGGCCTTCAATGGCTTTGATGACAATACCGTTCTTCGGGCCCTCTTTGGCAGGCAGATCGAACAGGACGACAGGTACCTTGAGGTTGACCAGATGGGCGGCAATCTGCGCACCCATCACGCCGGCGCCGAGCACCGCGACTTTTTTGACTTGGAAACGTGACATGGTTAAGACCTGGTTGGGGTTATCTGGTTGAAAAATTCGAACACGGCGCTCCAGTAGCGCTGTGGTTCGTCGCGCATGCCATGCGTGTGGTCGGCGTGTTCAAGAACCAGGCGCTGGATGCGTTCCGGCCGCGAAGCGGCTTGCTGCAACGCGTCGCCGAAATGCACCGGCGTCCAGCGATCGGCCTGGCTGTGGATGAGCAGCACGTCCACATCGCGCATGCTGGCGAGGTGATGAACCGGCCGAAGGTGCAGTTCACTTTCGGGATTGATACGCCGGCCCACAGTGAGCACCGCATGGGCCAAGGGGTAGGCTTTCCAGAAATCGGGCAGCGTGGGCGGGCAGCCCTCGGCCACGACCTTGTCGAAAGGGAAGTCCGCCTCGGCGATGGCGCTGAGCGTATTGATCGCACCAAAGGAAGCCGTCAGCGCATGCACCGGCAGGCCGGGAAAGGCGCTGCGCGCCCACTGCCCCACGGACAACACGTCGCCGGGGAAATCGAAATTGGTCGAAGGGCTTTCGCCGAAACCGTTGAAGTCAAAGGCCACCACGTGAAAGCCTGCATCCAGCAGCTTTTGCGCGTGCCCGTGGCGCAGCCAGAAGCCCTTGCAGGCTAGGCCCATGGGATGGGCACACACCACCACGCCGTGCGCGGCAAGCGGCGTGCGCGCCACGATGGCCTCCAGCCGGCTCGTGCTGCGGCTGGCAACCTGCACCCGCTCCCAGCCTTCCTGCGGCACACCCGCCGGCCAGCGCCAGGGCTTCATGAACCGGCCGAAAAACGGCTTCTTGAGCAGGTGGTGCCCATACCAACGGCGCTCCGCCGGGCCGCTACCCTGGCCGATGCGCAGGGCCCGGGAAATAGCCTCACCCATGGCGTGCCACCGCTTGAGTCGGGTTCATGGCACACGCACCCAGGTCTGGGTCCGTCCGAAGGGGCCGAAGGAGCCGCGCACTTCCAGCTTTTTTCCGCCGTCGATGGGCGTCATGCGCAGCGTGTAATCGCGTCCGTTTTCGGGGTCGAGAATCTTGCCGCCTTCCCAAACATCCTTGCCTTCCGCCTTTTTGGCGCCGCGGATGATCTCCAGGCCCAGGATGGGCTGGTCCTTGCGTTCATCACTGCATTTGTCGCAGGTGTCGTCAGGCTTGACGTCCTTCCCGAGGCGCTTGTCGATCTTGCCGCTGAGCACGCCGCCGCTCTCGACAATCCGGATGTCGGCTTTCGCCTCGCCGGTCTTGTCGTCGATGTTGCGCCACAGTCCCACCGGCGTCACCTGGGCCAGCGCGGGCAGGGAAAACACTCCGAAAATGATAGCTAATGAGGCACGGTACATAAGGGCTCCAGTGCTAAAAGGCTTGATAAATCGGGCCATCAGGCCAGTGCGGCGTCAGTGTCCATCAGCACCTTGCTGCCGCTGCGCGCGGTGCGCATCAGCGTCGCGGTCTCAGGGAAAAGCTTGGCGAAGTAAAAGCGCGCAGTCTGCAGCTTGGCCTGGTAGAAGGGGTCGGTGTTGCCGGCCGCCACTTCGCGCAGTGCCACCTGCGCCATGCGGGCCCAGAAATAACCAAACACCAGGTGGCCGGCGACACGCAGGTAGTCCACCGCGGCGGCGCCCACTTCGTCGGGATTCTGGAAACCCTTGAAGCCCAGCTCGGTCGTGAACTTGGTCATCTGGTCAGCCAGGTAAGCCAGCGGGTTGATGAACTCGGCCATCTTCTCGTTGACGCCTTCCTCGGCTACCAGCGCGCCTATCAGTTTGCCGAATTTCTTCAGCGTGGCGCCGTTGTTGCCCAGCACCTTGCGACCCAGCAGGTCCAGCGACTGGACGGTGTTGGTGCCTTCGTAAATCATGTTGATGCGGTTGTCGCGCACAAACTGCTCCATGCCCCATTCCTTGATGAAGCCGTGGCCGCCGAAGACCTGCATGCAGGCGTTGGTGGCGATGTGGCCGTTGTCGGTCAGGAAGGCCTTGACGATGGGTGTGAGCAGCGCGACGACTTCGGCTGAGTCCTTGCGCACCTTTTCGTCGGGATGGTTGATTTCCTTGTCGAGCAGCAGCGTGCAATAGATCGCCAGTGCACGGCCGCCTTCAGCATAGGCCTTGGCCGTCAGCAGCATCTTGCGCACGTCGGGGTGCACGATGATCGGATCGGCCGGCTTGTCCTTGGCTTTCACACCCGACAGGCTGCGCATCTGGATGCGGTCCTTGGCGTAGGCCAGCGCGTTCTGGAAAGCCACCTCGGTCAGGCCCAGCGACTGGTTGCCCACACCGAGGCGCGCGGCATTCATCATCACAAACATCGCGGCCAGGCCCTTGTTAGGCTGGCCGACCAGGCTGCCGCTGGCGTTTTCCATGACGATCTGCGCGGTGGCGTTGCCGTGGATGCCCATCTTGTGTTCCAGGCCGGAGCAGAAGATGCCGTTGCGCTCGCCCAGCGAACCATCGGGCTTGACGTTGAACTTGGGCACGACAAACAGGCTGATACCCTTGCTGCCTTGCGGCGCGTCCGGCAGGCGGGCCAACACCAGGTGCACGATATTGCCGGCCATGTTGTGTTCACCGGCGCTGATGAAAATCTTGTTGCCGGTGATTTTGTAGCTGCCATCGGGCTGCGGCTCGGCCTTGCTGCGCAGCAGGCCCAGGTCGGTGCCGCAATGCGGCTCGGTCAGGCACATGGTGCCGGTCCACTCGCCGCTGACCAGCTTGGGCAGGTAGGTTTTTTTCTGCTCGTCGGTGCCGTGCGCGTGCAGGGCTTCATAAGCGCCGTGCGACAGGCCCGGGTACATGGTCCAGGCCTGGTTCGCCGAATTCAGCATCTCGTACAGGCACTGGTTCAGCACAAAAGGGAGGCCCTGGCCGCCGTATTCGGGGTCGCAGGACAGTGCCGCCCAGCCGCCTTCAACATATTTGGCGTAGGCCTCCTTGAAACCCTTGGGAGGCGTCACCTCATGCGTGGCCTGGTCGAGCTTGCAGCCTTCGGTGTCGCCGCTGATGTTCAGCGGAAAGGTCACCTCGGCCGCAAACTTGCCGGCTTCTTCAAGCACGGCATTGATGGTGTCGACATCCACCTCGGCGTGTTTGGGCAAGGCCTTGAACTCGTCGGTCACCTTGAGCACTTCGTGCATGACGAATTGCATGTCGCGCAGCGGCGGGTTGTATTGAGGCATGGGGAAGTCCTTTGAAGGGGATTAAACGGAAGAGGAGGAAGAAGAATCAGGCACCGCCCGGGCCATACCGGTGAGCGATGCGGAAGTGATAGGCGGCGACAGCGCCAGAGCGGCGTCATTGCCGTAACGCGCCAGGATGCTCTGGAAGGCCCGCAAGGTGCGGTCTATCGAGCCAGGTGTTTTGAGGAAACGGGCCTCGTAATGCAGGGCCAGGATCAGGCCATGGATTTCGAAAGCAATCTGGCGCTCGTCGGCGTCCGCGTGCAGGTGGCCGGCCTCCTTGGCCAGCACCACGGCACGGTACATGGCAGCCAGCCAAGTTTGCACCGACGTGGCCAGCGCATCGCGCACCGGGCCGGGCCGGTCGTCAAACTCAACGGCGCCGCTGATGAAAATGCAGCCCGACTGCAGTTCCACCGCCACACGTTTCATCCAGTTGCCGAACAGGGCCTGCACACGCGGCAAGCCTTTGGGCTCTTTCAGGGCGGGGTAAAACACCTCTTCCTCAAAACGCGCGAAATACTCGCGGATGACGGAGATCTGGAGTTCTTCACGCGAGCCGAAGTGGGCAAACACGCCGGACTTGCTCATGCGCATGACCTCGGCCAGGGCGCCTATGCTCAGGCCTTCGAGACCGATCTGCGTGGCCAGGCCCAGCGCCGCATCAATGATGGCGGCCTTGGTCTGCTGGCCTTTTTGCTGGCTTTTGGCAGCGCCAGCCACCTGCAACCCGGAAAGGGAGCGGGCGGCACGGGCAGTTTTGGCAGGCAATTCAGTGACGGACATGGCATCCAGACAAATAAAACGAACGGTCGTTCTATTTTGCAGTATTTCCATGTCCCCACGCAAGCAGCGGGATTTTCTAGAGAAGTTTTTCTAAGCCAGTCAAGGGTAAACCCTAGAGGCTGGCTTCGCACGGCTTCAGGCCGGGTTCAAAGCTTGAAGGGTACGACCACCTGGCGCTGCTCACCCAGGCCTTCAATGCCCAAGGCCATCACGTCGCCTTTTTTCAGGTACAGCGGCGGCTTCATGCCCAGGCCAACGCCGGGAGGCGTGCCGGTAGTGATCACATCGCCCGGCAGCAGGGTCATGAACTGGCTGACGTAGCTGACGATTTTGGCGACGCTGAAAATCATGGTCTTCGTGCTGCCGGTCTGCATGCGCTTGCCGTTCAGGTCCAGCCACATGGCGAGTTTTTGCGGGTTGGGCACGTCGTCGCGTGTCACCAGCCAGGGGCCTAGCGGGCCGAAGGTGTCGCAGCCCTTGCCCTTGTCCCAGGTGCCGCCGCGCTCGATCTGGAATTCGCGCTCGCTGACGTCGTTGATCGTGCAATAGCCGGCAACAAAATTCAGCGCGTCCTTTTGCGACACATAACGTGCGCGGGTGCCGATCACCACGCCGAGTTCAACTTCCCAGTCGCTCTTGACCGAGCCCTTGGGCAGCATGACCGGGTCGTTGGGGCCCTGGATGCAGCTGGTGGCTTTCATGAACACCACCGGCTCGGGAGGAATTGGCAGTCCCGACTCGGCGGCATGGTCGGCGTAATTCAGGCCGATGGCAATGAACTTGCCAACACCACCGACCGGGCTGCCGAAACGCGGCTTGCCCTTGACCAGTGGCAGGGTGGTGGTTTTCAGCTTGCGCAGCTTAGCCAGCGCGGCATCGCCGAGCTGGTCAGGGCCAACGTCGGTAATCACGCCGCTGAGATCGCGCAGCTTGCCATCCGCATCAATGAGGCCGGGCTTTTCTTTGCCCGGGTTGCCATAACGAACGAGTTTCATGGTTTTTCCTTTTTAAAAACAAGTGAAAAGTGGAGGCGTCCAGAAATTCGATTATCGGGATGCAGGGCAAGGCGCACGGCGCGCAGCAACCGGAATGCACTTGGGTGCATGAGGATTGCGAGCACCGCCGAACATCCAGGTTCGCTCACGCTCCGTGCAGCCATGCGCCCGAGATTCGGATTTATGGATGTCTCCATCAGTAAGTGGAGCGTCCACCCGACAGGTCAAACACCGCACCGGTCGAGAAAGAACATTCTTCGGTGCACAGCCAGCCCACCATCGCGGCCACCTCTTCGGGCGTGCCGAAGCGGCCCATGGGGATTTTCGACAGCATGAAGGCAATGTGTTCAGGCGTCATCTGGTCAAAGATGGCGGTCTTCACCGCGGCGGGCGTCACGCAGTTGACGCGCACGCCAGTATCGGCGAGTTCCTTGCCCAGCGACTTGGTCAGCGCGATCACGGCGGCCTTGCTGGCGCTGTAGGCACTGGCGTTCGGGTTGCCGTCCTTTCCGGCCACCGAGGCAATGTTGACGATGCGCCCATAGTTGTTGGCGCGCATATGCGGCGTCCACTCGCGGCAGCACAGGAACAGGCCGTTGAGGTTGACTTCCATCACCTGGTGCCAGTCGCCCACCGGATAGTCCCAGAGCTTGACATTGGGACCGGTGACGCCGGCGCTGTTGACCAGCGCGTCAACCCTGGAAGCAATGCGCAACGTGGCCTGAACAGCGGCCTGCACCGATGCATGTTGCGATACATCGACCGTCACCGCCGAGGCCTTGAGCCCTAACGCGGCAACCGCTTTTTCGGCTGCGTCCCCGTCGCGGTCCCACAGAGTGACACTTCCGCCTGACTGAATGAGGCGCTGCGCGATGGCATAGCCTAGGCCTGTTGCCCCGCCCGTGACCACAGCATGCCTGCCTTCGAAGTCGAGTCGGTTCATATGGTCATGCCACCATCGACAGAGAACAACTGACCCGTTGCAAAAACCGACTCGTTGCTCGCCAGGTACACCACGATGGGCGCAATTTCATGCGCCTGCGCCATGCGCCCCATGGGCTGGCGCGCGACAAAATTCTTGCGCGCCTCCACCGGATCGGCATAACTGTTGATGCGGTCTCCCAGAGAAGGCGTGTCCACTGTGCCGGGCGCAATGGCATTGCAGCGTATGCCCTGGCCCACAAAGTCCGCGGCCACCGACTTGGTCAGTCCCACCACCGCCGCCTTGCTCGCGCCGTAGGCAAAACGGTTGGGCAAGCCCTTGAGGCTGCCGCACACACTGGCCATGTTGATGATGCTGCCGCCGCCGTTCGCCAGCATTTTGGGCAGCGCTGCCTGGATCATCCAGAACTGGGCGCGCACGTTGAGGTTGAAAGCAAAATTCCAGTCCTCGTCCGTGGCCTGCAGGATAGTGCCGTTGTGCACAAAGCCCGCGCAGTTAAACAGGATGTCGAGCGCCGGCATGCTGTTTATGAGCTTCTGGATGGCCGTCTTGTCGAGCACATCAAGCTTCGTCACGTGGATGTTGGGAACGCCCGCATAGGTTTCGAGCAGCTTCTCATTCACATCGGTGGCCCAGACCTGCGCGCCTTCTGCCGCCATCGCCAGCGCGCTGGCCCGGCCTATGCCCTGCCCGGCAGCAGTGATCAGTGCGGTTTTTCCTTGAAGTCTCATGTCATTTCCTTTGCTTGCCAGCTTGTTGGAGGTTTAGGGTTTAGCCGGATGCCGGTTGGCCGGAATCATGGGATTATTAATTGGTCTGACCACTTGTCCAATTCTGGCTAACCCTTAATACCCACCCTGCCCTTTTCATGCCGCTGCAAACCGTCGAACCGCAACGCCTGTACCGCCAGATTGCCGAGCAGCTGCGCTCGCTGATCGGCAAGGGCGAGTTTGGCCCGGGCACGCGCCTGCCGGCCGAGCGCGATCTGGCCAAGCAGCTGGGCGTGAGCCGCCCTTCCGTGCGCGAGGCCCTGATCGCCATGGAAGTCGAAGGCTGGGTGGAAGTTCGCACCGGCTCTGGTGTTTATGTGCTGGACCGGTCCAAGCGGACACTGCGCAGCAATGGCCCGCAGCTGACCCCTGCCGAATGGGGTCCGCTGGAGCTGATCCGCGCACGCCGCGTGGTGGAAGGCGAAATCGCCTCCATGGCCGCCGACCAGGCCAGACGCAAGGACACGGACACCATGCGCGCCGCGATCGACGCCATGATCAGCGATGCCAACCGGGGTGTGCTGCCGCTGGAGGGCGATCGCGCCTTTCACACCGCCATCGTCGGGTCCTGCGGCAACGTGGTGCTGATCGAGACCGTCCAGACCTTCTGGGATTCGCGCCGTGGCCCACTGTTCACGCGGCTGGGGGGTTACTTCGAAACCATGAAGTCCTGGCAGTCGGCGATTTCCGAACACGAAGCCATTCTTGCCGCCATCTGCGCGCACGACAGCGCCGCCGCCCGCACCGCGATGCATGCCCACATGGACAAGTCCCATGCCCGATTCAGTGCGAGCTGGCGCCGCGCTAAGACGATGAGCTGATTTCCGCCAGCGTTTCCATTCCTGCTTTCCCTTTTTTTAACCGAGGAGACAACATGACCAAACGATTGACAATCAAAGCCATCGCCTGCTGCGCCATCCTGGCGGGCGGCATGGGCAGCTTGGGCCTGGCCCAGGCACAGACCAAGCTCAAGTGGGCACACGTGTATGAGACGTCGGAGCCGTACCACAAGTGGTCGGTCTGGGCCGGCGAGGAATTCAAAAAGCGCACCAACGGCAAGTACGAGATTCAGGTCTTCCCGGCTTCCAGCCTGGGCAAGGAAAGCGACATCAATCAGGGCCTGCAGCTTGGCACGGTGGACATCATCCTGACAGGTGCCTCTTTTGCCTCCAACTCCTACCCGCGCCTGGCCGTGAGTTATTACCCTTTCACTTTCCGCGATGCCGATCATGTGATCGCCTACGGCAAAAGCGACATTTTCAAGGAGTTGACAGAGGGCTACAAAAAGGCAACGGGCAACACCGTGACCGCCCTGACCTACTATGGCGCGCGTCATGCCACCAGCAACAAGCTGTTCAAGAACTGCGACGAGATGAAGGGCATCAAGATGCGCGTGCCGGACTCCCCGGCCTACACCGCGCTGCCGCGTGCCTGCGGCGCCAACCCGACACCCATCGCCTTCGCCGAGGTCTACCTGGCGCTGCAGAACGGCACGGTGGATGCGCAGGAAAACCCGCTGCCCACCATTGAGGCAAAAAAATTCTATGAAGTGCAGAAGAACATCATTCTGACCGGCCACATCTCTGACGCGTTGTTGACCGTGATATCGCCAAACCTCTGGAACAAGCTGTCACCGGCCGAGCAGAAGATCCTCTCGGAAGTGACGCAGGAAGCCGCCGTCAACGCCACCAACGACATCCGCAAACGCGAAGGCGAACTGGTTGAGGAGTTCAAGAAAAAGGGCAACAACGTCGTGACCGTGGACCGCGCCGATTTCCAGCAACGCGTGCTCAAAGCCATCACTTTTGAATCGATGAAGCTCGACAAGAAAGACTGGGACCGCGTGGTCGGCCTCAAGTAAGGTCAGCCAGGGGCCGTACCGGGCTGCCTCAACAGGCAGCCCGTTCCTACCACTCAGGATCATCAGACTATGAAGATAGAAACCATTGACGAGATGGCCCCCGTGATGGGTGCCGACGGCGAATTTCATGCCCAGGACGAGGCCATCGACCTCTCTGGCACAACCCTTGAAGGCTGGGTGGCGCTGGGCTTTTTCTGGATCCTGGGCGCCACGGTGTTCTACCAGTTCTTCACACGTTATGTCATGAACGATTCGGCCGCGTGGACCGAAGAAATCGCGCGTTATCTGCTGATTGCCGTGGTCTTCACCGGGGCCACCATCGGCGTGGTGAAAAACAACCACATCCAGGTTGATTTTTTCTACAAGTTCATGTCGAAGCCGGTGGCACGCGCCCTGGCCACACTGGTGGACGTGATGCGCATCGGATTCTTCGCTGCCGCCACCGTGCTGACCGGAATGATGATGAGCAAGCTGGGCAGCAACTCGCGCATGACCATGGTCGACCTGCCGATGAACTGGGTGTA